>NZ_JAQGFI010000009.1:0-313033 GCF_027854095.1 Rhodococcus sp. C-2 | reverse complement strand
TTTCAGATCATTCCCGGGAAGGTGCGCCCACTCACGCCGCCTCGCCGAGAACCATCCACAGGTTCTGATCATTGCTCTCCGGTGATCAGGGCAACGATCAAGGTAAGCGAACTCAGGATAATCTGGGCGATCGGCACGGCACCGAGTCTTCCACAACTGACCTGCGCGTCGATTCTTACCGCCACCCAGATCCGGCATTAGTGGCCAACACCCCGGACGCCAACGTTCAAGCCTGCGATGAACGGCGGGATCGAGCGCGAGATCGGCCGAAGTTAGTCCCTCCGACAGTCGCGGAGCAGGATGTCCGTCCACCTCCCTCGACTGGACACTGCCGCCACACACCGGCCCACCAGCAAAGTTATCCACAGTGACTTTGCCGTCCGCACCCACTGCCGTAAACACTGAACGCAATATCATCCCGGCAGAAACGGACACCACCTCACATGTCGACCGCACCAACATCATTCGGCCGTCGACCTACCAGAAAGACGGATTCGAGCCGACGCGCACTAGCGCTCGGGCTCGCCGTGTCGACGCTCGGTGCCGGGACTTTGGCGCTCACTGTTCCCTCACTCGCATCCGCGACGACGCCGGGGTGCACCGACGTCCTTGCAGTGATGACCCCTGGGACGTGGGAAACGACGTCCGACGCCGATCCCAGCGTTCCTGTCGGAATGCTCGCAGCGGTGGGTAATTCTCTGAAGACGAAGTACAACAACAAAGTTGAGATCTTCTACACCCCGTACTCTGCTTCGGCGTTCGATCAGGGGAAAACTTACGGCGACAGCAAGGCATCGGCCATCGACGCCATCAACGACAAAGTCAGCACTGTCGCCGCGAACTGTCCTCAGACGAAATTCATCTTCTCCGGCTACTCCCAAGGCGCGGATGCCGCCGGAGACATCGCATCCGCCGTCGGAAATGGGAAAGGCTCGATCAGCGCCGACAAGGTCCTCGCCGTCGGTCTGCTCGCGGACCCTGGCCGAGGAACTGAAGGTGAATCCGTCGTCGGACCATCCGTCGCCGGGACCGGAATTGCCGACCCGCGCCCCCAGGGAATGGGCATGCTCAGAGGGCGGGTCGCGACGATCTGCGACCCGCAAGACCTCTACTGCTCCATCGACAAAGGACGCAACAGCATTCTCGGGGCGCTCGGAACCGTTCTGAGTAAGTCGCCGGGCGCATCCACCGACTCCACAGTCGTCGGCGGCGGCTCACGTCTGGCGACCGCCCTGACGTCCGATTTCTCCCACGCCAACCTGAGCGGCATCGGCGACGACGTTGCCGACCTGACAGCAGCGCTCAACCCTCCCGCGCGGCAATCGGTCAACGTCTCCAGCGTCGCCCACAGCGCGACAGCACTGCTGGGCACTTTGAGCCCGCTGGCGGAGCTTCTCACTTCCGCGGCTGCGAACCCAGCATCGACGAGCCGACTCGCCGCCGCCCCGGCAGGTACTTCGGAGAACGCGGCTAACCAGGTACTCGCAGACGCCCAGGCTTCGGATCTGTCGGGCGCGTTGTCAAACGTAAACAGGATCGCGTCCGTTGCAACGCAATTGATCGACACAGGGAACACATCCCTGGCGACAAGTTCACCGGAAGCTGGCACGCTCGCCGGCACCGCCACGGCACTAAACAACCAGGTAGCACCCTTGGCCACCACCCCACCGGATGTCCTCGGCCAGGCATCGAGCGTGCTGGCAGTTCTCAAGCCGCGGGTCGTGGTCGATCAAGTTCTCAACATCGCAACCGGTATCACCTCCATCAACTACCCAGCGATTCTGAATGATCTCGCGATGCTGCCGCAGAGAGTGACGGCTCTCGACGTCGCCGGAGCCCACCAGATCGCAGGCGATCTCAACAACCAGTTCGCACCACTGGTGAAAATGGCCGCCGACGTCGACCTCGCATGGATTTCGCAGATCCTTTCCGCCATCCCGGACGCGACCGGCACCGCGCAAATCGCGGCAATCGTCTGCAACATCCTCTCCAGGATCGATATCATCGCGACCGCCAACAGTGTCGGACAGATCCAAGAAATCGCCTGGCAGGTTCTCGAAGGAAACCCGGCCGCGCTCGCCGGACTGTTACCAATCGGACTCGACCTCGCCTCCGCCGCAACAACAATGCTCACCGGGACAGCGAGCAAGACCGAGGCATCACTACTGGGCAAAGAAAGTTCCCCATCCGTCTCGCCCACGCAGATCAGCCGCCAAACCCAGAACATGGACTTGAGCGGGCTGACCAGTTCCCTGACCGCGATGGCCGGAACGCAAGACACGGAAGACTTGGCAACCCTCGTCGGCCAAGGACTCAACGCCGCCACGTTCGTCGCCTCCGGCGCACACACCAACTACACACAACTCACCGTCGACAACACCGGCCGCAACGCAATCCAATGGCTCACCGACTGGTTCGCACTCCAAATCCAGCAAACCGCATACCGTTAGGGCCGAAAATGGGCCACTTTCCAGCCGCCGTCGACGATAACTTTCCCATCCCAACGCCAATCAGGCAGAAGCGAGACGTTCGGAGACCAACGCGTTAAGCGACACACCTTCCTCAGCAGCGTCACAGGCAAGCTTGCGATGCAAAGTCGGCGTGATCCGCACCTGAAACTTTCCCGAATATCCACGCTCACTGAGCGGTTCGGGGATCCGCTCACTGGTCGGAGTTGCGATCACGCCGGACGGCAACTACTCACGCGCCGACAACCTCATCTGGATGCTCGGCGCCTATCTCGAGAAGAAGAACAAGGAATCGAACGTGGAGTACATCCACGAATGAGGACGTCGGCCGGCGGTCAGTCACACGGATCTGACAGATGACGACACGATCTTGTACGCCGAGAACTACAGTTCCTTTCCCGACTCACGGATTCCTTCGAAGTGTGTGGAACCCCGCACTGAATCAGGGAAAACGTGTCCACATTTGGGCGATGCAGATGTGATGGCTGATGAGATCGCGGCAGCTTCCCCGGCCTGGATGACGTAGTCAGAACCGAATCTTCAATGCGTCCATCGGCTCCCATAGGTTCTCAGTCGCAGGTATCGCATGTGCCGTTGAGGGGCGTGGAGACAAAGCAGGTCGGGCACAGCGGCCCGGTGGGGCCGGCGGAGCCTCGTGCCTGCGATTCGCGTTCGGCGGAGGCCGTTCTGCTCACACAGTCCCGGCAGGGAGGCACATCTCGCATCTGTTCTTCGGTAGCCAATTGTGGTGAACCAAGAACCGTGTCGCCATCGAATGTGAAATGTCCGCAGTCCACGTCATGCCGCTTTCGTGGCGCGTGGCCTGTCGCCACCCCGTTCATATCAACCGGCGGCACAACGTACCTGATCTCTGGATGACCGATCATGTCCATATCGACGCCTTTCGCGCGGGTTTTGCCCCACGCAGGTTAACCCGAAAAGTTGAGAGCGATCGCTTACCCTCAGACCGACACCGTCGTTGGCCCGATTCGATTCTTGTCCGTAGAGGTTCTTTTCCGCCCCTTTCCGAGCGCCACCGTCACCGACGCCTGCTGCACCACGGCACCCGGCCTAGCAGCGAATCTCAAGTCGACGCTGCCCGGCAAACGAGAATGAGGACGAATGACCGTAAAAGCTCCGATGTGGAAATCTCAATCGACCATCACCATTCCGTGGAAGGGCAACGCCGAGATAACCGTCACGGAATTGCTGTCAACGACGCTTGATGCCGCTCGTTCCGTCCTCATCGACGTCGCGAAAAGCGTTAACAAGATCACGTACGGGGAGCTCGCAAAGCATTCAGGAACCGGATATCCAGCGCAGTCGATGGGCAAAGTTTTGGACGTGCTCAGCCTGGACTGCAGCGACAGAGGTAGCTCTCCTGCGGCAAACACGACACTCGCACGAGGTCAGGAAGTTGTCGTCAGCGCCAACGGAATGAAGAAGAACTCCGCCGGAAGGGCGCTCCTGGCGTCCGATCCCGTCCTGGTCGGCGAATTCACCACTGACGATCAAGGTTCCGCAGTGGTTTCCTTCCATGTTCCTTCCGACGCCCACGACGGGGATCATCGGATCATCCTCGAGACGGACGGAGGAGACCACCTCGAGGTCAACGTGCTCGTGTCCGATACGCAGGATTCCGCGCCGCAAATAATTGGCATCTCAGCTGCTGAATCCAATAGTGGTGGAGGTGGCGGGGGGAAACCCCGGCGATAACGACGGCGGCTCGAACACCGCCGGAAGCTCCGGTTCGACCAGTTCGGGAAGTCCCTTCGGCAGCTAACCAGTAGTTGCGCTCTCCGGATCCGTAAGAGGAGGCCCTTGCCATGGCAGGGGCCTCCTTCTGGAGGGTAGTCACTGCCTCACGATGCCGAAACACATCCTGGTATAGCGAACGCCTAACTCCGAGCAGCCATCGACCGGAATTCCACCGCAGCTGCACAGTACGAGAAAATGTTTATAACCAGCCTTAGCCTCAACAACCAACCCATCCCTTGCTGGTGACACGATGCTGGCGGGCATTGCTCTGGCCTGATGTGGATCACCGCCACAAGAACGTCGCCTAATTAACGTCGAAAACGCCATGCCATGCAGCAATCCGACATAGATTCTCGACACGAGTTCTCGACAGATCCGAACAGATCTGAACTGCACGAATGCAATAGCTACTCAAGCGTCGAATACCGATCGATTTTCGACTGGTGGTAGCGGATTCTGATTCCTTCGCAATCAACAATCCACAACGAGGCAAAGCGCAATCGCTGGGATAATCGAGGTGCAGCCGCCACTGGTAGAGAGCACCGTTTCCACAGTTGATCTTCATCTCGACTCAAGCTGTTATAAACAGCCTTCGTCGGTACTTCACAGGATCACGGACAAGCTAACTCTTACCCTTGCTCTTACGAGCCGTCTTTCGAAGGAAATCAAGTGGTCGGCCGTCCGTTGTGTGCCATGCGATCCAGCCGTTGCTTGAACTTCCGGTAGCTGCCACCGCTGCACCGGATGGTGACGGATACCGCCTGTTTTGGAACCGCAACGCACCGTCAGGCTCGACTGTGGCCTGGTGAGTGACGCCTTTCCGTGGCTGAGGCAGCTGGAGCAGCTGTCCGCCCTTGAGTAACCCGAGTTCGAGGAGGAGGTGCATATCTTCGTCGTAGTACGCCTTCTCCGTCATCTGATTAGATCTGGCTTGTGAAGGTCGTGCAGGCGGAGGGCGTGTATCGGCCGACGCAGAACCAGATCTCCCGTGTCGGCCGGAACCGATAATCGGCGCATTCGTGGTTGTGCAGCTGGGGCCCTGAGATGCAGAGGGTTCCCTCTCAATGGTCGTGTCGAAGATCGTTACCCCACAGAGCGCCAAGAAGACCATGGCTTCTCTTGTGAAGGCATCGACCTCGTCTCGCACAGCCGCCCGAACTGGCTTAGGCGGAGTGGGATACGTTTCGACAACTTCGACCTGCCCATGGCGACGAGCTGCCTGGATGAGACGTAAGGCTACTTGGCGGGCGAATACCTGAGGAAAGTCGGACTCTCGGCCGAGCACGAACATATGGGTCCACAGTTGATCTGAGGCGAAGGCACCCAGTTGGGCTACAGCTGGGCTGGCATGTGTGAGACGCACACGGAGTCTGCCGTTTTCGGCCGGACCCAGCATCACGACGGTGCTGATTCGGTTCAGCTCCTCGTCGAGCTCTCGCGCAATGTCAGCTTCAGACGAGGGAATTACGAGGAGATACCCGTCCCAGCCGGCACGGCTAACAACCCGAATACCGTGAGGATCTCCATTCCACAAGTGAACCTGAATAGTGCATCCCCGAGAGCGACTTCGCATGGCCGTTTACCTTAGTCGTGATCGTTGAGCTGATCGGGATCGGCAGTCCTGCTTGAACCCGATATGCAGCCGTTAACCTCGCGCTTTCACGGTGAGTGCTTCGAAATCCTGAGTCGGACATAAAGAAAGGCGACCCGACCTGGAAGAATGCGGAATATTGAGGCCCGTATTCATCCGAACAGAAGGATCACCTTTCAGGTGCACAAGTCTACTTCCTGCTACCCGAAACTCTCCATCGACACCACCGGCAACGCCCTCGTGTCGCACGGCGGAGCCATCACCCTGATCCGCACCACCGAAAAAACCGGCCTGACCACAGCTTTGTCCGAAGCTTTGTCGCCGTGGCGCAAACCCAGCACCCACCACGACTCAGGCATCATTCGGCACAGAGCAGGGGCAGATCGGAGCCAATGTAAAGATTGCCGACGATTTTGCTGACTACTTCCACCGGAATGGCGAGATCACGGAGGTCATCAGAAAGTATCGAGGCCCACCCATCTCTGACCCGAAAAAGCCGAGTATCCGAGCTCTGGCTACTCAAAGTACCGAGTGTTCAAATGTTTCAACTGGCGACCCGGTAGCGTCTCTTGTACTGGAGGTTCATCGTCCACCAGCGGTAAGGACTGCGTCACACTGGCGCAGCGAGGGAGGAGTTCGCGGCAGTGCGAAAGAGCGTGGAACGACAGATTTGCAGCCTACGATGAGTGGGACAATCGCTCAGCCGATCCTCAACAACCCGTACGAGATCCCGAGCAGGCACCACGAACTCGGTCAGCAAGGCCCAACCGGCACAATCGTTGATGGACGCAGACCTTCGGAATCGTTCGTTCCGATTGCCAAGGCGAAGAAGGGTTCCACGCCCGCAGCGGCGATGTCAGTCCCTGCCGCTGAGCAGCAGTCTCTCGATCTCGACATCACGCGCGAACGCCGTGAAACCAACGATCTGATCAACTCTTTGCGCCGCGAAGTGGGATTATGGCGGATGCGTGGCTATCCGACCGTCACGCCATACACTCGCAAACTCCTCGAACACTGGTCCAACCCGGACAAAGAGAACCGCGTGCTTTTCGCCCAACGAGAGGCCGCCGAGACAGCGATCTACCTCGCTGAGGTCGCGGGCCGAGCAGGCAATACCGACTGGCGTACTCGCATGGATGCGATCAACGCAGAGCACAACCAGGATCTGCCACGAATCGCACTCAAGATGGCGACCGGTGCCGGCAAGACTGTTGTCATGGGCATGCTCATCGCCTGGAACACCATCAACAAAGTGCATTCGCCTCGCGACGGACGCTTCTCCAAACGGTTCCTGATTGTGGCGCCAGGCGTTACGATCCGTGATCGGTTGCAGGTACTGCAACCCTCAGTTCCGGACAATTACTACGACGAACGCGATCTTGTCCCGCCTGACCTGCAGCATGCCCTCGGACAAGCTGAAATCAAGATCATCAATTACCATCAATTACAGCTTCGTTTAGTCAATGAAGCCAAGGGGATTGCCAAAAACACTCGAACACTGCTCAACGTCGGTAAGTCCGTCGACCCGTTCACCGAAACCCCAGAGCAGATGGTCTCGCGTGTGCTGCGTGGCTTCACAGGTAAAGGAAAGCTTTCTGAAATCGTCGTGTTCAACGACGAGGCACACCATTGCTACGTAGATCGCGCCACCGATGAGGCCGCGGCCGAGGTGAAAAAACTTTCCACGATCGAGAAGACTGAGGTGAAGGAAGCCACCGAAGCGGCTCGAATGTGGTTTCGCGGCTTGCACTCGATTGCTAAAAAAGTTGGCATCAAGACGGTCTATGACCTGTCCGCCACACCGTTTTACCTAACCGGATCCGGGTGGCCGGAAGGATTCATCTTCCCATGGGTTGCGTCTGACTTTTCCTTGATGGATGCCATCGAATCGGGTCTTGTCAAGGTGCCGCGCACCCCCGTCAACGACGACGCTGCCAGCGCTACTGTGGCGTATCTGAACCTGTGGGACAACATCGATCCGAAGCTACCCGCCAGGAATACTGACAAGGCAATTAACCCGGATACTTGGATGCCGCCACCGGTGGTCCAAGGTGCGCTCGAGTCGCTGTACGCGGACTATGAGAAGGCATACGCGCTCTGGGAAGAACAACTCCGCGACCTCGGTGAACCGCCCCCAGTCTTCATCGTAGTGTGCTCGAACACCTTGGTCTCGAAGCTGGTTTACCAGTGGGTCGCCGGCGTAATTTCCCTTGCCGACGACGAGGACGGCCGCGACCATTACAAGTCGGGCAACCTGCCGCTGTTCGCGAATGGGATTGGTGATCGACCCCATGCACGGCCGCTTTCACTGCTTATCGACTCGAAAGCCATCGAGTCCGGCGAATCATTCACCAGCGATTTCGCACAGACCGCGGCCGCAGAGATCGAGGCCTTCAAAGCTGACTATCGCATCCGCTACCCAGGTGCAGATGCCGACTCGATCACCAATGAGGATCTGCTACGCGAAGTGCTTAACACCGTCGGCAAGCGCGGCAAGCTCGGTGCCGACGTTCGCTGCGTGGTTTCGGTATCGATGCTTACCGAGGGATGGGACGCCAACAACGTCACCCATATCCTCGGTATCCGTGCGTTCCGCTCCCAACTTCTGTGTGAGCAAGTGGTGGGCCGAGGCTTGCGCCGTCGTTCCTATGCACTCAACGACCAAGGGATGTTCGATCCCGAGTACGCCAACGTTTACGGAATCCCGTTCGCATTCATTCCCTCTGATGGCACCGTCGTAGACACACCACCGTCCCCTCCCGCTGTCGAGGTTTACACAAAAGTTGAGCGGGAAAGCATGAAGATCGTGTTTCCGCATGTACAGGGCTACCGGATCGAACAGCCGGACCTGCCGCCGACAATCGACATCACGACCGCCCGCAACTACCTGCTGTCTGCATCTAATGTTCCTACCTGGACCGAAACCTCCGGGCTGGTAGGAGAATCGGTCGTCATCGAAGGAAGGAACATGCGCGGCATCCGTGAACAAACGGTCGCATACAAACTTGCTGAAACTCTGATCGCCCGTCAACTGACGGCAGACGACAACTCCCGCCGACCATGGTTGTTCGGTGACATATCCAAGCTCTGCCGAACTTGGCTACGCGAGTGCGTCACCATCGAAGCTGGCCGCCACATCGGTGAAATCATGCAAACCACCGAACGTCTCGTCGAGGCCTCCGAGTACATCTACCAAGCACTCACCGAACAAGACGAAGAGAAGCGCATCACCTGGCTTCGCCCCGTACTGCGGGAGTTTCGGCCAATCGGTTCCACCGACAACGTGTACTTTCAGACCCGTAAACCCGTGATCGACACTGAGCGATCACCGATCTCCCACGTGGTCCTAGACCCAGCACGCGCAGGCGGTGTCAACCAGTGGGAGAAAACCATTGCCGAGACACTTGAGGACATGGCTGAGCTGGTGGCGTCATACGTGAAAAACGACCACCTTGGGTTCACAATCCCTTACGTCCATAAAGGCAAGGCAGCCGAGTACCACCCGGACTTTCTCGTGAAGCTGGTCGAACGCGACGGCGACCCGCACACTCGAACCCTCATCGTCGAAGTTTCCGGAGGTCAGAAGCCCGCCGGCCCGACGTTGGCCAAGGCGGAAACGGCACGTAACACCTGGATCCCCGCGGTTAACAATCACGGTGGACTCGGCAGATGGGGCTATGTCGAGATTCGATCCATGAGCGGCGCGCGTCATGCGCTTACCGAAGCGATCCGACACCTCAACAACGATCTTCCGATCCCCGCAGACCTGTCAACACCCGACCAGCTAACCCTCTGAAACGGAGCCCCCGAGAATGAACGCACGCAAGGCTTCCGTACCCAAAGGCCCAACACCGGTCGAACGGATTGAACATGGCGACAAGCGCACCAATCTGCCCACGGCAGACGCTCACGCATTCGTGACACCCGAGATCGAAGCACCGAGGGTAGTGCTTTATCCCCGTGACACATCACTGGATCCTCAACTGGTGTGGAAGGGCAAAGACGCCCAAGATGCCCAAGACCTCAAAGTCGACGCCCCGCCGATCTTCATCCAGGAGAAGATCGACCCCCGAGTGCTGATCGAAAATCTCCGTAAAACTGCCAAGGCTGACGAACTCGAACCCGAGATAGCCATGTTCGATGTATTCGATGGACTCGACGAATACGACTCCGTCGACTTTTACCGCCACTCGGCCAACTGGTCAAACCGGATGATCTTGGGCGATTCACTGCAGGTCATGGGATCACTTGCTGAACGAGAGAGCCTTCGCGGACAAGTTCAAATGGTCTATCTCGATCCTCCTTATGGAATCAAGTTCGGATCCAACTTCCAAACTGCTGCGAGTGATCGCACTGTCAAAGATGGCAAGATCGAGCACATTACTCGCGATGTCGAGATGATCAAGGCGTTTCGCGACACCTGGGAATATGGCATCAATTCATACCTCGCCTACCTGCGAGACAGACTGGTCGCCGCACACGATCTCCTCGCAGCCTCCGGATCAATATTTGTGCAGATCAGCGAGGAGAACCTGCACCTTGTCCGCAGCCTGCTTGATGAGGTTTTCGGAGCCGAGAACTACTATTCGACGATCGTCGTTCAGAAGACAACAGGTGCAGGAAGTCCTGGAGAACTAAAAAGCATTCCGAGCGTCGTCGACTATGTGCTCTGGTATGCAAAGAGCAAAGATCGAGTCAAGTATCGCGCGCTATGGAAAGAGAAAAAAGCAGGGCAAGAAGGGGGAAGCCTCTACACCAGCGTGAGATTGGCGGACGGGACAACTCGGCCACTCTTGAAAGAGGAAAAGCGCGGCCAACCAGTACCAGATGGCGCACGTATCTTCGGCGTAGACAACCTGACGTCGACTTCTGGAGTCGATAAGACTCGTTACCCCGTGACCGTGAACGGCCGAACGTACCGTCCCCATCCCGGGGTCTGGAAGACCAGTGAAGAAGGTATGCAGCGACTACTTCTCGCTGAGCGCGTACATGCGGGCAGCGGAAAGAACCTGGGCTACATTCGCTACCTTGACGACTTTCCCGCCTATCCGCTGGTCAATGTCTGGACCGATACCGTTGGCCAGAACCAGTTCGGTGGCGACAAGGTCTACGTCGTCCAGACCGCGAACAAAGTGATCGAACGCTGTATTCTTATGAGCACTGATCCTGGTGACTTGGTTCTGGACCCTACCTGCGGGTCGGGGACCACAGCCACGGTTGCTGAGCAGTATGGACGCCGCTGGATAACAATTGACACCTCACGAGTAGCAATTGCACTTGCACGTCAACGGCTGATGGCGTCAAAGTATCCGTACTACATTCTCGCGGACTCGGACGCGGGTCGCCGCAAAGAGTGGGAGCTATCCGCGCACCCGGCATCAAGCGGTCTTGCAACCAACGATATCCGTCACGGATTCGTATACGCACGGGTTCCTCATGTGATGCTTCGTTCTATAGCCAATAACCCTGACGTTGTAGAGGGGATGGCTAGAGACGAGATCGATAAGGCGATATCGCGACACGCTGACCAGGAGTTGCTGTATGACCGACCTTATGAAGATCCTCGTCGAGTTCGCGTGGCGGGACGATTCACGGTCGAGTCGTTATCACCGCATCGGGCTGCTTCCTTCAACGGAGGAGAGGATACGAGCGGGGAACAGCGTGCCAGCCTGAATCAGCAGTACGAACTCGGTGATGACGTTTCCAATAATGAATCATTCGAACAGATGATTCTCTCGAATCTGTCCGCGTCAGGGATCCAAAATGGCCGAAAGTCAGAGCGTATGGAGCTTGAGGCTCTAGAACCTTACGCAGGACAGTTCGTACAGGCAGTAGCAGCGCAGAGCACCGAGTCTGGTGAGGCACCTCTGCGGGTCGGGTTGGCGATAGGTCCGCAGTATGGGACGGTTTCACCGCGGTTCGTGAAAGATGCTGCCCGCGAGGCGATCACAGCCGGCGATATCGATGTCCTCGCAGTACTCGCATTTGCATTCGATCCAGCTGCAAGCGGCGTCAAGACAGTAGACGGTGGTGGCGACCTGGAGAAGACTGACGACTTCGCGGAAGTAGCAGCCTCACGGAACCTGGGCCGGTTACCTGTCCTGTTCGTGCGAATGAATGCCGACCTGCTCATGGGTGACGAACTCAAAAAAACCGGCGCCGGGAACTTGTTCATGGTGTTCGGTGAGCCGGACATCGAACTGAACGTCGATGGTGACACCGTGGTAGTAGACCTGCTCGGCGTCGATGTCTACGACCCAAACACAGGGAAAGTTCGCACCCATGATACTTCGCAGATTGCCTTGTGGATGATCGACAGCGACTACAACTCGGAGTCATTTTTCGTCCGGCATTGCTACTTCACCGGCGGGAGCAAGCCCTATGAACAGCTGCAACGGTCACTTAAAGCTGATATTGACGCGGAGGCGTGGGATTCACTGTACTCCACGACGTCACGACCGTTCCCGAAGCCCAGTACTGGACGAATCGCAGTGAAAGTGATCAACGACTATGGCGACGAAGTCATGAAGATCTTCGAAGTCGAGTAGTACACCTAGAGAAAGTGACGGGCAGCTCCACTTTCGGTGGAGTTTCCTTATCTCTATCAGTCACCTTCGTCAGTCGCATTTCGATCTTGATCGGGTATGTCAGTTTCAGAAGACTGCTGCATTAAGTCAGAATTACTGTGCACGAACATGCACTACTGTTTCGACGAGTCGATACTAATGCCAGGCTGTTGCCTTCTCCATCGCGCGGCTTGTTCGAGGGTCCTTAATGAATGCCCGCCAATCGTGGATGGTGCGGGGCCTCCACGTTGCCAGCTCCGGGATCGGTGGATAATAGTCACGCCCGTTCAGACCGAATGGGACGGACATCCTATGAACCCAGCTTTGCTGGCATAAGTATATTTTATAGCAACCAACTGGACATTTCGGTTATAGACTGAAATATTGACCTCCAGCGAATCATCAATTTTTCCCGACGCTGCAACCAAGTCAAAGTTTACCAATAATTCGATGAAGTAACCGTCATTTTCGTAGACAGCAAATAAATCTTCTAATTCGATACCCAACCTATCTTCTAGTGCGTCCATTCGTTCAATGCGATCTGTTAGTTCAATGCTGATATCTTTTGCCATTGCAATCTCTCCATTCAGCGTTGGTCGGGCGCAATTTTGCTATTGATGCGGACTGGAGACTTCTCCCTCACGGAAACTGCTACAGGGGTGGGCCCACGACATACATGCGGATGGCTAACCATGCAGGCAACCGCTCAAGCGGGGCCCAGGACGATCTCTGCAGTCGATCGGCTCCGATTTTCCGCTTCTCCGAACGACGTTTCATAAACGCTCTTGGTCTCAACAGGTCAACGCATCATGCAGCGTAGCGGGCGGCCCCGAGGATTCTGCTGTTCATGGGAGCGGCATAAGCGATCGGAGCCCTACATCACCAATTGACGCTCGTGGAAAGTTCACCGATCCGAGCGATCACGCTACCGGTATGAGGGTCGAGTCAGACGGCTGTTCCGTCGATCTGCCGCGGCACCAGCAGATAGCGACCTTGTGAGGGCCACTGGACGAATGGCATGACCCCAGTCAAGTGACCCGCAAGTTATGAGAATCCTTCCGCCCTGATCAAGGGCATGGAAGGCTGCAACTCATGGCTGGACGTAAACGGCACACTCCCGAACAGATCATCCGCAAACTGCGCCAAGGCGACGAACTCGCCGCCACAGGCGCCGACGTCGAGGAAATCGCCCGACAACTCGACGTCTCCGTGCCGACGCTCTACAACTGGCGCAAGCAGTACGGCGGTATGAACCGTGCCGGGTTTGATGCCGCATCCGTTTTTGTGAAGGATGCAGATCATGCCCAAGCGTTACCCGCCCGAGCAACGTGAGCGAGCCGTCAGGATGGTCCTCGATCACCTCGACGAATATCGGTCCGTCTACTCCGCATGTCAGGTGATAGGCCCGAAACTCGGTATCGGCGCCGAATCGCTGCGGAACTGGACCAAGCAAGCCCAGATTGATGCCAACCAAGTTCCCGGTGCTACGTCTGCGGAACAGCAACGCATCAAAGATCTCGAGCGTGAGAACCGAGAACTCAAGGAAGCCAACGAAATTCTGAAGTCGGCATCGATTTTCTTCGCGAGGGAACTCGACCCTCGCCGCCGCTGATAGTCCAGTTCATCGACGATATGCGTGCACAAAATTTCAGGGTCGAGTCGATTTGCCGAGTGCTCACCGCACAAGGATTCCAGGTCGCCCCACGCACGTATCGCAACTGGAAAACCGCAACACCATCTGCACGGACGATCACCGACGCCCACCTCATCGAGGAACTGCGGGCCACGATCGGCACTGCCGAAGGGCTCTACGGCCGACGAAAGATGACTGCTCACCTGCGCCGCAAAGGCCACCATGTCGCGGCCTGCACCATCGACCGCTTGATGCGCGACGAAGGACTGAACGGGGTGGTCAGAGGCCGGCAGCACCGAACTACAATTCCGGGCGGCAAGGACAGTCGGCGGGCACCCGATCTGCTCGATCGCGACTTCACCGCTGACGCTCCGAACCGCACATGGGTTACCGACTTCACCTATTGCCGAACCTGGGCTGGATTCGTCTACGTCGCATTCGTGATCGACTGCTTCTCCCGGGCAATTGTCGGCTGGCATGCCTCCACAGTGAAGGACACGGCGATGGTCACCACGGCGTTGAAGATGGCGTTGTGGCGACGCGATCACGGTGGAAATCGGGTCGGTGACGGACTGATCCATCACAGCGATGCCGGCAGTCAATACACATCAATTTCGTTCGCAGAAACGCTTGCGCTGGAAGGAATTGCAGCTTCAATTGGAAGCGTCGGCGACGCCTACGACAACGCCCTTGCGGAGTCGACAATCGGACTGTTCAAGACAGAAGCAGTTTCCAAGAGCCGTCCGTTTCTGCAAGGGGCGATCAAGACGATCGACGACATCGAATTCGCGACGATGGAATGGGTGGATTGGTTCAATGCCCGCCGCCTGCACAGCACCTTGGACTACGTCACTCCCGACGAGTTCGAGGCCACCTATTACTCTCAACTATCGATTCTCCAGCCGGAGATGTCGCCAGCATAGGAGCGGCAAGAAACCCGGCACGGTTCAGCCAGCTGTATTCACACGCGTTGATTCTCTGATAGCGAGCGGCTCACCAAATGGGGCCCTTCCACGAAGTCGTAGCCAGCCAACTCGGTCTGAACTATATCTGCGACCCACGCCGCTGCTTGAGCGAACGAAGCGTCCATCGACTGGCCATCGCCCAAACTGAAACCGCTGATGCCACGCGTTCCATTCCAGCCGATCATGACTGCATATTCGTCGCCGATGGAGAGTTCCCACACCAACAATTGAGGTTGGACGTCACGTCCGTAGCGAAAACAACGCAGGTCACGGGCAGAACACTGCTGCCTCATGGGTGAACTTTTGGGCTACGCTGTGACTCTCGGGATTGTTTGGCACATTCTTCCCTGAATTATTTGGCACGGCGGTAGCCGCCAGACACTCTCACCTTGGGATCCTCGGTCGAGTAGGAGGCGGGAGGTATCTCGGCCTTCTCACTGTGTCGGGATCCGCCAACCCGGCATCCTCAGAGCCTCCGAACAACTCCTCGACGCGGCGACTGTTGAGAAAACCACTGATCAACTGCCACAGTTCATCCGCGAACGCCGGGGCTTCTGGACCGACCAAGCGCAGCAAGAACACGAACGCATCATCATCATCGAGCGCGGCCACGATGCCGTGCTCGGCGATCGCCCCCGCATCATCGGGGTACACCCCACTCAGGAACTCCAGCCTTCGGCACCAGCATCACTGTCCAGTGGGATGTCAACATGCTGTCCACATTCGTTCTCGCACGCGAAGGCGTCGTCGAGCGTCGGTTCGAGCTCGGCCGAATTGCGGATCCGTCCGATCAGACAAGTCTTGAAGGCTATCTCGACGAGGAACTGGGACTTGACTGGGAACAATGGATGTCTGCCGGTGTGTGCCTCCAGGCCCGAATTGCAGGGGTGACGTCACTGTCCGAAATGCCGATCGAACCCATGATCACCGAAACCTGCACATAACCCCCACCACACCAGTCGGAAGAAGCTCGAAAGTGACCATCGAACGACACCAATCAGTCATCGACACCGACTATCACCAGTTCATGATCGAAGCAGGCCCGCTGCGAGAGCTGATCCACCGAAACCAGGGCGATTCAGAGGTTACGAAGATGTATCCGCTTGGGAAATCGATCTACGGAATCGAAGGGCTGTCAGGGCAGATGAATCTGTACCTGCAGTGGGATGGGTGAATCTGTACCTGCAGTGGGATGGGAAATACAAGGCCTACGCAATCCAAGGAGGGCCGCCGTGACCATCTCGGATTGACGACTGAGGACCATGAGGAACGCTCGGCCAGGGGTCTCTGGCTGGGCGTTCTTTATGAAGGTTCTACCCCTGCAAGCAATCAACGCTGAGCGCCGTTCTGCGGGTTAAGGTGTGTGTTTTGACCATCGCCACGCCGGACGATCTCGGATACAAATCCTCATAACGACGGGTACGGCCTTTGCGGACGCACTCGGGCAAAACGAGTGCTTCTGCTGCTAGTCCAGATCCCAGTCGAGATAGCCTTCGGACACTACCGGGTGGAAGGACCAGAAAGTGCTACCGTTCTCGAGGGCGGAGGCTATGTCGCCGACGAACGTGGCGAGGTTTTCCCACTGCGGTGATGAGTCGATTCCATCCTCCCCGTAGTAGAGTCCTACCGATCCGTGGGCGGCTCCAGGTCGAAGATCGACGACAAAGAGTGAGTCGGTATTGCCAGCGATCGGAATTAATCCCTTCACGAATCGCCGTTGGAAGGTGCCGGCCTCGCCTGCATCCTCATCGGGCTGATCGGACCTCGCCTGCATCCTCATCGGGCTGATCGGACCATGCCTGAAGCATCGCTTCTCGATACGTTTGCATTTCGTCGAGAGATAAGAACGGTCCGAGTGGGGTGATCATCATCCCTCTGGTCCCGTTGTGGACTGTGTAGAAATCGACGAGTTGTTCCGGCCACGTCAACGAGGTCGCGGCGGCGTACCGCACGCACAATTCTGCGGTCGAAGGAGCGAATTCAGTGTCCCAACCGGGCGTCGACGCGTCACACCAGGCACTTATCCGAGCCCACGACTCTCCCACCGACGTCGGCAGTACCACCTCGGATGGCACCGACTTCTTCCGCGAGGCCCGCGACTCTTCCATGGTGCGGCGGTAGTTTTCATCGCGGTAGCGCTGGGCTTCCATCGCAGCGTTGATGAGTTCGATCAGTTCCTCGTCTGGGAGGAGCACTGAAGTTGCCGCAGTCGACAGCTTGTAGGGGACAAACCGATCCGCTGCAATACCCAAACTGCAGTGTCGCGCACGTACGTCTGGCCGTTCCCTGTAGACCCCTCGAGCAGTGGCAATCATGTCTTTGAAGGCGGAACTTTCGTCGGGCGCAGACCCTTTGTACACCTCAGTCATGTTGTGCTCATTGTCGAACGTCGCTATCCAGGAAAACATGTGCTCCACATTTCCGAAGGGGTGAGCGCGACCGAACCAACCGGTTTCGCGCTCGTGCCTTCTTATTTGGAAGACGGGAATTGAACAGAGTCATTTAGACAGAGTCATGCGTGTTCTCGCCGCGCGAGATTCCAATCCGCCACTGAAACGAGTGCTCCGCCTGCGGCCCCGAAAATGGGTCCACCAATGATCAGCCCCACTATGAATCGGTAAACCGAGACCTTGTCGATCCGTATCGATCGGAAGTCATTTGCTGGTAACTGGCCGTATAGATCGTGAACGGTTGGGAGTAGTACCACCGCAACACCGCAGCACCTATGAGTCCACACGTTAGGCCGAAACCGGCAAAGACCAGCACTGTCACGGCCACCGACCGGGGTGGCGCTTTCACAACTTCTCTTCCAGAGTCACATACGCACGCTACCCAACCAGAATCTCAACCATCACCTCCTCATCCAAATCCGCTGAGCGCCCTCCTGCGGGTTTGGGCGTGCGTTTTGACCATCGTCATACCGGACGATCTCGAACACGCTCCTACGTGCGATTCACCTGGGGAAATTTCTGCGCGTTCCGTCCATTTTGCTGTCCGTTGAAATAATCCGATATGGCATAGTTTCTAACGGACGATTCGTCCACTGGACGTCGTGAACGGCAAAAATCGGGAGTGGAATGAAGATCGGCTACGCGCGTGTGAGTACGGCGGCTCAGGATTCGTCGATTCAGGTCGAGCTTCTTGCCAAGGAAGGTGTCGGCCGAGACCGGGTCTACGTCGATCACGGAATCAGTGGCCGGCAGACACAGCGACCCGGACTCGACAATGCGATCAACGCCGCCCGCGACGGCGACGTCTTCTGCGTGACCAAACTCGACCGGCTCTCCCGATCAGCGAAGGACCTTCACGAGACTGTGGGGCGACTGGCGGACAAGGGTGTGGCGTTGTCGATCGACGGGAAGATCTACGACCCCACCGACCCGATGGGCAAGATGTTCATCGGCGTCCTCGGACTGATGGCCGAATTCGAATCAGACCTGATCAGAAGTCGGACCAGAGACGCCGTGGCCGCGGCTGCCGCGGCCGGCAAGATGAAAGGTCGTCAGCACAAGCTCACCCCAGAAGAGCGTGCGTACCTGCTGCAAACGTACGAGACGGGACAGTTCAGGATCGAAACACTGTGTAGGAATACAGGTTTGAAGCGTTCTGCGCTGTACGCAAACATCGAGTTGGCACGCACCGAACGGGATGCAGAAAGACTTCCGGCACTCTGATCTCGCCAGTCAGTCGATCCAGCATTTCCACGGCCGCGACCTGTTTATCGAGCGCTCTGTGCCAAATAATTCCGAGAATCACGGAGCTACGCGAGGGTCTCGACCACCGACAGAGCGCCGATCCGCAGAGCATGCGCTTCAGCCTCGGCCGAGGTTTGTACCGGAAAGCTGGAATATCTTCCGGCCGTGGATATTCACGCAATCCGATTGCCGGCACCCGATCGGCAATGACCGCTTCTGCGCCTCTGAGATCCATCTGCTCGACAACTGCTCCCTGCGCGCTGGACCGTCGAGTTCGGATCCAGCGCGGCGGGAGCAGTTCCTGCCGAGCCCACACTTCAGCGGCATTTCGTTCGTGTCAGCCCGAAACTGATGCTCAGCTGAGCGAGTTCAGGGCGGTGATGAAAGAGACGGCGGTGATGCCGAGCTTGAGCAGTTCGCTGACCTTGCCGAGATTGAGATCCTCGAGCGATTCGGTGCTCAGCGATGCGGTGTCGAAAGATCCCATGAAAACTCCTCAGAAATTATTGATTGAACGGTAGTGACAAACAGCGGAACAAGAAGAAGGGCGGACCCCGGATACACCGGGCTCCCCCCCTTCTTCGACTTGGGGCTACCCGTTCGCCGGGCGGTGGCCGTTCGTGACCGCTACCGCACCCACCGGATGTCATGCCCCCGGCCGTTTCCCTAGCTGCCGAAGATGTTGCCCAGGTTGCCGAGTGAGCCGGTGCCGGTCTCAGTCTCGGCATCCTTCTTCGCGAAGTTGGTGGTGCAACCGTTGAACGTCACCGCATCCACGAGAGTGGAGGTTGCGGCCGAGCCGCGACCGATACTGATGCCGTAGTGATCGACGACAGCGTTCGGCTGCGCTTCGGCGATGGCGTCTAGGCTTACACGGGCGAAGTCCTTTGCGCCGTCAATGTTCTGGGTGCTCCACCACTGCCCGTCCTGCAGTTCGGTGTGCACGGCGCCCTCGGTGGTGTCCGGTGCGGTCACGCCCGGAACCCACACGAGGGTGGTGAAGCCGGTGTCGGTGAACTTTCCGCCGGTGGTGCCGCTCAGCCGCAGCTGGAACGATGCCTTCGCCGTCTCCGCGCGCTCAGCGAATCTGATGTCGGTGTCGAGGATGTCGGCGAGCTTCACACCGCCGGCCGAGTGATACGACACGGAGCGGTCTTCGACGCCGTCGACCTCAAGCTCGAGGGAGCCGTCCTCGTCGAGCACGTTCTCGGCCGAGTACGAGGCAGTCTGATTCTTCTCGTCGTCGAACGGGATACCCCAACCGTTGGCGTTGGTTCGGTGGAGGTCGCATCGCACGTGAAGCCGGGAGCCGTCTCGTCCGAGCCGAGCGAACCAGTGGGCAGCGCGCCGGCGAAAGCGGGGGCGATCAGGGCTGCAGAGCTGACGAGTGCGGCGACAATTCCGGCGCGGCGAGCAGTGGTGGCATACGAGTTGAACCTCTCGATAAGGAATGCAAGTAAAGATCAGCAAAAACTAGCACAGACTGTCCGGTTTGTGAATATTAAACTATCACGTGACCGTAATTCACAGACAACTGGAAACCGTTGCTTGGTAACGTGTTTCACTTTTCGGACAGCTGTTCGAATTCTCACATGGGATACTGCGTCCATTGACGTTGATCAGTCAGGTTCTGCGTTCATCGAAGCCGGCGCGGCGCGATGGCCCCGACTCCAACCTTTCCCCGCGTGCAGGAATCGTCGTTCGAGAGACGATCCGAACGAAAAGGAGCTCCACCGGCAAGGGAGTGAGACTTCGCCAGTGGAGCCCTGGCGCACTGAAAACCGTGACAGAAGCCAGCGCACCGAACAGGGCCGTCGACGCTCACCGAGAGACCGGCAAGCCCTGGCGCCACCCTCTCGGGGTTGGGTCGAGAACACGCGGCGCCATCAACCCTACGACCAGAAACAGGCTACGACCTTCCGAACACACACTGCCCGCTGACAATCGCTGTCCGTTTCCGCACGCCGCAGTTCCGTTTCACACAGCAAGTTGGGGTCAGGACGACCCGAAGAGATTTCCGAGGGAACCGCCCGGTCCTCCCTCTCCCCCCGTCGTCCCGGTAATGGTGAACGTGTCCGCCTGCACCATCGAGTTCACCCATTCGGAGTTTTCGTTCTCCGTCGTCGTGCATCCGGCGTAGAAGACATACGTGCCCGCGGCAAGGTCATCGACGGTGTACGTCTTGGTGTCACCGGGCAACACGGGATCAGGGTGGGTGTCCCAGTTCGAGGTGCCGATATCGAAACCGGCGGGGAAAACAGTTGTTGGTGCAAGGTCGGCGGTCAGCACAGTCAGGCCGCAGTGCGAATTGATCGTGTTGGTGTTGGTGACAGTAGCGCTGAACGTGTCACCGGCGATGCTTGTCTGGACGGTCGGGGTCTGAGGGATGACCACGTCGGCCGACGCGACTGCAGCTCCGGCAACTGTCGTCGCGGCGATCGCTGCAGTTGTTGTCATGAACCTTCGAAGATGCATAGTTTGTCCCTTTTCTCTGCAGATCGGTGACGGCCGGACCGGCGTCAGTGGGGGCTGCCGAGGCCACGCTGGTGGGGTCGTCTGATGGGTCGTCCACTCGACTGCTCGACCGTAGTACGCACGTCAGAGCTTGCCGAGACCCCAAAAATGGGGGCGAACGATACGGGTGTGCAATGAAAGTTCGTCTGTTCGAACTCGACACCGGTAACTGCATGGTTGTCCACGCGCGATGCTCGTATCTGCCCAACCACGCTCGCCTGAAAATCTCGACCCAGGGTTCTGGAAGCGCTGCCACCGCCCAACCAATAGCTTGGGGATAACTGATCCTCTGCGATGCGATGCTAAAGTCCGATTGATCAAAGATTGCACTGTCTTCACAAGGTCGGGACCGAATGGAGTGTGACGTCCCATGCCTGAAATAGAACTTGTCTCCGACACGTCGTGGAGTCGGCGCGAGTGCAGCCATGTCGAGGCGAGGCAGCAGTGTTGAGTAGATTTCGGCGTGACGCCGCCATCCTCGCCGCGTACCTCGCGCAATTCGAAAACACCGAATCGAACTGCGCGGACCCTCACACCGCCGCGACGGCACTCACGCCCGAGGAACGACGACAACGTCGACGCGACTACACCGACAGCCTCGCCTGGGCGGCCGCGACACAGGTCAACGATGAAGACATCGCGGCCCTCACCCGGATGCGGCAGCGCTACGGTTTCCCCACGCGATCATGACTGTCGGCAGCCCCCACACGCCCGCCGAGACTCGTCGCCGAGAAATAACGAAAGGAACCCGATCGATGAGCGAAGGCTACTTCCGAACCCAGTGCCGCGGATGCGACCTCCGCGTCTACGAAGGACCCTGGATCCCACCGCGAGAGCGTCACCTCCTGCACGAGCAGCACCGCGCACTCTGCACCAGTGCGCCGCCCACAGCCCCGACTACGACGACTCCTACGTCGGTGACCACCGTGCCCACCCCGTTGTTCCTCCTTCGCGGCGAGCATCGAGAACCCTCACCGCAAACATCCCGGTCGCCCGCGAAAAATACTCTACTACAACAAGTCCGATAGCGTGCGGAGGACCATCTCGAATCGGGACCAGGACATACCAATCGCGCCTGTCGGTCGTGAGTCTCCACGTCGGCTTACACGCGTGCCCGAATTCTGTCAGCAGGCTTCCCACAGGAGGCAAACAGCCGCTCACCGCGCACAGATCGCATCACTCAGCGGAACTCTCTGGCGCCGCCGACGAACCCGGCCTGCCCCTTGAGAATCGGGGAATTATTGTGCAGTAGCGGGTTTCGCAGTTATGTTTCCGGTGGGTGCCCGTCGACCGGCTGGTCACTCGACGGGAGGCGGGACGCCTGTCTCCCGCGCTCCCCCATGCACCCCCGTGTTTCGTCAGGCGGCAGACGCAAGCGATGAAACAACTCTCGCGTCCGAGTTCTTCGCCACCACCATTCTGGGGCGGGATGCGCCAGACCGAGACGACTGTTGTCCCGGGACCTTTGCGGCACCGGAACAACGATCGCTGACACGGAGGTTGTTCGTCAGCTCCCGAAGATGCTGCCAGAGCTGCCGACGCTTCCCGTCCCGGAGCCGCTGGGAACGTGCACCGTCGAGCCGTCGACGACATACCCTAAGGGTCCATCGGTGACCTGTGTCTCGGTGACGAGGATCGGCAGTCGGTACACGCTGCCGTCGTCGCCGCGCAGTTCCAGATGATGCTCACCGGCAGGAACATTCGGGACGACGAAATCGATAATCGCCACGCCGTCGTTCACCTCGAATGTACCGACCTCGACTGGGTCGGAGAACAACGTTCCGACGAACTTGCCCGCTTCTCCGATCTTCCCTGGGATCGCGATGAAACCGGCCCACAGATGCGTACCGGACTGCACGACAACCTGATCGGCACTGAGCCCGCCGTGTGAACGTGCCACCGCGGTGTGTCCCAAGGAGTTGAACAGTATTTGACCACTGCAGTCGGTGCCGTACTGCCAGGCGTTGCTCACTGCCGGGCATTGCATCGACAATGCCGAATACAGGGTGTGGGTCATGGTCTCGGATAAAAATTTCGACGCGATCGCTTCGTGGACCGCCAACGAGCTGGTATCGCACACCACATCACCGATCATGCAGATCGAGGACACAAGTCCGGCGTGGGCATCCTTGAAGGTCAGCGCATCAGGATCAGCGATCGACGCCGAGACCGAGGCGCCGGAGCCGTTCGTCGAGCCCAGCTTGTTCCATCCCCCGACGTTTTCGGCGCGGTTGGGTTGATGCGAGGGATCGCCGATGACGACGATTTTCTTCACCTGTGTGAACAGCGACGTCTCGCCGCTGCGGTGGGCGTTGCCCATGGCCTTGTTGATCACGTCGGCACCCTGGGAATAGCCGGCGAGTACCACGGACGCCTGATGGCAGTGCGAGGCGATCAGGCGCAGTTCCTTGGCGAGGTTGTCGGCACCGACCGCGACGGATCGTTGGTACCGGTCGAGGTAGGAGAGGTCGAGGAGATTGACCGGAATCGCGGGATAGCGGATCGCGCGGGCCTGCATCGATGCGATCTCCGGGGTGCCGGCTGCGCCCTGATGGTGCAGTTCGTCGAAGACGGCTTTGACGGGTTCTCCCATCCCCGTGGTGCGGGCGTTGGGGCCGGAATCTTTGGCGTAGACAGGATCGAAGGTCGCGGACTCGTACTCTTCGAGTGTTGTGTCCGGCCCTTGACCGTCCTCACCCTTCTCGCTGGATCCGCGGACGCCGACGAAGTACATGTCATCGCACTCGGCGGGGTTGGTCGTTTCCACTGCCGCGGAGATGGCTGCGGCGAGCTCGTCGGTATTGGTGGCGGTGAAGTACTGCCCGCCGGTGGCATTGGCGATGCAGCTCAGCTCGCTCTCGGCATTGGTCGGGGCGTTGAACCCGACGGCATGGACGCGGAAGTCGACACCGAGATCGTTCTTGATCTCTTGGGCAACGGCACAGGGGTTTCCGCAGCTGCTCTGTCCGTCGCTGATCAACACGATGGTGCGGTCCCCGCTGGCCGGCAGGTCGCGCGCTGCTGCCCTCAGGGCGTCCGGTGTGGGGGTACCGCCGTCGGCGGAGAGTTGCGTTGTCGCGGCATTGAGTTGGTCTTTGTTGTCGGTGGCGACAGGAACCAACAACCGGCCACCGTCGCCGCAGCTGCCGCTGAAACTACGCAGCCCGGCCGCCTGGCCGGGAGCGAGCGCGTCGATTCCTGCGCGCAGCGCCTCTTTCGCTTGCGTCAGTGGGGATCCCGACATCGATCCCGAGGTGTCGACGACGAACAACACACTCGATTGCTGCGATGCCGATTCTTGTGCCTGGGCGATCGGCGCCGAGATCGTGGCCACGGCTACCAGCAGGCTCAGCAGTGCAAGCACCGCATTCCGTCGATGCCCACTGGCGGATCCAGTGCGGCCGGTAGGCCGCTGCTGTAATCGTGTCCTCATGTGTTCTCGTCATCCCTTCACTGCCGTCGGTGCACCTGTGCACTGAGGCGCGGTGCCTGTGCGCTGCTTCCGTGCACGAGCGAGACGTGTCGAATGTTTCGGTAGGATCGGGTGTAGCGATGTGCCGGTTCCGGAGTGTTTTCGTCCCTCGCTAGCGTCACCTGATCAGATGTATCTCAGTCGACAGCCCACCCTCGCGCATGCCCCCAATTCTGTGGTCTCCCCAAACACGCCCCGGTGCGATACCTTCCGGCGTGCACGACGATGCGGACGCCTCCCGAATGGGCGCCCCCGGAAGCTGTCACCCGCTCGTATCACCGAATGTGTGTGCGCCGTAGTCGTTGTCAGCACCCGTCGACCACACGCTCATCGCTGGAGCCGCGAAGGGTCAGCGGCCGAGCGACGAGGCACCTGCTGCCCGATCTCGTGCATGGGAGCAACTGGGTTCGTCCTATACCGGATGAAAGTCTCGAGGCGCGCCGAGTCGCGCGCCCGACTGCTCGATGGCAGGCGTCTTCGTGTCGTGGTTGTCGGAGACGGAAACGGGGTAACTACTGGCACACACTGTGACGAACTTATGTTTGCGCGATGTGCACTCGAGGCCAGTCCGAACAGTGCCTGCGCTGGGACTGACGAAACCACCCGGCGTGCACGTGCACCCACCGTCTCATCTCTCGGGAGGACCGCATGAAATATCATCGCCGGGTAGGAATTTCCCCTCTGCCGTCGTCGGCGTCATGCGACGTTCCTCTCTCACGCGCACGGTCGACCCGACGAGTCGCTCTCTGCCGAAGAGTAGAGATCGTCGTTCTGGCGATCCTTGTAACTGCGGTCGTCACAAGCATGTCCCGCGCTTCGGCGGCACCCGTCGACACTGTGCTGCCCATCCCGGTCGCCGGCCTCGCCACCGGCCCGACCGGGCTCGGCGGGCCTCTGGTCGGGCAACATGTCACGGCCACCACCGACACCGAACGCCCCGGAATCACCGAATTCCGTGGCACCGAAGGCATCTGCGCGTGCATGGTCCACTGGCGCAACCTCACCACCGGCGTTGCAGGCACCTCGAACAACTTTTGGTTCGGTTTACCCGCTACCGGAGCCACCGCAATCACCGGTTCGGGTGTCCTGGTTGCCACCGTCACCACCAGCGGCGCCGGAAGCCCGATCACCGTTCTCCCCGGCGCCGGACTGTGGATCGTTCCCTGACCGACTACTGCGCTCTCAATCCCCATTCTTTGAAAGAGCGCCGAGCACGTGTCACGATTGCACGGCCGCCGTGCCAGCATCCGCTCGGCCTGTCACCGTCGGAGGCAGGTACGCGAACCTTACGGTCGTTTACATTCGGTGACAATGTCGGTCAGAGGCGCATGCACGTACTGTGCCCCCAATTCTGCTGTCTCGCAGCCGACTTCTACCCGGTCTACGGTCGAACGATGACGTGCGAACGCTGAGCCGCCCCAGGTTTTCGGCATCGCTGTACTGTCCACAACGGGGTGAGGACCATCGCATGAACGCCACCGGCATCAGACCGTATCTCGTCGTCCGGGCCATCGGAGCTGTTCCGATTCTGATTGTCGGCGTCAAAGGGATCACCGGTTTCTACAACGACGACATCGCGTGGATGCTCTTGCTGACCGCCCTCGGCCTCACGGTGTGGTTTGTCTCGGATCGGATGCGCAAGAAGAACACCACCTGGGACAGCCTGCGCGCAGTCCCCGTCCGATATACCGGTGGATCCGAAAGCCCTGCCGCCGAGTCTGTCTCGGGGTACGGCCGATTCGCGCTCGATCATGCATTGCTGTTCTCGGCGCCCGTCCGCAGCGTAGTGATCCGGGAACATCTCCTTCACACACTGCAGCCTGGTCCTGGGCCCTCGGCCCAACACTTCGGCCTGTACCTGATCGAGAACACCGACCCGCGGATCAGTGTGCGGTTCGGCTCGGTCGCAGCGCCCGACTTGTTCACTGCGGTCATCTCCCTTCAAGACAATGCCTCAAGTGCAAGCGGGCGCCTCGACTTCGTCTCCGCGCACTCGCAGAACGGCGTCCTGGTCGCCGGCGAAACGATCGAGCGCCTCCGCCGCGACATCGCCGACGCCGTTCGATCGCTCGCACCGAACGCCTACCTCGCGGACACGCCCGTCGCCGGCGCGATCATCAGGATGTGACCGACAAGAAGGAGACATCATCACCCGCACCCACTGTCGTGCCTGAATCCATTCCCGTCTCGACCTGCCCATCCGCGATCTTGGCGGACCAGATGCCTGACATATCAGCGAATGGTCCCGCGCTGTGCACTGCGCCTGAGAACACCCGCAAACCGACTTCCCGTTCCGAACTCCCTGCTATGTTCTGTCGATCCTATTCACACGCGCAGCGGAGTCCACCACGTGACCGATACCCCCTCCTACTCCCCCACCGACACGGCCCACCGCATCGGTGTCGTCGAGGACCATGAGGCGGTCGTCATGGGCCTCGAGGCGATGCTCGCCCCGTACCCGTCCCTGTCCGTGTGCGCCTCAGCACCCACCGTCTCCGCACTACTCGCCCAGGAGGTCGCGTTGGATCTGGCGATCCTCGACCTACGCCTCGCAGACGGATCGTCCCCTAAAACCAACGTCGACGAGCTCCGCGCCGCGGGTCTGGAAACCCTGATCTTCACCGGCGCCGAAAATCCGTACCTCGTGCGTTTGGCAGCCAAGGCCGGGGTCCTCGGTGTGGTGCGCAAATCCGAGACCTCCGATGTCGTCGTGGCCGCCATCATCGCCGCCGCAGCGGGCGAACCTGTCGTGACCACGGAGTGGGCCGCTGCCGTCGATGGTGACCCCCATTTGGCCGAGGTCGATCTCAGCCCGCGCCAGCGTGATGTGCTCGCCCTCTACGCCTCCGGGGAAAAGGCCGACCGTGTGGCTCGCCTGACCGGATTGACCACCCACACCGTCAACGACTACCTCGGCCGTATCCGCGCCAAATACGCCGACGCCGGGCGCCCCGCGAACACCAAAACCGACCTCTACAAACGCGCCGTCGAAGACGGGTGGCTTCCGGTCCCCGAACGCGGACTGCGATGACCAGCCCGGCCGTGCTGTCCCCCGCGACGGGGGTCGGCCAGGAGAACACCGATCGCATCCTGCGCATGTTCGCCCGCTTCACCAGCGTCGGCTACCTCGCCTACCTCGCACTGCTGTACCCCTCGATCATTACGACGACGCCGCACATGCATCGATGGTGGACACCTCTCGCTGTGCTGACCGTATTCGGATCCGGCATGCTGCCCGGCCTGCTCTCCTTCCGCCGCAGCACCGCAGCGATGCGCTCGGCGGCCGCCGTGGCCGCACTGGTCTTCCTCGCGGCCGCGTTCACCTGGCCCCTGGCATGGACCGGGGCCCAACTGCCAGGCGATGACGGCGAATGGCTGGCAGCCTTCCCCGGCCTGGCCAGCCTCGCCGGCGTCATCGCCTGGCCGACGAGCGTTGCCTTTATCCATCTCGTGATCGGCTGTACCACAGTGCAAATGATCAACCTCGCCGCCCGAGTCAACGCATCAGCGTCGATGCTCGTACCGGACATCACGTTCGCGATCATGTTCTGCACCCTGTTCGTCGGCGGCGCCGCGATGGCACTACGCACCGGCCGATTGCTCGACACCACGACCGAGTCCACCCGCGCCGCCGCCGCAAGCGCTGCCGCCCAACGGGCCCGCGCCGTCGAACGCGAACGCTTCGACGCCCTCATCCACGACGGAGTGATCGCCACCCTCCTGACCGCCTCCCGGCCTGTGCACCGACACAATGTCCGTGCCCTCGCCTCAACGACCTTGCGTGAACTCGACGAACTGCACACCGTCAGCGATCCCGATCAGTCCATCGGCCTCGACGAGACCCTCGCCCAACTACGCACCGCTACAGTCGATATCGACCCCAACGCCTCGTTCGTCGTAACCGGCACCGAGACTGCAGAAACCTTGCGGATTCCCGTGAGCATCGTCCGGTCCATGAGCGGTGCGCTCTCCGAAGCACTGCGCAACAGTCACCTCCACGCCGGACCACGGGCCACCCGAACAGTCACCGCCGCCTTACAGGCTGACAGCATCGCCATCACCATCGCCGACGACGGCGTCGGATTCGACCACGCCTCGATCCCCCCACACCGCCTGGGCATCGCCGTCAGCATCCTCGGACGAATGCGACCCATCGCCGGTGGATCAGCGCGGGTGGACTCGCGGCCCGGACGCGGCACCACCGTGCACATCGAATGGACGGAGCCATGACCGACGACCGCACCGCATCGAGCGCGAACCATCACACCTCGGACACCCGCGATGTCCGCGAACTCCTCGGGCTGCGCACCACTGCAGCCGCTGTAGTCGTCGGCGCGTTCATCGCGACGTTCCTTCTCCTCGCGCTCACCACAGCCCCCACAGCAAAGTCGTTGTGGGCCGAAACATCAGCTTGGATTGTGGTCAGTGCCGCCGCGGTCACCCTCATCCGGACCGCCGGTGATCCTCTGCCGTATCGGACAACTCTTGCGCTGATGCTGGCGGGACCGATCAGCCTCAATCTGGTGTTCGCGGTCGTACCGATCCCGATCGACGGTCTATTACAACTCTGGCCTCTCTCCGCCGCGACCGCGATCTACACCTATATGTGTGTCCGCGGACGGACTTGGTGGGCATGGCTCGGGATGACCGCCACCTTGGCGAGTTGCGCCTGGTGGGCGCAACGAACCGGACAAAGCGCCGGCTACGGCATCGGAATCTCCGCCATCAACCTCGCCCCACTGTTGATGGCGACGTTCTTCGCCTGGACCATCCGTCCCGCCGCCCGCGACATCTTCGCACTGCGCGAACAAACCATCATCCGCGTCGCCGCCGAAGCCGCCGACACCGCAATCCTCGACGAACGCGACCAACAACTGCGACGACTCGACAACTTGGCCCGCCCCCTCCTCCAACACCTCGCCACAGACGAGGACATCACCGACGAGCAACAACTGGCGTGCACCCTCCTCGAAGCGCACCTACGCGACACCCTCCGAGCCCCCATTCTCGACACCGCCGCCATCGCCGCCGCAGCCAGGGCAGCACGTGCACGGGGAGTCGACGTCATCCTGCTCGACGACCACGGCATGGACCAGACCGCAGACCCCGTCCGCGAACAGATCATCACTGCAGTCCTCACAGCCCTCACCGAAGCCACCGACGGCACACTCACCGTCAGAGTGTCTCCCCCACAACGCGATACCCTGCTGACCATCCTGCACCGACGCAGCGACGACACCACCCGCAGCGAATACGGGCAGGACGGACTCGCCCTCCTTGCCCCCGACACGCTCATCGATCTGGCCACCGCGTCGCTCCTTCCGAATCGGACAGAGGGGACCACTCGCGGAGGCGACGACGCGCTGGACGAGCCGTGATCGGATTCGGACTACCGCTGGTTGAGTCTGTCGAGGAGCTCGTTGAAGGAAGCCTCGAAGGTCGACAAACTGCTCTTGCAGTAGTTCGCGGAACCCGTTGACGTCGAACTCATCCCACACCCGGCGTTCTCAAAAGCCTGTGCTGATCGCTGACAGTGAGAGCCTGGCCCTGAACCGAACCTGCAGCGATACCGACTTGAGTAATCCTATGCGCAAAATCGGCTTTATCCTCCACTACAGCCAAGCAGTTACTGCCGTGTGCCTTCGTGCACCTGATGTCGGCAAGTTCTTCGCCGTCTTTGCAGAACTGGCTGCAAAAGACGCTCGAAGCGCGTGGCGCTGGACTCAGTAGAGTTTCCGTTCCCACATCCGGTGAGCAACACCACGCCAAACATCAGAGCACCAACAGCAAGGGCACCGACCGAGCTACTCCGTGTCATGAACATCTCCTCTACTTAAATTCATTATCCATCCTGGACCAGTCCGCAGTGGTGCGGTAAGGGGATGACTCCATTAACTGCCTCGTCGCCCGCAGAGAAAACGTGGCACCCCCTGATTGACAAATACGGGGTTTAATCCTGACTGTAGCGCGGAATCTGCATCAGTGAAGTAACAGCCAATAACCTAGCGCACCACCGTACTCACTTTGAGGCATACCCGTGGTGGCGTTGCCCAAGGCATCGGATAAGGCACCCATTCCTTCTGGCATTCGAGGGAAAGTTCCCGGAGGAATCGGGTGGACAATCGACCTCGCCATCGGGCTCACTCAGCACTCAACTGCTCGATTTTGCGTTCTCTTACGTAAAGGTAAAAAGTATCTGGTCCTTGATTTACTTATTCACGACGGCGTGTGCCCCCACTTTTGCCGTCTCGGCGATCCCTCCAAGTTCAACTACTGTCAAAACTCTCTCACCCGCTCAACCTCACGAACTCCAAACCTGAACATGCCTTTCGGAGGAACCTATGGCGTTCGAACTTCGCCCCTATCATGTTGCGCGAGCCCTGACAGTACTGTTTGCCATCCCTGCATTCTGGACCTTCTCGGTCGAAGGAGTGACGACAACCACGGAGTACGACCTAGCGACAGGAAAAGCCTCGTCCAGCAACGACTTCGGGTCGCAACTGGGCGGTAGTATCGTATGGATTATCCTCGCAGTCGCATCCGGTATAGCGGCCTGGCACCTGGCAAAGAACCGCGTAGCATGGCCCGAATCCATCAAAGCGCAATTGCGGCAGTTCAAACTCGTCCCGCCCGCAGCAAACCCGAACAGCACTCACCCTTGATCGACAATCTTGGCCTGGTTCATCGTGAGGTCACCAATTAGAGTTCGCCACACACGCTGCGTCGATCGTGGAGATGCGTGCATCGACTAATCAGTGCGTGTATCGACTAACCAGAAGGGTTCATCAACGCATGGTCTCGAGGTTCCAGATCGCGGCGGTTGTGGGTATCGCTGGGGCTTTGACATTGTCCGGTTGCGGTGGCTTCGACGATTCATTGTCGGGATCCACTAATAGGAACCCAGCTGATTGGGCACTGACTTTCGGTGGGGCTGGACCAGTGGTGGCCGGAATGAGCGAAGCGGACCTTCTTGCCCAGGGAATTGCCCCCGCCGGGGAACCAGTGGACGGGTGCATGCGCTACTCGATCGGCAACTACGGCGCAACCGTTGAAATATTCACTATCGACGGCAAAATAGTCGGCGCTAATAGCACCTCGACATCAAGCGGGATCACATCCGCGTCGAGCGAACAGGACATCAGAACTGCCTATCCTGAAGCTACTTTCACTTCGACGCCAAATTTCAGGTCACCGCAAAACACCGATCTGCTAGTTAGCGATCCGAACCATCCTGACCGATATTTGGCCTTCTCCATCGGAGCAGACGGATTCAATCATTACGAGATTTGGAGTGGTACGAAAGAATTCGTCACCGAACCATTTCTCATGTGCACAAACGCAGGAAATTCAGTCGCCGCAGCCACCTCGTCAGCAGTTTCTACCACGAGCTCCCCTACCTCAGCAGGAGCGATAACTTTTGGCGGCTACGGCAACATTGTCACCGGCACCGTGGAATCAGAACTGGCCAGCCACGGTATCGACGAAACTAACATGAGGACTGTCGGTGGCGATTGCACCGTCTACTACGACGGGACCACCGCTGCAATCAACGTGAAAAATGACGTAGTTGTCGGCGCGGTGGGCTCACGGGCAATTTACGGAGTGGGAACAGGCAGCACCCCCGCGCAGGTACGCAACGCCTTCAGCGGCGATGTGATCGAGCAAGTGAATGACCTCGGCCCAGTCCTCGTGGTCAGCCAGCCCAGTAAGCCGACCATGTATTTAGGTTTCCAGTTCGAGAACGCGAAAATTGGTGCTCTCAGCGACTCCGACACCGTCACTCAGGTTCGTGGTGGCACCAAGAAATTCGTGGCAACCCCGCTCGGCGGATGCTAGCTAAACCACCAACCGGCGGCACCGACGCTGAACCGTGCAGAATCGCAGAAGAGACTTGCATCATCTGCTCTCGCGCCGGAGTAATGCCGGCGCTCATCTATCGGTAAGGATGTGCAGAGCATGCGCCCCGATACCAGGCCGTCGGTGTAGCAAAAGCCTAGAACCACGCGACTACAGGTCAGATCGTCGAGCTGACCAGACTCATCAGGGAGATGCATGCGGCACAAGGCAGCACAGCTACTCGGCTTGCGACGCGCAACGATTACAGCGATCGTCGGTATGACCCTCGTGGCAACCGCCTGTTCAACATCCGGCCAGGCCGTCAGTGCCCAGCCCGAGACGGCAAGCGCGTCCTCCCAGCCGGCGCAACAACCGAACCGTCAACCAACTACCGACGCGCTCGCCACCCCCGGAAGCACCTGCGGCACAGTCACTTTCCCGGCTGGCACCCCCGGCACCGTAGTCGTAGAGACTGGTGCGATCACCTGTACCGATGCTGTGGCGCTCATCAACCGCTACTACAACGATCCGGTGATCACCCGCCAGGGCAACACCATGTCGGCGATGTTCGATGGCTGGACGTGCGTGAGCCCGACCGCTGTCGCCTCCCAGTTGGCCGGCTATGGATCGAAGTGCGAGAACGGTGACCTCACACTTGTTGTCGTTACGGGCGATGGAGCGGCCAATGCCACTGCAACAGCGACGTCACCGTGCACTGCTGACGCCATCGAGACCGACCTCAGTCGCGATATTGGTGGCCAAATCCGTTGCCACGGACAGTGGGCGTACGTGGTCTGGAACCGTCTGGGCGACTCCTCCTCTTTGGTCCGTGTGGTCGCCGGCAAGTGGGTTGTCTACACATCGTTCCCGACCACAATGTGCCCCACCCAAGCGCGGGCAGATGGCGTCCCCGAAGCCGAACTGAGCAGCTTCACCCACTGCGCCGACGACTCCGGCGGCCATACCGACGGCGGGTCAGGAGATCTCGGGCTGTCGACGCCTATCACCCAACCCACGTGCGATGGTCTCGGGATCGTGGTCGTCTACAGCGCAACCAAGCCCGGAAACTATGCCACCGAAGTGGGAAATGCCCTCGCCGCGCACCCCGGCGCGAAGTACCTGCGCACCGACCACTCCTGCCCATCCCTCCGTCAGGAGAGCAACGAGGGAAACCCGATCTACGCGGTTTACAAACCCGCTGGCTATACACAGGCCGAGGTATGCGCCGGCGTCCACCGGGAAAACGACGACGCCTACGGCAAATGGTTGGACATGAAGACCGACCCCAACATCATCATCGCCTGCTGATACAGATTCATGTTCATACGAAAGACCGCTATCGAGCGGTGCCGAGCAGCCTGAGACCAGTGGCAGATATCGAGCGTATCTGACCAGTCGATACGCTCGATACCTGTTCGCGTTCAGCATCATTCAAGGTGGTGTGATCTTCCAACTTTTTGACGGTCGCCGCCGCTTAGGGCTAGGTCAAACGCCGCGCGGTCGTCTTCGATAGACGTCGATACCGCCAATCGGCCCGGACTCCGCCACCACCCGAGAATCCTGATCGGCGGAATTCTCACAACCGCCAGGTCCCACATCATCTGGTCTACCCAGTTTGCCCCAGGGTGAAGCCGGTTGCTCCGGCGAGTTCGACGATCGCGGTGTGATGTCGAGTAGGACGGAAGAGCCTGCGCTTCGATGCAGGCGTCGCAGCGAAGACATATTTCTTGTCCTCATCGACGACACAGGAGAGAGTCGTCGTGATGCGCACCGCGTGCCCTTCGAGCGCTGCGCACAGGGCGACTGCTTCGCTGTGGAGTTCGGCGAGTAGGTCTTCGGTGATGCGGGCCGCGTCGACTCGCTTCTGGAAGACGAGATCGCCGCAGGCTTGGTGGTGGGTGATGAAGGTGCCGACCCGGACCAATGCTTGCGCAGCGGATTCGGGTTCAGGTGCACCGTAACCTGACCGCGTCGTGCCCATGATTGACAGTCCCCCGGCTTCCATTGTGGTTTTCGCATTCTGACATGAGGTGCGATCAACCGAGTGCGCCGCGGAGGTGCGCTGCGACAATGTCCTCGATGCGGGTGGTGAGGTCGACGTTTTCGTGCAGGACCGCTGATGCGTTGACGGCTCCGATGGTGCCGGCGCACAGGTTCCATGCGAGTCGGTGTGTGGTGGGCGTGTCGGTGAGTTCGCCGGTGGTGATGGCGGTGTCGATGATGTCGCTGATGGCGTCGACCCAGTGTGCGAAGCCGGCTGCCTTGTCGATGGTGGGTTCGAGGGTGAGTTTCATGCCGGCCCGCACATTGGTGTCCTCGGCGATCTGACGAGCGAGGGACGTGAAGATCGCTGCCAGCTTCTCCCCCAGGCTAGTGCGCGGGCCAGCCGCCAGTGCTTCGCTGACGGTTTCGTCGAGCGTGCGGTTCCAGTCCGAGATGACGTGCTGCGCGATCGCTTCTTTGGATGGGAAGTGGTAGTACATTGCGCCTTTGGCGAATTTTCCGGTAGCGCTGAGGGTGTTGATGCTGGTGTGGCCGTATCCGTCGGTGTCGAAATGCCGGGCTGCGACGACGATGATCGCTTCGCGTGTTCGCACTGCACGGTCCTGCATTGCCGAGTTCTTACTGCCGGGGACGCGACCGATCCGGTGAGTTGTCGTGGTGGCAGCATTTTCCGGGACGTTCGCCGATTCGATGGGGCTGTTCACAGAGATGCTCCTTCGACCATGCGAACGGGTCCGTTCCACACCACATCAGCAGTAGATCGTCGATCCGCCTGCTGATGGTGTGGTTCTCGTCGAGGCTGGCGGCCACCTGCACAGCGCCGACGAAACCGGCGCAGAGAGTATCGGCAAACCGCGACACGGCGGAGTCGAGGGCGCCGGAACGACTCGCGTCGACGACGATCGGTTCAATCGCAGCGGTCCACGCTTCGTAGGTGGCGCGGGCGCCGCCGAGCGACTTGTCGACGGACAGGATGAGGCCGGCGCGGATGATCGCCTCGTTTTGGGTGCGGCGGGCGAGTTCGCGGTAGATCATCAGTACTTGCCGGTCGGCGGGTTGACCGGTTGCGATCGCTTTCCCGACTGTCGCGGTGACTGCGTCGGACCAGCGGCCAAGCATCTCCCTCGCGATGGATTCCTTCTTCGAGAAGTGGAAGTACATCGCGCCCTTGGTGACCGGGGCGAGTGTGACGATGTCGTCGATGGTGGTGCCCGCGTATCCCGTTTTGCTGAACAGGGTTGCGGACGCCTCGAGGATCGCTTCGCGGGTGATTTTCGCTCGTGGCTGCATCGGTGGTCGGCCGGTTTTTCCGTGGTCGATGCCTTCGGAGAGCTCGTTATGATCGTTCATTGGTCACAGGTGCTTTCTGTGGTCATCGGCCCCGGCGGTGTTACAGCATTGTCGGGGCCACCTTTGTTGGTGAGACTTGTTCAGACGGTGGTGAGTTCGCGGTCAGCGATGTTCTCGGCGGACCGAAGGTCGGGCAATGGCGGGCTCGTGAATCCTGCTTCGCGGGCTGCGGTATCGAACTTCTCGTACCGTCGCCATGCGGTCGATGTCGCGACAGGCGGTTTCGTTTCCAGAGCGATGGTCTCCCACGTGAGGTTCGGGTTTGTGAGCTTGCGCACTGCTGTATCTTTCACGTTCTTCGCGAGATTCGACCGGGATTCGACCGGGCGCTCAAGGACATGAGGTCGTCTATGTCGGCATCGGTGTCGGCCTGTGCTTCTTCGGCATCGCGGCGGGCTGGGGACTCCGCAGCGGTGTCTTGGGAGTCGAGGATCTCGTCCAGGTCGTTCATCGTTTCATCCACGAAAAAAGGTTCCGCATAGTCCGCAATAGCGTCGTCAATGCAGGCCTTCGCATCCGCCGTTGTGGCGTCTACGTCTAGATCCGACTCCCGATGGTCCGCAATATTGTGGGCGAACTTCTCGCAGGGCTGAGGGACGCGGATTGGTCCCCGGCCTACGGTGAGGTCAGACGCAGTACTCTGTGAATCCTCACTTTCGGTGGCATTTTCGACGATCGCACGGTAAGTGGCGTAGGCCGTTCCGACTGCCTTCACCAGGATTGTGATTCCGTGGGTGAATGCCAAGACCAGGGCCGGCGGAATGATCGCTATGGCCGCCGCAATGGCCGGCGCAAGTGGAATGAGCCCAAGGTCTCCCCCACCATCGATTGACTCCTGTACGGCGATTGCTGCGATAGGCGTGGTAGGCGTTTCCGAGGATGCTGATCGCGACGACGCTGACTGCGAGGGCGATGTAGAAGCCTCTGTCGCGTTCGTTCATGTTGAGCGTGCTGATGATGACGATGGTGGCGCCGAGGATGGCGCTGTCGACGATCGCAGGGAAGATTCAGGTCAGGTGTTCGGGGATCAGTGCTTGCCGTGCGAGGTCGCGTTGCACGGCGAAGGAAAGTACGAATGCGCCGGTGGTGGTACCGAGCGCAATGACGATCGCGAGTGCCAGTGCGGCGAGCAATGCGCCTAGCTGAATGCGAGCTGCCCGAAGGCTAAAGTCGGTCATGACTGGGTTCTTTCCTTCCAGGGGCAATCGGTGGTCGTTCCACGGAAGCACCCTTCGGCCCGCCAGTGGGGGAGCAGAACGGGCTCGCTCACAGCCCACAAGTCATCGGGAATCTCATCGGCGCGCAACACATATTCAGCATCGAGCATCAATCTTTCGCGCTCCTAATTAACGACAAACTAGCCGATGGAAGAGTCTGCGAACACCGCTGCAACGAACCCCTGTGCGTTCTCGTGGAGTCGGAGCACCTCAGCCCCCCCAGACCGCGTACCTGCGATACGCGGTCGCCTGTGGGACCCCCCCGGGATATTTCCGCAGGGGTGTAGACGCAGGCCGCCAGCCGTTGAAGCGAGACTTCACACCGTTGCCGTCGACCATCACGTGGTCCGTTCCCTCCATCCGCACCTTGTCGCCGACCGTGAGCCGCACTCGCGGCCCGATTCACGGAGAGTCGAGCAGCTCGATTCCGTAGTCGGCGACGACGGCACGCACCTCGACGAGGTAGCGCTGTGCCTGCGCCGTGAGCGGGACCCCGGAATGGCTGATCCAGCCGATCTCGATGCTCTCGTCCACGGCGAGTGGGATGGCGACGATCTCGGGGTCGAGATCGTCACTGATGATGCCGGTCGAGATCGTGTAACCGTCGAGTCCGATCATGAGATTGAAGATTGTCGCGCGGTCGGAGACCCGGATTTCCCGCTTGCTCGACAGGGTGGAGAGGATCTCTTCGGCGAAATAGAACGAGTTGTTCGCGCCCTGGTCGAAGGTGAGCCGTGGCAGGTCGGCCAGATCATCGAGAGCGACGCGATCTCGGGAGGCCAACGGGTTCTGCCTGGAGATGAAGATGTGCGGCACCGCGGCGAAAAGCGGGCGGAACACCAGACCGGAATCTCGCAGAAGCTTGTCGATGACCTTCCGGTTGAAGTCATTGCGGTACAGGATGCCCACTTCACTGCGGAGCATCCGGATGTCCTCGATGATGTCCCAGGTCCGGGTCTCACGAAGCGAGAACTCGTACTGTGCCGCGTCAACGGAGTCCACCATCCGGATGAACGCCTCGACCACGAATGAGTAGTGCTGAGCCGAGACTCCGAGCAGCCGACGGGACGGTGGCTGACCGAGGTAGCGCTGCTCCAGCAGCGACATCTGCTCGACGACCTGCCTGGCATAGCCGAGAAACTCCGCGCCCTCCTCGGTCAACGTCGCCCCACGGGCCGATCGAGTGAGGAGGGTGCGTCCCACTCGGGATTCCAGGTCTTTCATCGCGGCAGACATGGTCGGCTGGGCGACGTAGAGAAGGTCCGCGGCGCCGGTGATCGACCCCTCCGCCGCGACCTCGATGAAGTAATGCAGTTGCTGCAGTGTGATGCCTCTGGACTCTCGCGCCATAGCTAAATGCTATAGAGGACCATAGGAAACATTTGTTACCCGATAACTGAACTGGAACTGCAGGATAGTGGCAGAGACTTTCCGCAAGGCCGAGCCCGGCCGATCAAGACCCGAATTGGACGTTCATGTCGAACGAATTCACGTTCAGCATCACCACCGCCCGCTTCGACGAGGACTACTCGCCGTCGGAGCATTCTCGGACCACCACGAACTTCGCCAACCTGGCCCGAGGCGAACACCGTCAGCAGAACCTCCGCCGAACCCTGGCGATGATCAATGACCGGTTCAATGGTCTCGCACGCCGGGACAACCCGGGCCTGGACCGCTACGCCGTCGAGCTCGAGATCGTCTCCGCGGAGCTGCAGTTCAGCTCGGACGGCGCGGATCACCGGCTCCCCCTGATCGAGGTACTGGATATTCAGATCGTCGATCGCCTCACCGGCGCACGATTCCCGGGGATCGTCGGGAACAACTTCTCCTCCTACGTCCGCGACTTCGACTTCAGTGTTCGACTGCCGGCAGTCAACGAGGGCGCCTCTGAGTTCACTGTGCCCGGCGACTTCGGTGACCTGCACGGCAAACTGTTCCAACATTTCCTCGACTCCGAGGCCTACAGGGAACGCTTCGCGGTCGATCCCGTGATCTGCATCAGCGTGTCCACAAGCCGGACCTACCACCGGACCCGGAATCACCATCCGACCCTCGGTGTCGAGTACCAGCAGGACGACTACTCGTTGACCGACGAGTACTTCGGGAAGATGGGGCTGCAGGTCAGGTACTTCCTGCCGCCCGACGGTGTCGCCCCGCTCGCGTTCTACTTCCGCGGCGATCTGCTCAACGACTACACCGACCTTCAGCTCATCGGCACGATCAGTGTAATGGAGACCTTCCAGAGGATCTATCGGCCGGAAATCTACAACGCGAACTCGCCCGCCGCTGAGATCTACCGACCGACCCTGGATCAGCAGGACTACTCGCCTACCCCGATCGTCTACGACCGCATCGAACGCGATCAGCTGGCAACCAAGCAGGGCAAGTACACGGAAGACCACTTTGTGAAGCCCCACCGCGAGTTACTCGAACAGTGGGCCGCCCGCTTCCCCGTTCTCGTCGGATGACCACCGGAGGAAAGTCGACCATGAACCAGATCTTGCCCACGTCCATCGTCGGCAGCCTGCCCAAGCCCTCGTGGCTCGCCCGGCCTGAAACCCTCTGGGCGCCATGGAAGTTGCAGGGCGATGAGTTGGTCGAAGGCAAGCAAGATGCACTGCGTATCGCCGCCAAGGAACAGAGCGATCGCGGCATCGACATCGTCAGCGACGGAGAGCAGACCCGTCAGCACTTCGTGACGACATTCATCGAGCATCTCGACGGGGTCAACTTCGAGCAGCGCGAGACGGTTCGGATCCGCAATCGTTACGACGCGAATGTGCCTACCGTGGTCGGCGCAGTGAGCCGCTCCAAGCCGGTCTTCGTCGACGACGCGAGATTCCTCCGGCAGCAGACCGATCAGCCGATCAAGTGGGCACTCCCCGGCCCCATGACGATGATCGACACGCTTTACGACGGCCACTACCAGAGCCGCGAGAAGCTGGCGTGGGAGTTCGCGACGATCCTCAACCAGGAGGCACGAGACCTGGAGGCTGCGGGGGTCGACATCATCCAGTTCGACGAGCCAGCGTTCAACGTCTACTTCGACGAGATGAAGGACTGGGGCGTGGCGACGCTGGAAAGAGCAACAGAGGGATTACGCACCGAGACTGCAGTACACATCTGTTACGGCTACGGGATCAAGGCGAACACCGACTGGAAGGCCACCCTCGGCTCGGAGTGGCGACAGTACGAGGAGTCGTTCCCCCTCCTGCAGCAGTCCAGCATCGGCATCATCTCGCTGGAATGCCACAACTCCCACGTCCCGATCGACCTCGTCGAACTCGTCCGGGGCAAGAAGGTCATGCTCGGTGCCATCGACGTGGCGAACGAGAAGATCGAGACTCCGGAGGAAGTCGCCGCCACCATTCGGAACACTCTCAGGTTCGTCGACGCGGACAAGCTTCTGCCGAGCACGAATTGCGGCATGGCGCCCTTCTCCCGAGGCATTGCACTGGCGAAGTTGAGCGCGCTCAGCGCGGGTACGCGCATCGTTCTTGAGGAGCTATCGACCGCGAAGTCCTAACCTGTTGGGCCTCATCTCACCGGTTAAGAGCGGGCTGCTCAATGTTTGATGCGTGATACGGGGTATGTGTTGCGCGTCGACGAGATTCCCGATGACTTGGGGGCTGTGATCAAGCCCGTACTGGCGGGCCGAAGGGGGCGAGTTCTGGGCCGGTCCACCGCAGAGTGGTCAGAAACCAGTGACCGGGGGTGACGAGGTGTGGTTATGCCAGCCGCCGAAAGGGCCAGCAGCCTTGTTCGGTTGGGGAGCTGTGGTGACACGGTGGGCAAGTACCGATCGCAGCTATCGTCTCCTGGGGTAAAGGTAGTGATGACGACAGAATCGGCGGATTACAGGCCTCCGATCGATATGCCGCTGCACGTCAGCATCAGGTGGTCGTAGGTTCATCTCGAACGGGAAAGCTACGCGTCCGGTTGCGGGCTCAGTATCGGCCCGTCTGATTATGCAACGGCCGGTCGGGTACGCCTCGGGCGTACCGAACGCCACTGTTTGGGCTTTCACGCAAGTCAAACGCATCATGAAAATTAACGAGCACCACCGTGTGAGTCTCGGAATTATGTGGCACGTTCTTCCTGAATTATTTGGCACGATGGTAGCCGTCAGGCACTCTCACCTTGGATCCTCGGTCGAGTAGGAGGTGGGCGGTATCTCGGACCTCTCTGTGTTGAGATCCGCCAACCCGGCATTCTCCGAGCTACCGAACAACTCCTCGACGCGGCGACTGTTCAGAAAACCACTGATCAACTGCCACAGTTCATCCGCGAACGCCGGGCATCTGGTCCGACCAAGCGAAGCAAGAGCACGAACGCATCATCATCGTCATCATCGAGCGCGGCCACGATCCCGCGCTCGGCGATCACCCTCGAATCATCGGGGTACACCCCGCTCAGGAACTCCAGCCCATGCAGATAACCGTCGGGTTACCTGTTCGGGCGCATCCCCTCATTCTTCCACCACGATCACTCCTGCAAGATCGGCGGCGTCAAGTATTCCAGCGCTGCTGAGCAGGCCCGTCTGATCACATCTGTGCCCGGTGGGAGTGGGCCCGAGGCATTGTCACGTTGACGAGCTATCGAGGGCCAGCTGGCACGATTTCGATCGTGACCACCACCGCCGCGCCGTCGTACAAGCGTCACCACCGCTACCCCGGCGAGATCATCGACCATTGTGTGTGGCTGTATTTTCGGTTCACGATTTTCGGTTCACGCTGAGCTTTTGCGACGTGGAGGAACTCATGCTCGAACGTGGTGTCGTGGTCTCCTACGAGACGATCCGGCGATGGTGTGACAAGTTCGGGCAGGCCTACGCGAATCGGCTGCGTCGCCGCCGTGCTCGCCCCGGCGACAAGTGGTTCCTCGACGAAGTTTTCGTCCGGATCAACGGAGTTCAGCACTACCTGTGGCGTGCCGTCGACCAAGACGGCACAGTCCTGGACGTGCTAGTTCAGTCCCGTCGAAATACCAAGGCGGCCAAACAGTTCTTCCGAAACCTGCTCAAGGGCTGCTGTCGGCCGGTGAGTACCGGCAGGTGTTGGCTGATCAGTTCGCCGTATGACGCGAGGCTACCGGTAGCGCCGTCGCCGCCTGAAAAGGCGCCTGCGACAGGGCCGTTGCATCACCACGCATCCGAACACACTCTGTCACCGAACATTCACGTTAATGTGACAATCCCCCAGGACGGACCCTACTGTTCGACTGATCTCTCGGCGTCTTCGAGCGTCCCCTGTGTTCGCTCGATGACGGTCGATCTAAGCTCACCTCGACAACACAACTTTCACCTTCACGGGAGCAGTGATGAGACCGCGATCCATCTGGCTCGCCGCACGATCGGCCGAACTTCGGGCCGCTCTGCTCGACCTCGGGCTCACCGTCACCGACGACCAAGCACAGACAATTCTCGCCGACAAAATCTCCGAACACATGACACTGACGGGTGTCAGTCGCCGTACCGCGCAGAATGCCTTCACGGATGAGCGTCTCCTTGCATTCGCCCAATCACTGGCGGTCTCGCTCTCCGACGAAGCCCCCGGCGCCGACCTCATCGCTTTCGAACGCAGTATTTCCATGCCGCTTGCCGCCGTCGGACTCACCACCGCAGCACTGGCCGAAGCGTTGAAAGTTGCCCATATCAACCTCGACGACATCGAAGCCGTCACCGGGCTGTCACTGCTCTCGACCCTCGGCATGATTACCGCCGACGCTCGCACCTCCCTCGTTCCCACCCCACGTCCACTGCTCCTGCGCATCGCCCGGTACCTCGATGCGGCCGCGGCATCCATCCTGCGCGGCGCGAACCTCCCCGACGGACTCGACGAAGCCAACCGCTCCTACTTCGCCGACATCCTCGCCCGGGACGCCGACGGAATCCGCACCCTCGCCAACAGCGACGGCGACGACACCCCGCCACTGTGGCGCACTCTCGACTCACGCTGAGCACCGAGAAGTAGACGGAGCTGCTGCTACGCCCCTCACCGAATCTGCCACTCCGTCGAACGCCGTCGATGCCGCTCCTCCGAAGAGCCCAGCGTCCTTAGCCAACCCTGCGCCGAGGTCGCCGCCGACCGCAGGGCAAGAGCACTCCTCACCCCCGGGGTAACAGCCGATCAGCATTGACGCAGTAACATTCCTGCTCGTGGTGCGCTGCTTTCCGCCTCGGTTCCAGCGCACTACCCACCCCACGACAGGCAGTCACTTCATCTCTTGTGCCTGCATGATTGACATGTGCAGGAGCTACCCGTGACCTTCCCCGCCAAGCGTCTGACCGCCGCACTCGAACAACTACCCATCAGTGATGACGCCGCCATGTGCCAGCTTCTACGCACCACCTTGCTCGATCACGCCCAACATGGTCGCGACATCACGGAACCCACCCTGCTCGGACTGCTCGCCGTCACCAGCGCCCTGGAACAACGGCTCACCCGACTCGAAGCAACGATCCAACCCGCACCACGCAGGAACCCGCACCCCTGAACAAGCCGATCCCGACGGCGCGGCATTAGCCTCCACCGACGGCACCCGCCAGAGCGGTGAAGCGATGAGCGAAGCACTGACCTAGCTGAAAGACAACCGTAATCCGGTTCGCAGTTCGTCGGCTCCGCGGCTGATGCGGATGTCCGGCAAAATTCATCGAGAGTGCGGCGCCCCACACACAGGCATCATGCCGGCTCCGGCCAGCGCGATCGTCTCGGTCATGATGTCGCGCCGAACCTTCAGTCGTTCTCTGAAACTGATCACCGCCTCGGCCACCGAGGGCCTCTCACGCGCTGGAGCTGCACCGGTGTCCGGGCGATGCACTGCACGGTGTGATTGTGCCGGTGCATCCTCTTGCAATCAGTCAGCTCGGCTCGTCCATCGTCCAACCTGAAATTCTCATGGAATCCGAAGTGACCGCAGTTCTGAGCTGACGGAAAAACGTGCGGACACGAAATCGCTGTCACCTCGACGCGCAGAGGGTCGCCTCGGCAGTCGGCGACGTGTGCCCTTCTTGCTGAGCTGTGCCCATGTTTGGGGCCTACACATTCCGGTTAACTGGACGGGGGATCAAATTCCTCGTTCGAGGGTGCGATCGCGGACATCGCAGGGGTTCGCACCTTTTCTTCGTGTAACAGGAGCCCCATGCCCATGTGCTTCGAGCAGGCGACCGTCTCACCGACCGCCTCGTCCCTGTCGCTGTCCGTTCCGGCCTCTCCCGACCACCTGTGGATGCTCCGGTCGATGGTGCGCACAGTCGTGTCTCGTCATCCTCTTTCGCGGGATGCACTCGATGATCTCGTCCTCGCCGTGGACGAAGCCGCTGCCATTCTCGTCAATCACGCCCGCAGCGCGAGCGCTGTGGTGTGCGTCGTCGACAGTGGTCCCGGCTCACTGCGGGTGTACCTGACCGCCACCACCCACGCTCCGGTCGACGCCCTTAGTTCTTCGTTCGGATGGTTCGTGCTCGCCGCCCTCGTCGACAACGCGACACTCGACCAAAAACCCGCAAGACCATCCGCGGCGAACGAACTGTCCGTCACCATCAGCGTGGAAAAAGCCTTCCCATCAGGCGGGTGAGTCCCGCCGATCACCCGGATCGAGACGCACCGGACCCGACACGTTCCCGGGGCCGTTCCGGCATGCGATCCATTACATTTTTTCATTCACTGTAACGATCGTCGATGTGGTGTCGATAGCTCTAGTATTGCTGTGGGGGGTAGTGGAGTCGACGAGTTGCTCGAGTACATGCGTGTGAGGTCACCTCGGCTTCGTAGTCGCATCCGCTCCGAAGCCGAGGTGAAAACTCATGCCTGCAAGTCGTCGTCGCCGTGCTGCCGCTCTCGCGGCGTACCTGGCGCAATTCGCCGGCATCGCCAGGGCCGAGGAGAGACCGAATGATTCTTTGTATGCAGGGCTTTCAACCGACGAACTTCTCCAACGCCATCAGGACTACCTGCAAGCGTTGATCTGGGCGCAGGCGACTGCCTTCTCCGACGACGACGACGAGGCCCTCGCTGCGATGAGCCGGCGATACACCTTTCACTCCGCCTAGGGTCGACCTCGCCGTTCCGTCGAATTACCCGGGACGTATTCGAAAGATTCGCGCGCCGTCCCTTCCCTGATGATCCGCATGACGTTCGATACGCTCCGGTTGAGCAGCCCCACTGCGCGAAACGGGGACGCTGCAGCCACCTGAAGCGTGCGGCAGTTGCCAGGGAGGCCCGGCGGAACGACGGCGACGTCGATACGGAGGCAGGGCCCCTTCTACGCGAGAGGAGTGCAGAATCTCGAAGATCAACGCACCGAATCCGGCCACAGGATACTTCTCTACGCGGTGCCGATACTGCGGAGATCTCGTCTACGAAGGTGACTGGATCACGCCCCGGGAGCGTCACGAGGTCCAACAGCATCACCGCGAGCTGTGCTTGGCGCCGCTGCCCGATGCCAACGAAGATGCAAGCCGCAGGGGCACCCTGTCTACCGTCGTGCTGACGCTCGTGCGAGCACCGCAACCGTCGCCTCATGCTGCAACCGGGTGAGGACCGAAAAGGGGTCTCACCGAGAAGACCCTGCCAAGAAAATCAGTTCAGAGAACAGCACAGCTGGTTTCGAGCACCGGGACTGCGAGAACCGGAATGGACCTCTCAAGGATCGGTCATTGCTCCGGAGAACCCGTGGTCCGTCGACCTCCTCGAGTCCACCATCGACGCCCACTCACACGAGGGCATCCACGTGCAGAAAGAGAGCTCGGGTATCCGTGCGCGGGTTTCTCTGATGAGATGACCAGCATGAAGAAGTTGCTGGTCGTTGCCGCGATAGCCGTTGGAATCACCGCGTGCGCAGACAAGGACGAGACTCCACCGGAGTTGCAAGAATCTGCTGTGCCCACTGTCGGCGCATCTTCTTCCACCCCCGCTCCTACAGACGAATTCGGGGAGATGATGAACGAGGGCGCGCAAGCGCAAATCCAGCAACGCCCCGAGGAAGCTGCCCAACTCGCTGCCGATTTCGCCTCCATCACCGGGGAGCAGGTCACTGTCGTGGCGGCGCAGCAGATGTCGAACATCGTGTGTCTGGACATGGAGAACGCCCAAGGGCCGGGAGCACTGGGGGCCGTCTCCGCCGCGATGGCGACCGAGACCGGGGTCAGTGCGGAGATGATGACTCGTGTCGCTGAAAGAGCAGTGGCATACCGGTGCCCGGAGTTGGCGACCAAGTAGAGCCGCCCCTGATCCGGCACTGTTTGAGAGCGGCACCGATCGGGAACCAGTTCTCACGGTCGCAGGACGGTCGCCTCGGCCGGCTTCGGGCGTGTTCGAACCGCACGGTTCGCCGCAGAAGTCCACCGGCCCGCCGAGGGAGCCGACACTCTCCTCGGCGGGCCACTGACCACCACATCTATTCTCTACGGTGATCCACGACTCGTCGATACAGACGGTTCAGGCAATGCCGCCAGAAAACGGTGGTGCCCGCCAGCTCACAAGTGAGCGCTACGCCGGCGGGCTCTGCACGCCGTGAGAGACCAACCTTACGACGCACAGTCTGTAGCACTGACGCTGCTTCTCTTACGGAGCGACTCCAGCATCGGTGCCAAGGTTCGATGCGCGCCGATCATCAGCCAGCGAGCTCCCCACCCGGAAGCAGAACAGGTGACCGCCGCGCACAGATCGAATCACTCAACGGACATCCCTGGCGCTGCCGGCGCGCCTGACATGACCCTGAAATCAGGAAATCCTTGTGCAGTAGTGGGTTTCGCAGTTATGTTTCCTGCGGGCGCCCGTCGACCGGCTGGTCACTCGACGGGAGGCGGGACGCCCGTCTCCCGCGACTGCAAACGCGTCCTGTTCCTCTCGGCGTTCGTCGTGCTGCACGATTCTGCCAGTCGCACCTACTACGACCGAAAACGAGTCGAAGGAAAGAAGCACACCGCCGCCCATCTGCCTCGCCGGAAGTCGCTGCGATGTTCTCTACGCCATGCTCAAGAACCATGAACCCTATCGATCACTCGCCGTGACTGCCGCTTGACGAAGACAACATGGCCCCCGGCAACTCATCGTCCGACGCTCCGAACCGTCGAACGCCCGTCGGTTTCCCAGCTGCACTGCACCAACTCCAGTGCCACGAGCGCCGTCAGGTTGGTCACTTGATCGTGCAAAGCGGCGCGAGTCCAACGGCGCTGGGAACGCCCATCGCCCGCGCGCATCCCCCGCCCGGAAGCGTGTGCCTGATGTTTCGAAGCTGCGCGTTTCCAGGTAAGTCAATCGGCAGGATCATGGCGCTCTCGTCGTCATCGGCGCAATCGTGGCAGCCGTGATCGTTCTGCGCCCGTCACCGGGCAACTCGAACGTGGACAATCCAGCAGCCGCTGGCAGCACATCCTCAACGACCACGACTGCCGGACCGGTCACCGACGCCGGCACCGTCAAAGCGGCCCTCCCCACAGCTTTGAGCAGTGCCTCCGAAAACTGTCGCCAATCCACCTTCACCACCGACGGTGCCCTCGTGATCAGCTGCGATATCAAAAAATCCAATCAACTCGCCGAAAGCTTCTCCGAATACGGCAATCGCTTCACAGCCAGCCTCGACCTGAAACAAGCAAAAAAGACACTTCTCGGATACGGCGAATACGACTACGGGAACTACACCCTGGTCGAAAACGACTCCCGCACAGCAGGAGTCAACATCAGTGACGGCGCCACCGGACAAGTATCGGGAAGTTACGTCAACATGGAAACAGGCCTCACAATCGACGTCTACAGCATGACCGACAGCGCTGCTGTCACTAGCTTCTTCAAAAAGACAGGGCTCCTCTGATTGTCCAGTCCACCAAAAGCCGAGCCACGCAGGACGAATGTTTGACCACCACGACCCCGCGATTCCCATCCCGAAAGACTCTTCCCACCCGCGCCTCACCTAGCACGATCACGCTCGCCCGGCCTGCCGGCTGGCACTCCACCACGTCGTGAACAGACCAAGCCATCACCACGGACGAAGAAACAACCGGCGCTCGAAGTAAAGAGACCGAAGACATGAGATGCCCGCCAGCTTTCGTCTCGACTGTGCCCGCCGCACATCACGAAGCGCTTTGGCAGATGATCCATTGGCGGTCATACCAAGTTCCTCACTCTCCGACGAAGGCCGGGTCTGTACCGTCGCCACGCACCCGACATATTCGGAACGTGTGACAATCGGGACGAGGTAGAAGCCCGCCGCCCCCGGCGAGTGGACAGCCGGAGGGCAGGCCCTGCGCGGACGAACTGACCACTCAGAATCACCGCAGCAACAAGATGCTAACCAAATTCGAACCCGAAATGCCAGTTTTCCTGCAGTGCTCAATGTTTGGGATCTTCGTCCACTATTCCGACGACAGACGTGATAGGTCAGGAGTGCACACTGAATGAGGGGTGCATCCGCGAATCCGTCGATGACTCAGAGGTCCGAGAGAAGCGATTACAGGACAGGCGGGCAGTATGGCGGTGGTGCACCCGATACCGGACACGCGGTGTACGTGCCGAACCAAGGACGATGAAACCCGAATCCGAAATGACCGTCGCTCAAGGTGCCAACCACACCAACGAAAACCCTGGTGATTCAGCCGATACCGAGTCAGAGGCCAGCGCCGTACCCGTGGACGCGATGACCGCTGAGTGTCCATCGCGGCATCGGCGTAGGAGCAGCATCCTGAGTCGGTGTCGGAACGACTCGACTAGCCACCGAGCTTTTCGCACCATCACGACAGAAGTACTGTCGTCAAAACTCACGCCCCCCCGGGAGAATTCAGTAAGCAGCGCCACACCGATATCGAGTCCACGAATCCATGAAAAAATTCAGGCCATGCGGACAGGATTCGGAGTGTGGATTCGTGATCAGATCGATGCTCGGGGCTACGAGAGCACCGAGGAGGCTGCCCGGGCGCTAGGGGTGTATCCGTCGTTGCTGCGTCATTGGGCAACGATCGTGCGATCGCCGTCCCCGCAAGTTCTTCGGCAGGTCGCAGTGTTGTTCGATGCGCCCATACAAGACGTGCTGATCGCCGCCGGCTACATGACCATGCCCGAAGAAGAGAACCGCCCTCTCTCCCCGACCAGGATGTCGCTGCAACAAATGTCGAACAAGCAAATCCTCGACGAGATATGCCGCCGCACAGTAGGAGACACCGGAGGACCCCCTATTCCAGTGCGAGTGAACGGAGTACTTCACACCCCAGACGGATGGACCAGCACACCTTAGGCGTTCCGCCCCTCGGTTCGTTCGCTGTATCGAGACCAATTGCTAGCAAGCCGAGTCGTCCTGCCGCTCGTCGGACGCACTCTCACTGCCGCGCTGGCAAGGGAAGCAAGCAGCGAGTGGGCAGAGCAGACCACGTAGGGTCTTCGGCAACCGCACCCCGACGATCGAGGCGATCACCCGGTCCCAACAGCACCAAGTTACTGCAGATCGAGGTGCAGCCGCAGCGCGTCCTCGAGTGCGGCGAAAGTCTCCATCCCGACCTTGCCGACAGGTTCAGGATCCAGACGCCGAACCGATACCGAACGCACTTGCTCCGCTTGTGCTTTCGACGCTCGCGCCAAACCTGACTCGTCGGACTCGACAATCACCTGAAACGGAAACACGTGCACAGTATTGGTAGTCAACGGAACCACGGTGATCACGCCCCTGCCGAGATTTTCTGCAGTAGCGTTGGCCCGGTCGTTGCTCACCACCACCGCCGGTCGTCGTTTCGCCGCTTCACTGCCCTGCGCGGGATCCAGATCCACCCAGTGAATATGCGCGCGGCGAATCATTCGGTGTCTGCCGTGACAGCGTCCCACACTTCATCTACGTCATCTTCAGCAAAAGCTGCGGCGTAGTCACGTTCGAGTCCGGACGTCGAGAGTAGGCGGAGTGCGGCTCGAATTCCTGCCGACCGGCCACGAAGTCCGTGACCACGCACATACTCGTCAAGTAGGTGCGCATCCTCGTCAGGGATACTTATGGTGAATTTCGTGGTCATACTTTAAGCGTACCAAAGTATGATCTGATGGCAACTGGTATCAGCAACACAGCTCAGCCAGTAAGACAAACCCGGTTCGAAGGAAGCAGCAGATTGGCTCAAAGGCGTCCGTACCGAACTCTTCCGTCGTATGTACGACGAACCGATTCATCCTGCAAACCTGTGACTCGAGAGTGATCCCGTTCTCCATGCCGACGCCGAGATATACCAGGCCAACATCGTCCGATTGCTCGCCCGCGGGGCGCACCGGGAACCTGCATACGATTTCCGCCGCACCGACCACAGGACACTTCGACCTGCGCTTCCGTGGTGTTTGCTAGGCGACCGCCAAACAGCCTCGGGCAGCAGGGTCTGACGCTGCTCTCGCCGAATGGACTCGCAAAGCGTTCCGGGCTTCCGATGCGCCCTATTCTGCCGGCGTCAGGTCGTCGTCGCTCGCGAAGACCAGGCACCCGTCATCGAGTGCGATCGCCCACCGCTGCACCGGAGCCCAGTCCCGCCCCACCGAACCGCGGTCGATGACCATGTCCTCGTAGTCCTCGATCACCACACCCGTGCATGCCACGGTGCCACCGGCATCGGAGTCTGACACCGTGATTCGCACACGGGAACCTACTGCAGTCACATCTTTGCTTTTGCCGTTTTTGTCGGTCATCTTCCTAATACTGACAGAGCAACTTCGCGGCAACCGCGTTCGGGGCTCAGCGACGCGGTATCCGGTATCGCGGTCGGAGCCGGTACCGCAGTGATGTTCCGCTTCGTGCTGCGGACAATCATCACCAGGAAATAAGCTACTACGCTGGTCAGCGGCGCGGAATAACTCTGCGGCAGTCTTCGTTGTAGAGGCTGTCGGTGCTGACGTTCTTTGCCCCGGGTACCACCGAAAGAAATGCCGCTTCGAGCGGCCACTTGCCGAGAGGCTCAAGACGGGCACCGACCCGGTGAAGCCGCTGGACACCTTTCGGTGTCGGCCGCTTCGTCAACTCCGTCGGGAGACCGAGGATTCGTCGCAGGCTGTGTGCATCACTTGCTTGCTGCGAAATACGCGACCGCGACTGAGACTGCATCGGATCGTGTTGCCACGACGGTAAGCCATTCTCGGCGTGCTCAATTCGGATAGACGGCAATCTCAATGAGATTGCCATCCAGATCCCGACAATAGTGCGACACCATCTCTCCGAGGGCACCTAGCTTGGTCACGGGCCCGTCGAGCACCTCCACCCCACAGCTCTCCAGGTGCGCGCTGACAGCATCCGGCGAAGCCGACGTGACGAAGCACAAATCCTCGGAACCCGCCGCCTCGACGGCACCTGTGGTCCAGCCCGGGTCTTGCTCCACCGTTCCGAGAGGCCTCAAATTGATCTTCTGATTTCCGAACTTCACCGCAGTGCGCGCCGTGGGGCCGAATCGCTCGATCGTCATTCCGAGTACTGTCGCGTACCACCAGGCTGTGGCATCGACGTCACGACAGTTGATCACGATATGGTCAAACCGCTCGACCGAGAATCCCATGGTTGTGCACCTCATTCGTCACCGTAAACAACTCGACGAAGTCACCCTACAGCGACGTCCATACCTGCGTTCTTGTACATAATGCCCCGCTTCAAGCGGCCATTTGCCGAGAGTCTGGAAGAAAAGCCGGTTCCGTCGTTTCCGATGTAGATGAGCGATCTGGAGTCATCGTGGGCGCCGAGGATCAGTGATCCGATGCCGCCGGCGGCGTTGCCGGATCCGGGGACGAATCCGCAGATGATTCCTTCGGTGTTGGCGCGGAGTGGTGTTTTCAGCCAGCTCGGGGACCGTTTTCCGGGTTGGTAGGTCGAGGTGACGCTTTTGGCGACGATGCCTTCGAGGTGGTGTTTGCGGGCGACCTGGAGCATGGTCGGTTCGTCGACGTTGAGCCAGTGGGGTGGGAGTTTGATGCGCGGGTGTTCGAGGCTGAGGTTGGCGAGCGCTTCGCGGCGTTCGAGGTAGGGAAGGTCGGCTGTCGATGTTCCGTCGATGTCGAGGACGCCGAAGACGTAGTAGGTGGTCAGGGCGTCGTTGCGAAGTTGGGTGGTGGGTTTGAGTACGTGCATCCGGCGTTGCAATCGGGAGAAGGACGGGACACCGTCGGGTCCGAGTGCGACGATCTCGCCGTCGATCTTAATCTCAACAGGGTCAGCTCATCACTACTGGTGAGATGATGCATGACCGTGGATGGGCAGTAAGCCACTGAGGTTCTCGGTGAAGCACTAGAAGGTGATCTGGGATTTTCACTGCTGCGGCGAAACACTACGAGAGATCGGGCGGGTCCTCGACCAAACGATCATGTGTTCTGTGAATCTTCCTGCTCAGGCAGCGACCGGTGCCGAGGGGACGGTTACGCGAACAGTACGCCACAGCCACACCCGCATGTAGTTCTCTTAGCGCGGGTGTGGCTGTGGCGCAACTACATTCCGAGTCAGGGAGTGACGGTGATGCCGGGCGCGGAGTTGAACTTGAGCGCCCCGGTCATCTTCGCTGTTCCGGCCCCTGCTGCCGGGCATGATGCGCTTCCCCCGTTGGAGGTGAAGTTCACCGTTCCGGTGTTGTTGGCGGTGACGGTATGTGTTGTTCCTGTAGGGCACGGGGCCGGCAGTGCTGGCGGTGACGTCGATGACGCAGCCACCAGCGACTACATGAGCTCCACCGTTGGGGATTTTGATACTTCCCATCGGTGATCCACTGTCTGCGTTGACGTTCAGAGCCCAGGAACCCGACGTGGTCATCGTTGCCGGCACACCTTCGAGGTCACATCCGGACAGTCCCACGCTCGCGATGTTGATGCTGATGCCGCCCGTTCCGGAGTTTACGTTACCGGGCGCTGCAGGGGTGATTCCGGTTCCGCTGACGCTGGTGCAGTACAACTCGAGACCGCCAGTTGTCACGAAACTGAGCCCACTGCTGGTGGCCGTCACCGGAGTGGCTGTGGCGGGGCTGATCGTGGTGGACGCTGCTGCAATCCTGGATGCAGCGATGGTCAATGCGGCTGCTGCCCGACGAGCGCAGAGGCCTTGCCGAGCATTGTGCGTGATGACAGGTGATGCGCCGTTCTGTCGAATACCTTTGGGGTGAACCGTCAGTCGAAAGAAGTTCAGGCGGGTGTGATCTCTACCCGAACTCGTGACCGCGACCGGCGACGAATTCGTCGTCCACATGGATCGCGAAGCTCTGGGCGACCTACCCATGGGACAGTACGACGTCACAGTGACGATCAAAACCTTTGTTCCCCAACGCGAAATAGCATGGACCATCCTCGGAACTGTCCGACCTCCGATCGGGCACGTCTACGGATATCGGATCGAGCCGGCCGACGACGGCCACAGTTCCCTCGTGACCTCGTACTACGACTGGTCTGATATCGGTCCCACCTGGCGGCAAGCAGGAATCTTTCCCGTCATCGCCGAAGGATCTCTCAAAGCCACGCTCGGTATCCTTGCACGCACCGTAGCCAGTGGTTATCCGCGCTGACCCCGCCCGAAAGCCCAGCGTCGGGGCCGTGATGCTCCTCTTCCGCGAGCGCTCAGCCACCACCGTGACAATCGCAGCACTGATCGCCGGTGCCGTCGCAACCTCATGGATCTATCTCAACGGAATCTTGTTCCCCACAACGACTCCAGTGAGTGCAATGTCCTACGTTGCGCTCACAACCATCACGCCGGCCCTACCGCCTGTTATCTGATGGGGCGCCGAAGCCACGCTGACGCATCCGCGCCGCCACCTCACCTGAACTCGCGACAAGAGGCTGCCAAAGAGTGGTAGACGAACCTCCACTGCAACCCAACACGCCCGACTTCCCCGTCACGAGGCACGGGTCCATCAGTTCATGAAGACCACGTCGCCCGACCTACACTAGAATGCCGAGAAGTTTTCTGCGCATTCACTTTTCGAGCACTGATCCGGTTCGCCATCGATACTACATCAGCCACCCGATATTCACACGGCGAGCGCCTACGATCTCAGGCCTACCCCCCCAGGCATGGGCCCGCACGATCCACCACGCCCGCCCTCACCCCTGCGGGATCGCGTACCGCGGTAAATTTGCCGGTGCACTGTGCGGGGCGCTGCTCGAACAAGCAGCAGACCCTTCCCACCCGTCCGGCGCCATCACTGCCACCGTCCCGTATCGAAATCGCATGCCGAATCGACAGCGCTGTAGCCGCACTGGGGTTTAACGCCGTCTGATCCGGCAGGGTTGATCGCTACAACATTCTTCGACCTCCACGACAGATCACAGATATCCGGCAGTTTCTTTTGCTCCGGAGACGACGCAGGACAACGGCAGCTTCACGCAGGCGCCAGAAATCGGGCCCGATTCGCGCTACCGTTCTAGGCTATGGGGACCAGCTTCCACGGACCGAACCCGTGGCCACACATCACGCGCGCAATCCGCACGCGAGGCCCACGCTTTGCCGCTGTTCCGTATCTCGGACACCTTGCGCCCGAACTACTTCCACTTCGCAGTGGAGACCTTCTGATCGTCAATGCTTCTACCGCGGCGATCCGCGTCCACGCCACTTCACCTGCCGTTCTTGCGCACTACCTCAGCAAGGGCGTTCGCGTCCTGTCGTCGTCAACACTGCACGCCAAGGTCATCGTGACGAACCAACGAGCTGTAATCGGCTCGCCGAATGCTTCCGAAAATTCCACATTCACCCATGAAGCGGTCGTCATTTCCGATGACCCCCAAGTGGTTGCCGACAGTCGCGCGTTCATCAACAATATCGACGAAACCACTGCTGTAGACCAAATATTCATCGACAACGCCGCGCGCGAATGGGCGATCGGGCGTGCCGTACCCATACCCGGCATCACTGGCCGAATGCAGAACCTTGACAACGACTTTCCTCTTACTCCGACCAACCGAGTATTTATCAGGCAAGTCAGCGATCACGAAACCCGTCCCTCCGTGCGCATCGCACCTGTGAAACAGACTTCAACGAAGCATCTTTCGGTCAATCCGAGCGTGAGATATCGACTCGAAACACTCAGACTCGGAAAACCAAGCAGCATGGCACGTGGGGACGTCGTCATCCGCGTCTCCACGGACAACGAATTGTTATTACCACCCGCTGTCGTGATATCCAACCAGGATCGAATACCGGATTCTCCCAGTCAATCTCAGCTCTTTCTCCGCGTTCGCAACGACCTGCTACCGCTTCCTGTGGCAGACACCGAGAGGTATCTCGTCGATGTCGGGCACCCCAGCGCACAACTGCGGTCCAACCACTACGTTCGCTCGCTCAGTCTTCGGGCCGAACTGTTGGCGTTGTGGAACCTTTGAGTCCTGAGAAACGAATGTTGACGGAATGCGAAGCATTCCTTCGAGTGCGCGAACAGCGCACCGTCAATACGTCGATCCGAGCAATGTACTCACGGAAGTCGAACGACGCACGACTCTAATGTTCGAATCCAGTGATCGAAATCCTCTGCGCAACTGCGACAAAGAGCATTCCACGTGACAATATACGCGGATCGACCTCCCCCAACCGAAGTCCCTCACGATTCCAGGCGAACACGAAGGCACAAACCCTCCCCGCTGGAAACCTACGTTCGGCAGCTGACAGGTTAAGGTGCCTTTCCGGATCTTTCAGGTGCTCCTCTCGACACGTGACCCGAGCCATCGAGCTCGCAGACGCACCATCGACTTTCCACAGACCCCCGTCTCCCTCCATCTCCACGACACACGGCAGCAGCCTGCGGAAGCGCCGTCCAACACGCGGGTTACATAACCCCTCCCCCGCGTTCAGTCGCACATGAACCTCCCCGGCGTCTGACAGCACGAGAGCCAAGCATCTCCATCCGCTCCCGAAGAATCCAACCCGATTCCGACGCTAGACCCATCATCGAACCGCCGACCGCCAACGCACCCAAACTCCACCTTCAGCGAAGCGTCAGAGGCGGTCCGTCAAGCCCCTCCCTGGTCGGGCCGGCGGCGGGCTGTGAGGCGGGCCGCCGCAAAATCCCTCAGAACTCCATGGCAACATCAACCACACGCGACACACCGAACAAGCGCGCCTACCCGTATCAGTTACAGATTGGTTCTAGTCTTTCCTCATGGCACAGCACAACAAGGGACCTCGCGGACACATCGCGACTCGTGCTCCCCTCAAGCAGCACAAGGTGTACGAGGATCGGGCCGCCGAACTCGGAATCCCTGCTGGGGATTACTCCGTGCTCATATTGGCCATCACCCACGGACTGGACATCCCGGACTACATCATCGACAAACTGCATCCGGACCAGCTGAGACTTCTCGAGGTCGAGGCAGCTGGATCACTGCGTCGCATCGAGCAACTTGCGGTCGGCGCATGAACTATCCCTAGACAGCGAACAACCCCCAGGGCTTGGCGGCATCGGGGGCTGTCCGTTTATGCGGTTGTGAGAGCTTCCCAGCTCCCTGACCACCACTAACCCAGTGAAGGAAGAGGCGGTGACCACCACTACCTCGAAAGGAAGAGGCGGTGCTTACTCGATGATATCGCAGAAACGCAATTCCGCCATACTCGCGGACGCGTTCACGGTGTCATTTTTGGCACGTCCAGATCACAGTTCAGCTTTCATGGCGACCGGATCACACTTCTGCGTCCCGAATGTCCCATCCGAGCAAGCCAGCACCGTACCCATGGCGGTACCGATGTGCGGCCGCCGGATCGAACAGACCTCCCGAACAACCGCGGCCGTAACGCGCGTACAGCGGATCCGCAGACAGGGAGGCCGCCCCTAGCCGACAACGAACGAAGTGCCCCGATACCTAACTAAACAGCGCAGACCTCTTGAAAAGCACAAAGGCCCCCGAAGGGGGTGATTGGGAGCGGACCGCATCGCGGCGAAATAAGGACTGGCAGGTCCTTGACGTCGACTGAGAACTGGCAGGTTCTCCGACATCTGTTCTCGAACATTCTCGAGAGGTGAGCTTCGAAAGTTAGCGCTTTCTCTGCTCGTACTGCATCCCCTGGAAGGGACTTACCTATGGCAGGTACGTCTCAGGGTAGCGCATACCCTGAATACAGCCCAACTCATTCCATATCACCAACCTTCGGCGTGTCGCGCATCGGCACCCAATCCACGGTCCCTCAATCGACAGAAGTCGACGAATGGCAAGCGGCAGTCGACGATGCTCTCTCACGTATCGCGCGCCTCGACTCTGCTACACGGCAACTCAACGAGTCCACTGACCAGCGAGGACGGTCTTGGTCCCTACCTGTCGAACCAACGGAACAAGCACGCGTTCCAGTGTGGACATCACGCAGGGAATGGCTCCGCCAATTCCGGCATCACACCACCAGCCCGGTCGGCAAGGCGCTGTGCGCGCGCCACCTGATCAAGCCCGACAAGGCTTACGCAGTGGCACAAGCTCACGCACATTTCGCCGAATCCCACACCGGCCGCGGGGTCTCCGCAGCGAAATCGACGATCGCTGCCCGCGCCAAAGTCAGCGAATCCTCTGTCAACCGCGCCAGGCGAGTGCTCATCGCTCTGGGAATGGGCATCGAACACGTCCGGGGACGGAACCTCAAAACCCTGGAATTTCTGGCTGCTGAAGCACATCACGGGGGTCAACAGCACCGCGCAGCATCGACATGGTCACTGTCATCCCCTCGAACAATCGTGGCAACGACACCTCAGCGCAAACTCTCCAAGACGCGACCGTCTCGCGCCTCTGAAAGAGCAACCCGCCACAGAGCTCGCAACTCTCTGAGGCCCGACGTCAATCGCGTCGATCAGCCCCACAGCAGCCGACCAGGGCCGATAGGAACTGACACCCTATCTAGTGTTGGTTTTTTATCTTTCGAAGTTCTTCCGTTAGGAAGAACTCACCAACGCGCGCACGCGCGAGCCCAGCTCACAACGAAAAAACGAAACACTTCTCGGATCACACCCCGGCCTCTGGCACTTCAGAGGACTGCAGCCGAACTCGTCATCCATGCGCCGGCTCTCAGTCCGCCCGGACATATCGGGGCAATCTGTGATCTTCTCCGCGATGTCAAGATCGATACGACGCGATGGACAGGACGTGACATTGCACAGACCCTTTCCCGAGACACAGCAGATCGGGGGTGGATCTGGCCAACAAGATCAAGTCTGATCTCACCGTTGGCATATCTCAGACGCAGGCTCGATGGGATCGACTGGACCGGAGAATCACCCAGTGAACAGCGTAAATCGGCCGACCTGGCGCGAAAGAGGGAACAAGAATTACTTGAAAGCTCACATGTTCAGCGTACGAAAATGGCAGCGAACCCGGAGCACCGCGCCAAGATCCTAGCCAGCATTCGGGCACACCTGACATGCAAGCAGCAGCATTGAGGCTTTACTGGCCCAAATCCGGCCAAGCAATACGCGTCCGAAAAACACGCTTCACGATGATCGACAAGCGTTGCCGAGAAGTGTGGCGGTCCGTGGCACGGCACTCTGATCGCCACGGGGTCTAAATACTCATGGCGAGGTTGATCGAGACACAAAGATCCAGAAGGTCAACATTTTGATCTAATACGCGTAGCTCACAGCCATTTTCGGAGAACTGACCCTGCCCGAACCAGACAATGGCGGGCTGACGGTCCACTTCTTTGCGCTTGAAGAACGCGGCGTTGGTACGGGTTCAACATTCGAGAAGAGGTTCAACCGACTGCCGTTTCCTCAAATGCAGACGCGCGCGTAGGTATTCGAATCGTCTATCGGTCATATCTCTCCGAGACATGTACCTGACTGAGCATCTTTATTTGCGCAGGTAAACGGCTTTTTGTGCAGAAGGGCATGGTGCGATCACTGCGTGTGACGCATGCTTTGCGAGGCATCCTGGTCGCGCATGCCATACATGCAATGCGTGCGTTGCAAGGCATGCATTGCATGTATGGCAGCGCTGTTGCGTGAAACGGTGGGCCATCTTGCGTCGTTCTTGGCCGTCGACACGGCAGCGTCGGCATCGTGCACGGGATACTTGTAGAGGGGAAGCTGTCTCCACCCCCTCCCCCACTCGGTTGAGAAGTGCGTGTGTTTCGGCGTTGCGATTCATGCGTCGCTGTATTCGAAATGTGCCCACCCATCAGAAAGTTCTGCTCGCAAAGCGGCGAAATCAAGCCTGACGAAACGGATTTTCCCTACCCCGTCGCCCATCCTAATTTCGTCACTGTGACGTAAAGTTAACGTCTGCTCGGACTCGCTTCGGTCATTCGACCTCGGCCGAACTACGACTGATCCGGATCTCGACACGTCCCTTCCCCTTACACCTCAGGGTTCACACCGCGACCTACCTTTCGCGCAGAAATTTCGTTTCACCGCGGGCCCCGTTGTGTCCTGAGATGATTGCGCAATGTTTTTTCGTGAGTTAGATGACCACGCCGACTTGCAGTGAATCGGCTGTATCTCTCAATAGAATTGGGCCCCTCCCCCTCGATCAGTGCGGTTGTTCGGCCCATGCATGTCTCACTGCACGATCCGTGCGGTTCATGTGAGTGCTTCTGGCCTCGATGTTCGGACCCTGATGGAATGAAATATGTTCTGGCCTTCAGCGGGGTACAGGCTTCCATTGACATGCCCGCGGCGCGGACATCAGAAAGTTCCTGAATTGGCAGGCTGTCTTACCTGCCTCGCGAGTTTGGCCCGTTCCTTCCATCCTTGCAAGGGCGATGCATTGGCGGATGGCTGGGCAAGAACGCTCGCGACGGTTGAGCAATTTGTTCTGCGCGCACATCGGAGATTGCCGATTCCGATATATTCGCCTTTAGTTAGTTGGCTGCCCAATAGCGTCCCCTCGACTTCCGCGAAAATCTGACGGAGACGGACTGTCGCACATTTCGATTCGGTGTCTGGAACGTCGCGCTATCTGGTAATCGTGGCAGCCAAGTTGCTCTCTGTCGCCGAGTTTTCGCAACAATGTGTGTCGCGCGCGGGTGATGTTTCGATACGTTCGATGCCAGTGAGTGCATTGACCTGCTATTTTGCGTGTTCACGCAATGCATGCACTGCGAGCGTTGCATGCAGAAGTGAAAGACGTCCAATGCACGCAAGGCGTGTTCGGCTAGCGCTGCATGGCATGCGTGCCTACTTCACATAACGCGTGGTGCATGCGTTGCGTGCGCTGCGTGGATAGCATGCAAAGCACCGCGTGCGTGCGGAGTTAGCATCGCGAGCGCTGCGTGCAAAGCGTGCCGTGCGTTGCATGTAATGGATGCTTGGAGTGCGAGGGATGCATCGTATGCAAAGCGCGCAACACATGCTAGAAACGCATGGATAGCGTAGCGAGCACGACATGCACGGGTTGCAACGAACGCGTGGTGGGCATGGCGCGCAATGAACGCAAGGAGTGCAATTGATGCAACTGGTGCATGACACGCACAGGGTGCGTGGCTTGTATGTCACGCATGGCATGCGTGTTATGCTACGTGCGCACGTAATGCACGATGTGCGTGTTTCGCGAGCGGTGCAGACTTAGCATGCAATGCTTGGATTGCTCGTAACGCACAGTCTGCATGCATCCCACGTGCAGCGTGGATTGCGCACACAGCAAGCAATGCACATATTGCATGCAGCGCGTGGTTTACACGCAATGCACGCCTAGCAAGTGTCACCGCCCTCGATGAAAGGTCCGCAATGCAGCCACGCAAAATCGCACTCGGCAACCAGAAGGGTGGCGTAGGCAAGACGGCCTCCACTCTCGGGCTTGCCAGCGCCATCACCGCGGTCGGCGGAAAAGTACTTGTCGTCGACATGGACCAACAGGGCAATACGACCGGCGGCCTCGGCGTCACTCTCGAAGAGGGCATGATGACGGCCTACCACCTCATGAACCAGACCAGGGAAGGCATTGCAGCCGAGGCGATCATTGCCACCCCATGGGATGGCGTCGACCTCATTCCCGCAGACGAAGAGCTCGGCAAAATCGAGTCGGATGGGTCGAATGACCTGGTGTTTCGCCTAGACGTTGCGTTCGAAGGGCTCGACCTTTCTCCTTATGACGCTGTGCTTTTCGACTGCCCTCCCAATATGGGCAAGGTGCTGTTCGCGGTTCTTATTGCAGCAGATGGCGTTGTCGCGATCACTGAACCCACAATCGACAGTGTCGGTGGCGTTCAGAAGCTCGAAGAGACAATCGACACCGTTCGCAAACGGGCGAACCCGAAGCTGGAATTCGACAAGATCGTGATCAGTCGTAAACGATCCACCGGCGAACATGAGTTCAGAGAGAGTGAGCTACGGGAGACCTACGGCTCACTCGTCGCCAAGACATCGATCCCGGAACTCGCGGCCCGCCAGGACGCGCACTCGAATCGCACTCCGATTCACCAGTTCAAGGGTGGGAAAGCATTGACGCTGCAACTTGCCTACAGTGACTTGCTCGCTGAGTTGCCCATCGTGATCGGAGCCCCGGCATGAGCGTGAAGCGGGAACCTGCAATTCGTAAGACACATCCGGCTGAACTCATCCCGGAACGTCCGCCCAGGGGAGACGCGACCCCTGCGGCACCTGCAGCTACGCCACCATCGCCTTCAGCGGATCTCAGTGCCCGCAAAGATGAGGAGGAGAAGTTGTCGATGACCCACAACACGCGCATCAAACCTTCGACCAAGGATCGCCTCCGGCGTGGCGTCGACAAATTGCGGTACGAGACTGGCGATCGCGAAATCAGCGAGGCATCGATGACCGAGGCCGCGCTGGACGAATACTTGAAGGCCAGGGGACTATAAGAGGATCGCGTGCATGGCGTGCACTGCGTGCACGCATGATGAGTTGTCTTAATTCCTGATTGTGGAGTTCGGCCCTTGGGCGGGAACATCTTGTGCTTCGGCTGGAAGACCTAATTAGAGGTGCCTGGCACGACAACCGAGTAGGCATATGTGGGGAACATTCCAAGGACCTCGATATTGAGAACGGCTGTCGGGGGCGGGCGGGAGAAGAACCGCCGGGGCGGGAAGTCCTTGCTGTGCGCGCGCTATGCCATGTCCCTCTCGTCTGCTGACGGTCCGTTCTGTAGAACTTAGAAGCCTTGGCAGCGCAAAGCCTGCAGCAAATTGCGTGAACAATCCGCTGCAGTCACGCAAAATTGCAGACCACCCCACGTCCCTCTGAGATCAACAGGCACGCAGCTGGAACGACATCGCCGACGTGCTTTGAGTGCGACGCAAAAAGCATCAGTCGACTCTCGGATACGACCGCCAGAAATCGCTGTCAACCGTCACCGCACGCAACGCCGACGAAACGCAAGGAGTTCCCACCAGAGAAAGTTTTCCGAAACCAGGAGGAGTCCCGCCGGCGGCAACCAGCGGGACTCCAGACCGAGAACACCCCTTGTAGGAAGGAAAACCCGATCATGGGTGATTTTAGTCTGCGCGCAGCGCGGATCCAGCTTGGAGCACTGATCGCCGCACTTCTCATCGCGATTTTCATCGCAACCGGGATCACCGCAGGCGCATTTGTCCTCTCCTTCGCAGTCCAACGGGACCTCGCGCGCCAAGGAACCATCCCCGAAAACCTCGCATGGATCTTTCCCGTCATCGTTGACAGTGCAATCTTCGGATCCACCGTCGCCATCGTCATTCTGAGCAAACTGAAGATGCATCGACGCGACAAGTACTTCTACGTTGCTGTTGCTGTTGCGGTGGTCGCGATCAGCATCCTCGGGAACGCCTACCATGCGTTCCACTCCGCAACAGTTGCGCAACAGGCCGTCGCGGCAGGTCAGAGTATCGGCTACACACCTCTCGACCCGGCCGTTGCTGCCATGATCGCGGTCATTCCGCCGGTGCTCGTACTCGCCTTCACGCACGGTCTGGGAATCCTGATCAAAGCAACGGGTATTGCATATTCCGACTACAAGATCGAGATCGACAATGCTGCCGCAGGTGTGGGTACGGTTGCTACGGAAAGCGTCCTCATGCGCAACGAAACAGCCGTAGGAGCCCAGCATTCTTTAGGCGTCGCAGAAACGCATGACGCGCAGGAAAGCGCTCCGCACCCGAGCCCCTCCGAACAAACGAGGTCCTCAGTGGACCCGGAACCGTCGAACGCAAAGGCGGCGGAGCACGCCGAACTCGAATGGTTCATTGCCACATCGGACCTGCCCGACGCTGTCAAGGACACCGCACGACGCAAGCTTGCAGACCCGACTCTCACCTGGGAGCTGATCGCCCAGACGTCCAACCCTCCCGTTGCAACATCGACCTCGTGGCGCCGATACGAAAAGTTCGATACAGCGGCCCGAGCGGCTGGCTTCGACAACCCGCCGCTCATCGACATGCGAGCCTCCGATGTTCACTTCGCCGACCAACTCGTCACTACAACGTGAGCAGCGCCGCAACCCGCCAACGCCAAGGTTCCAGAGCGCCAGGAATTGCATCATCATGGAGGGGTTGACCACAGCAGAGTCCCCACAGACTGCAGGTAAGGAACCCGCATTGACCGACCCAGACGACCGACACCACGTGATCGTTCCGCCCGAACCGCGCCAGCGACCCCGACAACAGCGAGCGCACGAGACGAAGGCCAAGATCCTCAAGGCAGCTGCACGCTCATTCTCGATCGATGGGTACGCCGCTACCTCCATGAACGACATCGTTGCGGAGGCTGCCTCCACGAAAGGAGCCGTGTACTTCCACTTCGACTCCAAGGAAACGATCGCGCGAGAACTCATCAACGACTGGTTGACCGCGCTCGGCGGAATCCGACAATCAACCGACGAATCAGCAAGACCAGCGATCGAGAAGTTGGCTGCATTCTTCAACGGTTCAGCGGCGCTTATAACCGACGATGCTCTGGCCCGAGCCGGCCTCAGGCTCACCACAGAAGCAGGTCTCGATACTGCCCCACCCGCGTTCCGTGAGTGGGTGGAACTCGTCAGCCGACTCGTCGATACTGCGATCGCAGACGGACAGCTTCCCGCCTCTGCCGCCGAGCGCCTGGCCGCGAATCTGTGCGCGGGATTTATCGGCGCAGTTCAAGTCATACAGGTACTTGGCGACTCTGGAGATTTCACTTCACGCATCGACGACTTAGTGAACGCGTATTTGATTTCAGATGCGTAGTCCGCGCGCTGGCGAGGTCGTGAGCAGGGGAGAGGAACCGGACTCAATCCTCGCGGTGACGTCGCCAACCGTGTGCACGGTGTACTGCTCATTCCTCGACGGTAGCGAGGCAGTCGCGTCGTCGAGAGGAGTGACAAAGTGCCTGACATCGAGAGCCGAATCCCCGAAGTGCTTTGTCCCATGGCGAATATTTCAGCGATCCGAGCAGTACCGACGTGGAGACGTAACCATCGATGGGACCGTCACTGAGACTGAAGAACACCAGATAGAGATCGACCGATGAAGACAGCGGAAACCGTGTGCGTGGCAAGATGTGCCGCGTCGGGGCGCTGAGTACTTCATCGGCCCTTGCCTCCCGTTGAAATGATCGGTTCCAGAACTCGCAAGCGATGGTGGTACCAAAACGAATCCCACTTCGGTACCATCAGCATATGAGCACGCAGATCGCGGTACGACTACCGGACGAGATCGTGGAATTTCTCGACGACGAAGTCAGGGAACATCGCGCCACCTCGCGAGCCTCACTAGTGTTGCGCGCTCTCGAACGGGAGCGTCGCCGTCAGATAGCCGCACGAGACGCGGAGATCCTCTCGGCCGCAACATCCGAACATGATTTGAGCCCCCTCGCTCACCACGCCGTGAATCGACAGCCAACAGGCTCGACCTGATGCGACCAATTCACGAAGCCAAGCTCGACACAGTTCGGCCGGTCCTCGTACTCACCCGAGAGATGGTCCGTCCACACCTCGGGACCGTCACGGTAGCGCCCATCACCGGCGAGATCCGAGGACTGTCCACTGAGGTGTCCGTCAGCGTCGCTAACGGACTATCCGCCGACGCGGTGGTCAGTTGCGACCACATCACCACCATTCCAGTCAGTGCACTCGGCAACATCATCGGTTATCTTCTTCCAGCGCAAGAGGAATCACTGTCCATAGCCGTGCGCGCCGCCTTCGATCTCGAATGATGACGACAGTGAACGGAAAGGATGAAACATGGCGCTGAAGAAAGGGGAGCAGTTCACGCTATTCGAGCTCGAGCCACCAGAATCCGCTACTCGTTCGGACGAAGTTCCCGAACCCGATCAGCCTTCTCTGTTCGACGTTGACGACACCGCTTGTCTCGAAACGGATTCCGGGGTTGCGGAGCACCCCTGGACCGACGACATCGTCGCCCCTCCGGATGAGCGCTCCAACGAAATGGAAACGGAACCCACCCAGGCGTCAGAACTCGACGCAACCGAACCGGCCGCCCTTCCTCCCGCCAGCGAGGCGGCAGACGGTCACGCCGTCATTGTCACGGCAGCTGGGACCTACGCACCATCTGGCCACACGCTCACCGGCCCAGTCGATTCCATCGAAAAACTCGACAAACTCATCAGATGGGCAACGCTCACCCCGCTGGGCGCGCCGGCACAGATCTGGATAGTCGGAATCGAAGCCTGCGAAATGCTCGGATGGATCATCGACCCAGGCAGCGAAGACGACGTCGACGACATGGAAATCCTCCGCACCCGCGCTGCCGAAGAACTCACCGCGATCCTCCATGCCACGCTGACCCCAATGCTGACCGCAGGATGGGAACTCCGCGGGGAACCCGGCCACGTCGTTCACCTCTCCCGCACCACCGGGAACTTCACATCCATGGTCGACATTTTCATCGAACCCTACGTGTGGACCTACTGGAACAAAGACTTCGGATGGGGCAATCGCGTGGGGGACATGGGGATCCTCGGATCACCCACCGCCGGAACCTACCTCCCTGACGACGACCTCCCCGCTGCGCAGGAACTGGGACGCCGACTCGCCTGGTGCGCACAACACCTCGGCGTGCTACCCGGCCCCACCCCAGCACGCACCGGCGCCGCCATCGTCGACAAGATCAAACGCGACCGCACCCGCAGCGGTAAAGGAATCGTCGTCACTGTCGGTGGACCGGTCCCACCGCTGGACGGCGAACCCCGCGGAGATCTCGAACCTGCAGTCGGATGGACCCGCATCCCGGACCTCGAAGAACTTTCCGACGCAAAACAACTGGTATCGATAGACCAACGAGCTGCGTACCTCGCTTCCGCTGGCATGCTCGAATTCGGCTACGGAAAACCTCGACATCTTCGCGGCGAGAACGCGCTCGACGCTGCGCGGCAATCGAAAACCCCGTTCGGGCTCTGGCGTGTAACCCTCCCGCCGGGTGACATGCTGGCGCTCCCACCCGCTCTACCGTTGCCTCACCCACACATGCTCGCCGACCAACCTGTGCAGACCTGGATCACCACCGTCAGCCTCGATGCACTTCAAACGTCCATCGCCGATGGCGGAATCGGCGCAGAACTCGACGACCTCGACATCGCAGAAGCATGGGTCTACCCCGAACAGGGTCGAGCCCTCGACAAGTGGGCGAAAATCTTGAGAGAAGCCCGCAAAGTTGCCGTCGACACAGGCGACACAGCAATGAAACGGTTCATCGGCGCCTGCTACAAGGGCTACATCGGCCGAATGGTCAACCCCGACATGTGGACCGCCAAACAAATGCAACACCACCACCAACCGCTCTGGCGAGCAGCGATCATCGCACACTGCCGCTGGCGAGGCCGCCGCGTCGCGATGCGCATCGCACGCGAAACCGGGCGTTGGCCACTGCGCACCGTCACCGACTCCTGGGTCTACCCCCTGCCCCCGGGCATCGACATCGCAGACGAGAGTGACGCACTCGGGAAAATGACTCTGGAAAAGAGCGCCCCGCTCACCGAAAACATAACCGTCATGCTGACCGACGCACGCGACACCCACGAGATCAACCTCGCACTCAAAGCTGCGTTCACCGACGAAGATGAAGGAAACATATAGTGGCCCTGCATCTTCCGAAACCGCGATCAACCAAACCCGCACAGAAGACCGTCGGCTTAGACGGACTCAACGTATCCGTCTCGACAGCAGCGACCAGCGGTATCGAAAAATCTAAATCGGTCAAAAGTGGGGGATTGGCCGGACTCACCAGCAAAGTCTCCGTACGCCAGCTCCGTACCGAAATCGGCAAAGAAGGCCTACGGCAAGCAGCTGTCGACGCCGGAAGAAAGCCACCCTCTGACCGAACACTGCGCCGCTGGGCGCAGCAAGGACGAATCCCACACCCCGACGTCACCGAACGTGCACAACGGCGAGCCGCCATCGAACGCCTCGGCGGAATCGACGCTGTCGCAAAGAAAATCGGCCGTTCACGATCAGCGGTCTCTCGCTACCGTTCCGGCGAAACCAACGAACTGCGCGCCGATGCGAAAAAGAAGCTCAAGAACGTCAAAGCTCGCGACATCATGGACCGCGCCGGCGTCCTGCGACCCGACGGACAACCCAAAAAAGCCACCATCCGAGTCCGCGGGGGAGTGTCGGTCCGCAACGGCTCCGAAGAGGGCTACGACTACCGAGTGCGTACCCTCGACTTCGCGAACTCCGACAGCCCCTTCAGTCTCGACGAAACACGAGAACTCGCCATGGCCTTGGCCAACGACGATCATGCCCGGGTGGTTGCCATCCTCGAACGTCACGCCACGATGGACTACCCCGAGAACAAGGGATTCGACCAGTACGGCGACACTTTCGGATTCCACTTCGATTCCATCGAATCCGTCCACATCGACTGGACATAGAACTGTCTGCCCTGCCCCTCGACGCACCGGGCAGGACCAGGCATCGCATTCGCAGACCCTCGTGCGAAACACCGGTAGCGATCTCTTGGCACCACTGGATACGTCGGCCAGGTTCGGAATCGAATCGCGCCCCTCATCCGGAGTTGTCCGGTTTGGCAGGCAGATGGGAGTCGAGTTCGGAGACAGTGGCTTCCACAGCTGCCGCGATCTCGTCGTCGGCAGGAACGAGAGCGCGAACCTGGGAGGGGAGAGTCTCATAGGTGTAGTCGGCTACGGCGAGGGGTGCAGTTGTCCCGGCAAGCGAATACCGGACGACGTTGTCGTTGCAGCCCGCGCAGAGCAAGATCCCCACAGTCGGGGCGTGGATGTCCTTGTCGCGGAGGTTGTCGTCGATCCACGAAACATAGAACCCGAGCTTCCCGACATACTCCGGCTCAAACCTGCCTACCTTCAACTCGACGACAACGAACCTCGCTTGCACCCAGTTGAAGAACAACAAGTCCATATAGAAATCCTGATCACCGACCTCGAAATGGTACTGGCGCCCGACAAAAGCGAACCCGTGTCCCAGTTCGAGGAGAACTGCTCCAGTCGACGTATCAGTGCGGACTCCAGTTTCCGCTCCGCGACACGTTCGGTGATATCGAGAAAATCGAAGACGTACGGGTCACACACCAACTGTTGAGCGAGATCGGAATCCTCGGACGGACGATGGTCCTGAAAATTCGACGGTGCCGCACCGATCCTGCGCCGTAAACCGCTGTTGATCTGATTTTGCAGCACATTGCGCGACCACCCGTGTTCAGCAGCGGCCGATGCATACCAGTCGCGGTCGGATCGGCTATCGAGTTTGTCGAGCAATACCGTCACATGACCCCACGGCAATTTGCCAACAGGTTGTTGGCCAATTGCATCGCGGCCCCAGATGCTCGCCATCTGCCGCATGTACTTCAGACTGGTCCGCGACAACCCACGCATGTCGGGAAACGCTGATCAAAGATCGACGGCGAGCCTGTCGATCACCTTTGAACCCCAGCCCTCGGCTTCCTGACGCTGCACGATTGCGTTCCCTATGCCCCAATAGAGGCTGAGCAGTTCGGTGTTGACGATTCGGGTGGCGCAGATACGGGCTAGTCGAACCTGCGACTCGCCATGACCGAGAAGCTGGGACGGTCCGTTGGCAGCAGTTCAGCCGGCACATCACCTGTCGATCTCCACCCAGCGCTCCCGGAACGCTCACCGGACATGCCCCCAATTGACACCTCAGCTCGCAGGAGCGGCGACTCGGGCGAGAGGATGCGCACTAGACACGGGATCACCGACCCTCGCGCAGCTGAGTTCTTCACAGGGCGCGTTGATCGGAGTCGGTCCGTCCAGCACCATGACGGCCCTCACCTGAAATCGGGCGCTTCAAGCCAGTCCGCGCGCGGACAGGTAGATCGTGTCCCCTGGTAGAGAAAGGTTCTCATGCAGTCCCTAGGTTCGACCATCCACCGTCCGGTCTGCATGCTGATGACGGCACCAGTCGTCGCAGCCTCCATCGCTTTGATGTCGCCGGGCATCGCGTCCGCCCAACCGAACGGATGCTCGAAGACTTTCAACCTGTTCATTCCCGGGACCTGGGAAACCGCAGAAGACGCCGATCCCTCGATCCCGGTCGGTATGCTCAAACCGATCGCCCATAGCATCACGGACAAGCACGGTAGCGCGGCGCAGATCTACACTCTGCCATACATGGCCCGAGCATTCGACAACGGAAAAACCTACGCAGACAGCAAATCTGATGGTTTGACGAGGGCGAAGGACGTGATCTCCGAGATCGCAGCGAAATGTTCCGACACCAAATTCACGATCACCGGCTATTCCCAGGGTGCGGACATCGCAGGTGATCTTGCCTCTGAAATCGGCAACGGCTCCGGCCCCATCAAGGCAGAGCACGTACTCGCGGTCGGGCTTCTCGCCGATCCCGGTTCCGGAACGAACGGTGAAGCAGTCATCGGCCCGAAGCCGTCAGGGACGGGGATCGCCGATCCGCGGCCGCAGGGCATGGGGAAGCTGTCGGGCCGGGTCGCGTCGATCTGCGATCCGAAAGACCTCTACTGCTCGATCCAAAAAGGTTCGAGTCCGCTGCTCGGATCGCTGGGTTCAGTGCTCACCAGAGCACCGAGTGCTGGAGTTGACGGCCAGGTAGACGGCAATTCACACCTGGCCACCGCTCTGGCGTCGGATTTCTCCCAAGCCGACCTTCCCGGCCTCGCCACAGCCACTGGCAATCTGACCAGTGAACTGTCGACGACGGACGGCACAGTCGACCTCGAGAAGGTCGCCTCCAGCGCGACAACTCTGGCGAACACCATCAGCCCACTCGCCGACCTACTGGGCTCCGGTGCCGCCAATCCTGCGGCGAACGGGCAACTCGCTGCAGCTCCCGCCAGGACAGCCGAAAACAATGCCAGCCAGGTTCTGGACAAGGCCGGCGAATCCGATCTCAGCGGTGCGCTCTCGACAGTGACCACGATCGCCAACACCGCGAGCACGCTCGCCAGCAAGGGCTCCACGACGTTGCCTGCCTCATCTCCGGACCTGACCTCCCTCTCGGCCGCCGCCGGCACCCTCGACCGCCAGATCGCGCCGCTCCTGGCGACACCGAGTGACGTCCTCGGATCTGCCTCCGGAGTCCTCTCCTTACTCAAACCCACCGTCGTCGTCAACCAAATGCTCAACGTCGCCACCGGCCTCACCTCCCTGGATATGCCTGCGATCCTGACAAACCTCAACCTTCTCCCGCAGAAGGTCGCCGCGCTCGACGCCCACGGTGCCCACAAGGTCGCAGGGGATCTGAACAACCAGTTCTCCCCATTGGTGAAGATGGCCGCGGGTATCGATCTGAAATGGGTCTCACAGATTCTGTCGGCAATCCCGGATCCGTCCGGCTACTCAAAGGTCGCGGCGCTCGTCGCGTCGATCCTGGGAGGAGTCGACATCAACAACCTGGCAAACCTCGTCGGCCGGGTGCAGGAAATCGCTTGGGCCGCAGTCGAGAAGCTGCTCCCACCGCCAGGACAGCTCTCCGACCCGCTCGGGGCCGGAGCCGCCATGACCGGACTCGTCCCAGTCGGACTCGAACTCGCCACGGTCGCGGTCAACATGCTCGCCGGCAAAGCTACGAAGACTGATCCGACATTGCTCGGCAAGCAGGCCTCGACGGCCGCGACCACCGATTCCGCTCAGACACAGAATCTGGAACTCTCAGCACTGGCTAATTCGTTGACCGCCATGGCCAGTGCACAAGGCGCCAACGACCTTGCATCCTTAATAGGGGAGGGGCTCGACGCAGCGTCCTTCTTCGCCTCCGGGACACACCAGAACTACAACTCTCTCGTCGTCGACAACGCTGGCCGCAACGCGATCCAGTGGATCTCGGACTGGCTCAATCTGCAGATCGGACGCGGAGCATGAGCCGGTAACCCGCCCTCACTCCGACATTTCGAAGAAAAGAATCTAACGATCGGCCCCTCCTGGAGGGGCGGGGCGGGCCCGCGTGGTCAGTCCCCACCGCCGATCGAACCCACCTCCCCAATCTGACGAAGTAGCACATGTCCCAGATGGGGGAGACCGCGATACTGCCGAAGCGGGTGAGGTCGCTGTAGCGGCGGTGTGTACGAGTGCGATCTAGTCGCGATCTTGCAAACGCCGCCTCGTTAGATCGTGGCGCTACCCGTTTGAGTAATCCGGAGCTGGGTAGGTGCTCGTCATGGAGTCTTCGCGAATCGATGCCGAGATCACGTTGATGGTAGACGGCAGCAGCCGCACCCTGACGGTCGATACTCGAACCACTCTGCTCGACGCGCTGCGGGATCGCCTCGGCGTGACGTCCCCGAAGAAGGGTTGTGACCACGGGCAGTGCGGATCGTGCACGGTCCTCCTCGACGGGCGGCGTGCCGTTACGTGTTTGACGTTCGCCGTGGCACAGGACGGCGCACAGATCACCACGGCAAACGGTTTGGCGGGCCACGACGGTCTGCATGCCGTACAACAAGCCTTTCTCGACCAGGATGCGCTCCAGTGCGGGTACTGCACCCCGGGGCAGGTGTGCTCGGCAGTGGGGATGCTCGACGAGGTGAAGGCCGGGCACCCCAGTCATGTCACGGAGGACCTCGATGCTGACCCGGATCTGGACGACGCCGAGATTCGAGAACGCATGAGCGGGAATCTCTGTCGCTGTGCTGCGTACGGCAACGTCGTCGCAGCGATTCGACAGGTAGTGCAGTCGTGATGCCGTTCGAGTACCGACGCGCCGAGGACGTCGACGGCGCGTTGACCCTGGTGACTGAAAACCCCGGCGCCGCCTTTCTCGGAGGCGGTACGAATCTGGTCGACCGTATGAAACTCGGCGTGACCAACCCGCGCATGGTGATCGATGTAAGTCGGCTGCCCCTCGCCGGAGTGGAGATGCTTCCGGATGGAGGAGTCCGCATCGGCGCGACAGTTCGAAACAGCGATCTCGCAGCCCACCCCGTCATCCGCCGCCGATACGCGGTGCTTGCTCGCGCTCTCCTGGCCGGAGCTTCAGGGCAGCTTCGCAATGCCGCGACAACAGCCGGCAATCTGATGCAAGCTACCCGCTGCGTCTACTTCCAGGACGTGACAACTCCGTGCAACAAGCGGGAACCCGGATCTGGTTGCTCCGCCGTCGGCGGCTACGTGCGCTACCACGCAATCCTGGGGGCTTCCGACAAATGCATCGCCGTGCACCCGTCCGACATGGCGGTCGCGCTGGCTGCGTTGGACGCCGTGGTCGTCGTAAGGGACCGCCGTGGCGAGCACAACGTTCCTGTCAACGAATTCTACCGTCTCCCTGGAGATTCACCGGAACATGACACAGTTCTGAAACCCGACCAGTTGATCGTTGCAGTGGAGCTGCCCGCGCCTGCACCGGCGGCGCTGTCGACGTACGTCAAGACACGCGATCGCGCCTCCTTCGCTTTCGCTCTGGTTTCGGTTGCCGCTGAGATCGAACTCGAAAACGGTATTGTCGCGGGCGCCCGAATCGCCATCGGAGGCGTGGCGCACCGCCCCTGGCGCGCGTACAAGGCGGAAGAGGTCTTGCTGGGATCCCCGCCTACAGAGGAAGTGTTCGTGCAAGCCGCAGATGCCGAGTTGGCGAACGCGAACCCACAGTCAGGCAATGCTTTCAAGATTCCCCTGACACGCGGCGTCATGGTTTCGGTGCTGAGGTCACTCACCACCGGAGGGCCGACGTGATGAGGATGATCGAACCGGGCTACCTGGGAAATCCGATGGAGCGTCTCGACGGGTCCGCGAAGGTCACGGGGACGGCGCTCTACGCGTTCGAACATCCCGTGGAGAATCCCACCTACCTGCACGCCGTCCAGGCGACGGTTGCGCTTGGCCGCGTCGTCAGCATGAAAACGGAACTGGCAGAGGCACTTCAGGGTGTCGTCGCCGTGATCACCGTTTTCGATACCCCACGCTTGGCGGACACCGAAGACCGAGAGCTGTCCGTACTCCAGGACCCAGCCGTCCACTTTCGCGGACAATTCATCGGTGCTGTGATTGCCGAAACACCCGAGACAGCCCGTCATGCAGCCGGGTTGGTACAAGTCGAGTACGACGAACTCCCTCATGATTCCGAGCTACGAGCCGATCGCGACGACCTCTACGCCCCGGAGGACGTCAACGGATTCGCGGCCGACACGACCGACGGCGATGTCGAGTCGGCATTCGTGGCTGCGGATGTGACGATAGATCAGACCTACACCACTCCACTCGAACACAACAATCCGATGGAACCGCACGCCTGCATTGCAATCTGGGAGGACGACGCCAAGGGTGGGCGGGCGTGCGTCACCCTGTACGACTCTACTCAGGGCGTTCATGTCGTTCGTGAGACCCTGGCGCCCATGTTCGGGCTCGAACTCGAGCAGATGCGAGTCGTGGCGCCACATGTCGGCGGAGGGTTCGGTTCGAAGGGATCACCTCACGCGCACAACGTATTAGCGATTCTTGCTGCCCGTAGGACGGCTGGGCGACCTGTCAAGTTCGCGCTCACGCGGCAGCAGATGTTCGCGATCGTCGGATACCGCACATCCACCATTCAGCACCTGCGCCTCGGTGCGAACACCCACGGTCTTCTGACGGCGATGTCCCACGACGTAATCGAGCAAACGTCGAAGATCAAGGAATACGCGGAACAGACTGCTGTTGCCACCCGGATCATGTACGCCACACCTAATCGCTCTACCTCGCACCGGGTTGCAGCCCTCGATGTTGCAGTCCCGTTCTGGATGCGTGCCCCGGGCGAGACGCCGGGTATGTATGCGGTCGAGGTAGCGATGGACGAGCTTGCCGTAGCTTGTGGCCTCGACCCGATCGAACTTCGTGTTCGGAACGAACCCGAAGTGGATCCGGAGAGCGGAAAACCTTGGTCAGGGCGGAATTTGATCGACTGTATGTACGCAGGCGCGGAGAGATTCGGGTGGAAAGATCGGAGTCGGCGTGATGGACGACGTCCGGTGCGTGGTGGTCTCAGTCCGGACGGCAACTGGATGGTGGGTACCGGCATGGCAGCGGCAACCTATCCGGCAATGACGAACCCCGGTTCGAAAGCGCGCATCGTCTTCGGAGCCGATCGAATTTACACTGTTCAGATCGGGGCGGCCGACATCGGCACGGGAACCTGGACCGCTCTGACTCAGATCGCCGCCGATGCTCTCGAATGCCACATAGAGGAAGTTCGGCTCCAAATCGGCGACACCACATTCCCTTTCGCCACAGTTGCCGGTGGCTCCGCCGGTATCTCGTCGTGGGGCTCTACTATCGTCGCGGCTGCCCGTCAGTTCCGCGCGGAACACAGCGCCACTCCCCTTGCTGGCGTGGAGACGACAACTGAGACGCCGGAGAATCCGGACGAGGACGTTTACTCCATGCATTCATTCGGTGCTCATTTCGTGGAAGCGCGCGTACATCGCGAGACCGGCGAGATCAGGATCCCCCGGATGCTCGGTGCATTCTCGATCGGACGTGCAATCAATGCAAAAACGCTTCGCTCACAGCTCATTGGAGGAATGACGATGGGATTGTCGATGGCTTTGCACGAGGAAAGCTTCCGGGACAACAGGTTCGGCCACGTGATGACTCACGACTTGGCGAGCTACCACATCAGCACAAACGCGGATGTGCAAGACATCGAGGCCTTCTGGCTCGACGAGACTGACGCACACGTCAACCCGATGGGATCGCGGGGCGCCGGCGAGATCGGGATCGTCGGGGCAGCAGCCGCTGTTGTCAATGCTATCTACGATGCTACCGGTGTGCGGGTACGCGATTTGCCGGTAACAGCGGACAAGGTCCTGTTCAGATGAATTTTCGGACGACCGTAGAAGGTTAAGGAGCAAGCAATTCTCGAGCATCCCCTCATTCAGCGATGTGAAAGCATAGGCTTGATCACAGCTCTGAAAGGCGCAGTCGCCGTAGTCATCGCGTGGGTGATCGCGAACAGCGTCTTTCATAGCCCTGAAGCATTTCTCGCTCCGTACGCTGCACTCTTCATCATCGGGAACACCGTGCGGAACTCGATGCGGGTGGCCGCCCGCCAGGTCAGTGTGGTCGTCCTCGGAGTTGTTGTGGCCGCCGTCGCGGCGGTGACCCTTCCGACCGTCGCTGCATTGGCCATCGCAACGGGTGCAGGAATACTCGTCGGCCGCATTCCGCGGTTGTCGCCTGACGGGATTTGGGTCGCCGTCACCGCCGTATTGGTCCTTCTGTACGGAACAGCAACCAACCCGTACTTGGTGATGCACCGCATTGGTGACGTAGTGCTCGGAGTATTCGTGGGCATCGCGGTCAATGCCGTGTTGGTGCCGCCGGACTATCTCTCCGACGCCAGAGACCTCTTGGTGGCACGTACGCATGAGGTCGCGGACATTCTCCGACAGATGGCCGCGGACGTGAAAGCCAGTGCTGGAACACAGGGTTCATGGCGTCAACGCGCTCTGTCGGTGAACAAATCCGTTGCCGCGGAGACCGCGGTGATGGACGGTGAAGCCAGCCTGGTCGGAAACTTTCGCAAACGTGGGTGGTTGCGTATAGGAGGATCCGAGTTGTTTCGCCCGGCCGCCGAAGCACTCGATCGAGCAGCGCTACATCTCATGGGCCTGATCCTTGCCGTCGAGGACAGCGATTTCAACGAGAACGGGAGTTTGCAAAGTGCCGTCTCGGAGTTGCTCGAAGCGATGGCCATAGCCTTTGCCGATGCGGGAAGAGGTCCGGTGCACGACCCTACCGACCATCGTTCCGTCACGACCTTGCCCCTTGCCCGTGAAAGATTGACCGCACTCGAAAAGCTCGTGCAGCAGGGAACAGTCACAACGTCCGTCGCACCTTCGATAGTTCTCTCCAGCCGTGGGTTACTTGCGGCGCTCGCTGTCCTCGATCGAGAGGAGTACGGAAGCTAGGGGAGTCTCGACCGAGTTTCGACACCCGGCTCACTGGGTAGCAACTCGGGCATGGTGACACACACGGTTGATGCGGACGACGCGCGTAAGCCTTCCGATCCGACCGACCTGACGGCGCAGTCGTGGAAGTTCGTAGCACGACGTTCTGCCCGAGAGTTCACTCGCGATCAGTGCACCGATCTGGCGGCGGCTTTGACGTACTACGCTGTGCTGTCACTGTTCCCGGCGCTTCTGGCGCTGGTGTCCCTGCTGGGAGTTGTCGGCCAGGGGCGTGCCAGTGTGGACACGGTGATGGAACTGGTAGCCGCTGTCGGACCGGGCTCGGCCGTGGACACGATGCGTGGCACCGTCGAACAACTGGTGGCGGCCCCTACCGCCGGTTTCGCATTGATCATCGGTCTCGCGGGTGCGTTGTGGTCGGCCTCCGGCTATGTCGGCGCATTCGGGCGAGCGATGAATCGTATGTACGAGGTGGAGGAAGGCAGGCCGGTCTGGAAACTTCGTCCTCTGCAACTGGTCGTCACCCTCGCAGGACTTCTGTTGGTTGCCGCGGTGATCTTGATGCTGGTCGTCAGCGGACCTGTCGCCAAGGCGCTGGGTGATCAGCTCGGCATCGGAGACGGCGCGGTGACGACGTGGAATATTGCGAAGTGGCCCGTCATTCTGATCTGTGTCGCGCTGGCGGTGGCGGTGCTGTATTACGTGACTCCCAATGTGCAACAGCCGAAATTTCGTTGGATCAGCGTCGGAGCAGCACTCGCTATTGCAGTGTGGATCGTGGCTTCAGTCGGATTCGCTTTCTATGTAAGTCATTTCGGTAGTTACAACAAGACGTACGGATCGTTGGCCGGGGCGGTCATCTTCCTCCTCTGGTTGTGGATCACCAATCTTGCGTTGTTGTTCGGAGCAGAAGTTGACGCGGAACTCGAACGCGGCCGGCAGTTACAGGCCGGAATCGAAGCCGAAGAATTCCTGCGGCTGCCTCCTCGGGACACCAGCGTTTCGGAAAAGAACGCTCGTCTGCACGCACACGATATCGCCGCCGGTCGCGAACTTCGCGAAACGCACGGCGGCGAAGACAACGAAGGGACGTCGACCATGACCGAGCGATCCGATAGCCGGGCAACCGTTCCGAGCACCGCGCCGCCGAAAACTGTCGACACAGAGGGCGTAGACCCGCACGCACTGTCGACCGTACAACTCGTCGAGCGCCTCACCGAGCAGGTGTCCGACCTCGTACGGGCCGAGATGTCGCACGCAGTAGCCGAAGTCAAGACGAAGAGCACCCGGTTCGGTGTAGGGGTCGGTATCTCCGGCGCCGGCGCACTGCTGCTGCTGTACGGCTTCGCGGTACTTCTGGCGGCAGCAGTACTCGGATTGGCCACAACCCTCGAACCTTGGCTTGCAGCTCTGATCATCGCGGCAATCGTGATCGCCATCGGAGCAATAACCGCACTCGTGGGAGCCAAACGAGCGAAGTCCGCGGCGCCACCACTTCCGGAAGAGACCGTCGAAAGCGTCAAAGCTGACATCGCTACTGCCAAGAAGGGCGTGAAATGAGCACTACCGCAGACGGACCCGACGAGAATGTTCGAGCCCAACGTGAGGCTCTAGCCGCAACCGTAGGCGTACTCGCCGAAAAGGCCGACGTACCGGCCCGCGTCAAGGGTGAGATGTCGCGTGACGTGGAACGGGTAAGGCAGCGGCCTGCAGCCGTCGCGGCGGCGCTCGGTCTCTTAGTGGTGTTCGTACTTGTGCTCCGCCGCCGCAAGCAGCGTTCCCGCCTCACCACGCACAACTAGCGAGCGCCGTCGACGTTTGCGGCTACGGTCAGCCCAATGTCCCGGAATCGAGCGAGGCCCCAACGATGAAGCCGCCTGCAGTTCTCCTCTCCGAAGTTTCGACGAACTATCTCCGTCTTCGATAGGTTCGCGATCTACGCCGGTGCACGGACCTCGCAGGGATGGTTCTTCGTAGTGTGCACGGTGATAGTGGTGCTCTGGGCGCCGTCGTTCTTCCTCCTCGGCACCATCGACACCTGGCAACTGATTATCAACACTGTCACCACCATCGTGACGTTCCTGTTGGTGGCGTTGTTGCAGAACACACAGAAGCGATCCGACGACGTCGTGCAGCACAAGTTGAACGCCATCGCCGACGGACTGGCCGATCTGATGAAACAACTCGCTCAGCAGCACCCCGAACTCGACAAAGCTTTGCGCGAACTGCGACTTGCTGTCGGATTGGAAGACCACGAGAGCGCTTCCTGAACGGCAGAGGCACCTAGCACTTACAAAACGAGTCCTGCGATCTCGACTCTCGACCTACTGGCCTGGCACACTGGGATCGGGTATCGGCTATGTGGTTCGGCGATACCGCTGAGTTTGCTGCCCGAGGTCCAACATCGAGAAGGGTTGGCCGTGTATCCAAGAAGCCAATGGTCCTAACGCTTTTCAAGTGCTGTCCACTCCCAACATCCAATCTCAGTTGGGCGATCCCTTACCGCAGCTATGGCGCCCGCGCGACTGCGTCAGCTACGAATTCGCCGCCGTGGTGCTCGGCACCTGGTCAGGCTGTATATATGTCGCCAGGCTGCACATGACGAGCATCCTTGCCACTTTCGCTCACCACGCATACTTCGGGTCTGCCGAGTATCTCGGATGCGACTCCGAGATACTCGGCTACCGCGGCCAGGGCCCAGCTCGGGTGATCGGGGCGAGATGTCATCGTCCAAGGCCTTTCAGAGACTAGGCTCCTCCGCAGTCGACGTCCGCTGGCTCACGACGGGACTCCGCCGGAGGTAGACGCGGCGTCCGTGGAGGCGTGCCGCACAAGAAGTTTGATCGCATGCTCTATCGTGGCGGCCAGGATGTCCTCCGGTTCGCCTGAGAATACTTGCTTTTCGGTGTGCGCTCTTCCGTGGTCGACGATCCCGAACCAGACGGTTCCCGGAGTCACGTCTTCTTGGGTTTGCGGCCCGGCTTCCCCGGTGACGGCGAGCGCCAGTGTGGTTCCGAACAGGGTGGCTGTGCTGTGCGCCATGGCTCGCGCGGATTCTTCGCTCACCACAGGGCCGTTCGGAACGTGGAGGACCGACCGCTTCACCTCCCGGTTGTACGCGACGATCCCACCAGTGAACCATGAACCCGCATCCGGCGCCTTACCCAGGTGTGCGGCAATATTTCCCGCCGTCAGGGACTCTGCCGTCGACACCGTCAAACCTCGCGCCATTGCGACACTTGCCAGGCGCTTGCATAGTTCGTCGAAGTCGGTTTCGGTCGGCAAATCGGGCCGAGGGTCGTTACTCATGTCCTGTCCTCTCCAACAGATGTCGAGCACTCGTATTGTGTCGCTTCACGTTCAAACCGGTCAACGGATCTGCGCTGCCCTGTTCTGAAGACGATTCGATTCCACACTGATTTTTGCCTCCCGTAAAATGTTCTTCGGCAGATGGTTTCGTAGATACGCAGCGACCTCATGGCCTACGTGTTCGATCTGTAGCATTACCTCCGTCACACCGGTGTACGAATCAGTCCGAATGAGGACACAACCCTTGGGCGCCAGTGTGAGCACGGACTCTATGTCGGTGGCGGTCCGGGTGGTCACAGTGTGGGTAATTCGGAATCCCACGCCGGTCAGCATCCTGCGAAGATGCTCCGTTACATCGCCGTCGTCGCCCTGGGAGGCCCCACGTTCTGTTTCCTCAAGCACCAATGAGCGCGGATTCGATACTGCCTCTTCCTTTTTGCACGGATTTCCACCTGTCATCCCCGTGTGCGACCCCACGCCGTCGCTGCGCTTTCCGTGGACCATCGGGAGCGGCTTGCTGGCGCGCACGACCACCAATTCCTCGATTTCCTGCCCATGCTCAATTAACCCACGGCGCTCAAGCATCGCGCGGCGCGAGCGCAGGACCGGGCCGAACGGGATTGATCTCCCAGCAACGACTTCTGCAGTCATCCCCCGTTCTTCGAGCATGGCTCCGGTCTTTCCGATGTCGCACATCGCGGACTGCAACAACAGCAAAGACCCTCCTGGCACAAGGAAGTCAGAGGCCGATGCGATGATTCGGTCGAGTAGAACCCGGCCGCCGGTACCGGCGTTCCAGGCTCTCTCAAGTCCTGAAGCCGGCAGTTCGTCGATTTCGGATGGGACGTACGGCGGGTTCGAAACCACGAGGTCGAACATTTCTCCGGTCAGCACCTCGGTAAGGTTTCCACGACGTGCCTCGACACTCACTTTGTTGAGGAGGCGGTTGAGCCTGACGTTCATAATTGACCGGCGTGAAATGTCTACCGCGAGAACGCGACCAGCTCCAGCCTTGGCAGCGGCTATTGACAACGCGCCGGTTCCGGCGCAGAGGTCGAGAACGCGAGTGGACCCCGTCACCCGCTGACACTTCAGTGCCTCGATCAACAGCGACGTATCGTCCTGCGGTCGGTACACACCTGGCAAACTAACGATCATCGTCGACTCCTGAGTTCAGGGGGTTCGATCCCGACAGGTTTTCTACCCGAATGTTCACGAAACCATGCGGGAGAGCGCATCGTTTCGGACTGGACTGCTCCAGAATCACGTTGCCCAACAGTTCGGTCTCCGACGACGACTGCGATTCGGACAACGAGTCACCCGTGGTAGCGGCGAACGCCAACTTCGGCAGTAGTCGAGGAATGAGCGTCCAAAGGGTATGCCGACGGCGGTCGGCTTTTCGCACCCGTTTCCCGATTCGCTGCAACACCGGCACTCGCAGCGGCTTTGGCAATCAACAGTGTCGACCTGGTCGTACCCAACTTTGCGGGCCAGAAGAGCGACGGGCCTGCGCGCGCCTGCTCACATCGCTAGAGTCCATTCATGGCCACACTGCGTGAAAGCATCATCGAAGAACTCGGCGCAAAGCCGACAATCGACGCCGCAGCGGAGGTTCGCTCGCGAGTCCAGTTCCTGAAGGACTACGTGCGCTCGACCCCCGCCAAAGGATTCGTTCTGGGAATCAGCGGCGGTCAGGACAGCACGCTCGCCGGCGCCCTCGCCCAACGTGCGGTCACCGAACTCCGCGAAGAAGGCCACGAGGCCGAGTTCGTCGCTGTTCGACTCCCCTATGGCGCGCAGGCCGACGAGTCCGATGCTCAGATCGCACTCGGCTTCATCAAGCCGGACCGCTCTCTCACGGTCAACGTCAAGCCAGGTGCCGACGCCACAGCCCGTGAAGCCTCCGAGGCGTTGGGGAACGGTGAACTGCGCGACTTCGTCCGCGGCAACATCAAGGCGCGCGAACGAATGGTCATTCAGTATGCGATTGCCGGTCAGCTCGGCTACCTGGTAATCGGTACCGACCAAGCGGCGGAGGCGATCACCGGCTTCTTCACGAAATTCGGTGACGGCGGCGTCGACATCACGCCGCTCACCGGCCTGAGCAAACGTCAGGGCGCTGCACTCCTGCAGGAACTGGGCGCACCCGAGAGCACGTGGCGCAAGGTGCCGACCGCCGACCTCGAGGACGACCGACCCGCGCTGCCCGACGAAGTTGCCCTCGGCGTCACGTACTCACAGATAGACGACTACCTCGAAGGAAAGGACGTTTCCTCCGAGGTAGCCGAAAAGCTCGAGAAGATGTTCACCAGCACTCGTCACAAGCGCACGGTGCCGGTCACACCACTCGATACCTGGTGGCACTGAACACAACATGTTGTCGGAGATACAGTTCGACTACGCAACTGGCTGATCGGCGGATTGAATCGCGGTGATCCAGCGTTACTTCGTAATCGTTCGGGCGCGACGGCTAGACGTACCGACGGGTATTCTGCGGCCATCGAGCAAGTGAAACTACGAGGACACATCTTGCGGCACCATAAGTTTCGACGAGCAAACCGCGCCAGCGAAGTTCGGAGAACGCGAGTGGAGCGGTCAAGGTAGAACAGAGGTACTTGGCTCGATGCTGCAGTCAACGCGCACTCTGATGCGCTCCTGCGACAACGCCTGACGGAGGACCGAGGCGTGCTGATCGAGAAACGCAGTGAGGGCCCCATCAACCGGTGCCGATGCCCAGATTGGCTCGTCCGCCGGGAAATGGTTCCTCGGTGACATCCGATCACCGTCAGGTCGCACGGAGCGTCTACCGTCTGGAGCGCTCCTAAGGTGCCGGGCCGATGCCTCCAAGCAATAACCCGAGGCCATTCAACAAACGGGAGCGCCCGGATGCGGAACCGGAAGGACGATTCCCGCTACGGCAGCGTTGAGCTGCATGGGCGCTAGCACCTCTTCTGCTCGACAACGCCAACGGTACGGATCCCGGGCGTGGTGGCCTGTCTTGTTGTGGAGTTCACTGTTTCATCCGTGCACGGCCGGGGTAGATGCCTTGCGAACGAACAACGAGGACTGTGACACGTTGTCATGAATGCTGGACGGAGTGTGTGTTGTGACTGAGCCGAAAGAAGTCGAACCTGTCCCTGTGGACAATGAACGCACGAATCGATCCCACGTCGGGGAGGCGATCACAGACGGACGCAACTATCCCGGATACCTGTTAGTCGGCCTCGGATTAGCAACTCTCGGATTAACCTTGGTGGCAGCAGGTTACGGATTTCGCGGGTGGGCGGTCATCGCCGGAAGTGTATGCGTGATCTCCTTCATCGTCGGGGCCCTGGCAATCTTGATGGAACATCGGCGGGTCAAGCGATTGGAAAACCGCGAACTTCTGGACCAAAAGGGCCATTGAGCGTTCTTCCCGGACGATGGTCGAGATAGGCGAACCAGAATTCACCGGCGCGGTCCGGATCAATTGGCACCGTATGCATTGGACATTGGCACCGTATGCAGTGGCCCCTGAGCGGGTCCTCGAGTTCGCGCGTCCTCGACGTGAATAATCGCGCTTCGTTTCGACTGATCGACCGGAGCGCGCGTTCTAAGTGCTCGTCGAACAACCCAGTCGCGCAATGTTCGAAACATGCTCCCGTTCAATGGAACCCGAAAGATACATCTACGCTATGGTAATGAGGTATCGCGGTTGAGGAACCAGCCGCCGAAGCGAGAAACAAGCCTTTTTCTCGTCTCTTCGGCGCGAACGCGCCCCGATCCGATGCAAGGAGTGAGATGAACGGGGGAGCCCATCCCGGTGATCGGTTGTCGACCGACATTAATGTCTCTACAAGAGTCGACGCGGTTCGAGCTGCAGACTTGGTCCGAACTGCTGACGTGATTCGGGTTGCGTCTGTACCTGCATCGCACGTGTACGTCCGGCACTTGGCGCAACCCATGGGAAAAGACGGCGTCGTTCGTCTTGACGATCCGGTCCCCGCGGATGGCCGTAAGGTTCCTGGCGGCTGGTGGCCTCCGGTGATGCTCGATCCGGGATGGATCCGCGAGCATCATCACCTTTTTGATCTTTTTCATGTCCACTTCGGTTTCGACGCGATCGCACCGCAGGTAATGGAGGACATCGTCCACGAGTTACGCAGTCACGATATTCCTCTGGTCTACACGGTGCATGACCTGCGAAATCCCCACCATCCCGATCCCGAGTCGCACCGGGAGATACTAGACGTGTTGGTACCGGCGGCGGACTCTCTGATCACCTTGACACCGGGGGCGGCTGCATCGGTCGCGAACGATTGGGGGCGGGAATGCGCTGTGCTGCCTCATCCTCATGTGATCGAATTGGACAACTTCGGTCTTGCGCGACCTCCGGGAACACAATTCACCGTGGGAGTGCACGTGAAAAGCCTGCGTCCCAACATGGATCCGTTTCCGGTGTTGAACACTCTGTCTTCGACGATTGCGACGTTGCCGGGTGCGCGATTGGTTGTGAACGTCCATGATGAGATCTTCGATCCCGACAATCATTGGTATGCGCCGCAGGCCGCGAAGAAGCTCTTGGAATACGATGATCGACCGGGTGTAGAGGTGGTGGTACATCCGTATTTCACCGACGACGAGTTGTGGAGATATCTGATGTCTCTGTCGGTTTCGGTCTTGCCGTATCGGTTCGGTACGCATTCTGGATGGCTGGAGGCATGTTACGACCTCGGGACATCCGTCATCGCTCCCAGCTGTGGGTTCTACGCACAACAGCAGGACTGCAAAATCTACGGGTTCGACGAGCGTCATTTCGACCCGGAGTCGCTGGATCGATGTGTTCGTGAACTGTATTCAGCAGAGCCCGTGCGTCTTTCCGCTGGAATGCGTAGCAGGCAGCGCCGATTCCTTGCCTCTGCTCACCGCGAAATCTACGAGAAGGTTCTCGCATGAGCGCGTTACGCATAGCTCTGATCGCATCGAGTCGCTATCCCGTCAATCAACCGTTCGCCGGCGGTCTCGAAGCTCACGTATGGCATCTGGCCGCAGCTCTGCGAAAAGCCGGCCACGATGTCACCCTTTTCGCCGGACATGGGTCAGATCCGCAGCTCGCTTGTGAGCTGATCGACGCCCGCCCAGCCCCCATCAGTACGGCTGCCAGAACTGACATCTCCATGCCGGCAGAGTATTTCATGCAAGAACACCATGCCTATCTCGACCTCATGCTCCGCCTCGCTCGTGACTATGCGGAGAGTTTCGACATCATCCACAATCACAGCCTGCACTACCTACCCGTGGCGATGGCGTCCACGCTGAGTGCTCCTGTGCTCACCACTTTGCACACGCCGCCGACCCCGTGGCTGGAATCAGCCATCGCGGCAGGTGGGTCTCCCGGTCGGTTTGCTGCGGTGAGCCGTTTCACCGCCGATTCATGGAAACAGGCAGCCGGCGACGTCGACGTCGTGCACAACGGCGTCGATACCGATCAATGGCGTCAGGGGCCCGGTGGGCATCGACTGATCTGGTTCGGACGCATCGTTCCGGAAAAGGGCGCCCACCATGCGATTGCAGCCGCCAGAGAATCCGGTATGCCGTTGGTGCTTGCCGGGCCGATCAGTGACCATACGTATTTCAGAGAGCGAATCGAACCACAACTCGGCGACTCAGTTCGATATCTCGGCCATCTGGTGACTGACGATCTCGTTGCCGCGGTAGGGATGTCTGCTGTTGCACTCGTGACCCCGCATTGGGACGAGCCCTACGGGTTGGTCGTGGCCGAGGCGCTTGCCTGCGGGACCCCGGTCGTGGCTTACAGGCGGGGTGGCATACCGGAAATCCTCACGCCCGATTGTGGTCGGCTGGTCCCAGCTGACGACGTGGCCGCGCTCTCCGTCGCGATCGGAGAGGCGAAACAGCTGGCTCGGCCGCACGCGCGGGCGCGCGCTGTGAACCACTGTTCGGAGCGAAGAATGGTAGACCGATATGTCGCACTGTACAACGAAATATACTCTGCACCAACCATATCCGGTACGTCCACGGCGGAAACTGTGCCCACGGCCACAACCCGGCGAGTAGGCCGATGATCGGTTACTACATCCACCATCACGGGCGAGGTCACCTCACCCGTGCCGCGTCGATCGCGAGGAAACTGAATCTCGACGTCACCGCGCTCACCAGTGCCGATTCGGTTGCAGTGGAAGCCTTCGACGATCATGTTCAGTTGCAACTCGACTACGGCGACGCACATGAGCTCGACCCCACGGCCAACGATGCTCTTCATTGGGCACCGATTCACGAAACCGGGCTTCGCGCTCGGATGGCACGAGTCGCCGAGTGGGTAGCGACTGCGCGTCCCGACGTCGTTGTCGTGGATGTATCCGTCGAAATCGCGACGTTCATTCGGTTGATGGGTGTCCCGGTCATCGTCGTGGCGATGCCAGGAGACAGGACCGATTTCACCCATCAGCTAGCGTATCGACTTGCAGATCACATCATCGCCGCCTGGCCGCAAGAGATATACAACCCGAGCTGGCTCCGCCCCCATGAGCACAAGACGACTTATGCGGGAGGTATCAGCCGGTTCGAAGGCCGGGAGAGCGCATCTCGTACCGTCGACAATTCCTCGTCTCCGCGAGTTCTGGTGTTGAGCGGCGCCGGTGGGTCAGCGGTCTCGAACGCTGACGTTCAAGCTGCTGCGGCACAGCATCATTCCTTCCACTGGAAAGGACTCGGATTGCCGGGAGGGACGTGGGTCGCAGATCCCTGGCCGGAGATCTGCTCGAGCGACGTCGTAGTCTCGCACGCAGGCCAGAACGCGGTGGCCGACATCGCGATCGCCGGTAAGCCCGCCATAGTGATCGCACAGGAACGTCCGTTCGGAGAACAGGTCGCGACCGCCGGAGCCCTGTCCCTGCACAATCTCGCGGTGACGCTGAAAGAATGGCCGGCACTCGAATCCTGGCCCGATTTGATCACCCAGGCACAGGCTCTCGATCGCGAAGGCTGGTCAAAGTGGCGGACTTCGGGTGCCGCTGCCCGTGCAGCGCGAGTCATCGAGTCAGTCGCGAGACGGCACAAGGCCCGCTGACGTGAGGACAGCGGTGATTACGATTGTGCATGGGCGTCACGCGCACTTGCGGATGCACCTGCGTGGTCTCGCTGCGAGTGCGAAGCTGCCGTACTCGCACGTCGTCGTCGCGATGGGCGACGAGACGGTGAAAACCGTCGTCGCGCAGGAGGGAAGCTCTGCCCACGTTGTGGAAATCGACGTTCCAGAAGGGGACCCTCTCCCGCTCGCCCTTGCCCGAAACATCGGAGCAGCAAAAGCTCGATGCCGCGGCGCCGAGCTGCTCGTGTTCCTCGACGTCGATTGCATTCCAGCACCGACTCTTCTCGCTCGATATCACGAGACTGCATGTGCAGAGAACTCTACTGCCTCTCTTTTCTGCGGACCCGTCACCTATTTGACGCAGCCGTTGTCTTCCCCGATTACGCCGGATGAGATGGCACTGCTCCACAATCCACATCCAGCAAGGCCGGCGCCCCCCGACAGGACGGTTCTCCGCGGGGACGACTTCGACCTCTTCTGGTCGTTGTCCTTCGCGGTCACTGAACTGACATGGCAAACCTTGGAAGGCTTCTGCGAGGATTACGTCGGGTATGGCGGGGAGGACACCGATTTTGCCTGGTCCGCCCGCGAAAAAGGCGTGAAACTGATTTGGGTCGGAGGAGCGGACGCCTACCATCAATTCCATCCCGTGTCGGATCCACCCGTCGAGCACCTTGAGAGCATTCTGGCGAATGCGTGGGTGTTTCATCAGAGGTGGGGACAGTGGCCGATGCAAGGATGGATCGACGCATTCCAAGAGATGGGTCTTGTGGAGTACCGACCACACATTCAACGCTGGGTGCAGATTCGGAACTCGAGCTCCGTGAACTGCGGTGGTAGAGCTTGATTCGTCTTCGCGGTCGATGATTGAAGAAACGTCGGCCGGGGAAGGTGAGAGGAATGGCTACTTACAGAGTGATCAATCCTGCGGGCGACGTCACCGCGACGCGCGACATCGAGAGCGCTGACGATGCGCATGCTTGGTTTGTGGATGCTCGCGCCGACAACTCGGAACTGGGATGGCGTATGGAAGTTCACCATGATGGCGAATGGTCGTTCTTCGACGACACCGAGGGCACATCCAGCTGAGCAGTCGCTCGACGGGTGTGACGAAGATGAGGAAGGACGTTCAAGCATGAGTCAATTACTCGCAGGACAGAAGGTGGCATTCCTCGTGGCGACGGAGGGAGTCGAACAGATCGAGTCGGCGGAGTCCGGAGTATTCGCCGAGGCATAAGTGTGAGCTGGCTGCAGTCGGGCGCAAAGCTCAGGCGCGCCCGAACGAGCCGTTTCGGCTGGAAGTCGCGAGTCCCGGCAGTGCATTCGGAGACACGCGAACACGCGCTGATTGTGCCACCAGGTGAAACACCCGCCCAAAATATGAGGAGTTGCCCGATGCCCGAAAGCCGCTCTTTCCTTCGGAAATGGCTCCCGCGCACTGGAACGATGACAACGGCGGCCGCCGTTGCCGGTTCAGTTGCATCGAGATGGCCAGATCGAAGCCCATGGTTCGAGAAGCTGCGCAAGCCATCATTTCAGCCGCCGCCTATTACCTTCCCTGTCGTATGGACCGTTCTGTACGCCGACATCGCAGTAAGCACCGCCCTGACTCTTGAGCGCCTGACCGAGAACGGGGACGAGACCGCTGCTCGCGACTACACCCGAGCCCTGACGACCAACCTCCTCGTGAACGCCGGCTGGAGTTGGGTGTTCTTTCGTTCGCATCGACTCCGTACAGCACCCGTCGTCGCAGCCATCCTGACTGTAAGCAGCGCAGACTTGACGGGACGGACACTTCCGGTCAGACGAACGGCGGGAGTGGCATTGGCGCCGTACCCGGTCTGGTGTGCATTTGCGACGGTTTTGTCCACAGCTCTTTGGCTCGAGAACCGGGGCTGAATTGCGGCCATGAACGAGTCGCAGGATCCGCCGATTGCGATCAGCTGGCATCGGGTAGTTGTGCGGCATGGAGATATTGGTGATTCTTGTCTTGGTCGGTGCAGTCGCGTTCGTAGTCGCGCGCAAACATTTCACAGGAAAGCGCGAGCCGTGACGGGTGCCCTCCTATCCCGTTTCGACCACGATGCGGAAGCAAGGGTGACGAGATGGGCCCCTCGGGTCACGATGCCGGACGGATCTACTCTCGACGAGTATTTTGGATCGGATAATGAGGCCATCCTGGAGGGCACGAAAGCCAATCATGGTGTGAATAGGGGAACAAAGTCGAGCGTTATGCTGGCGACGGAACGCTCGATCCGACGAAATTGCCGAATGGCGGGTATCGCGGAACCGTCCGAAAGCACCACACCGTTAGAGCTCGAGGCCATGGAACGAGCTGAGATGTCCACGTCATGAGAGATCTTCGGTTGCAGGGCCTTCCAGAAGCTCACCGCTCGCAGTGAAGCGTGATCCGTGCAGTGGACAATCCCAAGATCGTTCGGCGTCGTTCCAACTCACTATGCCGCCAAGATGCGGGCACACCGCGGAAACCTCCTGCATCACGCCGCCGACAGTGCTTCGGGCGACAGGCGTAAGCCCTTCCCATACGACCTGGCCATGACTGCTGGACTCTGGGTCCTTATGCGCGAGTCGCTCAAACAAAGGCTTTATCCAGCCGCTCGTCAGGTGAACGGCCACTCCAGCATTGACCCGAACAGCATGGGGCACTCCGGACACTTGATTCCAATCCCATGGGGTATAGATTGCTGACCACTGTGCTCGGGTGCCGAGGACACTCGCAACCAGTGTCAGCGCGGCAGCGACCGAGTTGGTGATCCCCCATTTCGCGTAACCAGTGGCAATGAGGATCGAGGGGTCGCCCGGCAAAAGCTCTCCGACATAAGGGAGTTCGTTCACAGGCCGGTAGTCCTGTGCGGACCAGGAATGCGTCAGCTCGGCGCCGGGGAAGGTCTTGCCAGTCCAATCGATCAACTCTTGCAGACACTGTGATGGCGATGCTGCGCGCCCGACTGGGTGGCCGTTACCACCGACGAGTAGCAAGTTGCTGTCGTTGCGCGGAGCGTAACGAATCGACCGTTCCGGTTTGTCGACAGATATGTACATTCCTCGTGGAATATCGCCGGGAACTGTGAAGGCAGCAGCGTAGCTGCGTTGTGGTTCCAAGCGGGCAAAGAATGCACCTCGATCGAGTATTGGTGTTCCCGTGGCGATCACGACTCGAGCAGCGGTCACTACACCGCGGTTGGTATGCACCGAACGTCGATGACGATTACCGTGCACGGTCCGGACCCGGGTCCCTTCGTGCACTGTTCCACCGCACTGGACGAAATCCTGGACCAGCGCGTCGAGTGCCTGGACTGCGTCGAATTGTGCTTGATCATCCAAGCGGAGCGCGCCAACCACCGGGAACGGCAAATCGACCACGTCGGTCCAGTGGGCATCGAGTCCCGCCGCACGTGCTGCATCCAATTCTTCCCGCAAGGAGACGGTACCGCCAGTGCTGGTGGTATACGTGAAAGCCGATTCACGTTGTACTGCAACAGAATTGTCGGCGCAGTATCGCAGCAGCCACTGTCGTCCCTCCCTATTGGCCTCGACGTACGAGCGCACTGCCGACGGTGAGTGCTTCTTTGCAATGCTCGACAGTCGAGTGCCTTGGAGCAAACTGATCTTGCCAGTCGTATTGCCGGTTGTGACAGCTCCGACGGTCCTGGATTCGAGTAACGCCACCGCACGACCGGCCCGGGCGAACAACAATGCCGTAACCACACCTGTCATACCTGCCCCGACGACAATGGTGTCGTACTCACGCTCGGAGAATTCGGATGAGTATTCGGGGCGCGCCCCTTCGAGCCACAGGGAGGTCATGACCTACGGTTGCCTAGGGTGGTCGTATGAGAAACGTGGCTGCCGGCATCTCGCCGTAGTTGCGGGGACGTCACCGAATTGGGCTGTCCGTGTGGCTTTCCCGCTGCGCGAGAGGGGGAATCAAGAATCCGACTGCCACCATGCCTACTCCGAGCCCGAAGTGCAACCAGTTGTCGGCATCGTTGACCGGAACGAAGTTGGCGGAACTGTCTTGATCGATCAGCATGCCGTAGATCCACAGCACCAGGTAGATGATTCCGCCCCCGATTAGATACGCCTGCGCGCTGCGAGCCATACGTGCCATTGCCAGACCTGCCACACCGAAGAGTAGATGAACCACGTTGTGCAAAACGGAGACTTCGAAGATCCCGAGGAGCTTCGCACCGGAATGATGACCCGCGCCGGTCAGCATGTCGTAATTGGTTGTCACACCGGGAATGAAGCCGAGGATTCCGACTAGGAAAAACACCGCACCGACGGCTGCCGCGGCTATCTGCACTGCGGAATAGGTGCGACAGGTGCGACGATAATTTCGCTGTGCCATGATGGTTCTCTCGTTCTTTCGGTCCCGCAGTCGCTTCCGGGCTACCGGTATGACGCGCGCTCCGCGGGCCCGGGGTTCGGTCTCTGCGTGGGGCGATTCCCAATCAACAGAGGGGATAAACGACTTTCGGACAGAGGTGAGGTCGAGGGAGACCACTTTGTATCGGCGTTGTTGTCTCCTGAACTGAGGTGACAGGTGCATCACCCACTGAAATCCGTGCTCGACTGGCTTCGCAGCGGATACCCGGCGATTGACAATTCCGAAACCACACGGTCCCCGGCGGCACGTCCTCATGCAGATGTGGACCGGCCTCGCCGGTGACGGCAAGCGCCAGCGTTGCTCCATCAAAGTAGCCGTGCCGTGCCATGATGCGCGCGGCCTCTTCGCTCACGATTGGGCCGTCGAGTACGTGAAGTACGGACCGCTTGACTTCGCTGCTGTAACCACGCTCGCGGCGAGCAGGTTCCGTCGGAACCGTTTGTGGACACGTAAAAGTTGTCTCGCGCCTTGGTGGAGTGCACCGGTGTCGACGGGGCGGTCGTGGCGTTGTTCGTGTCCGAAACGACACGGGATCTGATCTGCACCACCGGAACCCTTGCTGAGGAACTGACGAAATGCAGTTCACACTCGGTGAAGGGCAGTGTGGGCGCAGTGCTTTCACCGCCCTGAATTGCATGACGATATCGTCAGCGGCGAGGCGCTCGGGCGGTGGCCGATGTTCTCGACGCAAGCGGCAGCGTGGGGAGCTGCGAGCGTCTATGCCTACCCTGTCGATGCCGGCGGGGAACCGTTCGGGGTGTTCGAGATATACGGGCGGGCTCCGGTTGCGATGGCACAGCACGAGTACTTGACGTGCCGACCGTATGCAGCCTCGATCGGGCGGGTGGTGATTTCCGAACTCGGTCCCGTGCATGCCCCAGTATGGCGATGGACGACACGGTGTCGGCGCGGCATGTTGGCAGCGCAATGGGGGCTCCCGGTGGATGAGGCACTCATTCGGTAGCGCGCTGAAGCGTTCTCGCAGCAACGTCGAATAGCCGAGATCGCACGAGAGATGATCGCGGCGCCCACCTCGGCACCGACGTGTGACACCGGGCAGTCCCCGCCTGCATAGTGATGGGAAATGCACTCGCGGTATCCCTCCGGGTAAGGTCAGGGTATCGGTGAAGCCAGCGCCGCCACCTTCGAGTGTGCGCAGGTTGGTGCCTGCGAGACAGGACCACCATGGATTGCGACGATATTTCCGCTCCGCTGGATACGTTGTCCCCGTTCGTCGGCACGAGGGCCGCGCAACAGTACGATCCCGACGAAATCGCCACTGCGGTGGAACATTTCGGGGCGCTTCTGCGGACCCCGATGAAGTTGTCCGCGCTGCTGCAGTCGGTGTGCTCGCAGGTCGTGGCGACGATCCCTACTGCGGACACGGCTGGGGTGACGATGAGTAATAGGCCGGAGACGGTGGCATGCACCGACGAGCGTGCGCTCGATGTCGACGTCGATCAGTACCGGGCGAGCGAGGGCCCGTGCCTGGAATCGGCACGCACACGGCCAGTGGTTCGGGTCCGATTCGATGATGCCGCGCAGCGGTGGCCCGAATTCGCGAGCAATGTCGCCGGAACGAGCAATGTCGCCGGAATAGGAGTGGCAAGTTATTTCTCTGCACCGCTGATGACCGACGGCCACTTGGTGGGTGCGTTGAACCTCTACAGCTCAGCGAGGTCGACGAGATTTTTTTGAAGGTTTTCGTCGTCGCGGTCGATGGGCCGATCTGGTAGGCGCGCCGTGCAGAGCAGTGGCGAGTGGAACTCGAAGGACTTCGGGAGGCGATGAAGACACAGGGGATCATCGAGTGGGCGAAGGGCATGTGGATGGCCGCGCACGGGGGCGACGAGGATCGCGCGTTCGAGGTGCTGGTGGAACAGTCCCAGCGCCGGAAAATCCGGCTCTCAGCACTCGCAACGGAGTTAGTGGAAACATTTCCCAAGCGGTGAACGCGGGGCGTGTATCTCGGCAGGGCAGAGGAGGATGCGGTGGACTGGTTCGTATCGGTGTGGGACGAGGGCATGGGCGTTCATGTGTACCGCGGCGGTGAAGGTTTTGATCGAGCGTCGGTGATCGACCAGGTGCTCGCTGCGGGTCGGGTGATCGTGCGCCGTCAGGATGATTCGGTGATCGGTACGGTCGGCAAGGTGGTCATCGACGGCATCCCGGTGGATGCAATTCCTTTCGGGGACAACGGTATCGGTGACGATGAACTTCGCTGGCTGATCGGTGCCCAGTTCGACCGCGTCCGAGCAGGAATCGACGCAGCCCACACGGCCTCCCGTCCACGGCAATCGGACCCTCCTCGTATCTGAGGGGTCCGCCGGGCCAGAGTGGGGTGCATTGTCCGGCGGACCGACCACAACTTCCCCGTCGGAGGGGCAGTCCAAACATCCGCATCGTCATTGCGGATGTGTCAGCGCGTCAGTGTGGGGATTTGAAAGGTAAGGCCTGACTGCAGGTTCAGCTGAGTTTTCCGAGTTTCGGCACGTAATGTTTTCAGCGACTGGGTCAGCAATCGGGAGACGTGCATTTGCGAGATGCCGACTTTCTCCGCGATCTCCGCTTGAGTAAGTCCGCCGAAGAATCGGTACAGCAGGATAATCCCTTCTCGTTCGGGGAGAGCGAGTAGCGCAGGACGGAGAGTTTCATGGTTGTCGATGCCGTCAAGTGCGGCGTCAAAGTCGCCGAGTGTGTCCCCGATGGACCGTCCGTCGCCGACTGTTGTCGCTTCGAGGGAGGCTGCTTGATAGGAGTCGCCGGCGGCGGCGATCTGTCCGACCCCGGAGGGTTCGACGCCGATCTCGTGAGCGAGCTCGGAGGTGGTGGGTTCGCGTCCGAAGCTTTGGGTGAGGGAAGTGTGCGCTTTGTTGAGTGCGAGGTAGTTCTCCTGCAGCGAGCGAGGAACCCGGACTCCCCAGCCTTTGTCCCGGAAGTATCTGCGCACTTCGCCCATCATCGTGGGGACGGCAAAGGACAGGAAGTCGCGGCCCTTGCCGAGGTCGAAGCGGTCGACGGCGTTCACCAGGCCGAGACGTGCGACCTGGACGAGGTCTTCGTGGGACTGCCCGCGTCCGCGGTACCGGGCAGCGATGTTGTCGGCAATCGGCAGACTTGACTCGATGATCTGTGTCCGGAGCCGTTCCCGTTCGGGATCGCCGTCCGCCAGCGCTGTCATCTCAGCGAACAGATCGGTGAGGTGCGTGTAAGCATTGTTCTCTTTCGGGGCAGCGCTCATGAGCTCGCCGGGAGAGCTTTCTCCAAGGTGATCGTCACAGATCGGTCGCCGGTAGGGGCCGCTGCTGGTGTTTGTTCAAACATGACGTCATCGACCAACGTCCGCAGAACGATCCAACCGAACGACGAAGTGCTGGCGTCGACCGGAGACGATGTCGTTGCAGCGAGGATCACTCGGAGCCGGCTCGGGCAGGTGACGGCGTCAAATGTGCACACCAGTGTGCTGGAGCGGCGAGCATGACTGACGAGGGTGGTGGCGGCCTCGTCGACTGCGATGACGAGGTCGGCCAGTGCGTCCATCGAAAGGCCGTGATGGTCGGCCGCAGCCCGCACCATGGCTCGAAGTAGACGGAGTTGATCAGGGAAAGCTGGAACCGAGAGGGACGCCGTAGACGCGGCACGCCCTGCCTGCTCAGGCGATGTCATCGGCGTTGCTCCCGTCGGGGTCGTGAGCATCGTATTCCCAGGTGGCGAGTGGGCACTGCACAGAATGCCCGGAGTGGCACCAGGTTATCGCACTACTGTCGGCGCGAGCGGGAGCAATATCCAAAGACCCACATGGTGCCACTTCAGGGCATGGGTCCGTTGAGTAAATGTAGGTGATCGAAGGGTGCGCGCAGGGTGGTATAGCCGTCGAATCGCCTGCTACCGTGCGCGGCCTAATCGGTGAGGTCGCCGCGTTCGTCGTGAGTGACAGACCAGGATGTCGAAGGCTCGGTCGTCGGTGACGTCGACGTAGAAGCCGGAACTGCCGATGGTTTACGCCGGTCACCGAGTTTCCGTAGAGGCCAGGACGGGCGGGGAGACCGGATGTCCGGACGTGTGCGAGACCGTATCTCCTGTCTGCAAATTTCTCTGCAGGATCTTGAACTGATCTTACCTCGGTGGTATACCAAATCTACGGTGTACGCGATAGATACTGAGTGGATGCGGCGCCGACTCGAACATTCGGTCACTGCCTACATGGCAGCCGATGTACGTGTAGAAATTGAAACACATTGCCTACGAGATGGTTTCGTATCGAAACGGTGGTGGCGTGATGGAGCGATACAAGATAACGCTCGCGGACGGATCGAGCGGTGACGAGTTCTTCGAGTCGGACAACCAGGCGATTCTCGCTGCAACCGCCGCCAACGGCGGAACCAGTCAAGGGCTCCATGTTCAGCGCTACGACGATCGTGGTCGATTGCTGCCCACGAAACTGCCTCCGGGCGGACATTGCGGAACCCGATGCTCTCGCGCTCACCTTCAGAAAGACGCAGGAACCGCGTGGACCCGTCGCAGGTGACGTCACGTTTCCTCAGTGCGTGAGATGGGTAACAAATCGGGGGTCGGTGAAGGAGGACTCGTGGTGGATGTCGTGGTGTGGACGGAATCCGAAGAGCGCGAAAGGTGGTGGCGCGAGATCGTGGGAATCGCGCCTTCCGGAGACCGTTGTGTGGCAAGAGATGTCGGAGAGTTGCCGCGTGCCAAGGTTTCCGCGGCCTCGGCAAGGCGTGAATCGCTGCCCATAGAGGTTCGCGGCGTGACCGCAGCCTGACTGCCGGCCCGACAGAAGGGTGGAAACACGGTGCTGAATGTTGTTCTGTTGCTTGTGATGCTGAGTATCGGCATGGGTGTGGTGATGTGTCTCGACTTCCGATGGCTTCGCCCCTCCGTGCGAGATGATCGCCGACGGTTTGCCCATCGGGGGCATTCGGGGATCACCAAGTCGTAGATCCAGTCGTAGATCCATATATGTCGACCCAGGTCTCCATCAGCGGTATCCCCGATCCCTCGGGTGCGAACCGGACAGTCGGAGTGAAGACGCGTTCGGCCGGCACCTGACGTAATTGATGCGGTGCAGCGTTGATTCGTCGTCACGGTCGATGATTGAAGAAACGTCGGCTGGGGAAGGTGAGAGGAATGGCTACTTACAGAGTGATCAATCCTGCGGGCGACGTCACCGCGACGCGCGACATCGAGAGCGCTGACGATGCGCATGCTTGGTTTGTGGATGCCCGCGCGGACAACTCGGAACTGGGATGGCGTATGGAAGTTCACCATGATGGCGAATGGTCGTTCTTCGACGACACCGAGGGCACATCCAGCTGAGCAGTCGCTCGACGGGTGTGACGAAGATGAGGAAGGACGTTCAAGCATGAGTCAATTACTCGCAGGACAGAAGGTGGCATTCCTCGTGGCGACGGAGGGAGTCGAACAGATCGAGTTGACAGATCCCTGGGATGCATTGGTTGCCGAACACGCTCAGCCGTCGATTGTTTCGACAGAATCCGGCACCATCCAGGCGTTCAACCATCTCGACAAAGCTGACGTCTTCGACGTGGACGCGGCGGTCGAGTCGGCGAAGTCGTCCGAATACGACGCTCTCGTCCTGCCGGGGGGCGTGGCCAACCCTGATTTTCTCCGCATGAATCCAGAGGCGGTGGCGTTCGCCCGGAGTTTCTTCGATGCTGGGAAGCCTGTCGCAGTGATCTGCCACGGACCGTGGACGCTGGTCGAAGCCGGCGTGGTGGCCGGTCGTACGCTGACGTCGTGGCCTAGTTTGCGTACCGATATCACGAACGCCGGCGGCACGTGGGTTGACGAGGAAGTGGTCGTCTGTACTTCTGGCCCGAATACGTTGATATCGAGCCGCAAGCCCGATGATTTGCCGGCGTTCTGTGCGAAACTTACCGACGCGCTCCGGCAGCCTGAGGCATCGACGAGGACTTCCGAGGGAAGTTGACCGGGAGGTAGATCGTGACTTCTACACCGCCCGAACCAGATCCGGAGAATACCCCTGACCTGGAACCCGGAGGCGGGGTCAAGCCGGGGAGCACCCCACCCGACGCTCCACAGACGTCGGGATTGTCCGAACCCGAACCCTCGACCGTCAAACGCTTTCCAGTAACCGGGATCGCAGCGATCGTCGCGGTCGCGTTGGTTGTCATCGTTTTCCTCATCGCCGCGGTGGCCATACTCGCATGATCTGCGTCTCGGACCGCGATGGGCTAGCCCGCAGATTTCCGTTCCCGCAGAGAGAACGGGGAATCTGCGGGCTGTTCGCGACTACAAGCCCTTGCCCGTGAACCTATGCCGCATGCACAGGGACCGAATGTCCATGCCGACCTCACACCAACGGTGAGGTTCAGTGATTTCGGAGAGCATCGATCAGTTCGCTCTTCTCGAGATTCGAATCACACTGAAGGTCAAGTTCTTTGGCTCGATGCGTCAATTCTTCGACCGTCCATGCTTCGTACGGCGAAGACTTACCCCCCGATGCACCAACTCTTCGTCCACCTTTTGCTCGAATCACCTTCTTCGTAGTCTTGGTAGAGGTCTTGATCTTTGAGTGGGTGTTATGAGACGTGGCAAACCATTGGCGTCCTACCACGATCAAACGGCAAACTAGGACGCCTTGTGCCATCACACGAAAACAGTCGAGTGAGGAGTGGCCGTACCTGCGCGCAGTCCAGCCACCTTGTTTGAGGGCCGTGACCAGCGGGTACGTCGACCTCAAAGGTGATCGGATCTTGGAATTGTTTTGTTGATCGTCGGTTTCTTGACTGGAATCTCGATTCTGTGGACGATCGGCATCATTCTCGTGGTCGTCGGGGTCATTCTGTTCGCGCCTGGCGCTGCAGGACATGCCGTAGGCGGTCGGCGGCACTACTACTGACGCCTGGGCCCCGGGCACCAGGGCCGGCCGCGACACCCGATTTGTCTCACCGCTAGGCACACGGCCGAAACGAGGGAGTACTTCGCGTATGGCCGCCGCGACACACAAGTGATCCGCAGTTAACGGTCTCGGCTATCGCGCATCCCACGTCCGTCGCGCATCTCACATGTCACGGCTGAGGAGTGGAACATGTTTGATCGGAAAATATCTCGAGAAAATCGCGAGGACGCTCGCCTCGAGGATGGCGAAGGTCGGGAACCCGTGACCGGAACGGTTCACGATGTGAGACCGCCCGGTCGGATGTGGGTGCCGCGCAGCCGGGGCGCTGTCAGCGGCATCTTGCTGATTGCGCTCGGACTCTGGGGAGCGCTCATTCCCTTTGTGGGACCGTACTTCTCGTTCTCCTTCTTGCCGGATCAAGCATGGACGTGGACCTCGGGTCGGGGCTGGCTCGAAGTGCTCCCCGGGGTGGTCACCGTCATCGGCGGGGTTTTGCTGTTGTTCAGTGCCAATCGCGCTGTCGCCAGCCTCGGGGCGTGGTTGGCGGTCGTCGGGGGCGCATGGTTCATCGTTGGCCCGACACTGGCGCCGGTGCTGCATCTCGGGGAGGAGGGGACGCCGTCGGCGACCGAACCCGCGATGAGGGCTGTGCAGCAGTTGGCTTTCTTCGAGAGCCTCGGCGCGGTGATCTTGTTCCTAGGAGCCGCGGCGGTGGGACGGTTGTCAATGCGCAGTCATCGTGATGTTGTACGCGCACAACGTCAAGTGGAGAACGGAGATGGGTCTACAGGAGCGGGGACGACGCTACGCACCCCCTGAGTTCGGGCAGGCCCTTCCTGTTCTCGGCTGTCGCTGCAACCGAACAATGCTTTCTGCCATGGTTCCTTGTGGTCGCAGGTTGATTTCGTCTCGATGACTTCGAGCGAAAAATTACTCGTATATCGTTCAGGCACCGCGGCCGGTTTCCTTTGATGCCAATATCGACACGCAACCGAAGGACGCCATGTGACGACTGCCGATCGTCACCGACTGAGACGAATCCAGTGGCGTGAGCAGCTCAGGGTTAGGATGCATTTCAGTTCCGGTCGTTGCCGGGGCAACTGACCGTTTACGCCGTGCCCGGTGCATGGCGCTGTCGAGCACGGGTAGGACGACATGCCTCTCACGAAGAAGCTATCCGAGATGTACGACGACGCGTTGACTGCACTGGCCGCGGCGTCCCAACGGCCTGCCAACGTCGTGAATGTGGACGGCCACTACGCTATTCGCGTCGACCTCGAGTACAACCGCTACGTCCTGGCCACGAACGCCGCGCGAGGACTATGGGACGAACCTGACGCCAGCGAATCCTGGTTGGTGCGCATCTTTCAAACCGGCGACGACGGCATGGACACGCTGCTCGGCGAGGCGAAGAAGCCGTGGCTCATCGACGCATTCGATTCCGCGGTCGAACAGCTCGAATCTGACGGAAACATCATCGTTGCCGATGCGGAATTCGGCAGCATTCGTCACACCAGCGAACTGGGCTGAACAGTCTCGGGAGTGACTTCCGGTGGTGTGTCCCCGGCCGTCTCGCTCAGCTGAGCGATCCGCGCAGCAAGGATCGCGTTCTCGGTTTCAAGTGAGAGAATGACACCGATTCCGGTCAAGTTGATTCCGTCGCCGATCAACGCGGTAATACGGCGCAGTTTGTCGACGTCCGCCGCGCTGTAACGCCGCGTTCCCCCACTGGTGCGTGCGGGAGTCAACAGTCCGCGACGTTCGTAGAGTCTCAATGTCTGTGGGCCGACTCCGGACAGTTCCGACATCACGGAAATTCCGTAGACCCCTCGGTGGGCGTGCGCTGCATCCTTCAATGCCCCAGCACTCTCCTTCAACCCAGCCGAATATATCTCGACTTTAACATATCGGTGCGCCGCCCCCTGCTATCCCGTACCTAAAACCTGATCTCTACCGCTGCAGATTTCATCTGACTTGCGAACCCCATTCGCAGAGGAAAGGAGCCTCCTAGATCCCGTACATGCTGGTTTCGCGCATACATGGGCACGTACGGGCCCGGACGTCGCATTGCGGTCGGTCGATCACTGTTTCCCCTGTTGCCATTTATCTGCATCGGCTGATATAGATTTACCACAGTCAGTTAGTTAGATGCATGCTGGAGCACTTGCACCTCGGGAGCGCGAATGACCACTGCCATGGCCACCGCCCACGACGGCGACGGCATCACCTGCCCGGCGCTGGGAATCGCTGAGCTGAAAGTGCGCTTTCGGTGCGATGATCCGCGTTTTTCGCACGTCGCGGCGGGAGGCGATCGATGGCGTCGTGGTGACTGTCGTTGCCGCGATCTTGGGCGAGGTAGTCGGTTCAGCGCTCGGAGGGCCGTTCTCCGGGCCTGTGTTCGCTCGGGCCGCGGCAATGGTTTTCTGGAGCGTTCTGCCGATCAACACCCGAAAATGAAGGAGACGACGATGTCGGCGACACGATCTGTACGCCGTTCCGGCAACATGACGGTGTCTTCACCTCATCGAGGGGCCGCTGTCCCTCGGCACTCTGCCGGGGCGATGACAAGGGGAAAGGGGTTGGCATTCTCATGAGCACCCACACGCGAGACGCCGACTACACGTACCTTGCGGCCCTTTTCGAACAGATGGCTTCCATAGCGAATGACGACGAGCACCGCGAGCGTCTACGTGCGCAGATCATCGAGTCGTGTCTACCACTGACCCGGAACATCGCCTTGCGATACCGCGGTCGCGGACAAGCCCACGAGGACCTCGTACAGGCCGCCAGCGTCGGTCTGGTCAGTGCGGTGAACCGCTTCGATCTCGCCAAGGGCAAAGACTTCCTAGCCTTCGCGATTCCGACGATGGTGGGTGAAGTGCGCAAACATTTCCGGGACCGCGGCTGGGACGTCCGTGTTCCGCGCTCGTTGCAGGAAAACTATCTCGCGCTCAACAAGGCCCGCTCTTCCCTCACCCAAGCCCTCGGACGCGAACCCACCGTGCCGGAACTGGCAAAAGAACTCGAAGTGGAACCTGCCGAGATCGCGGAGATCGTCGCCGCCGGCGATTCCTATCACGCGGCGTCCCTCGATGCCGCAACCGTCAACGACGGACGGACGATCGCAGACACCTTGGGAGACTTCGACTCTGCCCTCGAAGGCATTGACAACCAACAAACGCTCCGACCGGCACTACTCGCACTTCCTGAACGAGAACGCACAATCGTGCTTTACCGATTCTTCGGCGAACTGACCCAAGCGGAAATTGCCGAGAAGGTTGGTCTCTCGCAAATGCATGTCTCCCGACTGCTCGCGCAATCGCTCAAAGCGCTCCGACGGACGCAGTCCCTCGCAGCGCTCGAGACCGCCGTCGCAGCGTGAGCTGGATGCCAAGAAAAGTGGACTCGTGTTGACCCCGGTACAAGGCAACTCGTGATCGGACGCGTCGTCGGTTACGGCGACGAGACACGCCAACTGTCCGGTGGCCGGCGCTTACTCGTTGCCTCCTCCGCGCGCGGGATCAAGAATTTACCTGCAAGACCTTGGTCAGTGTGATTGTCACATCCCACTTCTCCTCGGGTGCGGTCGGCGGGAGCTCCTCGAGGACCACTTCGTCGGCCAGGGTCTCGAGGACGCGCCACCCGAAGGACGAAGTGCTCGTGGTGATCTGACCCGTTGTTGCCGCAGAGAGAATCACCTGCACAGCGGCGGTATCGTCGCCGCCGAACGTGCACGTCAGGGCGCTGGAGGGGAGGGCGTGGCCGATGAGGATGGTCGCTGCTTCGTCGGCGGCGAGTACGAGATCGGACAACCCGTCCAACGAGAGCGCATAGTGCGCGGCCACGGTTCGCACCAGCGATCGCAGCACCAGCAGTTGATCCGGTGATGCAGAGACGGACAGTGAAGGTGAAACGGCGACCGGGGAAACGATCGCCCGCGCGAAGGACGTCACGTGAGATTTGCTCCTGTACTTGATCGGATACAGCCAACCCCATTAGTGGGATCTTGGTAGCCGCATTCGAGAAAGATGATCAGCACTCAGCTACCCAACGCAAGTGCCGCCAAACATCGAGCTTAACGCCGTTGTCAGAGACCCAACAGGACGTGGTCGCAGTGTGTTTCGTGCGGCGTCGGGCATGTGGAAGTCCGTTGCCAGCCCCGGGAGAAGCCTTTCCTCGACATCAGAACTTTCACGCTCGTTTCCTGCGAATACCAGGTGAGGACGTCGAATGCCCGGTCCGCCGAGATCGCGCAGACGAGCATCAGCATGCCGTTGGCCTGCTCGATGGCTACGCGGGAGACCGCGATTTCGGGCGACCAGCTCGTCCACCGATTCCTTGACCGTGTCACCGATAATTTCGGTGGCATCGACGTAGAACCCGGAACTGCCGATGATCTCGCCGGACTCGTCGATCGTTCGCCGACTACCACCACCCAGCGCGTCGTTCCCCTGGTGTCGACCATGCGGTGCCGGCTACCGAACGAGCCGACCGAAGTGCGGATCACCTCCAACGTCTCGGCGACATGAGGCCGGTCGCCGGAAAGGTTATGGGAGAGACGCAATTCCGAGGTCGGGGCAATGGCGCCGGGTTCGCCGCCATGCATTCGACGACTTCCACTGATCGCCGGCGCGGCAAGAGAGGAATCCTCCCAATCGTTGCAGTGCACCGGATTTCGTCGTCGGCCCCACACCCATGTCGTCCGGCGCAGCATGTCCCTTTCGTTCTTCACCCAACTCTGGGCTTTATACAGCAGCTATATCGGACATAGCCGAAAGCGTCACTTCAGATCCCGGCCGGTGCTCAATGCCCTCGACGACGATGATCTCGACGACGAAGCGAACCTGCAGCAAGATGCGCCCGCGGTGCCATGTTTGCCCTCCGAACTGCCTGGGCATCACCACCGAGCGCAGGCGCAGCGCGGATGCTGCGCGTCGGAGCTGGTGGGCTCACCGTCGCGCATGGACCGGCACCCGGTCGCATGTCTGGGCTGCCATGGACAATCGTGCCGGTCCGACCCGCCGCCAGCAACTCCTGAACTACGTTCTGTAGCGCAAGATTTGACGATGCCAGGGCCACCCCAGGCTGATGGACCGGATGAGCGGCGATGTAGACATAGAGGACGAGCGCCCCGGGACGATGGTGAGCGGTGCTCGAAGATGTTCCGGCGAGAGGACAATCAGATGAACAGTGGGAACGAGAAGGCAACGAGCGAGAACTCGCCGGCGAAAGCGGAGGTGATATTTCCATCCGAGGTATCGACGAAACTCTCCGTCTTCGACCGATTCGCCACCTACGTCAGTGCACGCACCTCGCAGGCATGGTTTTTCGTGGTGATCGTGGTGCTCTGGGCTCCCTCATTCTTCCTGTTGGGCACTATCGACACCTGGCAACTGATCATCAATACCGTCACCACCATCGTCACATTCCTCCTCGTGGCGTTGCTCCAAAACACACAGAAACGCTCCGACGACGCCGTTCAGCACAAACTCAATGCCATCGCAGACGGCCTCGCCGACCTAATGAAGCAGCTCTCGAAAGAGCACCCCGAACTCGACAAAGACCTCAAAGAATTACGACTAGCGGTCGGGCTCGAAGATCACGAAAGTGCGTCCTGAGCCATGTTGTCCACCGGCCAGCTTCTAGCTTTTATTCCTGCGGCGCTCGTGGTCGCGGCATCGCCCGGGGCGAACAACCTTCTCGCGCTCCGTAACGGTCTCCGATCCGGTGTCCGCGCGGCGACAGCAGCATTGGTTGGCCGCTTCGTGGCCTTCGCGATCATGCTCACTCTGGTCGTGGCCGGCTTGGGTACCGTGCTCGCGCAATCACAACACCTGTTCGAGGTACTCAAGTGGCTCGGCGTCGCCTACCTTCTGGCACTCGGTATCTGGGTGATCTGGCAGACCCGGCCCAGTCGATGGACATGGATCGAGGCCAGCCCTGTGTCATCGGTGAGTGGTCGCTCTCGGTTGGTGATTCAGGAGTTCACCACAGCAGCAGCCAATCCGAAGGCACTGCTTCTGTTCACCGCGTTCTTGCCGCAGTTCACGACCGAATCGGCCGCTCCGGTTGCATACCAACTCGCGGTCCTGGGAAGCCTCTACATCGTCGTCGAGGCTTGCGCCGCTCTCGGGTGGGCGAGCGTCGGCCGATGGATACAGCAGCGAGGGTTGTCGTCGTCGACCGTTCGTCGTGTGGAGGGCTCTGTCAACTTAACTGAACGCAACTGGGAATCAACAGCATTCGTTCACGCTTGGGCGGGTTCTGTTGGTGGGACACCGAGTTCAGGCGGCGGGTACGCCAGTCACGTCGTTCCAGGTGGCGAATCGGTCGGTCATTTCGGAACGGTAATCGCTCGCGGCGAGTTTGTGCCGACCGGGTCGGAAGTGCGGCGAGATCGCGCTGAACACCGCCAGGAACCGTTGCGCCGTACCGGGCGAGCGGAAGAACTTCATTGCCCGTTCGCGCTGCCTGGTGGGTTGGTGCGAGTTCTCGGCCCGGTTGTTGAGGTACTTCGAGCGCCGGTGTTCGACCGATGGCATCAACTCCCGATGCGCCACAACGTAACTGGCGAGCTTGTCGGTCACCAGCACCCTCGGCACCCGGCCCTGCTTGCGCATCAGCTTGCCGAAGAAGCGTTTCGCTGCCTTCGCGTTGCGTCGTGACTGGACCAGGACGTCGAGGACGTTCCCGTCCTGATCGACCGCCCGCCACAGGTAGTGCCGGATACCACCGATCTTGACGAACACCTCATCCAGAAACCATCTATCGCCAGGTTCGGGAGCGCGTCGACGCAGGCCACGCGCGTATTCGGGTCCGAACTTCGCGCACCACGTGCGGATCGTCTCGTGCGAGACGACGATGCCGCGGGCGAGCATCAACTCCTCGACGTCGCGCAAGCTCAAGGCGAACCTGTAGTACAGCCACACGCAATGCGCGATGATGTCCGCGGAATAGCGGTGCCGTTTGTACGGCGACCGCGTCGAATCCACCCGCGTTTCGTCTCCACGACTCATGCGACCATCATCCCTGACTCACGGCCCAGTTAAGTTGACAGAGCCCCTCGGTCAGTGCCGCGTCAAGGTCGACGTCGGTCCAATCGCGTCGTCCGCGAAGTTCGTCGTTGAATGTCGTGAGTTCGTCATAGGTTTGGCGCCGGGGACCTGGTGTGAGTGGTGCTGACGGTTCCTGATCGTCGAGGGTTGCCCGGATGAGGTTTTCGATGTCGGTGAGTCGACGTGACTGGGTGTCGAGATTGCGCTCGATGTCCTCGCTCACGCGATGATCTTTTCGGGTAGACGCTCGCGGACCAACTCCAGGGTCGTCTGCGCCTGTTTGGTCTCGATCAGTTCGGCTTCGAGGTCTTTCACTCGTGCGCGTAGTTCGGTGTTTTCGGCGGTGGTGGCTGCTTTTTCCTGTTTGAGTGTGTTGATCGTCTCGACCAGCAGCCCGATGCGGTCGGTGACGTCGTTGAGTCGCTCCTGCAGGCTTTCGACGACGCGCCGCATCTTCTCGTCCCGGTCCGGGGCATCGGCGAGGACCATGCGGGCAACCAGGTCGAGTTTGACGGCTTCGCCTGCGATCGCTTGCGAACCTAACGGGGTGTAGCGCACTCCGGCGGCGGCGACACCGGCGCCGGCGAGCCCGCCGACACCGGTGAGCAGTAGTGTCCCGCCTGCGACGCCGAAGCCGCCGGCGGCGAGGGATCCGCCGCCGAGCATCGCCAACCCTGCTGAGACCGCAGCGGCGCCGGTCAGTCCCATCGTGCCGCCGATGGCTGCACCGATCGGTGCAGCCGCCCACCCGGCAGTGAGAGCGCCGGCTCCGACTCCGATGACGGAGACGGCGGCGACCCTGCCCCATTTGATCGACTTGCGGCGCAGCGCTTTCATCAAACTTTCGAACTCTTCGGTCATCGTCTCGAGATCGGTTGTGCGTAGAGCGGTGAGATCGTCGGCTGCAGTGCGGAGTTCGGCTTTTCGTACTCCGGGTCCCCATGTCGTTGCGTCGGTCCAGGGGCTGAAGGTGATGAGTTCGGCGAGGATCACCACCGACGCGGATCGAGGGTGTACTTTCTGCGCGAGCGTGGGTGCCAGTGAGGTGAGTCCGTGGAGTTGGTCGAGAAAATGCTTGTGCGCGTAGGCAGTTAACTCCTCTGCCAGTGCTGGTGGTAGCGCGCCGGAGGTGAGCACCTCGTTGATTGCGGCGGCGACGAAACGCTGCAGTCGATCCTGCTTTGTGCTGCGGGCGCTGGGTTTGCGTGCGTCTTCCCAATCGCGGCGCAGCATCCGCGCTTGTAGCGCCCGCAAGGTGAGCATGTGCTCTGGGGTCAATCGAAGTTCGCGAGCAATCTGATCTGCGGAGACATCGGTCAAGGGTTTTTCCTCTGCGCGAATGGAGACAACGGGGAAGACACTACCGAAGAAGCCCGACAATCAATCAAAACTTCATTCGTGCATCTGAGCGAGCTTCAGTAAATGAAGACCGTACAGTGTGGGCGCATACCGATGGACATGTCATCGGCAGGCTCACTGGGCAAACGCACCTTTTACCGGATTTCGACCCGAACACTCTGAAACCAATATTTGCCTTCGCGGAGCTGTAGTAAGCCGACAATGGCATCATTCCCCGAATAGGAACACTGAGTCGTAAAGAAATAACATGACGCTCGAGGAATCAGTAGGCGTTGCAGATAGAACGGAATTCATGAGCGCGGAGCAGAGTCCCGGCGGGCAGCGACCACAACAGGAATGGTTGTGGAATGAGCAGAGGCGGGGGTGGGACAGGAATCCAGCCTACGTTGCGCAGCACGCTCCGTCCCCCACATCCGCGGGAAAGGTCAACTGGCGAGGGCTCCTGTGGCTGGCCGCCGCGGTCGTGGTGGCGGCATACCTCCTCAACGCGTGGTCGACGGCCCGAAACGAAGATCGACACAGTCAGGAGGGTTCGACCGCTCCGGCCGACACCGTTAGCGAAAATTCTTTTTCCCCAATAACTTCCGCGGGCAGTGACGGTTCGGTGCGCGCGGCGCTCGAGCGTGCCGGCGTGACACCAGGGATGGTGACAGCTCTCGGGATCGTCGGTGACGAAGCCGGGTACGGAATCAGCAAGTCGGTTCCGATGAATCAGGAACAGCGCGAGGATTTCGCTTACGCGATCGTGCTGCTCTGCCGAGATATCGGTGCCGGCGAAACGTCGTGGGAAAACTCCGTCAACGAGGACGTATTCAGTGGCGCAGAATTATCGGATGCTCAGCGTCTCAACGACTATGCGCGCACCGAGTTCTGTCCCCATGTCCGTGACGAGGCGCCGGCGCCTGCTGCCGGAAAACCTTCAGCGGCTACCGACGCTCCACCTGTTGTGTTGACTGCCGCCGTCGCTGCGGAGGGTCGGACGGTGAACGTGTCCGGTGCCGTCCCGTTACCAGACGGGGCTCGCCTGGCGATAACACTCTCTCGAATCGAATACTTCGGATTTGGCGATGAGAAGCACTACGGACAGTCCGCATCGGGCAGCGCGGTAGTGACCGATGGGCGATTCTCTGCCACTCTCGTGGATGACCAAGGAAAGGCCCGAGCATTCGCCGAGGCGTACAACGCCGGTGAACCTGCGCAACGACAGATCCGGGTCTCCGATCTGGTGCAAGTCCAAGTTGTGTTCGATCCGCGTGAGAATCAATCGTCTGCGGTGATTTCTGCGGTGGGCGGCGACGACGCGCAGATCCTGGAAAGCAGCCCTCAAGGCGCGGAATTCGGAACGCGCACCGATGATCCGTACTGGAGGTTGGAACTCGAATCCGAACTTCTATTGCCGTTCGAGCCCTGAGCATCTTCGAACACGGGTGCGCCTGTCAGCGAGCGCAACGAGCTACATGTCGATTCGGGTGGCGGCGAGAGTTGCCCCTCCCGGTTGGCAACGTGTCGCGTCTGGTCCGTGACGGTGCGGTCAGTCGCAGTTTTCTAGCCCAACTTCTCGTATTGAGCGGGTTCGTGAAACCTTACGGACGGGTTCGATCTGCCACGCAGACAATATCCGTCAGGGGATTCAGAGACGAAAGCTGCGTCCCCATGCCCCCGTGGTCGCTGTTTTCAACCCTGTTTCTGCACAAGAAGATTCATGTTTCCTTGTCGAAGATTCGGTGATGTCGGAACCAGCGTGCCTGCGCGAGTTTCGTCGACGTCTTCTTCGGTGGCCGGCCGCCGGTACGGCCACGCGTCCTGGCGGCGGCGAGACCCACTCGAGTCCGTTCCCGGATGAGGTTGCGTTCGAATTCCGCGAGAGCACCGAAGATGGAGAAGAAGGGTTTGCCACCGGAGGTGGTGGTGTCGATCGCTTCGGTCAACGATTTGAAGCCGACGGTGCGGGCGGCGAGATCTTCGACGGTCTGCAGCAGGTGGGGGAGCGAACGACCCAACCGGTCCAGATGTCACGACACCATCGAACGCCGCCGCATCCTTGAGATTCGTGGCAGTGCTCATTCGTCGATCAAGCACCACTCGCGGTATACCCGCAACGGCTCTGTCAACTTATCTGAACGTAAATCGGGATCAGCAGCATTCGGCGATGCTGAGACGGATTCTGGTGGTCTGTCACGCTCAGCGCACCACCTGCTCTGGCGCCCCGTTTCGCGCGAATCTCAGTCCAGAGACGAGCCCTGACTGTGTCGAGTGTGTGTACTTTCGTCAGCTATTTGCTGAACCAGTGTGCGTCGGTGCTCAGAGAAGCGGCGCACGGCGTCGGCATCACCCGCCAGTTGTGCTCGTTCCAGCAGATGCTGACAGTTGTGTAGCTGTTCGGTGAGGGTCATCGTTGGCGTTATTCCAATCCGGGGTCGGGTGTATCCACGTCCCTCGACTGTCTCATCTTCTTCGCTGACCTGGAATTTCGTGGACCGATCCAGTGAGGACATCGAACGAGGTCGCTCTGGAGGTACTAGGACTTTGGATCAAAGATCCGGCTGTGCGGTTTGTCTTCGGAATGTACTGGTGCTCAGCAGTTTCGCCTGGATTCTGAAATCGGCTGCATCTGCTGCGCTATTCGTACCCGACAGGTAGGTGAACTACCGTCCTTCGGTTCTGCGGCCGATTTCTTCGAGCATTTGCCCGATGGTGAAGTGTCGCACTGATGCTGGAACTGCGTCCACGAGCCCTGACTCCTCCTCGGTCATGTAGTCGGCGGCTACGAGGACCTCTTGGATGTGGACGTCGAAGGCGTCGGCCGCACGGCGCACGACGCCGTGTGAGGGCCGTCGAACAATCGACATCCACTGACGTAACACCGATGGATATATACCGAGGGCATGGGCGGCTTCCTTGACGCTCCCATATCCGCGGAGATCAATTTGTGCTTGCACCCATGAACCGAAGTGACTCATAGGGGACATCGTTTCAGGCGGTCGGCGCCGACCCGGACCCGGTGATCGGATTCCAGATCGCAGTGCCGAGGTCAGGCCCGGTCGGTCAGTGGTGAGAGAGCTGGTGTGGGTGAGATGGTAAGGCCAGGGGCCGGCCTTTGCTGCCTTGTGGATTTCCAGCCGCGTGGGCCGTCTGCGAAGTCTCCTGACCGCCGGACGTTCAGGTGGCGGCGCTCGGCCGTGTCGACGTCATGGTCGCGGAGCCCATGTGGCGGTCACAATCTTCGACCAGAGGCGGGGGCGAGTAGCCGTTCGACTACGAGGAATGCGACCGCAGCAGATTTTGTATCGGAACTGTGGGCGAGCACCCATCGGCCAGTTTCCCTGACGACGGCAATAAGTATCTGTTGTTGAAGGTCGATGGGTGTCGCTGTCGATCTGCTTCAACTCTCGTCCACGTTCGAGGGCTCGCTCGACGCTGGCCGGGTGCAGGTTCGGCTTCGAATGGGGTGATGCATCGCGTTCTCCTGGATTGTTCGGGCAGCACTGACCTACCTGCTGACCAGACACCCGACTCACCCCCCATTTACCCTAGACAATCCAACTCGATCGGATCCTCCGGGCGTAGCCGAGACCCGAGCCGGCTCGACGGATGCTTTGAAATAGCAGAGAAAGTCGTTGGAGTCCAAGCGATTTGAGAACTACCGCGGGTAGGTGTTATAAACGATGAGGCAGTACGCGAATCGCTTGTCCGGCCGGTGTCTGCGCCGTGGGCATCACCTACAGTGTCGGTGTCCGCCGATGCCGGAGACGGGATTCGAGCAGCGCGAGGATGGGAGTTCGTACTGATGGCTGTTGCCGCCGACCGGTACCACACGCGGGTGATGGCGTCGCCGAGTGCGTATCAACGCCCCGACCCTGTTCTCTGGGATCCGAAGATGCGTACTCGGTACGCAGACTTCGAGGCCAACGGGTTCACACATCGCGACCGAGTGCTCGACGACCGCCAGGTGCGGGGATGTCTGAGCGAGGTCGTGCGACTCGGTGAAGAACCGGAGTTGCGCGGGGACGAGCGGATCGTTCGCGAAAAGGGTTCATCAGCAGTGCGGTCCATCTTCGACATCGCGAATCTGAGCTTGGTGGTCTCCGACGCGATCGAGGAGTCCGGGGCCGCCTGCATCGCAGCAGAGATTCTGGGATCGCAGGTGTACGTTCACCAGAGTCGCCTGAACTACAAGCCAGGTTTCCGAGGTGGCGCTTTTTACTGGCATGCCGATTTCGAAACCTGGCATGCCGAAGACGGGATGCCCTCCCCGCGCGCGGTCAGCGCCTCGATCGCCTTGACCGACAACCACCATTTCAACGGCCCCTTGATGGTCATGCCCGGCTCGCACCGCACCTTCCTGCAATGCGCCGGCGCCACCCCGCCACGGTATTTCGAAGAATCCTTGGTCGACGAGATCCCCCGAGTCGGTGTCCCGAACGAGCAGATGATCTCCGAGCAGTACGATCAGCACGGCATCGAGGTCGTCACCGGACCTGCCGGTTCGATGACACTGTTCGACAGCAATCTGCTCCACGCGTCCGCGGGCAATATTTCGCCCGTACCTCGTGCGAACATCTTCGTGGTCTTCAACAGCGTCGACAATGCGCTCGCGCCGCCTTACTGCGGTGCTGCACCGAGACCGGAGTTTCTCGCCGCCCGCAGGTAGTCGATACTGCCCGGGCGATGTCAACTCACGTCGGTCGCATCACGGTGTGCGAGGTCCGAACATGGGCCGGGGCGCTCGACCAACAGGTGAGGTCGGTTCCTGCTGGTGGGGGTGTGGATCAGATACCTGTAGCGGATGATCTCGTGGTGGCTCTCACTCAATGCAACCCAGCGGGCGTCGTCTGAGAGGGGGTAGACCTGCCAGCGAGAGCCGACCGAAAACTGGCCGATCGAGCTCGGCGCTACGGCATCCGCAATCGATGCGACCGAGCGGTCGTTGTCCAGGGCGACGTCGATGTGAAACACCTCGACTCCGGCTCCTTGCCTGGCCGCCGGGCGGACGTGTCACCACCGCATGCAACGGTGTGTTCACCAGTGTCGGTACTGGGTGTAAGCGCACGAACAGGTACCGCGAGCATGCACCCAGCAGTACTGCGGCGAGGCCGCCCACGATGATCGTTGCCGGCCAGCGCAGCCATGGCTGCGCGCCGGTCGTGTCATGATCGGGTTCGCCGACGTCGAGCGCGAGTACAACAGCCAGGGAGGCCATGACCACTGCGGCGATCACGAGAAAGCTTGCGATCGAAGAGGTTTCGACGCGGTACGTGCGTGCTCGTTGAGTTGGCGTTGCGAGAGCGAGCTGCATGACGTTCTCCTCCTCGGTAGCATCTCGTGGACCTGTGCACTTTTTCCCTTTGGAGCAATTCACTTCGCAACATGGCACCTGAAGGTCGATCCGTGAGGAATACGGCGTCGATGGTGTGAGACGCTCCACGGGTGGTCATTGGCGTTGAGATTCTCGCGTGTGCGGGTGTCAGCGATACGGTGAAACAGACATCAACGGAAATACTGCACGGGTGGATCCTGTTCTGCCTCTGACCGATTGATCTCCGTTCGAAGGGATACGCACATGGTCGATACGTCGTCAATGTCGAATCGTGCGATGAGCGAGTGGATCAACGCGCATCCCGCCGAAACGACAACGGCGATCGTCCTGGTCGTGGTGGCGTTGGTGGTTCTTGCGGTCTGGACGATATCGAGATGACCCGCCCACGGCCGGAGCTGTGGATTGCGGTGACGGCATACCGGGCGATCAATGCTTGAGGACCGCTTTGAGGAACGTGCGCGTGCGGTCCTGGGTGGGGGAGTCGAAAATCTGTTCCGGTGGGCCCTCCTCGACGATCTTTCCGGCGTCGAAGACCAGTACTCGATCGGCGACATCGCGCGCGAACCCCATTTCGTGGGTGACGATGAGCATGGTGATGTCCGTGGTGGCAGCGATTGTTCGTAGTACGTCGAGGACGTCGGCGACCAATTCCGGATCGAGAGCCGAGGTGACTTCGTCAAGCAAGAGGATTTCGGGGTCCATGGCTAATGCTCGGGCTATGGCCACGCGTTGTTGTTGACCTCCCGACAGTGTGTTCGGGTGGGCGTGTTCTTTGTCGGCGAGCCCGACGAGGGCGAGGAGTTCACGGGCGCGGGCATCTGCTTCGGCCTTGCTTCGGCGCAGAACGTGTATTTGTGCTTCGGTGATATTTTCCAGGACAGTCATGTTCGGAAACAAGTTGAACTGTTGGAACACCATCCCGATTTTGGACCGAGCGGCGCGTAGGTGTCGTTCACCGGCGGGCACCAACTTGCCGTTTTTGATTTCGTGGGAGAACGGTTGGCCGTTGACACGTACGAGTCCGGAATCGATCTTCTCGAGTGTCATCAGGATCCGCAGTATGGTGGTCTTCCCCGATCCACTCGGCCCGATCAATGCGACGCGTTCCCCGCGCTCGATCGCGATGTCGAGGTGATCGAGCACGGTGTGCGTGCCGAATCGTTTGACCACGTGCTCGAACGAAATCGCCGAGCGGGTGTTCTCGTCAGTAGGCAAGACGTTTCTCCACTTGTCGGATGAGCACGGACGTGGGGTAGCTGGCGAGGAGGAAGATCATTCCTGCCATCGTGATCGGCTCCAGATATTGAAAGGTTCTTGCTCCGTATTGCTGTGCAGCGGTGACCAATTCGACCACCGTGATGGCGAAGAGGAACGGTGTGTCCTTGAACATGGAAATCGCGTAGTTTCCCAGCGCCGGTAGGGTGGCGCGTACCGCCTGCGGAAGAACCACAGCTCGCCACGTTCTCGTCGTCGGAAGAGACAGGGCTCGCGCAGCCTCCCATTGTCCGGCGGGAACCGCTTCGATTCCTGCGCGGTACACCTCGGCCATATACGTCGAATAGTGGACACCCAGAACCGCGATACCGATCTGCAGCGCGGAAAATTGCGGAAGCAAGTAGTACACGAACAGGAGTTGGACGACGAGCGGGGTCAGCCGGATGAACTCGGTGATCCAGCGCAGGGGAACTCGCACGTACGCAGGGCAGGTGCGGCGAGTGACCGCAATCACCAAACCGAGAACCGATGCGATTGCCATTCCGAGCACTGTCGCCAGCAAAGTGATCGTGAAGCCGTCGATCAGGAGCGGGAGTGCGTCAGCGGCGCGTTGCCAACTCCATTCGACGCTCATCGCCCCACTCCTACGAGTTCATCGCCTCGGTCGGGCTTGATGCTGAGTACTTCTCGCAGCGACGGCCCGAGACCGAGTCGGCGTTTGGCACGGATCTCGACCACGTTCATCACCAACGTCAACGCATACGCAAGAACGAAGTAGATGATCAGTCCCACGCCGAACGCGAAGATCGTGTCGCCGGTCCCGCGGCGCAGCTGCTCGATCTGATAAGTCAGGTCCTGAAGCAGGATGAAACTGGCCAGGGCGCTTCCTTTGAGGAGCTGTATCAGCAGGTTCGTCAGCGGAGGGACCATCTGTACCCAAGCCTGAGGGAAGAGGACCTTGCGTACCTGCAGCCACGGTGAGAAACCCAGGGCGATGCATGCTTCCTTCTGCGCGATCGGTACAGCCGCCATCGCTCCCCGAACCACCTCGGCGCCGTACGCGCCGTAGTTCAGACCGAGCGCCAGAACTCCGCACAACATCGGTTCGAGTTGATACCCGAACAACGGAAGTACGTAGAAAAGCCAGAACAGTTGTACGAGCAGGGAAGTGCCGCGGAAGAACTCGATCACCACCCGCGCCGGATACCTGATCCACCGACTGTGCGCACCTACGGCGTAGCCGAGGACGAGTGCGAGCCCGAAGGCCAAGGCTGCGCCGCCGAGAGTCAGTTCGGTGGTGACGACGACACCGCCGATGATACGAGGCCACGCCTCGACGAGAGCATCGAGATTCGTACTCACCGGGAACTACCGTCTATCTCAGGCGGTACCCGAGCACAGTTTGTCGGTGGTCAGTTCCGGGTCCGGGAGTTCCTTTTCCGTGAAACCGAAGGGACCGACGATCTCGAGATATTTCTGCGGGTCCGAGGTAATTTTCGCCAGTTCCGCGTTGTAGGCCTCGCGAAGTTCGGTGTCATCGGTACGGAAGACGGTCGCACCTGCCCCGACCTGCGGCTTTCCGTTGATCGTAGCGACGAAGGAATCGGTGACGTCGACGGCGGCGCCGGGGTTGTTGTTTTTCATCCAGTTCAACGAGATGGCGGTCAACGCGAACACGTCCGCACGGCCGGAGGTAACGGCGTCCATCCCGTCTTGCGGCGATGCCACCTGGACGGCGGGAATAGCCAACGTGTCGGCGTAGTCGGACTCGATCGCCCCCGTCATGGTGGCCAGTTTCGCACCGGATGCGGCGACCGATTCCATGTCCGTGAGGTTCTTCGGGTTGCCGGTGGGAACCATCAGCGCCGTCGTGTAGTTGAATTCGGGGTCGCCGAACGCGGCCTGCTCGCACCGTTTGGGAAGGATGGACATGCCGGCGCTCACGGCGTCGAAGCGGTTCGCCTGCAGTCCCGGGATCAAAGAGCCGAAGTCGGCGTTGACTCCTTCGACCGTGTCGATGCCCAACCGGGAGAATATTTCGCGGTGCAACGCCACGGTTGCGCCGGTGAGCTGGCCGTTCTCCTCGAAGCTGTACGGGGCTTCACCCGCAAAACCGACCGTGATCGCGCCTTTGTCCTGCAAGGACTGCAGATGATCGGCACTGTCGGTGTTATCGGTCGAAGTGCACCCCGTGACGGCAGTCAAAATCATCGCACCACTGGCCAGTGCGAGCGACGATCGTCGCACAGATGTGCCGCGAAAGTGCATACGTGTCATGAATCGAGCCTTCCCGTTGTGCCGAGGTCCGTTGCGCCCAGGTCGGTGTTTCTCGTGACGCCGTTGCCGCCGATCGAGCATTGTGCACTGCTGCTCGACGGAGACAGGCGATCTTCGGTTCGAACCTAACACGGGCCGTGCATCGGGCCCCACGGCCGCCGTAGTTCACATCCATTCCGTCCAAATGCTGTTCCCGGCAACGATGTTGACCGCGAAGGGACATGCGATGGGTGACAATGTCACAGTCGGATATCGATTTGAGCTGTACGAAAATCGGGCATACCTGCGCAAACGTCGGACGCGTGCGCCTCAGAGCGCGTTTCCTCGGTTCACACCGACCGTCAAACGTGGTTGCATGATCGCCAGTCCGAGGGGCGCAGCGCCAACCTTCTGCGCTCCCGAAGCACCTGCATGAGCGCAAGGAAACGATGAGAGCGAACGCGATCGACATGTCCACACCGCACAGGCCAACCGAACCCGACCCCGTGATCGACTGGGTGTGGGAGGACGGGCAGTTGCACGGTCGTACCGCTGACGGACTCATTAGCGTGAGTGCGAATCTTCAACGTGCTCAATGGACCTGGGGTGCTTACACCCTCTTCGCCGAACAGCTCGACGAACAGGTGTGGTTGACCTTCGACAAGGTCGTCGACGAAGTGGGGCGTCTCGGTGTTCCTCATACGAGCGCAGTGGAGGTCTTTTCGCCCTGGATGGGTCGGGCGGCGACACCGCTGCGGGCACTGAATTCGGCATTGACCAAGGAGAAGCTGTCGGCACTGCCTACTGAAGCCCAGGTTCCCTCTGTTGCCTATTCAGTTGTCGCGCAAGCTGTTCGAATTTTCGAGAACCCGCGAGATGGGGTTCCGGCGGTACGAGAATAGCCGCACACCGAGGATAACTGTGAGACCGCCACCGCTGACCGATCGACAACGCCGCCTCGGGGTCGTCAACGCCCAACACGCCCGCCGTACGCGTGCACGAATGCTTCAACAACTCAAATGCAGCGAAATCGATGTACGCGATATTCTCGATGCCGCAGGTCGTGACGAGATCATCGCCCGCATCAAAGTCGTGGACCTGATGAAATCGCTGCCCGGCGTGGGACCTGTTGGCGCACAGCATATGCTGGAGGGTATTGGAATTGACAGTGCACGCCGCCTCGGAGGTCTTCGCGCGCGGCAGCGGCAGCAACTGATCGATGCTACCGCTTACCCGATCCAGTGGCGCAAGAAATTTCGGTCATGAACCGGTGATTCCCCCGATGCCGTTGTGGTAGCCGAATTCAATCGGTCGACTGATATACGTCGGGGATACCGTCACCGTCGTCGTCGCGCGCCTCGTTCTCGGCGATGATCCGGTATGCGCGGTTACGCAGACGAAGCACGATCGACGCCAACAGAGCAGCCAGAACGGAGCCGGCGAGAACACCGATCTTGACATGGTCATCGCGCACAGAGCCGGCACCGAAGGCGAGATCGCCGATCAACAACGAGACCGTGAAGCCGATGCCCGCCAGAATCGCCACCCCGAAGACGTCGATCCAGGACAAACCTTCATCGAGTACGGCCCGGGTGAACCTGGAGAGAAGGTAGGTCGTGCCGAACACTCCGACCGTTTTGCCGACCACTAATCCTGCAATAATGCCCAGCGCAACGGAATCGGTCAGAGCACTGGTCAGTCCGGATATTCCGCCGACTGTGACTCCGGCCGCGAAGAACGCGAACACCGGTACCGCGAAACCCGCCGAGACAGGTCTGATGCGGCGTTCGAAGTGTTCCGCCAAGCCCGGTCCCGCATCCGGGCCCCCGGCAGCCCTGCTGCGAACGACTGGGACTGCGAACCCGAGGAGCACTCCGGCCACGGTGGCATGGATACCGGATTCGTGTACCAGTACCCAGGTCGCGGCGGCGAGCGGTAGGAGAACCCACCACGACCGCACCTTCTTCTGCACTGCCACGGTGAACAAAGTCAGCGGAATCAGGGCTGCCCCCAACATCGCGACATCGAGATCGTCGGTGTAGAAGATCGCGATGACAGTGATGGCGAGAAGATCGTCCACCACAGCCAAGGTCAACAGAAATGTTCTCAGGGACGAGGGAAGGTGCGTGCTCACCACTGCCAACACCGCGACGGCGAACGCGATGTCGGTTGCTGTCGGGATGGCCCACCCGGACAGCGCCCCGTCCCCGGTCCGAAGGTTGACCAGGACGAAGATGAGTGCCGGCATGAGCATGCCGCCGACCGCGGCCGCTATCGGAAGCGCTGCGCGGGCAGGATCACGCAGATCGCCGGCGACGAACTCACGTTTGAGTTCGAGCCCGACCACGAAGAAGAAGATCGCCAATAGTCCATCTGCTGCCCAGGTCTCCAACGGCAGATTCAACCCCAATACGCTGGGGCCGATCCGGAATTCGGAGAGTGCGTCGTAGGCGTTCGACCACGGCGAATTCGCCCAGACGAGCGCCACGACCGTGGCCGCCAGCAACAGAGCGCCTCCGACGGTTTCTCCGCGCAACAGGGCAGCGATACGCGCCGTTTCGGTCCAGGAGCCACGTGCGAAGAGCGCCCGCTTGCCGGCAGGAGGGCGGGGCGGCTGTTGCGTCATGGGTGCAGCCTGCTTTCGGTGGGCACTGGCGAGAGCACTCTCTCGTTTCCCAGCTGGAGAGTTAGACGGTCTCGTCGCGGCCGTTTGCCTGGGCGTGTCCTTCTGCTGATTGCGCGAATTCGGGGGTATCGAAGATTTCGCCGCCGAGCGGATCGTCGAGTACTCCGTTGCCGGAGTATGCGATCGCACCGGTCGCCGGGTTCACGTCGATGGAGTGCGAGGACACCTCGTGTACTGCGAGCACGAGATGCTCGTCGGTGTCCTGCTTCGGAAGATCCCGGGTCGAGGGAGCAAGGCCGGCGAAGGTGGCCGAGATGCCGCTGTGGTGGCGTTTTCCGCGGGCTTTCTCTGTCGGCAGCGGTTCCTCGCCGGTGGTGGCGCCCGAACCGTGTGAGGAGACGCGCAGGTATCGCGGGGTGGTGGCCACGTCGTAGCGGAATGCTTTGAGCATGGATACGCATGCGAGTACCAACACGATGGAGAAGGGCACCGCGGTCGCTATCGACGCGGTTTGCAGCGCTGTCAACGAGCCACTTCCGCCGACGAGGAGTAGCACCGCTGCGGCCACTCCCTCGAGCACCGACCAGTAGACCCGTGTGATCTTCGGTGTCTCCAAATCGCCGCCGGTGGAGAGGATGTCGATGACCAGAGAGCCGGAGTCGGAGGAGGTGACGAAGAAGAACACCACCACTGCGATGGCGAGGACACTGGTCACCGTGGACAAGGGAAGACCGTCGAGAAGATGGAACAAGGTCGTGTTGGTGTCGACTGCCCCGTCCGCTGTGAGCATGTCGCCGTCGTTGCGCTGACGCAGGATGCCGGAGTCCCCGAAGATCGTGAACCACAGAGATCCGATGACAGTGGGGGCGAGCAGTACGCCGAAAACGAATTCGCGGATGGTGCGCCCGCGCGAGATGCGCGCGATGAACATGCCGACGAACGGTGCCCAGCTCATCCACCAGCCCCAGTAGAAGATCGTCCACGCTCCAGCCCAACCGTCTTCGGCGAACGGAGACGTGCGCAGCATCAGCTCAGGCAAAGCCTGGACATATCCACCGAGGTTCTGCACCCAGGACTGCATCAGAAACAGGGTCGGGCCGAGTACGAGGACGAAGATCGCGAGACTCGCGGCGAGAACCATGTTGATGTTCGAGAGCCACTTGAGGCCCTTGGAGACTCCGGAGACAACGGAGAACGTGGCCAGGCCGGTGACACAGGTGATCAGGACGACTGTCAGCACGTTTCCGGTCTCCACCCAGCCGAGGTAGTCCAGGCCGGCCGAAATCTGTTGTACGCCGAAACCGAGCGAGGTCGCGACACCGAACAACGTGCCGATGATCGCGATCGCGTCGATCGTATGCCCGATACCGCCTTCGATGCGAGCGCGTCCGAGGAGCGGTTCGAGCAGCCAACGGATCGAGAGCGGGCGACCCTTTCGGTAGGTCATGTACGCCAGACCCAGACCCACGACGACGTAGATGGCCCATGCGTGCAGACCCCAGTGGAACAGGGTCAGTTCCATCGCTTGATTGGCCGCGGCGTCCGTGGATCCAGCGACCCCGCCCGCGACCGGCGGGTTCACGTAATGCGAAAGCGGTTCTGCCACTCCGTAGAACACCAGGCCGATACCCATACCGGCGCTGAAGAGCATCGCGAACCACGAGAGCATCCCGAACTCGGGCTGCTCGTCGTCACGTCCCAACCGGATGTTGCCGACACGGCTGACGCCGCAGTACAGCGCGAAAATCACGAAACCGGTGGCGGTGAGGATGTACCACCATCCGACGCCGTCGCTGATCGCTGAATTCAGGGATCCGAACGCATCTTCCGCGGTACCTGCATAGACCACCGAAAACACGATCATGGCCACGATGACGATTGACGCGGGAACGAAAACCGGTTTTCGGATTCCCTGCCACGCTTCTTTCAGTGCGCTCACGTGTCCTCCTCAGGAAGCCACCACATCGGACGATCACGGCACGAACACAACACCCGCAGGAGCCGTGTATCGCGCTCACCCGACATGGCGACGGATGTCGACTAGTAGGCGTGCTCGAGCTTGTCCGACCGTAGAGGCTGGTACGGCGATTGCTCAAATCGCAGCCGATGGATCCGGTGAGGAAGTGCCTTCGTTGCGATACGAGAATGGGATGCTAGGACAGGTACTTCTCATTTCTTCATAGTGGTCTCGCCAGACTTCGACAGACGAGATGCCCACAGCCGGGATATGTTGCCGGACACTCTCCTGCCGGGATAGAGTTTCGGCTCTGATGAGGCAGCGGCAGAGAACGCATGAATGATCACGACACTGCGCCTATCCTGGTGCCGCTAGCGGCAGCAATGTCATGCGTTGTCCTTGTGGCGATGTTGTTTCTCATCCTGTAGCGGAGACACGAGTCCACTCGTCGGGTCGCTTGCGCGTTGCTGCCCGATCCTCGGATTTCACTCGTCCGCTATCTTCACCCCTTGGCCGAAGCGCATTCGATCGTATCGGCGCGAAAGCATGTGGGAACGCCGCTACCTGCACGCCCTTTCCCGAGGGCAAGACATGACGGGGAACCGACCGTGAACAGAAAATCGGACCGAACACTTCCTCCAGCACACCGCGGCACTCTCGTCCGGCGACGCATCGTCCGACTGTTCAGCGCGCTTCTGATTCCAGCAGCGTTGACGATGTCGTGCTCGACGAGCGGCGATCCGAACAACGAGGTTGCTGGCGCGGAGACCGGCCAGATGACAAGAAGTCGGCCTACCGTGGTGGCATCGATGCAACCTGCTGCGCCGCACTCGCGAATCGCTCATCCATCTCCCGGTACAGAAACCTACGAAGTCACCCCCGAAGGACTGACAACCGCAGTCAACGTCCCGCTCGAGATCTCGGCGGCAGAACTCGCCCAGAGTTGCACCGACGTCCGACCCACGGTGATGACATTCGGCGGCGATGTCGACGCGGTGCTGGCAATGATCCAAGCAACCGCCGTCAGATCGTGGAAGAACGCCACCCCTCCCGAACAAGCAGCAATCATCGCAGCGCTGCGTGCCGCAGCGAGTGGTGAATGCTGAGCATCCAAGGAGCAGGCGGTCTGCGCCGAATGTCTTGCTGCCCGGGGAATTGGCTGACCGGGCTGTACCCGTCCGCCGGGCGAGACGGCGGCCCGGCCAGTGCTTGCACCGACACGTCTGGCTGCTGGTGACGACCGATCGGGACCGGGTGGCGGGCCTGGGGCAGTCCGTACCTGCTCTAGATCCCTGGTCGAAACGAAGCCCGCCTCCGTGAATCTTCTTCGCCGATTTTCGATTCAGCAGAAGGGCCCATGCGTCATGGGCTGTGTGCTCGGCGTCGACGATGTTCGAGGAAAACCCCGACCAGATACTTCTCGGCCGGAGTTTCGATTTCCGATATCCGGCTACTCGTACGGTGCGGCAAGACAGTCATACGAGTTCGGGGCTGCCGCGCACGGCCTGCCTACCGGCTGTCACTCGCCGGGGGTGGGTCGCCCTAGTAGTGACAGTGTTTGCGCAGGCTTACGAATTTTCTCGCTCGCGCCGCCCAGGGTTGCGCCGCTACGCTGACGTGCATGGACCGTTGGCCGAAGTACATCGTGCCCGCAGCCATTCTGGGCTCTGTCATCGCCGTCATCGCCTGGACTGCGACGTTGACGCATCCGTCCGGCGCGCCGCTAGGGCACGGAAAAGTTCGCTGAACACCGAAAGTGCTTGACCAGGAACGATAAACGTCAATCCCGCGCTCTGGAGCCGCCGCGCCTTTTGATTGCCTTTACCCGGCGGTGGTGGCGGGTTAGGCTGCCCACGGTCCGCAGTGAGTACACCCCCCGCAGTTGCGTGCTTGCAGCGGACCACCTGGATTGCATGCCCGGTGCCTGTTCAGCTCGGGTGTGTATCGGTCCGTCGGAGTCTCGTCACCTGTAGGAGCCGGCGGGCCGTCTGAACTGCGCGTCCGTCTCCCCGGACTGCGGCGCGCACCAGCCCACCCGGCGTCCCCGACGGCACGCCGGGTGGGCACTCCCAAACGCATGTCGCCATCCGTGGCGGCCGGCGACATGCACGGCCCGCCGGATGACGTACCTCGCGGCGAACCCGGCGGGCCACCTCAGGGTTGGTGATATCAGAAACCGCCGATGAGAACAGCTGCCGTCCTCTATGAGGTCGATGTACTGCCCGTGGACACGTGTGCTGTTCCCTTCCACTCGGGACCAGCAAACTGACGCCAGAACCCGGCCGTGGCAGGTAGGTGCACGCGCGAATGGGATTTTCACTCACTGGTGGTGACGACAGGAGTATCTCCGAATCAGCTCTTCTGCTGGTCAGGTTTCGCCGATCGCACTCGCTTCTCGGCGCGACGCAAGATGGCGCGGGGTCAACGCATCAAGAACTTCAGCCTTCGCCGCGTCGTCGAATGCTGCACACGAGGGTGATGTTTCGTTCGAGTGGCGGGTTCGGAGCAGTATCATTCGAGAGTGACCGCGAGCGGGGCACCGATTGTCCGCGTCGAGCACCTCACCCGGAAGTTCGGTGTTCGCCGAGGAATCGTCGATGTCGATTTCGGCATCGAGACCGGGGAGGTGTTCGGGTTCCTGGGCCCGAACGGTGCAGGTAAGTCCACGACCATTCGGATCCTCCTCGGCTTGTATCGACCGACGTCGGGGCTGGCGCGGGTGTTCGGGCTCGATCCGACACGCGAAGCCGCACAGATCCTGCACCGGATCGGTTATCTACCGGGCGAAGTGACGTTGCATCCCCGTCTCACCGGAGGCGAGCACCTCGACAGATTCGCACACATCCGAGGAATGGCTGATCTGGGGTACCGGGACCAGTTGGTGGATCGGTTCGGTGCCGAGCTCGACCGGCCGACCCACACCTTGTCGAAAGGAAACAGACAGAAGATCGGGCTTGTGATGGCGTTCATGCACCGACCCGAGCTGTTGGTCTTGGACGAGCCGACATCCGGGCTCGATCCACTCATGCAGGACGAATTCGCGGACCTGGTGCACGAGACCACGAAGGAAGGGCGGACCATCTTGTTCTCCTCACACGACCTCGACGAGGTGCAGCGGCTCGTCGAGCGAGTGTGCATCCTGAGAGAAGGGCGTGTGGTGATTACCGCCAGCGTCGAGAGCCTGCGTCGAAGTTCGCCGCGATCGATCGAACTGCGCTTCGACCACGATGCCCGCCCGGAGGTGTTCGCCCGGCTCGACGGCGTTGAGGTGCGCGCCTACGAGGGCGGCCGGATCACAGTGACGGTCACCGGCCCGGTGGCGCCGCTGCTGCGAACGGCAGCCGATCAGGGTGCGGTGGACATCGCCGCGGGGCATGCGGACCTCGACGAACTTTTCTTGAGCTACTACCGCAGGACCCCCGATTCTGGGATGCCGGATGTCCACTGACGTCGTCCGGCTCGATCTACTGCTCCGGCGACGATCCATCGTCGGCTATTCGCTCGGAATGGCTGTCTACGCCCTCGTCATCGTCGCGCTGTACCCGGCCTTTCAGCACGAAACCGGACTCGATCAGTTCACCTCGGAAAACTCCACCGTTGCAGCACTGTTCGGTATCAGTGGACCGCTGACGTCGGCATCGGGATGGTTGAATGCGAATCTGTACGCCAACTTCTTGCCCCTGATCATTCTGCTGCTCAACATAGGTTATGGAGCGTCGTGCATCGCCGGTCAGAATGAAGACGGGACCCTCGGACTGGTCGTGACCCTGCCGCTGAGCCGCACCCGAATCGCGCTGCAGAAGGTCGCGGCAATGTGGCTGGTCGCGGTGCCGGTGTCGCTGGTGATCGCGTTCTGTGTGTTCGCCGGACGCGGATTCGACGTACGGATCGGCACAGGTGCGCTGATCGGTGTCACGGTGTCCCTGCTGTTGCTGGGTATCGATTTCGGGGCGCTGGCGATGCTGATCGGCGTGTCGACAGGAAGTCGTCCGATAGCGTTGGGCGTGGCATCGATGATCGCTGCAGCTGCGTATCTGATCAATTCGCTTGCGCCCGTTGTGGTCTGGCTTCGTCCGGCCAGACTGGTCTCTCCGTTCTTCTACGCGGTCGGGGACAATCAACTCGTCGAAGGTGTGTCCGTTTCTGCGTTCGTCGTCCTCACCGCGATCGCGGTGGTGTTGTCGTGGAGCGCGATTGCGGCGTTCGGCCACCTCGATGTCAATTGATGCACCCCGTCGACTTCCGTTCGAGCTGTGAGCAACCTGCCAAGCGTGCCGCGGGAGAAGGACAAGCGCTGCCAATGCGTCACCTTCAAGAGCGGGGAGATCAATGCCTGGGAGCAACAGCGCCAGTGGTGGGCACGCTGAACGTGCATGGAGGCCAACTGAGGTCTGATCGAGATTGAGAAGTTTTTCCGCGCAGCGTTGTTCATGGCGAATTGCGGCATTTTTGCTCGGAAGAAGTGTCCGTTTGTGATTTGTCTTCAGCCTGTGTGCGAGCCACGCGTCCGCCCGCGGTGGTCATGCCGTTGTGCGCGGACCCGCACCGTGGTTGTGGAACGGAGACGGTCGCGTCTGAGCTTGGGCCAACACCAACAAGCGGTATGGGCCTCATGCAGCCGGTTTTCTACGAGGTGAGAATCTGACCGGTGCCGCTCACCCAGCGAATCCATCCACCTTGAAAGTTGGTTTGCCGACCGTCCGGCACCTCGAACTCGTCGGATGTCGGTAGCCCGAAGCGTCCACTCTCGAATCCTTGACGCCCCACGCGTCGAAGATCGCCCCGTAGACGGGATGGGTACCGGCTTCCGAGAAGTAGATGTTGCCGTGCTCGTACCTGTTGAACCGTGCCGAATTGTCGGGTGTGCTCAGCTCACCGCTGATGGGCCAACCGACTCCCGACGTCGGACCTCCGACCGCGGCGTACTTTTCCCCGATCTGCCCGTAGACCTCCCAGGCACCGGTGGACTCCGTCCAGTAGATGGCTCCATCGGCGAATTGCTGGATTTGTCCACCATTGCGTTCCTCTTCGCCGTTGACGCAGCGACCGAGCGGACCGTCTTCCCCGCCGATCGAGATGTATCGGGCGCCGATCGCCCCATGTGGGAGACAACAGTTCGCCCCGTCGTCGGAGAACCATGAGCAGGCTCCCACCCAGATCAGAAGCGCCAGCACCGCCGTCGCTCGGATTCCGCGAATGAACACCATGGCGCATCGCCCCATTTATCGACTGTTCTTCGAGCATCCCACACAGGAAGACGAGGGCACCAGGTTGATGTGTAGACGAAGTTTGCTTCAATTGTTCAGCGATTTCGCCCGTGCACCGTCGCGCAGCCAGATATATCCTCGAAGGTAGGCGAACAGCGAGTTCACCCTCTGCTCCGGTAGGTCTGGAGATCAAGGAGAGCGCTATGAGCACACAAGATCCCCACATCGCGTCGGCATCCGCCACGCCCTTCCACAAACCGAAGCGGGAAAAGGTACCTCACTCGTCGACGTCTCCGGCAGAGGCGGACATCGAGCACACCAATGCCGGTCGAATGTGGATAGCAGTTGCCATGGGCGCCATCGTCGTCATCATTTTGTTGATCTTCATCCTGCAGAACACCAAGCAGGTCGCCATCTCGTTCTTCGCCTGGGACTTCGAACTGCCGCTCGGGGTGGCTCTGCTTTTCGCCGCTATCGGCGGGGTACTGGTGATGGCCTCCGTAGGCGGTGCGCGGATCTGGCAACTGCGCCGCGCCTACAGGAAGACCGAACCCGCTCCGGAACCCACGACGGACCCGAAGGACTGACACTTCGGCCCTACCCGCCAAGCGCACATATAATTGACCCGGCCATTCGGCGCTGACGGGTCTATCTCGTTAAGGGTGTTTCGGCCGGTATCCATTAGTAAGTTTCCGATCCCGGCCAACGATCGGCGAACGTGATCGCAAACGCATTCAGAGCAGGCTTCCACCGTGTAATCCATCGTGCCTGCCCTTTGCCTGTCGGGTCGAGCGAACGCGTCACCAAATAGAGGCACTTGAGCGCAGCAGCCTCGGTGGGGAAATGCCCACGAGCCTTGACAGCCCTCCGATACCGGGCATTCAAGGACTCAATAGCGTTGGTAGAGCACAGCACTCGCCGTATCTCGGTGTCGTAATCGAGGAACGGGATGAACTCCTGCCAGGCGTTGTTCCACAATCGAATGATCGCCGGATACGTCTTGCCCCAACGGTCTGCGAGATCGTCGAACGCTGCACTCGCGGCGGCCTCGGTCGGGGCAGTGTAGATCGGCTTGAGATCGTGTTTGAGCGCATCCCAATGCTGCCGCGACGACAACCGAAACGTATTGCGGATCAAATGGATCACACACGTTTGGACCGTGGTCGCCGGCCACACATTCTCGACGACCTCCGGTAGACCTTTTAATCCGTCGCAGACCAGGAAGAACACATCCCGAGTACCCCGATTACGGATATCCGTCAGCACGGACATCCAAAATTTGGCGCCCTCACCGCCGGTCCCGGCCCACAAACCGAGTACGTCCCGGTGCCCGTCGAGGCTGACACCGATCGCCGCGTAGATCGGGCGGTTCGCGACCTGCCCATCCCGAACTTTGACCACGATCGCATCGATGAAGATCGCTGCGTACACCTCGTCGAGCGGACGGGCAGCCCAGTCCTGCATTTCCTCGAGCACTTTGTCGGTGATCCGTGAGATGGTCTCTTTCGAGACCGAAGCGCCGTAGATTTCAGCGAAGTGAGCACTGATCTCACCGGTCGTTAATCCTTTGGCGTACAACGACAACACGATCTCATCGACCCCGTTCAATCGACGTTGTCGCTTTTTGACGATCTGCGGCTCGAACGTCCCTTCCCGATCACGAGGGACCTCGATCGGAACATGACCGGTCGCCTCGGTCAACACAGTCTTCGACCGAGTCCCGTTGCGAATATTCGTCGACTCCCGCTCCGGCGGGGCTTGGTTCTTGTCGTGCCCGAGGTGCTCGGTCATCTCCTCGTTCAATGCAGTTTCCAGAACGGTTTTGGTGAACTGCTTGAGCAAACCGTCCGGACCGGTCAGCGACAGACCCTGCTCCTTCGCCAACCTGACCAGCTCCGCAGCCGCCGCAGCTTCCGCGGAGGGCTCGGCCCTCTTCTTCGTCACATCTTCCAGTGTCGTCATCTCGGCACCTCCTCGCCAAGCATTCACTCAGCGTCTCGGGCCAAAACACCGATTACGAAACAGTCCCGCCGCCCCCGGACAGATCGTTCAAAGGCAGTTCGACCTGCCGGGTAAGGGCGAATATCACTCTCCGGGGGCAGACCGCGGGGCGGGGAGTTCGTGCTTTCGTAAGATCTGCGAGAGGCAGAGCGGATCTTCGACCGGGGCCAGGTGTCCGGTCTTCGGGAGAAGGATCACCGAGGCGGTGTGGTCCTTCACCACGTGGTACACGGCCTGGCGGCGAGAGACGGGGTCGTCAGCGCCGGCCGCGACGGTCATCGGGGCATGCCGGGTCCAGATGGTGAATCTGTCCTTGCTCAGCAGTGGTCGCGATCGGGTGGGGTGGCAGTAGGCGCCGACGTTGCAGAACCAGGTCACCAGCTCGGGGGAGGGCATGAACTGTGGTCCGGTGACGTGTTCGAGATAGTGCTGCGCTGCGTCGATGTCGGTGCTTCTGCGCCACAGGAACCGTCGCAGGGCGCCCCAGGAATACCAGCGGGAGCGACAGAGTCACTCCGGGTTGATCAGGACTGTTCCGACGACACGAGGGTGGGGTGTGGAGGAAAGGACGATGGCGCCGCCCAAGGCATGACCTATCAGCACGATGGATTTCTCGCCGAGCGTGTCGGTGACCTCGTCGAGCCAGCGGCCGTAGTGATCGAGGTCGGCGGATTGTGGGCGGCGGGCGGCGCTCATCCCTGGTTCGCCGGGTAGGTCGACGACGAATACTCTTCGGGTGCGGGCGATCTCAGCGAGCGCGGGTTCGAGCAGTGCGGCGCTCAATCCGGCGCCGGGGATGATCACAGCTGCCGGTAGCGGTGATGGAGAGCCGACTGCGAGCACAAGGGTATCGCTCAATGACGTACGCAGTCGCTGCAGTGTCCAGGGCAGTGTCCAGGTCTGCAGGATCTGGCGCGCGGAGGTGTGCAGTTGCAGTTCGTCGCCGGGGCAGCGGAACCCGGATTCGAGGGGCACGTCATGCGAAACGATCGAGGTATGAGGTGTGGGGTGGTTCATGGCTCTCCTGGTTGAACGGGACAGCATCGAGCTGCCGCCGACCAGACTTCCCGGCACACCGTGCGCCACAGTAACCGACGATCATCAAAAGTCAGGCATCCGACACCATGCGGACACGCCGCTGTGCGGTGATGCATCAGTTCTGTCTCCGGCTGTTCCTCCGGCTGTTTCTGGTTGTCGTGTGAGATTGCCTCCTGACCCGAGTGGGCGGGTGCGCATTCAGCGTCCGCTTGCTTGGAGGTATGCGTCGATGGCTTGTTGCAGTCGGTCGAGGGCGTCCCCGTAGGTGCCGAAGCCGCTTTGTTGTGCGGTGCGCAGGTCGGCGAGGGCGCGGTTGAGTTCGGTCACTGCGGTGGTGAGATCGGATCCAGGCTCGGCTGGCGTCGGTGGTACCGCAGCGGGGGGGAGAGGCGGCGGAAGGATCAACCGGGGGTGGTGCGGCGGCGTCTCCGCCGGGGGCTGTGGCGATTGTTCCGGTGCCGGGCCCGAAGACTTGGTCGAGAGCTTCTGCGAGGGTGGGGGCGTATCCGACTCTGACGCCGCCTGTTCCGGGCTCTCGGTAGCTGACGAGGACACGGGAGAGTTGGGGGAAGGTCGAGCCGTCGGCTTGGGTGCTCAATCGTTCGGTGAACAGGGGTTCGACGTACAGGAAGCCGCCGCCGGCGATCGGCAACGTCAGGAGGTTGCCGTAGTGGATGCGATTCGAGCGTTCGAGCAGGGTCCGCTCGGAAGCGACTCGGGTGTCGGAGATCATCGAGTTCTGTGTTTACACCCGAAACATCGCGGCCGGCGGAGACACCCAAACGCGAACACGGTCACGAGCGAGACTGATAACTGTCATCCGCCGAAAGTGGACTTGTCAATGAACTGGTAGAAACCGCCATCACACATCCTCTGGCTACAAAGACAGGTTCACCGTTCTTGTTTCCCAGCCGAACCGTGCCCGGAACGGCTCGCCACGCCCGCCCAGTGGGGATCGCGATGACCGACCTTGATATCCCGGTCAGGATCAGCCGCAACTCCGCTCTCCGTACTCTCACCGAAGATCTACCCGCACCGGTCGTCGCCGACCTGCTCGGGTTGCATATCCATTCCGTCAGTCGGTGGACCGACTACGCTCGCCGCGACTGGGCCCACCACCTCGATGCCCGAACCAACGGACCGAATCGAAGGTAACCGTCGACTTATCGGAGTTTGATCCGGCAGGTTGGATTGGACGCCCTATTGGAGCTCGGTGAGGAAATGCTGCGCCTCGGAGCGGGAGTTGGCGAACGATCATCAACGTCAGCAGCGAATTCTGGTGCATGCGGACTTTGAGTCACAGAAAAAGCCAATGCACCGAGTGCACCGGTACTGTGAAGACCTCTGGCTTGTTCGGGAGTAGGAGAGAAAAATGTGTGCTGCCGCGAAAGTTGCCTCGTCGGTGATGCAAGTAGCCAACCTGGATCGGTCGGTGAGTTACTACTGCGACGTGTTTTCCTGCCGTGTCGCCTTGCGTGAACGCGATGCGACGCTCCTTCTGACGCCGGATGACTTTCAGATCTACATGTATGTGCAAAAGGGCGCATCCCGGCGAAACATGAGCAATATCGGCGTCCACTACGTCATGTGGTCCGCCGATACAGAAGAGGAACTTACGCGGATCAGTGAGCGTCTACGCACATATGATGCCTCCACCTTCACCCAGGTTGTCGGTGGAGTGACCTTCGTCGACGGCTGCGATCCGGACGGTATCCGTGTCATCATCGCTTACCCGGGCCCAGAGGAACTACCCCGAGAGCTGATCGCACAACGATTCCACGGATAACTTGCCCAACGCACCCCAGGTAGCGGTGCGTTGGCAAGTCAGTCCTCGCTGCTCACACGGTCACCGATCCACGCGAGGAGATGGGGATCGGATGACGTCAGACGCTCTACTTCCTCGCCCCCGTCGCAGCGTCGTAGTGAGATCATGATCGATGTCGGGGTGCGCCGTAGAACCCGCCACGTCGCTCCCGAGTCGGACCATCGCGAAAGAGTTTCCACAGGTTGCTCTTCCGTCATGTCGGCTCCGCTCAGGTATTGGCCCAGCTGTCCGGTCCGAAGACCTCGTAGTGGATATTCTGCGCCGGAACATCCCGTTGGAGCAACGATGCGCGCATCGCCAACATGAACGGCATCGGCCCACAGAGGAACGCCTGGGTATCCGGTTCGACAGTGATATCGCGCAGATCGGCCCGTCCTTCGTGAACAGATCCGAACGGTACGTGCGTGCCGAGATCCTCGTACCAGCGGTGCAAGGTTGCGGCGGGAATCTTCTCGACGAGTGTGCTGAGTTCTGCTCGGTGAGCATGATCGGCGATGGATCGATCAGCATGAATGATGGAGACGGAACGCTGTGCACCGGTGTCCGCAAGATGATTGAGCATCCCGATCATTGGTGTACAACCGATTCCGGCCGACGCGAGTAGGAGAGGTGAGTCGTCGTCCGGCATCATCAGATCGCCGAACGGTGTGGTGACCAACAGTTCGGAACCTTCGAACACGTTGTTGTAGAGGAAGTTCGACACTTCGCCGTCGGGCGTGCCCGAAATTCTCTTCACGCTGATTCGCCAGTCGGCGCTGCTCGGCACGGAACAGAGGCTGTATTGACGTATCTGGCGAGCGCCGTCGGGCAGCGTAACTCCGACCGAAAGGTACTGTCCGGGAGCGAAGGTGGGGAGAACGCTGCCGTCGAGCGAGGCGAGAGTCAGCGAGACAGTGCTGGCGGATTGAAGGACGCGCTCGCTGACTCTGACCGTGCGCCAGACGTCGCCGATCTCGACGCCGGCGAGTTGGTAGAGGCCTCGTTCCATCGTGATGAGGGTTTCCGCCATCAGCCAGTAAACCTCGTCCCATGCTGCTGCGACATCGGGAGTGACTGCATCGCCGATTATTTCGACGATCGCGGCAAAGAGGTGTTCGTGCACGATTGCGTACTGGTCGGGCGTGATTCCCAGCGACGCATGCTTGTGGGCGATACGCGAAAGTATGAGATCGACCTTGGCGCTGTCGGGTTCGAGCTGAAGCGTCGCGAATGCCGCGATAGCGCCCGCGAGAGCCTTCTGCTGTTCGCCCTGCTTCTGATTGCCGCGATTGAACAAATCGCGTTCGAGTTCGGGATGTGCGTCGAACATCGTGCGGTAGAAGAGGGTTGTGATATCGCCGATGGCGGCGCCGACCACGGGAAGGGTGGCGCGAATGACCTCGGTTGACTGTGGGGAAAGCATGAGCTGCTCCGTTCGGTCGAAATTGACGTTGATCAGCTTGCTTCGTCGCTCCGAGTGGTGAGGCGAAGCAGAACAGTTTTTGACGGCTGCCGGATGACGTCTTCGATCGTGACCGCGTCGAGTGAAACGAAAAACGCTTCCTGAGCGTCACGCAAAGCGCTCCGAAGGAGGCAACCCCCGCGCAGTGGGCACGGCTTGTCGCCTTCGCAGTCGACGACCTCACCCGCCCCTTCGAGGCGTCTGGCCAGCCAGCCGATGGTGGCGGTGCGGCCGAGTTCGGTGATGGAGAGCCCACCACCGCGGCCGCGCCTGGTTGTCACGATGCCCAACTCGCCGAGCCGTGTAACCACCTTGGTGGCATGGGAATACGACACGTTGAGCTGCTCCGCAATTACCCGGGTACTGGGGGAGGCATCCGCGTCGAGTACGGCCAACCGCATGACGACGCGCAATCCCAGATCGGTGAACTGCGTCAGTTGCATGACCTGAACCTACATAATTCGTATCTCAGATGACTATTTATGTGAGGGGGATCTTAAATGAAGCCTTAACGCACCACGTCGACATAGTCGAGAACGCTGTGAAGCGGCACCGATCGCGCAAAATTGGTTTGTCGACGAAAGGCCGAACCGGGCACATCGTCCCGTAGCGCACGCTCAGAGGGCGGAGGTAAAACCGTACCGTCGACGCATTTCCTTGATAGCGACGACGTCGTTTGCGCTGAACCTCGTTGCAGCTGACCATTGCAGCGCTTGCGCGTAGTCCTCTCGCCACTGGTCGATTTCACGTGCGGTGAGGCGAGTGACCGTCGGCTTCAGTCCCTCGGCTGCGGGTTCGAATTGGGCCAGAAACACGGCGAGCAATGCGGCTTCGCGTCGACATCTGTTCGTCATGGTGCCACCGCTTTGATGCTGATACCGGCAACGCGGAACGGTGCTGCAATGATCCCGCAAGCGTCGATCGGATCTCGGTGAGCTCGATCGATGCGTCGAACGCAACGACGAACAAATGATGTACAGGGACTTTCGTTCCGGAAATGCACTGTGCTACATAGTCTCATTGCAGATGGAGCTCCATTCAGCCCCGACCTCATGAAGAACGAACAACTTTCAAGTAACTCACCGTAACAGTACGATTCGGATTATCGCTAACCTCAAGCTACCGACGGTTCGCTCACCGTACATCGCACCCGAACGGCAACTGTCAACGGGGGTAACGACGGTGGACTGGATCTGGAATCGGTCCGCCGCCGAAGTCCGTCGTATATTTTTGCGTCGAGCGACTCGCCAACGGTCACGCCCGAGATCGCACGCGTAGGCTTCGGCTCCATGGTGTGCGGTTCCGTCTGCCACGATTTTTCTGCCGAAGATTTTGTGGCACTTGTATTACCGGGCTTCTCCTCGGAAGGTCGCGGAGGAGTTAGATAGCAACGTTTTTTCAGAGTCGACGGAATTGAGGCCGATCCCGGATCCGATGGAAATTCCACTACCAGAGGAGAATTGAAGGCGCGGTAAGCTCGAATATTCACCTCGCCGAGGTGCTCGGTGGTGACAACAGCGATGAACCGGTCCGGTCGAACATCGGTCCGAGTGGATCCTCGTACTCTCCGAAGCGCGCGCATTTCCGCCCGCGTCGTCAGCGAGCGCTGTGCGGCTGACTTTTCGCTTGTCGCATTGTTCCTTTTCCGGGGTCGTGTTTGCGTTGTCCGTTGATCGACCTTTGCGGTCGACGAATATCTCACATCACAGCAGTCGTCTGCAGGACAGGTTTACAAGGATTGCCGGTACCCGAAGAATTCATGATCCTCGTTGTACCCGCCGAAGCCGCCACCGACGTCGGAATAGTCCGCGACGAACTCCACGCCCTTGAGCCATTTGACCTGCTTGAAACCGAGTTGTGTCTCATTGCGGAGTCGCAGCGGTGCACCATGGCCGAACGGCAAGGGGGCTCCATTCATGTCGTAGGCAAGCATCGTCAGGTGGTATCCCATCTGTTCGATCGGGTGCGCGTCATAGTAGATACCCCCGTCCGGTCCGTCACCGAGTGAATAGAACACCACCCACTTCGCGCCCGGTTTCGGTTGCACAAGGTCGATGATCGTCTGCATCGACACCCCGCCCCACCTGGCGATGCCCGACCATCCCTGGATGCAGAAATGCTGGGTGATCTGCTCCTGTAGTGGTAGTGCGCGGAGGTCAGCCAGGTCCAATTCCACCGGGTGCTCGACCAGTCCGTTGACCCGCAACCGGTAGTCGACGAAGTTGCCGGCCAAAAGAGCTTGGTACTCCTCGGATTCGGGGTACTGCCCGTTGTGCCAGAAGTACGGGGAGATGTCCTTCTCGGTGTATTCGCCCGGCTTGGAGTCGACGTGCTCGAACAAGCGCTGCGCTGGTCCGATGAGCGCGAAACCCACTCGCTGAACCACCCGTGGATGACGCAGCGTGAACGGGGTTGCCGCAACCCAGCCGAGAGCAACGATCACCATCGAAGCCGCGAAGATCGTGAAGCCGATCCAGCTGTTGTCATCCCTCGACGCGTACATGTGGTTGGCGTTGCGCAGCAGTCCGGTGGTGAAGACCATCGCCACGTGGATCACGATGAACGCCAGGAACCAGATCAGCACGAGAAAGTGCAGCGAGCGGGCAGTTTGAATGCTCAATATCTTGCTGACCCGCCTGAAACGGGTGGACAACGCCGGCGACATACCCAGCCCGGTGATCATCGCGACCGGAGCGGCGACGAAGACCGTGACGAAGTAGGCGAGTAGTTGCAGTCCGTTGTATGCCATCCAGTGATCTTCGGTCGGCCAGTCGAGCGAAAGGTATTGCAGAAGTACAGATATGGTGTTGGGGAAGACGTCCCAGCTAGTCGGAATCACGTGCCGCCATTGCCCGGTCGCGAGCAGCAACACGTAGAAGATCAGACCGTTGAGCAGCCACAGCGTGTTGGTGCCGAGATGCCACCACCGGGCCAGGCCGATCGAGTGCCGGATCCCCGGTAAGCCCACGTACGCGGGCAGGCTGATCGAGTCCTTCTTCGCTGTCCAAAAGGGATCGGCAGGAACAGGTTTCTGGATACGGAACCATTCCCGGCCAGGTGTGCTGTGGCGAGTCCAGTACAGCCGAGGGTGGTCGGTGAGGATCTGTGCTCCCGACCGGATGATGAAGACCATCAGAAACAGATTGAGAAAGTGTTGCGCACCCAACCATGCGGGGAGGGCCGATGTTTCGCCTGGGCCGGGCTCACTCGCACCGGGATGCTGCTCGATGAACACCTGCACGGACGACATGCTGCGCAGGTGTTGCGCCGCTGCGACTGCCCCGATCAGGACGACGAATCCGAGAGGGAGCAGCCAGAGCAGGTTGAACCATCTGCTGTGGCCGATGCGCATGCGAGGTGCGATGTCGGTGGCGTATGGTACCGAACCCGCCCACGTGACGGGGTCGACGACGTCCGCACCTGGGGTCAATTGTGTGCGGAAGCTGTGCGCCACAGCAGGAGTCCGCGCAGCATCGGGAGCCGCACTCGGCGGTGTAGGTGAATCGGTGGAGTCGACCATCGGTCACATCCAAACGCTGTCAGCGACACCGGCGAGATACCGGTGACCAAAAAATTGTTCGATGACCTGACCCTACGCACCACTATTAGCCGCAAAGTCGGCTTACCTGGTTTTTGTCGACTACCGCGTCGCATCTCGGAGCGTATATGCGGACACGTCGGGAACCACCCATTTCTCGTCGACTTCCTCGATCGGGAGAACATCGAGGACGATGTCCGGATCCAGCGGTAGTGCTCCCAAGATCCCTGGAACCCGCGTGCCTGTACCAGGAGGCGATGGGTTGCGCTCGTCCCACCTGATCGAGACCCCCGCAGCAAGGAGGGCATCCTGATCGACAACCACCACTACCAGTGGGAGTCGGAGGTCTTCGTACACTGTCGAGAGAACATAGTCGAGATCCGCAGCAGTGGCAGCATGGATGAAGCCGACTTGATCAAGAGTCGTTGCGCGGGTTGATCCTTCATATTCTCCGAATCGCCTGGCGCCCTCCCAGTCGTCAGCAAGGGCTATGTGAAAAATACATTCGCTCATCGGAAACCTTTCATCGAAGTGGTCCGGGTGTCAGTGAAGACATGCGGACAACACCCGGAACAGAGACATGATCACGCTGACCAACAACACCACCTTCACCAACTCGAATGCGATGTACACCAGATGCATCGTCGAACGCGGTAGGTCTTCTCCGGCAAGAACCCGGTCGGACCGTCTACCCAGCCACGGCCGGATCACCACAACCTGAACAACGAGCATCATCGCGACCAGCACGAAGAACGTCAACGCGGGTGTGTCAGGTTTCGCGACGATGCAGGATGCCGCCAACATCAGTGCCAGAACCAACTCCACGGCGTTCAGTGCGGTGAAGACCTTCCGGCCGATCCCGAGCCCGATGGCCAGGCTCACTCCTGGAGCGCGAAACTTGATCGGTGCTTCCAGGAAGGAAATCGCAGCGACCATCCCGAGCCAGAACACCGGCACAATCACTTGCGCGTAGCGTGCCGCTTCGGTCATAGGCCATCGGCCTCACCGGACGGGACGGAGATCGCTTCGTTCACTGCGGAGGTGACAGTCTTCCTTCTGCCTGCATGTTCTTCCGTCCTCATTCGTTCGACCATGTGCGGGTAATGCAGTTCGAATGCGGGACGCTCGGAGCGGATCCGCGGAAGTTCGGTGAAGTTGTGCCGCGGCGGCGGGCAACTTGTGGCCCATTCGAGTGAATTGCCGTACCCCCACGGGTCGTCGACCGTCACGACTTCCCCGTACCGGTACGAGGTGAACACGTTCCACGCGAACGGCAACAATGACGCCCCGAGAACGAACGAACCGATCGTGGAGATCGAGTTCAGCGTGGTGAATCCGTCCGAGGGCAGGTAATCGGCGTATCGGCGCGGCATACCTTCGGCGCCGAGCCAATGTTGCACCAGAAAGGTTGTGTGAAACCCGACGAAGGTCGTCCAGAAATGCCACCGACCGAGTCGTTCGTTCATGTAACGTCCCGCTATCTTCGGGAACCAGAAATAGATCCCGGCGTACGTGGCGAAGACGATCGTCCCGAAGAGAACGTAGTGGAAGTGCGCTACGAGAAAGTACGAATCGGTGACATGGAAGTCGAGCGGCGGGCTCGCCAATATCACCCCGGAGAGACCACCGAAGAGGAAAGTCACCAGAAACCCGATCGAGAACAGCATCGGCGTTTCGAACGTCAATTGTCCTTTCCACATCGTTCCGATCCAGTTGAAGAATTTGACCCCAGTCGGTACGGCGATGAGGAAACTCATCATCGAAAAGAACGGCAGCAGAACGGCTCCCGTGGCAAACATGTGATGTGCCCACACTGCCGCCGACAGTGCAGATATGGCGATCGTCGCGTAGACAAGTCCGGCGTAGCCGAAGATCGGCTTGCGAGAGAAGACCGGAAAGATCTCCGAGACGATACCGAAGAACGGTATCGCCACGATGTACACCTCGGGATGTCCGAAGAACCAGAACAGATGCTGCCACAGGATCGCACCACCGGTGGCGGGATCGAAGAGATGCCCGCCCAAGTGTCGGTCCACGAGCAGTCCCATCAGTGCCGCCGTGAGAATAGGAAAAGCCAACAACACCAGGATCATGGTGATGAAAACATTCCACGTGAAGATCGGCATCCGAAACATCGTCATCCCGGGGGCACGCAGACAGATCACGGTGGTGATCATGTTGACCCCACCCAAGATGGTCCCGACGCCGGCCAGCGCGAGTCCCATGATCCACAGATCCCCGCCGACACCTGGCGAATGCAGGGCGCTGGTCAACGGGGAATACCCCGTCCATCCGAAGTCAGCGGCCCCGCCGGGGGTGAGGAATCCGGAAACCGTGACGAGCGCACCGAACAGGTACAGCCAGTAACTGAGCGCGTTCAGTCGCGGGAACGCCACATCCGGTGCGCCGATCTGCAAGGGAAGTACGTAGTTCGCGAAGCCGAAGACGATCGGAGTGGCATAGAGCAGCAACATGATCGTGCCGTGCATGGTGAAGAGCTGGTTGTACTGCTCGTTCGAGAGAAACTGAAGACCGGGGACGGCAAGTTCGGTCCGGATCAGCAGGGCCATCAATCCGCCCAACATGAAAAAGGCGAACGAGGTGACCAGATACATCACGCCCAGCTGTTTGGGATCAGTCGTAGCAGCAGCGGAATAGAGGAACGTGCCCTTGAACCCCCGGCGTTTCGGGTAAGGCCGCGAAGGAAGGAGCTCTGTCACAACGGGAGTCATTGGCGTTCCTCACTGCGCGGGAGATGGCGGTCCGATATCCGGACGATTCGAGTACGGGTACCCGCCTACCAATTCCGTATCGACACCTACGCGACCGAGATTCATGGATCCTCCCGGTGATCCCACCATCTCGGACGCACCGGGCAGTGGCCGATGGAAGAAGCGGGCGTTGTCATCGATGAAATCTTCCCAACGGGCGGGGACGTCGGATTCGTACGAGATGGCCTCGACCGGGCAGACCGGTTCGCACGCGCCGCAGTCGATGCATTCGTCGGGGTGGAAGTAGAGCGACCGCGCTCCTTCGTAGATGCAGTCCACCGGGCATTCCTCGACGCACCCCCGGTCCAACACGTCGATACATGGTGCTGCGATCACGTATGTCATGAGCGACCTCCGGGGGCACTGCCTATTTTTAAGGAAATCTTTCCTCTAAAGTCTTACAGTATGGCGATACGAAAGGGAACCGGTTCTGCGCGCGCCGGCACCCATGCAGTGCTGGCGTCTGGGCGGCGAGTTCAACTGTTGGACGCCTTGCGGGCTGCCGCGGAATCGATGACCGCCACCGAACTGGCGGATCTGTGCGGCCTGCATGTGAGCACAGTTCGGTTCCACCTCAATGCGTTGATCGAAGTCGGTCTGATCGCGAAGGAGACCGAGCGCAACGTCATCCGAGGGCGTCCGCGCCAGCTTTACCGGGCACAGAATCCACTCGGGTCAGGATTCGGCATCACCTCCGGATACGAAAAGTTGGCCCACGTTTTGGCGGCGCACTTCGCACGCCACACCGACGGTGATCCGGAACAGCTCGCCGAGGCTGCGGGTCGGCAGTGGGCGCTGGACGATCTCGGCGAAACCTCCGGAAACGGTCGATCCGCAGAAGATGCGGCGGTCGTCGTCACCACCTTGTTCGCGGAGATGGGGTTCGATCCGGAACTCGAATCCTCGACTTCCCGAACGCGTATCCGATTGCACGCCTGTCCGTTCGAAAGCGTCGCCCGACAGAACCCCTCCGTTGTCTGCTCCTTACATCTCGGTCTGATACGCGGCGTTCTGACACGACTCGGCGCACGTCAGATCAAGAGCACACTCACCCCCTGGGACACCGCGCATACGTGCCTCGCGCAACTGGAGCGGCAATGATGCCCAGGTACATGCAGCCGGTGTCTATCAATATCGAACTCGCACAGTCACATTCCCCTCCCTCATGCATTGCTGGACCACTGACGTGCTCGCGCGATCGAAGATGTTCCCCGTTTCGGCGGACCGCATCGAGAAATGAACAGCCGGAAACTTCCTCACCACAACGGATTACATTCCATGAACATCTATCGCATGATCTGGTGGATTACCGCGGTCATCCTGGCCGCTTCAGGGGGGATCGCCGCAGCCGTCACCGTCCAAACCGACGTTCTGGTATCGGCGGTGATTGCCGCAGTGCTGATCGGAGGGGGTTCACCCTGGCTGCGACCGATCACACGTCGTACTACCCCACCACCGCGAAATCTCCTTCCGATTGCGCTACGAGACGGCGCTACGTGGGCGGCAGGAGTGGTCACTGTCATCGGATTGATCACCCTCGCCGGCGCTCCCGCCCTACCGCTGATACTGCTGATGGCCATCACCTCTGCTCCGGTATGCCGCTATCTTCGCGACAGAGTCGAGTTCACACAGTCACCGCCGCGCTCGCCGAGGAGTCCCCTCATCCACCCACGCCCCGTCGAAGTGCCGCTTCATCCGCTGCCCGACTGCAGTCAACTGTCGAACGAAGCCCTGTGCCGATGTTGGCGAATGAGCTTTCCCGCCCTGAAGAGCGATCCCTCGACATCGCCCTCGGCCACGGACGCCCTGCACCTCGCGCGTACCCGCGAGGCTTATCTCGACGAAATCGAACGTCGAGATCGAAGGGGATTCGCCCGATGGTTAGACAGCGGCGCCCGCGCCGGCAGTGACCCCTCCAAGTTCCTCACCGCACGAGATCACCCCCCACCCCCGCCGCAGCGGCCCTGATTCAACGCCCTCCGAAATGCCCATGAACCAACCGAGGAACCTCCTCATGGCCGGACCAGTCGAGAACGAGTGAAATCCCTGGCCACCGTATAAACGCAAAGAAGGCGAACATCGTGGAAAAGATGTCATTGACAGCGCTCGCTCGCCAACTCGCCAACTCGCCGACAAGGCGGGAAGGTCGAAGAGTGGCCGTAGCGCTCGTACCGTGTACGGCGGCCATGAACACGTCCTGCGTCAAACCGTCATCGCGCTGGCAGAGGGGCAAAAACTCGACGAGCACGAGAACCCCGGGGAAGCGACCGTCTATGTCCTCACCGGCCGGATACGCCTGTGCGCAGCCGAAAACGCGTGGGAAGGATCATCCGGCGATCTGTTGATCGTCCCGAATGCTCGACATTCTCTCGAAGCACTGGAGTCCTCGTCCGTACTACTGACGGTCGCTAAAACAATCTAAAGTATCGGCCAGGTCTTCACGGCCACTGATACGACCGTCATTTCTTACTCTGCTTCGTCATCGACCATGTTCCGGTCGCGAGCTGTGCCCCGCATCACCCCCGTGCACGGTTCGCGGTACTTCTATGTGTCGATGGCAATCGTCCTGTTAGGTAAATGCATTGAACCGTTTCGAGACCAAAGATCCGATCGCCACTGATTCCTCGGAGTCCGCTGTCGGCGGCATGTCTGCCCCATTTAACTCTGCCCTGCTTGATGCGCTGAAATAGCGCGTTGTCATCGGCGACGGAGCGATGGGCACCATGTTGCAGGCCGCGGACCTCACTCTGGACGACTTCCTCGGCCTCGAGTACCGTGGCGTTCGTTGCTCGTTAGGATACGGCGCGTGCCCGGACCTCGAGGATCGTGCCAAGTTGGTGGTGTTGCTCGAACCCGAGCGAATCGGCGTCGAACTGTCCGAGGAACTGCAGCTACATCCCGAGCAGTCCACTGACTTTTTCGTCCTGCACCACCCGGAAGCAAAGTATTTCAATGCCTGAGTCGTCGACGGGAACACCAGACGAGGGACCCCCTTCGTTCGCGCGCCGCGTCCTCGACACAATCGACCGTATCCCCGCAGGTCGCGTAATGACCTACGGGCTGATCGCTGCCCACCTCGACGCACATCCTCGTCAAGTCGGCCGGGTCATGACCCACTGGGCAGACGAAACACATTGGCACCGCGTCGTCTACGCCGATGGCACTCCCGCCTCCTGTCACGGAAACAAAGCTGCCGTCCTACTGCGCAGCGAGGGGACGCCCATGCGCGACGGACGAGTCGACCTCGTACACGCGCTGTGGAATGAATGATCCACCTGAATTGATGGCGGGAACCGTCCTGCAGTCACATTTGACGAAATGTCATGTGCCGGTACGGGCCAGTCATCTTCACCCTGGTATTTGCTCCCGCGGCCATGTCTTAAGTCTGGTATGTCGGATGAGGAGTCTGGTATGTCGGATGAGGCACGGCCACCCCGCTGCGTGGCCTGGGCATGCTCTCAGATGGAATGGCAGTTCGCGACGCATCCAGGGGCGGCGTGTAAGGCGTTAGAGTGTGTAGCGCCGACGCGGCGTGTGAACGGGGAGAGCGCAGCGGCCGCGAGCCCCGTCCGGTACCGGTTCGATGAGGTGGACGGTCAACTGACAACGTCGAACACGTAGAGGTTCACGCTTCGCGCTGAACCTCTACGTGGAGGCAAAGAGATATTTCACAGCGCGAGCGAGCGAACTGCAGTCTGGACGATCGGCAACACGTCCTCCTCGAACCACAGGTTCTTGGCAAGCCACGGCTGGTTGCGCGGAGAAGGATGCGGAAGGGGGAGGTGCCCCAACGGCAAGTAATCCTTCGCTGCTTTGACGGTCTCGGTCAGCGTCGGCTTGCGCCGACCCCGTAGATAATGTGCCTGTGCATACTGACCGACCAACACCGTGAGTCGGACGTCGAGCAAATTATTGCTCAGTGTCCCATGCCAGTGGGATACGCACTCGGATTTCGGTGGTTTATCGTCCGACCTGGCTTTGCCTGGATAGCAAAAGCCCATCGACATGACGGCTACCTTGCCCGGGTGTAGAACTGTGGGGGCGTCAGACCGAGCCAAGTGCGCAGGCGGTCACCTGAAGGATCATCCCAGGGAACACCCGTCGTATGAACTTTGCGGCCCGGAGACTGGCCGATGACACGCAACCGAGCCGATGGGCCTGCTTGCAGTACGGGACGCGGTCCGCACGGCAGGTGGTCCGCGCAGAGCGGACACCCTCGGATGTCCCTGAGCAACTCAGCCAATGGTTCCGGCATGTTTCCCATCTCCGGAGTCGAGGCAAACATAGAAATGAGGTCGTTATCGGATGGGTTCGAAGTCGTCGTCTTACCGGAAAATCACCGAAATCCGGGTGGAAGGCTCGAAGCCGCGCAGGTAGGCCGGCTGACAGGTTCCTCAGTGAGCGGGCAGCGGGGCGTCGAGTCTCCCAGTAATTGGCGCGGTTTCTCCGATGTCTCCCACCGCGCCTCGAAGACGCATGTGCCCGTCGGACAACGTGTAGGTGACGCCGACGATCGCGCAGGCACCTCTGTCCACTTTCTCCGCGATGATGCGCGACCTCTGCATGATCAACGACCCTGTTTCCACCACATGACGACCTTCGAGTTCGTCGACCGTGGACAAGCCCTCGCGACGGCCCATCAGGATCGAGGGGGCGACGCGCTCGATCACACTACGAATGAAACCGTCGGGCACCGCGTTCTTGTCCAAGGCATCGAGAGTGGCTTTCACTGCGCCGCAACTGTCGTGGCCGAGGACGACGATGAGCGGCACGTCGAGCACCTCTATGGCGTATTCGATGGAACCGAGCACCGAATCGTCGAGCACGTGACCTGCGGTGCGGACGACGAACATGTCGCCGAGACCCTGGTCGAAGATGATCTCGGCGGCTACGCGCGAATCACCGCAACCGAACAGCACCGCTGTGGGGTGCTGCCCATCGACGAGTTTCGCGCGGTCGACGATTCCCTGGCTGGGGTGGATGGACGCGCCGTTGACGAATCGCTCGTTACCCTCGCGAAGAGACTTCCAAGCGGAAATGGGACTTGAACGTGGCATTCATCCATTGTGCACACGGCGTCTTCCGCATTGCTGACAGGGGTGTTGACCCACCTGTGGTCGGGTGGTCACGGCTCCGACGAAGCGTCGGCGAGCTTTGAAACCGGCTGTGCGGCAACGTAGTACCGTTCCAACCTCTCAGCGGTCTACAACGAACCTCCTGCGAACAAGGATCGCTGTGAAGCGAGGGACCGCGTGGTAGTGACTGCGCAAGGATTGTCGGATCGCGCGCGTGATCACCACGAACAAGGCGGTTGAGCAGTCGGGTTTCTGGGTCTGCGGAAACTCCTCGACTCACTTCGTCTCCACAAGACGCGTGTCACTACCGCGCCGGCTCAGCGCAGTGCGCTTAAGGCGACGTTTCCGGCGAGGCCGGGTAACTCACACGCGTCCCGTCAACGTGCGCGAACGAGGTGAGCGTATGCGGCGGTGCCGACTTCTTGGTCATGATGTCGAGCACGACGACACCGCGCACCACGAGCGCATCGCCGATCATCGAACGATGGCATCGCCACGGCACAGCTTCCGCGCACATGATCGCTGCATCGCTGTTGTGCCCTCGCTCCACGAGCAGGTCGATCGCATCGGCAAACTCTTCTGTCTGCATGTAGTCCGCGTACCCCTGGAACGACGCGTTCCGCCAGGCACCGTTGATGCTGTCCTTGCGTACATGACGCAAACCGCCCAATGCCGTCATACGGCGGTACGTGATCCTGCGCGCACGCACGCTCGCCGCCAAAGCAGCCTCACCGAACTGCGGATTGTGCCGGGACTTGGCGATGGTACGCACGTCGATCAACTTCCTGATCCCGTACGTCTCCAAGAGATCGACGAACTCGTCGATCGGGTGCGTCGAGTGCCCGACAGTGTAAATCGTGATATCTGACATGACGCCACGCTACGTCGCCTTCACCCCCCAGACGTCGTACCGAACCGAAGACCATGCGGTCGGCGGAGGGCAACGCCTGCCCGGCGACCGGCCACCTTCGGTGTCCCCCGAAATGAACTCCGCTTCGCTCCGTCTGGAAAGCCTTCTCTTTGTTTGCCTTCTGGTCTTCCGACTTTGACCGGCGGTGACCTGCGCGCATCACACTCGCATGCTCGCAGAAAAACTCTTTCGCTCACCCATTTGCACCCGGCCCCTCATGCCGGGGACATAGACCTCCGTAACCATATGACTTTTGACGTGCCTTCAGGGGTTATGCGAAAGTTCCGGCCGGACCGATCCCAATCATGTGAAGAGAGCGTGGAGTCTCACTACAACGCTGACTCCACGCTCTCGTGCTTGATACCTCAGAAGTAGTACGACTTGTTGGCGACGACATACGCCGTGTTCTGAACTACTTTGAAAGTGTTGCCGCTCTTGTTCCACCAGTATGCACACCACACGTTGGCCACAATTCGCGAATTCTGACCACTATTTGCACGCACGGGGGCCCAATTCTGATCTCTGTAGACATTCGTCGTTCCAGGGAAAGCTGACACTTGGACTGCCCGCACCCATCCGCCTGGCCCACAATGCTGATTTCCGTAATTTGGGTAGATTGTGACGAGCGGTCCGGCATTGGCGGGTGGGTTTACTGCAAGGCCTGTTCCTGCTGCAATTCCCACCGCCACCAGAATTGATCCGATCCGCTGGCGAGTCTGACAACTTTGTTTCATACGCTCCTCCGGTGATAGGTGAAAGAAGCGTAATTCACAAATTTGCACTTGTATGTACATCGAACAGTCTAATCACGCAAATATATGGTTCGTCGACCCATTGCGGCTGCTTCGGCAATGCCCGCACTATTGATCGGGCTAGCGGGCCACTTGCCGTGTTCTGGCCTGCGCTTCCTGAAAAGGCTGCATTGCGAGTCGAGGACCGCAGTAGAGAATAGACCTGGTGGTGAGTGGCCCGCCGAGAAGAGTGCCGGCTCCCTCGGCGGGCCGGGTGGGCTTCTGCGGCGAACTGCACGGTTCGAACACGCCAGAAGCCAGCCGAGACGACCGTAAGTCGACCGCCCTGCGACCAGAAAAACTGGTTCCCGATTCGCGTGAGCCGGACTACGGGTTGTGAAGTCACCCAGTCGCATTCGTCGGGCGTGAAGCCGAAGCGTCGTTACAGTTCAGATTCGAGATCGGCCGCATTTTTTGACACTGAAGCGATTTGTGCCAGTTCCACCTGGTGGTCGATTCGCCCATAGTGAAGAAGTGAGCCGGCCAACCGTTGTCTGGCCATCTGAAGGTCGGCTTCTGACCATGGCATCGAGACGCCACTTCAGTATCTATCGTCAGTAACCGTCATTCTTCCAATCGGTCCCGCGAACCGCAGATGGTTCTGGGTCTGGCCGTCACGGTGGTCTCGACTCAAGCTGTCATAAACATCAGAGAAACCCGCTCACTGAAACCCGAGCACTCCTCCTGCGCCCGGAATCGAGGAACTCGACGAAACAGGGGGATCCTTCGCCGCAACGCCGATCACCAAGGCGTTGCCTATCTGGTTCGCACCGATTTCGGCGCCCAGGTTTCTTCTGCGCTCGTTCGCGGAGCAGGTCTTCTCGTCAGGGGCCTTCGATGGCGCCCCTAGGCGAGACTCACCCGATTGCAGCACGAGGGACGGTTGCGGCGCCCGCACGATCGTCAGCACGGTGCCCGACGGTCCATGGCCGCTGCTCACATCCTCGTCGGCGCCCCGTAGCCGCGCCGAGCACAGCTCTAGGTGGTGCCGTTGCATCTCGTGACGCTCCCGGGGTGCGATCCAGTCTCCTCGATAGACGAGTTCTCCGCAGTGTCGGCACCGCGTGCAGAAGTGCCCTGTGGCCGGTGTGGGCGCGTTGATCTCCGAGATTCTGTTCCCCTCTCGTGTGGAAGGTGCACTGCCTCCCCGCGTAGGAGCCGGGGCGACGTCGCCGACATTACGCCGGGCTCCCCCGACAGCCACCGCAGGCTGCTGGTGGCTGCAGCGGACCCCTTTTGCACCGTTGATTTTCTGAACGAGGCGTATTGAACGTAGTTTGGATCTTCAGGAAAGGGTCGGTGCGCGAATTGTTCAGATACTCGCCCGCAATCAGCCCAGCGCGGTCTGGCCCAAACCTACGAAGAATGAAATGTGTATCGCCGGCTCATCGCATCGAGGGCGCGGATGTCTTCGTCGGAGAAGGTAGCGGCTTGCGCCCAGATTAACGCTTGCAGGTAGTCCTGATGGTGCTGGAGAAGTTCATCGTGGGAAAGCCCTGCATACATGCAATCATTCAGTCTCTCTTTCGCGCCGGCGACACTGGCAAATTGCGCCAGGTACGCCGCGAGAGCCGCGGCACGGCGGCGACGACTTGCAGGCATGAGTTTTCACCTCGGCTTCGGAGCGGACACGGCTACGAAGACTGCGGCAACCTCACGCGCATGTAACCATGCAACTCGTCGTGCCCACTACCTTCCTAGCAATATTTAAGCTATCGGCGCGACATGGACTTCCGTTACATTGGATACATATATGTAAGGACCACCACCAGTTTCGGATCCATCCGGCCCTGTGCAGATCGCGCTGCGCGAGAAGGGAAATATCTGCGTGGTTCGCGGCTTTTCATGGGCCTATCTTGATTTGGCACACACTATGCTGTCCAACAACTTACTTCGGTTAGATTGAGAAGTAATATCGCTGAATGGATTCTCGAAAGCTCGCCCACTTCGTGGCGGTCGCCGAACTCGGACACTTCACCCGCGCGGCCGAGATCCTCCATGTGTCACAGTCAGGGCTCAGTGCCTCGATTCGAGCACTGGAGAACGACCTCGGATGTGTGCTGTTCGAACGCACCACCCGTAGCGTCCTTTTGACAGCCGCCGGGCGTGTCCTGCATGAACACGCATCCAGTATTTTGCGAGAGATCACCGATGCACAGAATTCCTTGAAAGCTTTGTCCGACTGTGTCGCAGGGAGTTTCACCCTCGGTCTCGTGCAAACACTGACAGTGGTGGACGTGCCCGCGGTCCTCGCACAGTTCCATCGACGATATCCGCGTGTGGAGGTCACCCTCACCGAAGCGCCTTCGTCGGACCTACTCACAGGTGTGGGAAACGGTCAGCTCGATCTTGCGTACGTGGCATTGGGTTCCAAGGCGCTGCCCCCGGAGTTCGTTTGCGTTGAGAAGTTACGCTGAACGACCCGTTCTCGTGGCGGGTGACGACCACCCTCTGGCGTCGAGGAGTGCGGTCGAAATCATGGAATTGCACGAGTATTCGTTTGTCGACTTCAAGGCAGGCCTGGGATTGGAAACTGTTGTCTCGGAACTTTTTTTCGCCGCCGGGATCAATCGTAATGTCGCCTTTCGTACCAGCGAGATGGATCTCGCCCTCGCTCTCGTCAGTCACGGACTCGGAGTGGCGATAGTTCCCGAGCCCGTCGCACACCGAAGTGGCATGCACCAGCTTTCCTTGCTGCCCGGCAAACCCAGCAGAGAACTCGCGTTGATCAGTAGGACCGCATGCCCCACCAACCCTGCAGCACGCGCATTTCTCCAACTCACAGCCGACCCCATCTGCCCCACCGAAGGAATGCCGCCAGCCGCCAGGGACGGCGCATCGCAGCTTGAAACCTTTATCTAAGCCCGACCATCGTCGGCGGTGCCCTAAAGGCAACAGCGCTGAAGTAGCAGTCCGGATCGAGTGTCAGGAGCCTGCCGGTGACGTTTGTCAGCGATGCCCCGTTTCCCTGGATCCACGACAGCACTCCCACTACTTGCGTTCCAGCTAACTATGCGTCGAGCCGGCGCAGCCGTGAGTCGTTGTTCAGTGTGGATTCCGTGATCATCCGTCAATTTCGCGAGCCAGGTCCCCATATGACCTGCCTCTACCTTCGTGTTCGTTGGCGCACCCCCGAGTCGCGCTCTCAAACAAAGCCTCGCGCGAGCGCAGCCAGTGGGTGCCCCCGCTGTGTCATCCGCTCGGAGCACTTATCTCTGGGAGTGCATGTCCATCGTGTTTTCGTCGGCTACGAAATCTAGCCAGAAAACGCTAGCCAACAAACTCGTAGTAACGTCACTGAACGATTGTGACCGTGTTTTTCGGTGCACTCAGTGCGTCAATTCGTCCTTCTTGGCGCGAGCCTTTTCGAGCGCCTTCTCGGCGCGCTTTCGGGCACGCTTACCCAGCACCTCGGTCTGCTCCGACGCCGTTTCGGCCCACTCGTTGCTCTTTTCGAGCGCGAGTTCGGCGAACTCCGAGCTGCGCTTGCTCGCCAGCTCTGCCAGTTCGGCGCTGCGCTCACGTGCGGTCTCGGCCAGTTCGGAGCCGCGCTTCTGCGCGACTTCGAGGATGTCCGGGCCGCGTTCTTTGGCGACCTCTCCGAATTCAGCGGCACGCTTGCTCGCGATCTCCGCGAACTCGGAGCTGCGCTCCTTCGCAAGTTCGAGCCAATCCGTACCGTGTGCCTTCGCGGTTTCGGCAAGTTCGGAACCGCGTTCGGACGCCACCGACAGAGCATGCTCGACGCGATCGCTCGTGTGATCGGTCTGCGATGCGACCAACGGAAGTGCTGCGGCGATAGACGCCTGGGCTTTCTTCGCGGCGCGACGGCCGCGCCAGCCGAGCGACGGCTTGCCCTCGGTGTCGACGGAGGCGATCATCAGTCCGCCGAGCAAACTGACGTTCTTGATGAAGTTTGTGCGCTGCATCGCTCGCAGTGACGGATCGGTTTCGTTCCAGAAGTCGTGACCGGCAAGCGTGGTCGGTACCAGGCTCCCCGCGAGCACCAACGACGCGAGCCGCGGCGCCTTGCCGGTGGCCAGCAGGGCACCGCCGCCGATCTGGACGGCGGCGTTGATCTTGACGAGTGTTTCCGGATCAGCAGGCACCTTCTGCGTCACTGCTCCTGGCAGCGTCTCGACGGATTTGTCGATCAGCGGTGACGCTTTGGCTGCTCGCTGAGCAGGGTTGCGCAAAGCATCGATTCCCCCGGCGATGAAGATCGTGGAAAGCAGTGGACGAGCAATTCGACGTACCAGCATGTTTCAAGCCTTCCAGAGTGAATGCGACATTCGGAGATAAACACTCTCCGCGGGGCCTCCCGGCAGGTTGCCCAGCTGCACTGAACTCTGTCGACAGGCACCCTCAAACGTGGAGGTGGGATGTGCCCAGTACCTCTCTTACAGGAGGAGGCGATCCCGGTAGTGGTGCATCATCATGGGTCGAGCAAATTAGGTGCCCGCGCAAGCCAGATGTCCCAGGCGAGGGTTAGGCCGAGATATATAGGGTGTTAATACCAAACTTTTCGACCGCCCACAGCGCGACCCATAGTGCCCAGAAGTGTCAGGATTGCGCCGACCACCACCAAGATGATGCCGACTGTCGTCAAAATACTGATTGCGGTGAAGTAACCGATCAGGGCCAGAATGATGCCGAGGACAATCACAGTGATTCCTATTCTCTCGCTAGGTTCTCGCTCTGCGCACCGGCCAGCCACCAGATCCGGCGGTGCGAGAAGCTCAATAGATCACAGAATCTATACCATCAGACATAGATTATAGGCAAAATTGAAACCAGATGTAGTGAGGTGGCGTTAAGCGCCGACCTGGCCCGGCCAGGAGGCCGGTCGGTGCCTGGCGAACATTGAGGAAGGACGTAGTCAAGGGCCCACCGACACTGAGCACGAGCAGAGTCTCGGTGGGCGGGCACGCGCCCGCCGTGTCGGCGACGAGCGCGAAGTTCGGGCGGTCCACCGACATCAGGTGTGAACATCGGTCGGTGGACCGTGCGTGTCAGAACCGGCGACAACTCCGACACGCAGATCGAAGACCCGCCGGGACGGAGTGGGGGACTCAACCGGCGGGTCAACATCCTCCATGCCCTGGTGCCTTGTTCTCCAAACATGAACAGCCCGCCGTATTTGTCGAGCAGGCACAACGAGGCCCAGCAGAAACCGATCAAGGCGACGGGCAGCACTCCCTGATGCTGGCCTTGTCGTCCAGAGTCGCCTGCTGCACCAGATGAGCGTCATTCTGCCGTGCGTCAGTACAAGTACATTGCCGCGTTCCTGACAAGTAACGGAGAAGGGTAGTGTTCGGCCCTCGTTCCAGGCTGGCGCGGGTGGGTGGGGGACCGAGAATGTTCATCTCGATCACGCCGGCGGTGCGAAGCCTCACGCCCGTAACTCGATGCCATTCTGCAGCGGTTGCGACGCGGATAGACGTTGGTGATCACTCCCCGCGAAGTGGCGAGATCGTGGTATCGGTCAACGGCTGATGTTGATACCGACCGGCTGTTCGATAACGCCCCTGCATCCGCTGCGGCAATCAACGAAACTTTCCCGGCGGTCGGTCAGTTTAGGCGGTGAACCGGCGTAGAACTCGAGCACGGTAATAAACAGTGGACATCTACATTGAAGGCAGTCGCGTCCGAGTTCGGTGCCGACGACGGGCACAGTGCTCACGAAATCGACCATAGGCCAATTCTTCGAACGCGCATTCCTACTGGCAGGCAACGCATCCCGCGCACCGATGACACCGGTAAGTCTGTGACGCGATGTATGTGTCTGCTGCGCTTACCGTCGCATTCTGCAAGCGAGCCACCGACTGGGTGGGGACACAGGAGATAGAATGAATTCTAGTAAATTTCGGAAGGGGCTCCATGGGCATCGCTGACCAGAATGGCACAACGCCAAGCGTCTCGACAGAGATGAAGTCGGGCAAGGACCTGCCGCCCTCGATGATCGAGCGACTGACGTTGATTCTCGACGCCTTTGACGGCCGAGGAGCTCGGATCACGCTCGAACAGGTTGCATGCCGTACTCGATTACCTCGCTCCACTGTCCACCGCATTCTCGATCAACTCATCACCTTCGGATGGGTCGAGCACGCCTCCTTCGGATACTGCCTCGGTCGCCGCGCTCTCCGGGGCGGTGACGGCGAGGGGCGAAGCTCGCTTCGTGAAGCGGCCGCACCGTTTCTGCACGAATTGCACCAGCAGACCGGTATGGTCGTGCATCTGACCGTCCTCGACGGCCCCGACGTCGTCTATCTCGACAAAGTCGGCGGACGTTTCGCCGCTGCAATCCCGTCGCGTGTGGGCGGGCATGCCCCCGCCCACTGCACCGCCGGCGGAAAAGCGATCCTGGCGTGGATCGCCCCCGAACGCGTCGACGCTCTTTTCGGCTCAGTCCTTTCTCGCAGTACGGAAAACACCATCACAGACATCAATGTTTTGCACCAGGAACTGAGTCGCATCCGCCAGCGCCGCGGTGTGGCCTTCGAGCGAGAAGAGTCAGCTCATGGTGTGGCCTGCGTCGCTGCTGCGGTTCGCGGATACGAAGAACCCGTCGGCAGCATCGCCCTGTGCGGCAACAACAAATCTGTTCAGCTCGAACGCCTCGCCCCCTTGGTCGTCCACGCGGTCCGTGAAATTTCTCGATCGTTGTACCCCGAATCGGACCATTCCGGTCGACCACGAAAGGCGCCTTCCGTTCCTGCGGATACATTCTCTGCGGAGATGATGGATCGCCTCCTGGCGGCATCACCGGAAGACTGGATCTAACGTATCTCGACCGATCGAGTCCGCGGTGCCAGTACCTGGACGGTATTCCCGAGAACTCGCTGACGCATCCTTAACTCCTCGACCACGCTGGATGCTTTCGCTTGTTTGCATTCTCCAGGGATCGCCGTGGATATCAACCATGTCATTTTGAACACTTTGGGCTGCAAGCAGATACATTTTTCGTTGAATGCGCCATTGTGTGAGAATGCGGATTCCGTTGGCGTCCTGGGCGAGGATGTGGGCGAAGTGGCGGTTGGATTTTTCGAGTCCGTCGGAGAGGTTCGCGCCACCCAAGAATGCTGCGGCGGCGTCGAGATGCCGCGCAATGCGCAGGAGCAGGCCGAGGGGCGGGAACGAGGAAGACGTGGGCGTCTGCGGTGATAATGTCGAGGGTCGACAGCAGCGACAGACCGGCTACAGTTTCGTTGTCGTCCTGGTTGATGTGGGCGACTTTCAATGCTTCGGCCAGGGCTGCCGCTGGAAATTTCTGTGCCGAGCCTGCGACAATGTGTCAGTTTTGTCGGCACGCAGCGAACTATTGGCGGTAATGGGGTTGTGCTGCAATGTGTCCCTATTTTCACCATTGCTTAACAGGGGCGCACGGGAGACGGAAGCAGAAAACGGCAGGGTTAACCGCGATAGCGGCGAGGGAACCGCTGCATGCGCGCGAAGGATACGAGCTGCTGAGTCCGAGCGCTCCTCTTACCGGCGGCGACATGTGACCATCGTTCTGAAATCGATACTGTAGGTTTGCGACGTGAGGATCGTATGTTCGCTGATCGGTTGAATATGTTGTTCGAGAATTCGCCGCGATTCGGTCGTCCGGTCACGCAAGCTATGGTGGCGGACGGTCTCGCCGCGAGTGGCTCTCGCCTCTCCCGCCCTTATCTGTCTCAGTTACGTCGAAGTATGCGGACGAACCCTTCTCCGGATGTGGTCGCTGTGCTTGCAAATTTCTTCGGCGTCGATGACAAGTATTTTTATCTGCCGGTCGACAGTGAGGGGGCGGAACCGTCGGTTGTCATCGACTGTCTCGAACAGGGGTCGTTGCGGCAACTCTTGGCTGCAGTGGCCGGCCTTTCCGAGTCGTCCACAGGGCTGGTCGTCGACATGGCGGAACATTTGCGCCGCGCAGAGAAACTTCCAGAGATCACTGCGGGCGCTGATTGACCGAAACGTACTGCTATAGACGGGTTGCCCGACGCTGAAGGGTGGACGGTCTGAAGTGGGTAGGGACGAGTATCTGCTCCTGACTGGGGAACATGTTTTCGGAGACCGCAGAGGCCGCTCTCCAGGATGCGTTCGGCTATGCCGCGCTCGATCGTCGGAGAAGACACGGCGTGTTTGCAGTGCGATCGCTCACTGCCCGCAGTAGGGTCGGACGCCGCCAGATTCTCGACCCAACCCCGAGAGTGTGGCGCCGGGGGCGGGTCACAGCATTTCTCTGCCTACCGCCCCTACTTGAGGCCCGTTCCCCTTTGCCGGCTCGGGGCGTCCGGCTCGCCGGCAAGCTTCACTCCCTTATCGGCGAGCTCGAGTAGCACCTTGAGGCGGCTGAGCTAGTTCGCTCAGTATGTGACAGAGGTGAACGAGCAGCCGGTACGGAGGCTCTCGTCAGAACCTCGGTTCCGGCTTGCCTGCCGGGCAGGCAAAAACCTCGCCTTGCAGGCGATGTAGAGCCCCAAGGAAATGGGCTGGCAGTGAGGCTACGAGTGACCAGAGCGACGAATACGCCCATCGGATCGACATTCCAGTTGGCGTTCGCCCGTTAGGGGGTAGACGTTCGCGCGAGCCTTCACCAGTTGACATCGGGATGGGGAAGTCGCGGAGTTCGGTGACGAGGGCGTCGAGGCGTAGACCTCAGCGAGGTAGGTGAGAGCGCTACCTAGGGTTATCCAGAACTTTCCTACTCAGTGTGTAGAAGGCATCCCGAGGGTCCGCCCAGCTTTCGGTCCCTGACCTAGCGAGTGCGCAGCCGGGAATATCCCGATCTACGGAGGTGCGGGGCGCAGCGATGAAACCGGCGGCGAGAAGGAGGAGGGGGTGGTTAGTTGAGTGGCCGAATGTGGGAGAGGGCAGCTGGGTTCCGTTTACAGGTTCTAGGTGTTGGTGCCAGCAATCGAAAGCTAAAAACCTATTCTTCTTTGCCTGGCGTCGCTGTCGACGTGGCGGGACCGAGACGTCGGCAGCGAATGTAATCCAGGGGCGCCGAGATGGAGCGATTCTGCGAAGGCGCCTCGTCCGATAATGGATCGGACACTCACCGAAGTGGTCGAGCGCGAATGGTCCGCGTCTAGTGAGACCGAGGTAACGAAGTATGTGCTGAATAGGGAAATTCGAAGTGTAACGGAAATGTGAGACGAAACGATAAGCTTTTTCCTGCTGATTTGCCCGAAATCGCTCCGATTAGCGCCAGCGCTGGAAATTGTCTACCCGGCAGTACGGAACATACTTTACGGTTTTTTCCGCTATCGTGGGCGGAGTGAGGCCAGACGGGCTGTATGCGAGATATGCGAGTTTTCGTGAGAGAACGGATGCTCGGTCATTGGCTGTGCTCTTGAGCACGGGCGGGGCCGTCCCACTGCCGGCGATCGCATTGTTGTCGCCTGCTTTCATTCGACCGGGGACAGGCCCGTGTTTTGCCGCTATCTGGGTGAGTACGTTGGGAATCTTTCTTCTGACACTGACCGTAGGTCGTTTGTCGGACCGAATGTTTTCCATCGTGGGTTTGATCGGGATGGTCGGCATCGCTGCATCCGCTTATCTGGTCACAGATCCGCTGGCAGCCCGGGGAATCGTCACTCTGCTCTCAGCGATACCGGCTATCGCGGCGATGGCGTCGAGTAGACGGGTCATCGTCGGGCACACGATCGTCGCGATAGCACTCGCCTGTGCGGTAGCGGTCACCGTGGCTCACGGGTTTGCTGCTGCTCTGGTCAGCTGCACTGTATCTGTGACGGTAATTTGGTTGCCGGTGTTCATGATCGGAGCCTTGCGTCGCTCGCTCGTGTTCACTCAAGCGCGGTACCGGGAGCTGGCCCACACCGATCCGTTGACGAGTCTGCCCAATCGTCGAGGGTTTCTCGATCGTATCGAGCGGTATCACCGCAGCTATCCCGCCAGCACGGGGCAGATGGGTTTTCTGATGATCGATGTCGATCATTTCAAGCAGATCAATGATCTGTTCGGTCACAGCGCGGGGGACCAGACGCTTCGCAGCGTTGTTGCGGCCATCGCGCGAGCGGTGGGCTCGGGAGTGCTGGTCGCCAGGTCCGGCGGCGAAGAATTTGTCGCTTTCTTCGCCGCCTCGGACTTGAATGGAGTCGAGGCTCTCGCCGAACGGATCCGAGCGTCGGTAGCCGAGTCGTGCGACGTGACGGTTAGTATCGGGGCGATTTACTGTGAACTCGACGATCACCCTGCTTCGCCGGAGATGTCGTTGGGGGAGTTGACGGATGTCTTGACCCACCGTGTGGATGCCCTCATGTACGCCGCCAAGGCAGGGGGACGCAATACGGTTCGGTGTCAACAGCTTCCGAGGATGAGGGTGAACTTGGTGCATGGGCAACCCAGCGATGTCAGCCGGCCCGCGTTGTTCGAGATCGGGACATCAGCGGTCGACCCCGTTCACTAGCGAAGCCCCTGCGCCGCTGCGAGATACGTGTCGACTGCTCGTTGATTGTGTTTCACCGTGCTCGGGCTCAGTGTTTGGTGCTCGGCCCGCATGAGTGGCCACAGGGCAGGATCTGCGTCCGCGCGCAATGATCGACGATCCCACCACATCATGCGCGTGCGATAACGCCCGTCGGGATACGCGGCCGCCGGTATCTGTGTATCGACCCGGCCCCCGGATGATTCCCACCTACTTAGTACGTGGTCAGCGGCCGTTGCCATCACGAAGCGAGATTGCAGACGCTCCATCGTCGGCAGTGCCACTCTCGCCAGCGCAGCAGACAATTTCCCGGCATGCGGGGACTTCGGAGACACCCACGCCGACTTCATCTCCACCACCCCGTCGGGGATTCGGGTAGCGATCGCCTCACGTACAGCGTCGAGACCCCTGTTGCCCGCCCATTCGACCACAGCATGTGATTGAGAAGCGCAGACGTAGGGTCCCTGCGCGCGTACCCCGCCCACGACCGCCCCGTCGTCGACGAGGGCGTAGAACAAGGAAGTCGAAATGCCGTCTCTCACCGCCGGTACATCCAAGGCCGCTTGTGCTCCGTACCTCTCGTAGGCTTCCCACGCGCCGCACAAATATTCTTCCCAGAGATTTTCATCCGCTGCAGGATTGGAGAGAACCAACCGGACACCATCGGTGTCGGGCACCTCGACAGCTGCGTAATTCGCATCGAAGCTGCCGAGCGTGTATTCGGTGATCGCCGTCATCACATTCCCCTTCTAGAAAATCCGGATCGGCCAGCTGCAGCCGGAACTTCGCGAGTACCGCCCAGTCGGGCACTCGCCCGCTGATTGTCCGCCGACGCCTCGGCTAGGGCTTCCCGACACACACATCTGCCCCACCGCGCACCCTGGTGAGCAACGCCTCACACACGAAGTGCTTGGATATAGGTGACGGACGAGTGATCAAGGCCCGCCGCACAACTGAGAAGCGGAAGGGATCGTGATGCAGGACTTCACCGGCACAGACCAGGTCTCGGCAATGAACGAGACAACGCAACGGCGTGCGGAAATCTTCGACGAAGCCGACGCGGCGCAGATGCGCCGTGTGACCGAACTGCGCACGTCCGGAGCCATGATTCTCGATACGCTTGCCGACCAGCAGCATTCGCTGCTCACTCTCAACGAAGAGTCGGATGCCGACGACGTCGCGGAATCCTCTCGCTGGATTCACTACCCGTGGCGCCGCACCCTGGTGCATCTTCTCGGACCCGGCGGGTTCTGCCGTCTGCGTCTGGATCGCAACCGCAACAAGATCACCAACGAGGAACAACTCATTCTCTCGCGGCTTCGGGTCGGGATCGTCGGGCTCAGCGTCGGCAGTGCTATCGCGCATGCCCTCGCTCTCGAAGGCGTCGTCGGCTATATGCGTCTGGCGGACTTCGACGACCTCGACCTGTCTAACCTCAACCGTCTCTCGGCCACGGTCTTCGACCTCGGAGTCAACAAGGCAACACTCGCTCAACAACGAATCGCCGAACTGGACCCGTATCTCCCTGTCGATGCCTGGACAGAAGGCGTCGACGAAGCCACCATCGACGACTTCCTCGAAGGACTGGACCTGGTAATCGAGGAGTGCGATTCCTTCGACGTGAAGGTACTCGTTCGCGACCGGGCCCGGCAGCGTGGCATTCCTGTCATCATGGAAACCAGCGACCGCGGTCTCCTCGACGTCGAACGATTCGACCTCGAACCCGCCAGGCCACTCTTTCACGGCCTTGTCGGGCATCTCGACGCTGCCACCGTATCCGGGCTGAGCGTAAGGGAAAAAATTCCCTTCGGCCTACGAATCCTGGAAGGGCGTGAGATTTCAGTCCGCATGGCCGCCTCGATCCTGGAAGTGGGCGCCACCTTGGCCACCTGGCCTCAACTGGGCGGAGATGTTTTGCTCGGTGGGGCCTCGGTGGTCGCCGCGATCCGCCGGTTCGGTCTCGGGGAGGCCCTCCCGTCAGGGAGAGTGCGCATCGATATCGGTGAGCACCTCGACCAACTGAGCGACCCGCGCATTCCCCAAGACTCGATCACCTCAGGAACGGGGGGCGGGTCGTGCCCGATAGATCTACGGGCACAGTACGACTCACTCTCAGATACGCAAGCCGTCGCCTTTGCCGCTACACGCGCGCCGTCCGGGGGTAACGCACAACCCTGGATCATTCACACGGACGACACTGCCCTCACCCTCCGTATCGACACAACCCGCTCGTCGAGTGTGGACATCGAGTACCGCGGAAGTTTCGTCGCTCTCGGCGCCGCATTGCACAACGCCCGGGTCGCCGCTGCGCACCGACATATCCTCGGCGACACCGTGATCACCGGCGACGGCCCGGTGACCTCCGCGCGAATCACGTTCACTGTTGGCACCGACATCTCGCTCACCCACCAACTCCCCGGAATGCTCGATCGACGCACACATCGCGGTATGCCCGATACCGACCCGAACCGGTGCGATCTGACGGACGTCGCACATCTAGCGGCGAGTCTGTCCTCCACGACGGCAGGAGTACATCTGATCCAGGACCGGGATACGATCGCACGGTTGGCCGAGAACATCAGTGCCACAGACCGCATCCGATTCCTCACCAACGCTCTGCACCGAGAGATGATCTCCGAGCTACGCTGGCCGCACTCACATGACCTCACCCGTGGTATCGAGGTCTCCAGTCTGGGCACCCCCACGGCAGAACTCGCGGCCCTTGAGCTCCTCCGGCGCCCAGACGTCATGGAACAGTTGAACAACTGGGATGCCGGGCAAGCGCTCCGCGCAGAGACCCGCACGCGCCTGAACTCTAGTGACGCCGTCGCCGTCATCACTCAGCAGGGTACTTCCTCAGCGGAGTACATCCGCAGCGGAGCACTTGCCGAAGAGTTCTGGATAAGGGTTCAATCGCTCGGTTACTCCGTACACCCCCTCACACCCGTGTCTCTCTACGCCACCAACGCAGACCACCTTCGTACCCTCGCGCCGACCCGCGCCCACGATCTCGCCGCACTGGCGGACGAGCTGACAAAACTCACGGCACTCCACACGGGCGAACATGCAACCCTCATCGTGCGCATCTTCCGCACAGCGATCCCGGCCCCGACGAGCCGCCGACAAGCCGCGCGGGAAACGTACTCGTAGGCCGCATCAAGACAGAGAAGCGCGCGACCACCGATGGCTGCATTGGGGCGGACCGTGTGCCCAAATCCGATTAAAGAAAATGGGGCACAACCCGGGTGGCCCAATCGGATTTCTGAGGGGACTCGCGCGGTCCTTTCGGGTAAGGCTGTCAGCCAACACGCGCTCTCGGGTTGCCAGGGATCTGGCTCGTTGAAAAACTCTCGGCCGGGCCGGCGTCTCCGCGCCTGCCAAGGTCTCGATCGCGACAATGCCGTCGAGCGACTCACCCAGACCGCAGACACACTGCGTGCAGCCCTCAAATGTGTTGATCACGAATATCAGGTGCGGGTGCAGTAGACAGTGACCGGATTTCGTTGCCTCGACACCTTTTGGAGAGACCACTGCGCGTGTCGCAGCGAGGTTACAGGCAGGCAAGCTTGTTGGCTGTGACCAGTGTGGGCACTTTGGCCGCAACTTGATCGGCACTCAAGCAGCCGAGGTCATTCGGTGCTGACACCCGACGTCGACTGGCTTTGGTGTCGATCAACGCTTGCAGGCCGGCGCGGATCAATTCGACGAACACCGAGGAGGGTTGAGGACATCGAGCTGAGCGATCAGGGCAGAATCGTCGCGGGTCATCGCGTGGATCCTTTGGCAGTTACTGGTCAGGTAACCCGTTCATCATTGCTCGATGGTCCATGGCGTTCTCGCGCTAGGCGCTCGAGCTGCGGCTGCGTCGCCTCATCGAATGTACGCCACGCTGTGGGACTTGCCCTTCCCTCGTGAACTGTGGCTCTGAAACTGTCACCAGCCTATTCGATGACGCCGATAGATCCTCTTGGCGTCGCAGATCGCGACTTTGTCCCATCACTGATCGAGTCAGCCTCTCGAACCACTCACAGCCCACCAGAACATTGTTGTGGCCTGTGAGTCGAACGGCGTCAAAATGAGCTGAAGCGCGTCAGAAGTGCGTGCAATCCGGCCGAATTCGGTCGCGAACGCCTACAGCTGGAGACATAGACCTCGCGATCCTCTTGTATGACGTGAGCCAATTCCGACAGGGGGTCCCATGAGGTTCCTCCATTTTTTCGCCTCGACACGCGAGGCGAAACTGACCGTCGTAGCGCGAGCCGCGCGAGACGACATCTATACACCGTCGACATACGCGGAACTGGTAACTGCGCGCCCAACCACATATCCGATCGGCAGGGTTGTGCTGCAATTTCGGACCACACCCACCCACGGCCACACTTCGCGGCGCGGACGACACGACCATTGCATTGATGGAACGCGTGCGTCGTGAACGCGACGTGATCGTGACGGAACTGGTGCTCGAAGTCGGAGCGATGTCACTTCCCGATCTAGAGTCGGCAGTTGATCGGGAGGAGGAGTTGTCGAGGGGTTCGCCGATGCGCTCGATGATGTATGCGCTGCCAATCGATACCCTCGACCGGCGGTGACACTGATGACGGATTTTGCTGTCTTGCGGATGATGTATCGCGGTGACTGACCACTCGGGGCAGAAGCCCCGTCGTGCAGCAGAGGCGACCTACACACGCGGATGATGTGACCGGCGAGGGTTACCGAGCCGCGGTTGGCACCTCGGCTGTATGGATATCGCGAAGATCTGGGGAGGATTCTTCCCTCGGCCGGTTCGGTGAACGATTCTGAGTGAACTTGGTTCTTTCGTGGTCTCGGAAAGGAAGCTCCGCCGTGGGTTCCATTGTCCTCACCCTTGTCCTCTCTTTCCTCGTGCTCGCTTTGCTTATGCGTTACGCCAATGCCGGACAGTCGGCCCGCCTCGGCGTTCCGAAGGTCCGTCTGGTCCCGGGAGGCGGCGGCCGGTGGGTGCTCGACCGCGGGTGCTGCGGTGACGGCATGGCATGTGATGGCGATCTGTCGCGCATTCAGCGTCCGATTACCTACCAGGGGGTGGGTGCCCGAATCGGATCGACCTGCGGTTTGCAGTCAGGTCGGTCAGGCCGATACCAACTGTGACGACGGATCGAATTCGGTCATTGTTGGCCGGGGCTGGACGTAGCTGTGATGTCGAATGCGGCAACGCTGTCCGCAGTGGACGCTCTATCTCCGGCCGGCCATACATCCTGGCCGGAGTATGGGGAGAAGGTGCTGCGTTGCAGCCTGTTTCGTGTTGATTGCCTCTGATTGCACCCAATGCCGACGAGGATCCCGCTATGAATCATCTCGTTGATCACCTGCACCTGGCTGGTCTTTTCCGTCGAGGACGCCTGACCGAAGAGGAAGCGATCAACCTCGGCAGCTACTACCACCTTCACCCGTTGCCGCGGCCGGCGGTCTTCACGGCGTCACTTGGCGGCCATGCCACATTCTGATATTGGCATGAACCCGTAGGAAGTCGCCTGATTGCCTGTCAGTGGCGTTGTAAGAGAGAAGTTTTGAGATACGTCTCCTGGCTTCGGATCTGGTTTCAGCGATCCGGGGTCCTGGGGTGAGAGAGGAATTCGCAGTGATATCCGCAGTGCACTCGGCGCAGTCCGGGAAAGAGATTGCCGCTGACCCAAGTTGTTGGCAGAAGTACGCCGCGTGCGGTGGGGTCGAAGCGGCGGTGTTCTTTTCGCCGGAAGGCGAGCGTGGCGATGCCCGATCCCGCCGGGAACTGCTGGCGCGGCGGATATGTCAGACCTGTCCTGTGCTCGGTCAGTGCCGCGAGTACGCCCTCGGTGCGGGTGAGTTGTATGGAACGTGGGGTGGCATGAGCGAAGCTGACCGAAGGCGGCATGCCCAATGACAAATCGCGACGGGCACCGGGCGGCAGATCATGAAGTCCGAGGACGTGATCAGATGCGGGGTGAGCCGGTGCCGCTGTCGGTTTACCGAATGGCGCGCGGCGATCTCTTCAATGAGTACCGTTCGTTGCATCGCCGGTGTGATCGCCTGACTCCGAGTGAGAAAGCACGGTTCTATTTCGTGAACGAGGAAATGAAGGCACGGGGGCTCGGGCATGGCATTCCAACTCCTGATGCCCGCGAGTGTTTCGATGTTTGGGACGGGGAGATCTGAGATCTGTGCTTCGCGAACTGTGGGACCCGCTTTGATGACCGTCTGTGTATGTCTTTCCGTGGTAATCGGGCGGTCCGGGGTCGAGTGGGTGTGACCGCAGGTACTGACGTACTGGACTCCGGCGGGAGCATGCCCACTGGAACGATCATCGATCAGAGGATCAGAGGATCAGAGGACGTGCGCGATACTTCGAACTTGCTCCCGCCGCCGGCGCGTTCCGAATCGGGCGCTGCGGGCTCAGCGTTTGCGGAATCGGTTTACGGCGGCGCCGCGCCGAGGAGCGTGCCCACACGCTCTGCTGAATCGCGAGAGTTATCCAGCCGGTCACTGTCATGCCCGGCGATGTTCACCACCAATTGGAGAGTGCTGCCAAAGTTTTCGTGACCGACTCCGAATGCCAATCCCAAGGCGACGTTTCCGGCGGCGGGCAACTGTGGTCACCGAGTAAACACCCCGGGCAGTCTGCCCATCTTCGTGGAGTTGATTGACAAGACCCGGCTGCCAGCGCGACCAGTGCCACGATGAACGCCCACTTGTCCGGAGAGGAGGTGAAATCGGGAGGTGTTGTCAAGTTGTTTGGAGTGCAGTAGTTTTCGGACGCAGTAGCCCTCACATGTAGTGGTCGGTCAGGCGGCGAGGGTCTGCTCGGTGAGCCGATCCCACACCTCGAATCGGATGGCCAGTTCGGCCCGGGTAGTCGGTCGCGGTCATGCGGCGACGGGGCGGGTGAAAGTGCGGAGATCCGACTGACTGAGGACAGAAACCGCTGGGCCGAGCCGAACGGTGGGGAACCCTTTCATTGTCAGTTCTCGCTGCGGTGGTTATTGGGATTCTTCGCACCTGTTGTTCGAATACTTGTTCTGCGGCGCTCAGTTTTCGCCATCGCCTGCGGTCCGCAACCCGGTAGGAGCCGAGTCTGTCAGTGATCAGCACTCGCGGTGGGTGGCACTGATGTTTGAGGAGTATGCGAAAGAACCTGCTCGCAGCCCTCCCGTCTCGCTTCGATTGGATCAGGTGTCGATGACGTTTCCGTCCTGGTCCAATCCCCGCCACACATGCTTTTGCACGCCATTGATCTTCAAGAACACCTCGTCGAGATGTCACTTGTCGGCTGGTCGGGGCGTTTCCGCGGCAGCCGGCGGGCGTACCCGGCCCCGAACCGGACGCAACAGGTGCAGATCGTTTCGTTCGAGACACCGACCCCCGCTCGGCCATCCGCAACTTGATGTCGCGGAACGAGAGGGTGTATCGGTGGTAGAGCCACACCATTGCAGCAATGATCTCCCACGGGAACCAGAACCCCCTGTACGTCGACGACATCACCGGATCGCCCCAGACCAGGCGATCTCAGCAACTTGACAGTGCCCTTCGAAGTGCTGGACATCCGCACCTCGCGATGGGGTGATGTTTCATGAAAGCCGTTCTCGCTCAGGTGGTGCTGTCACCGACGAACCATTCGGCGCTTCAGATGATGCTGGGATTGCATAGCAAGGTATTGCTCTCGCCCGTCCCGTTCCTGTTTTCGCGGCGATTGTTTCGATCGATCCGTCCAGGCGTCCACCCCTTCACCCGGATACCCCCTGGGGTAACTTGACATACCCCTGGGGGTATCTGGCACACTGTGTTTATCCGACTCGGCACCGCAAGAAAGGTTGTTTCCATGCTCCTCGAGCAGTACTACATCGAGTGCCTCTCGCATGCGTCGTACCTGATCGGTGACGAGAGCACCGGCCGTGCCATCGTGGTCGACCCGCGCCGCGACATCACCGAATACCTCGAGGACGCAGCCCGCTACGGTCTGACCATCGAGGGTGTCGTCAACACGCACTTTCATGCGGACTTCGTCTCCGGCCACCTCGAATTGCTCGAGGCGACCGGTGCGTGGATCGGCTTCGGTGAAACCGCGGACACCGACTTCCCGATCCGCCGACTGCGCCATGGCGAACACCTGACGCTGGGGGAGACGGACATCGAGATCCTGTCCACTCCCGGTCACACCTGGGAGTCGATCAGTCTGCTGGTGCGGGAAAATTCACATGCCGCGCCTTCCGCTGTGCTGACCGGGGATTCGCTGTTCATCGGCGATGTCGGTCGCCCCGACCTTGCAAACCTCGGCGACGGCACCAACACCGACCTGGCTCGGGCGATGTACCGCACAGTCCACGAGACGCTTCTGACCTTGTCCGATGAGGTGACCGTGATGCCGGCCCACGGCGCGGGATCCTCCTGCGGCAAGAACCTCTCCTCCGAGTTGACCTCCACCATCGGCGAGCAGCGCCGCACGAACCCGTCAGTGCAGCCGATGAGCGAAGATACGTTCGTTGCTCTGATCACCGACGGTCAGCCTGCGGTGCCGCGGTACTTTTCTACCGATGTGACCCTGAACAGGTCGAATCGCGCTCTCCTCGAACAAAATCGGCGCATACCCGAGCTGACATCGGAGGAGCTCCGGACGGAAATGGCCATCGGAACTCGCATTCTCGACGCCCGCACTCCGGACGACTTCGCCGGCGGGCATCTGCGAGGCTCGATCAATGTCGGATTCGACGGCAGGTTCGCTGAAACCGGTGGCATGGTCGCCGATATCGGCGAGCGCATCGTACTCATCACCTATCCGGGTGAGGAACAAGATGCGGCGATGCGTTTGGCGCGCATCGGATCCGACAACGCAGCCGGGTACCTCACTGTCGGCGTCGACGGGATCTTTCCGAACTCGCTCACCGACCTTGTCCGTACCGCTCCGCGTACTGCTGTGGTCGAACTGGAGGGGCTCCTGGATTCGGATGCAGTGACCTTGATCGACATCCGAAATCCCGGCGAGCGCGACTTCGGGGTCATCGACGGTGCGCAATCGATTCCGCTCGCCCAGCTCCGCTCCCAGATCGCGGACCTGCCACGAAGCCGGCCCATCGTTGTGCACTGCGCCGGCGGTTGGCGCTCGTCCGTCGCTGCATCACTGTTGCGGGCCAACGGCATCGAGAACGTCAGCGACCTGGTCGGCGGATACACGGCTTGGGTCGAGCGGTCGTCCGAATAGTGCCTGATCGCTGAAACTCTCGTGCCCCATAGGCGGTACGGCTCTGACAAGGAGAAACCAGATGTGTTACCCCACGGCATGTTCTTCCTGCTCCAAGACCACCTGGGCAGGGTGCGGCCAGCATTCCGAGCAGGTCATGGCAGGTGTCCCGAAAGCGCGGCGCTGCACCTGCACTCCTGCTCCTGATCCGGGTTCCGGGTTCTTCCGGTCCATTTTCGGCCGCTGACCGGTGCGCCGGACACTGCTGCGCACGTCACTCCCATTCACCCCATCTTCAGGAGTCAATCAATGACCGGCAAATCTACTGTCGAGGAACGCGTTACGTCGGCGTCTCGATCCTCCGGCGGAGTGCTCGGGCGTATGGGCGCGGCCATGGCAGGCAATGCGAAATGGGTGATCGGTGTCTGGCTGATCGTCCTCGTCGCCCTCGGTGCGGCCGCACCATCGGTGTTCAGTTCCCTCGCGGGCGCCGGGTGGCAAGCCAACGGGTCCGAATCGGTCCAGGTTCGCGAACTGGCACAGGAACACTTCGGCGGTAACTCCTCGGCCGCGGTCCAGGTCGTGGTCCATTCCGACGACCACACCGTCGACAGTCCCGAAGTGCAGCGCACCCTCACCGCGGTCGCGGATGTCTTCGCCGGGGACACCCGTTTCGGTGCGATCATCGCACCGCAACCGGGAATGTCCATCAGCCCAGACGGGCACACCGGAATTCTCATCGCGGGCGCGAACGCGTCCACCGACGAGATGGTCAAGGCCGTCGACGATCTCAAGGGGCAGTTGACCGCTCTGTCCGGTGACGGCATCGAGGTCTACCCGACCGGTGCTTCGGTACTGTGGAGTGATTTCAACAAAGCGAACCACGACGCGATGATTCAGGCCGAACTGTTCTCCTGGCCGGTCACCCTCGCGATCATGGTGCTCGCGTTCGGGTCCCTCGTCGCCGCAGGGCTCCCGTTGCTGTTGACCCTGGCCGGCCTCGTCGCCTCCGCAGGTGGCCTGGTCCTGCTCAACCAAGTCACTCCGATCTCGGTGTGGGCGATGAACTTCGCGATGATGTTCGCTCTCGCCCTCGGTATCGACTATGCCCTGTTCATCGTCGCCCGCTTCCGCGACGCGATCGCGCATGCCACCTCCAAGCAGGCAGCTGTGGCGGAAACCATGGACACCGCGGGCAAAGCCGTTGTCCTGTCCGGAATCACAGTGCTGGTCAGTTTGTCTGCCGTCCTTCTCGTTCCGGCCCCCGCGGTGCGGACGATGGCGATCGGCATCATGATCGCCGTCTTCTTCGTCCTTCTCGCCTCGATGACTCTGTTGCCAGCAGTGCTCGGGAAACTCGGCACCAAGGTCAATGGTGGATCCCTGCCCTACGCCAAGCGGCAAGAACACCGCTCGCCGAAGTTCGCCGCATGGGGTGAACTGCTGCACAAGCACCCGTGGCCGTTCGCTATCGGTTCTGTCCTGGTACTGATCGCGCTGTCGATCCCGGTGCTCGGTCTCAAGGTAGCGATGCCTTCCATCGAAGTCGTCCCCGCCGACGCCCCGGTCCGCCAAGGATACGAACTCGTCCAGGCCCAGATGGGTGAGGGTGCACCGGGCATGTTGCAGATCATCGCTCCCGCCGCCGAAGCCTCGCAGACGGCGCAGACCGCTTCCTCGGTCGACGGCATCGCCATGGTCACTCCGCCGCAGCCCGCCCCAGACGGCAGTGACTATGTGATGCTGCAGGCCATGCCGACCGTCGACCCATCGGATGCACAGATAGGCACTATCCTCGACACCTTGCGTGCAGACCTCCCCTCGGGTGCACTCGTGGGCGGCGCACCGGCGGAGAACCTCGATCTGCAGCAAGCGCTGAACGACTACTTCCCACTCATCGTCGGTATCATCCTGGTACTCGGGTTCGTGTTGCTTCTGGTGGCGCTGCAGGCGCCGTTGATCGCCGTCCTGGGCACCGTGGTCAGCCTGCTCTCCACCGCAGCCGCATTCGGGGTCGCGAAGTTGATCTTCCAGGACGGGCACGGTGCATCCCTGCTCGGCTTCACTCCGCAAGGCTTCCTCGACGGCTGGGGGCCGGTGTTCTTCTTCGCAATGATCTTCGCGATCGCCATGGACTACACCGTGTTCCTCCTCGCCACGGCAAAAGAACACTACGAACGATCCGGGGACCCGAAGGTCGCCCACATCGCAGGTCTGGCTCATTCCGGACGAGTGATCTTCGCCGCCGCCGCGGTGATGGTGGCAGTGTTCTTCACCTTCGCGCTCGCTGACCCGCTACCGCCGAAGGAAATGGGCATCATTCTCGGTGTTGCTGTCCTACTCGACGCAGTCCTGATCCGGCTCATCCTGTTGCCGGTGCTCCTGCGGTTGACCGGACACGCCGCATGGTGGTCCCCGGCGTGGTTGCGAAAGGTATTGCCCAACATAAGTTTTTCGCACTGACAGGGTCCGGGGGTGGTTCGGCAGCTGTGACGCACAGATCTCCCGAACCACCCACCTGGGCATACCCATAGGGGTATATTTGAGGTTGCTGATTCACCCTCGGAAGGAAATCCCATGGTCGGCGACGACGACAGCATCGCATTGGTACTCAACCGGCTCCGCCGTGCTCACGGTCAACTCGCCGGGGTGATCTCGATGATCGAGCAGGGCCGCGACTGCAAGGACGTGGTCACCCAACTCGCGGCGGTGTCGAGTGCATTGGATCGCGCAGGCTTCAAGATTGTCGCTACCGGTCTGCGTGAATGTATGACCGGTGATACCGCGAACGGCAAGGAACCGATGACCGAAGCCGAACTCGAAAAGCTCTTCCTCGCGCTCGCCTGAGTCCGAGGCGACGATCGAGGACAATGAACGGAAGGAACAGATCATGACAGCCCTCCCTCGGCACCACGGCTGGACCATCGAACGGATCGTTCCCCTGCTGGGCGGGGTGGTCGTCCTGCTCAGTGTGGCGCTGACCCTCATCTTCTCCATCTGGTGGCCGCTTCTCACCGCGTTCGTCGCCGCGAATCTCCTGCTCTACAGCGCAGTAGGGTGGTGCCCGATGAGCCTGATACTTCAACGCCTCGGCATCCCATGTCTCGGCACCCGCTGACCGATCCCAGACCCCCAATCCCGGAAAAAGGACGTAGATCATGCAACTCGCTCTCACGACCACCCTGAACACCACCTTCGACGACGCTGTCGAACGCACCCGCAAGGCCCTGGCCGATCAGGGCTTCGGGATACTCACCGAGATCGACATGAAAGCGACCCTCAAAGCCAAACTTGACGAAGACATCGAGGATTACCTCATCCTCGGCGCCTGCAACCCGCCGTTGGCGCATCGCGCCGTCGACGTCATGCGTCAGATCGGACTACTGCTGCCGTGCAACGTCGTCGTGCGCGCCGACCGCACGGCAACGAACAGCGTCATTGTTGATGCGATGAACCCCGCCCTCATGGCCGAAGTCACCGGTGAGCCGGCACTGCAGGCAGTCGCCGACCAAGCGAGCACCAGACTGCAAGCTGCGCTCGATTCACTTACCACGCAACCACACTGACTCGTGACCACGCGGAAGACAGCCGGCTACCAATAAACGGAAACGGATTCCGATGACCCTCGCAATCGCACTCGCGGCCGGCGCTGTCATCGGCATCCTTCTCGGACTCCTCGGCGGCGGCGGATCCATCCTCTCCGTACCGGTCCTGGTATTCGCGCTCGGCCTCGACATCGACCGGGCGGTCCCGATCTCACTGATCGTGGTCGGCGTCGCCTCGGCGGTCGGCGCCGTTCCCAAAGTCCGCGCACATCTTCTGCAGTGGCGGCTGGCGGCGGTGTTCGCCGCCGCCGGCATCCCCGCCACCTTCCTCGGCAGCGCCTTAGGGCGACTGCTACCGCAGGCCGCCGTCATGGTCGGGTTCGCCGTCGTCATGATCGTAGCCGGTGCACGTATGCTCGCCGACCGCGGAAATACCGGGACCGCCTGCAGTGTAGGGGATTCCGGCATCAACTGGCGCCGCTGCGCACCTCGCGCAATCCCCGCCGGATTCGTCGTCGGCGTTCTGACGGGACTGTTCGGCGTCGGCGGCGGATTCCTCATCATCCCCGCGCTGGTGCTTATGTTGGGTATCGACATGCAGATCGCGATCGGAACATCACTTCTGATCATCGTCGCGAACTCGACCGCCAGCTTGATCTCGCACCTGGGTGGCGGTGTCACCATCGACCCGGCCATCACGATCAGCTTCGCCGGAGCTGCGATCGTCGCGTCCCTAATCGCCGGGCGGTTCGGCAACCGCATCGACACCGACAAACTCCAGCACTGGTTCGCCTACTTGGTCTTCGTCGTCGCCGCCTACATTCTGCTAGACACTCTCGTTCTAGGTCGCTGACGCCGTGACGCACGAGGAGCCGCGTTTGTGTGGGCTTCGCTGTTGCATATACGCAGCGGGCGCGCAGGCTGCCAATTGTCGTATCAGATCGGCATCGAGTATTCCGACCTCGGCGGGCCCACCTCCGCGGTCGGGTGGCCGGTCGGCGGTGAGCTGATCCCCCGAACGGGGCTGGACGGTTCAACCGATTCCAGGAGGGCAACATCTATTTGGCGGCCACCGGCACCCACCCGGTGTACGGGGCGATCTTCGCCGTTTCGAGAACGGCCGCTTCGGGTTCCCCGCCTCCGAAGAGGTCGCCGTCCCAAGCCGCCGGCAGACCAACTTCGAAGGCGGCTGGATCCGGTGGGTCGACGACGGCGATCAGACCCTCACCTCTTGATCGAGCCGGGGTGCCGATCGCGATGACCTTCTGTGCGCACCCGACTGCACCCCGCGCGTCACCGAGAGTGGCTACCGGGGCCCTTCCCGGTCAGCGCAGGATCATTTACGCCGCCACGACCGCGAGAACGATCGTGACCAGCAACAACAGCAGCATAGTCTCGAGCGTGTGCGTGTGCGTCCAGCCGGCCATGCTCGTAAGTGTGGTCCGCCCTCGCGCACTCCGGGCGGGTTCGCCCCTGCGCTCATCCGCGCCGGGCCTTGAGCCCGTTTCTAGGGGTGAATCCTGGTGCGCGGTCCGCACGAGCTGCCAGTGTCGCCGTTCCTCTGGCACGAGTCCGGTACAGATTTCTGGTCCTTTGCCCGCTGGAAAGAGATCCTCGTCGGGGTCGCGGTTGCCGTCCTCGGTCTCGTGGGGTTGACGGCACCGCTGCGGGTGCTGATCGCGTCCACTCTCGGCGGGCTGGCCGGCTGGAGGGCTGATCGTCTCGCTGCTACTAGGCTACGGCCTCGGCACCGGGGCCACTCCGTCCGCCATCAATGACATCCTCGCCGGTCTCACCCTGATCGCGGTCACCGCCCTCGGCCACGTCGACGCCCGTACCGCCCTCACCACCGACACCGACACCGACACCGACGAGTGACCCGTACGGCTACCACCGCCACCCGGTGGTCACGGGCGCGATACCCGCACGGGTGCGCCCGCGATTCTCCTCCGGAACCTCCCCACGATAGGGCAGCATGGCAAGCACGGGGACGTGCCCGCGGGTCGGACGGTGTGACGGTAATGAAACGCATCCTGAACGTGCTGATCGTCGTGGCCCTCATCCGCTCTGACCACATATGAGGAGAGTCGTATGACTGGCACATTGAAGAGCTGGAACGAGGGCGAGACCAAGCGGGCGATCGAGGCTTTCGTGGCCACGGCGACCACGCCCGGCGACGGCTACATCGAACTCGCCGACCGGATCGCGGTTCGACAATGACGGGACCCTCTGGATCGAGCAGCCGCTCCCCGTGCAGCTCGACTTCATCTTCCGCTCTCTGGCACGGGCAGCGTCCGGTGACCCCGAGCTCGCTGCCAAGGAGCCGTACAAAGCGATCCTCAGCCATGACAACGCGTTCTTCGCCGCCGTCGGCCAGCAGCAGCCGGATGCGATCCTGGCGCTCGAACAGGCTCTGGCACACACTTGGCTCGGCACGACACCCTCTGAGTTCGAGTCCGAGGTGCTGGCCTACCTGCGGGCGAAGCAGTCTGAGAAGTTCTCTCGGCCCTACACCGAGCTCGTGTATCAGCCCATGCTCGATCTGTTCGACCTGCTCGCAGCGAACGACTTCCGCGTGTTCGTCTGCTCGGGAGGCGGCCGCGAGTTCATGCGGGCCTTCTCGGAGTCAGCGCTGGGCATCCCCCGCGAACACGTCATCGGCACCTCGCCCGTGTACGAGTACAAGGACGGAGAGATCCGCCGCGGTGGCGAGGTCCTGGGCGGCCTGGCACTCGGACCCGGAAAACCGGAGCACATCTTCGCCTATGGGGGCCGCATGCCCGCACTCGCCGGCGGCAACGCCGACGTCGACATCGAGATGCTCGAGTCCGCGAAGTTCTCGCTGCTGATCGTCCACGACGATGACGAACGAGAATTCGCGTACGTAGAGGGCGCCGAACGCTCGCAGGCCTCCGCGAAGACCAACGGCTGGACCAGCGTGAGCATCAAAGATGACTGGAGCGTGGTCTTCCTGTGACCAGCCGAAACGAAACGGAGACGCCGATGACCGAACTCACCGCGATCGACATCCTGATCCTTCCGGATGACACGATGATCACCCACGCGAAAGAGTGGAACGCGCGTGTCCGCAAGAAGCTGGCAAGCGGCTTCGCGTTGGACTCCTCGCACACTCCGCACATCACCCTTCTGCAGCGCTACGTCCATACCGCCCACCTCGAGGACGTGTACCGCGTCGTCGGTGAGGCGCTCACCGCCGCTCCGGTCGCGACCTTGGAGTTCACGGGCGTGAAGCTCGCACACATGGAGATGGCGGCGACACCGGGAGTGGGGCTCGCTGGTCTGCTTGTGCAGGCCAGCCCGGCCGTCATCGACCTGCAGTCCGCGCTGATCACCGCGCTCGAGCTGTACACGGGCTCTGACGGGACAGCGGCGGCATACGTGACCTCCGAGGCCGAACCGGATATCAACGCCGACACCCTGCACTACGTGGAGTCCTACGTGCCCGTCCACAGCGGTGAGCACTACATGGCGCACGTCACGGTGGGGCAAGCCCCGCTCGAGGATCTGACGACGTTCGAAGCGGACCCCTTCCCTCCGTTCGTCTTCCACCCCGCTGGTGTCGCGATCTTTCACCTCGGCGACAACGGCACCGCCCGCACCGAGCTTCACAGTTGGTCGCTCAGCTGAGAGCGATCCGACACCCACCGCGATTCTTACTGAGAAAAAGGAAGATTCATGACAGGCAGCAGTACCGTTCACGGCAAGGGGCAAGGCCTGATCAACGTGGCACCCACAAGCGCGTCGGCCGACATTCCCAACGGATACAACACGTCGATCCCGAGCAAGATCATGACGCCGGACCGGGTCCAGACTCGGATCGGGACGCTGGAGTTCACTGACGGTTTCCCGAGCGACGAGACCGCCGCGAAGGTGTTCGAGCACCTGGACTTCGTGCGTGCTGTGGAGGTGTTTTTGCAATGCGTTCCCGCGGCGTCGATGGAGGGACTTCGTGCGGGCTTGGCCGGCATCGGCTGTGACGCCGCGCACAAAATGGTGATCGCTGATCGCCTGCTGGATTCCAACCCGCTGTTCCTCACCGGTAACACCGACACCGTCTACGCGCTCGCGATGCTCGACCTGGATCGTGATGGTCCGACGGTCATCCAGATCCCACCCGGGTGCGGGCCCGGCACCGTCAACGACGCATGGTTCCGCTTCGTGACAGACATGGGCGCACCGGGACCTGACCGTGGTAGCGGGGGTGACTACCTGCTGATCCCTCCTGGCTACGACCGTGAGATTCCCGACGGGTATCACGTGGCCCACTCGGCGAGCCACACCAACCTGCTCGCGCTGCGCGGGTTCGTCGTCGACGGCAAGACCGATGCGGCGAAAGCGATGTTCGAGAACGGCGTCAAGATCTACCCGCTGTCCGGAGCGGAAGATCGCCCTCAGATGGAGTTCAGCTCCTTCTCCGGCAAGGTGTTCAACACCATCCACGCCAACGATCGGGAGTTCTACGACGAGATGGCGCAGGTGATCAGGCGCGAACCGATCGAGATGATCGACCCGGAGACGCGGGGCCTGCTCGCTTCGATCGGCATCCACAAGGACCGTCCGTTCGAGCCTGATGAGCGGATGCGCGCCACACTCGCCGATGCCGCCGCGGTCGGCAACGCCACTGCCCGCGCGATCTGCTTCCAGACCAGGGATCCGCGCGCCCACTATTACGAGGATCGCACCTGGAAGACGGGTTTCGTGGGTGGCGACTATCAGTGGCTCGACGGTGACGGGCGCGGCGGGCGCAACATGGACGCCAGGACGTTGTTCTTTTACCAGGCGACCTTGAACACACCGGCCATGGCGCTGGAAATGGTAGGTGCCGGCTCACAATACGCGCTCTCCGAACGCGACTCCTCCGGTGCGTTCCTGCAGGGCGGCAACAACTATCGCCTCACGCTCCCCCCGAATGTTCCCGCCAAGGACTTCTGGTCGATTATCGCCTACGATCCCCAGACCCGCTCGGAGCTGCAAACCGGTCAGCCACTGCCGAGTCGCAGCAGTGAGAATGACCGCGACGAGCTCGTCTACAACGACGACGGCTCGATCGATCTGACCTTCGGCCCGGAACCGCCGAATGAACGCCGTGGCAACTGGATTCAGACAGTGCCCTCCAAGAGCTGGTACGCGATCCTACGGCTCTACGGGCCGCTGAAACCCTGGTTCGACAGGAACTGGGTCCCCAACGACATCAAGCGGATCTGATCACCACCCGGCAGCCGCCGCCGGGGCGCCACTCGATGGCCTCTGTCACTGTGCGCATAGGGCACTGTCATATTGTTGAACGCGGCAAACTGGGAGAATCGGTGGGGTGAGCACCGCAAGGCTGTCGTACAAAGGTCACCGCTACCCAGTCGAGATCATCAACCACCGTGCGTGGTTGTGCTTCCGGTCCCCGCTCAGCTTCCGTGACGGTCGAGGAAATCATGCGCGAACGCGGTGTCGTGGTCAGGTATGAGTCGATCCGACGGTGGTGTGCCAAGTTCGGGCAGGCGTACGCCAACGGGCGATTTTTATGCGTGGGCTCGGCTCAGTTCTCCGCACTTGTCAAACAAGATGCTTTGGGCGACCTCAAGATGTAGGTACACAACGATCGGCCTGGTCAGCGACTCGCATAGTGCTGTCACTTCGGTCAGCACCGCTTTCGACTGCCCCAGACGACGAATCTGTTTTGTAACGGTGTCTCGACCGCTGAGCGCAGGTTGTTCTCTGGGGTGCTCGGCAGGAATTATCTGTCGGAAGGACGTCGTAGTCAGGGAATCTGGCCGATAGCGCACTCAGCTTGTGCGACTAAGGATTCGGATGGGTGCTCGTCGTCAGGTGTGCGCTGTTTGGAGCCCAAGTTCCACAGCCTGGCCGTAATTTTCGTCGATCAGCACGACAGTGCGGTGCTCGCGGTCGAGCAGCGAGGCTGCGATAGAGGCTCGGTACCCGGAGGCGCAGTGCACCCACACTTCGGCTGCGTCGGGAACGTCGGCGAGGCGGTGCGGTAGCTCGTGGAGCGGGATGTTGACGGCGCCGGGGATGTGGCCATCTGCGTACTCGGACTCTTGGCGCGTGTCGAGCACGGTCACCTTACCTTCCGCGGAGGCGGCCGCGAGTCCGGCGAAATCGGACACGTCGTAGGCCCGCGCTTGTCCGTCACCGACGAGCGAATGAATTTCCCCGACAGCGGATCCGGAGGGACTGTCGATACCGATACGAGCCAACTCGCGGGTGGCGTCAGCGATCTGGTCGGCTGTTTCACCGATCAGTGTCAGCGGCACACCCCACTCATAGAGCCACCCGAGGTAGGTGACGAACGTAGCGGACAGCTCGAAGCCAAGGGATCCATCGAGGTGACCGGCTGCGAAGGCGGTGCGCGCTCGCAGATCGACAACCCACTGGCCTGTGTCGATACGCCGGCGTAGTTCCTCGGGCTCGACAGGCTCGGGCGTGGACAGGTCGATCGGGGCCGGCCCCTCGGCGTTGATGACGCCCATGTGGGCGTAGTACGCGGGATAGGTGGAGAGTCCCGCGATCAACTCCTCCACATAGGTTTGTTCGTCGTGGGTGAGCGCAGGGTTCGACTGCTGTTGTTCACCTATGGTCGAGGAAACTCCGCTGGTGGGGGTTGCGGAGCAGAAGCTACCAAACCCGTGGGTGGGATAGACCTTGACCGCGGCGGGGAGTTCGTCGGCGATACGGCGAACCGAATGGAACTGTGCGTGGGTGAGTTCGTCGGTGTGCTCGGAGCCGAGCAGGTCGGTTCGGCCGGTAGATCCGTAGAGCATCGAGCCGCCGGTGAAGATCGCGATGGGCTCGCCGCGGTGGCGCAGGATGTAGCTGACGTGGTAGTGAGTATGGCCGGGGGTGTGCATGACCTGGAACGCGACCGCTCCCATGTCAATGACATCGCCGTCGACGACGGCTCGGCGCTCGTATTCGACCGGGTCGCCGTCCGGTACCACGTACTGGGCGCCGGTGGCGCGCGCGAGTTCGAGCCCCCCGGTGACGTAGTCGTTGTGAATGTGAGTTTCCAGTACCTGGGTGATCGCGGCGTGCTTCTCCTGGACAAGAGCGAGGACACGGTCGATATCGCGTTGTGGATCGATCACCACTGCGACCCCGTCATGGCTGATTAGGTAGCTGCGATCGCCGAGGCTCGAAGTTTCGATGATGGCGACGTCGGGTTCGGTCGTGCTCATGATGGCTCCTCCAGTGCTGTCGGGCGGCCAAGGTAGTGATGTGGCGGGGGATGTTTCAGGCCAGTGCGAGAATGAGTTTTCCAGTTCTGCCGCGGTCATGGGTTCTTTGTTCTCAGCAGTTTCGCCGGTCATGCATTCGCGCGAGCCGGTGGCCACGATCTTGAATCGTGCTTTGTCGAGGGCCCTCGAGACGGCTGGTTGTTCCGGCTGCATTTGTCAGGGGCGTAGCAGGATGTGGTCGAAGCGGGTTCGCACGGTGGAGGGACGGTGAAGTCGGTGGCTAAGCGTGCGAGGAGTGTTTCGGCGATGTCGCGGACTTTGATGTTGGTTTGTTGGGAGTGCCAGACGAGGACGTCGAAGGCTCGGTCGGTGGGGGATGGCGTAGATGGCCATGAGCATGCTTTCGGCTTATTCGATTTATTCGATCGCGCCGCGAGAGGCAGCGACGACGTCGTCGACGGTGTCGGAGACGGCCGCGTCGAGGGTGTTGGTGATGTCGATGTAGAAACCGGTACTGCCGACGATGGTTCCGTGGTCGTCGGTGATGCGGTCACCGACCACGACGACGGATCGGATGGTGCCGGCGGTGTCGATGATTCGGTGTCGGCTGCCGAACGCTCCGCCGGTGGTGCGGATCGCGTGCAGGGTGTGGGCGATGTGCGCTCGGTCGTCGGGATGTTTTTGGGAGAGAATTGGTTTGGTGGTGGGTGTGATGGCGGCGGGTTCGTAGCCGTGCACGCGGGCGACGGCTCCGACCATTCCCATCGGACGCCGTGGCGGTGGTAGCGGAACCCGCGACTCGGTGCGGGGCACCGACTTTCGCTATCGGGCCTAATGATCCTTCGTCCGCCACCGACATTCGCATGCCCTTTCGATCCTGCATGTTTCTCATCCTCGCCTGTTCGAGGACGTTATATCGGATCCGACGGTTGAGGGCGACGCGTGGTCCCAGTTAGGAAGAGGTATTGGGCGAGGGCCGCGGAATGATGATTATCGTCTGTTCATCGGGTGTGCCCGACCATACCGAGTTGGGGAGGGTGGGGAAGCCGTGTGAGCGTTGATGTCTGTCGGGTGAAGTTTCTGCGGGAGTTGGGGCAGCTGTGTGTGCGTTTCCCGACGACCGGGTGTTGGTCGGTTCATACGAGGCGATCGTCGGTGGTGGCGACGATGTCGTGTTTGGATTGTTGATCCGTTTGGTGGGCCCGTCGGCTCCGGTGTGTGCGGATGCGTTGTGGGAGTGCGTGAGCGGGTTTCTTCGTGACCTGCGGCAGGTGGAGTTGTTCAGCGAACCGATCCAGTGGAGGGGGCCTGCGCGGGGGCGTTATTCGCGGTATACACAGCCTCCGGTGCGTCCGAACATCCGGCTGTAGATGACTCGACGTGAACTTCTACGAGTGTTGTTGCGGGCGCGGTCCTTTGTCCCGCGCGCACAAAAAGGAACGCTGCTCCAGTTGGAAGGGAACTCGTGGATGCAGCGTGCCGGTGGACCTGGGTTCGGGGTCGCAGGGCTGCCCCTCGTCATGCCGGGAGCGATCAGGGCGGCTGTTAAGTGGGGCCTGTGTCGGCTGCGTTCAGCTCTCGGGTAGACCAAACACTACGGACTGTTTTACGGTGTAGTTGCAGGGCTCAGTAGTGGAGCCCGGTGCGGCATGTGGGTCCCCGCGCTGTGTGTGCTCACACGGGACGTCTCACCTGGTGGAGTCCCGCCCGGCCATCGGCTCGTGGGGGCTCTACTTCAAAATGTACGCCGGGTTGAAGTGTCCGCAGGTTACGCAGACACCGGCCGGCGACGCATACTCCGCGCGTGTGGCCCTCCGGGTAATTAGCGGGTGGGTGGGAAGCCGTAGGTGATCCGCATGCGTGTCAGTGCTGCGATGTCGGACTCGGTCAGGTGTGCGCGGTGGACCATTGGGTGGCGAGGTCGTAGTGGCGTCGGCGCTGGGCTCGTTCGTCCTCGGTGAGATCTGCTGTGTGGGCTTCGTTCGACGGGTTGGGTCGGTGGTGAATCGCGCGAGGTATGCAGCCAGTGCGGCGGCGTTGCGTCGGTATCGGCTCGTCATGCGGGCGTATTCAACTGGTCGAAGCAACACGTTGCTGTTGAATTGATCGTAGGTGTTCGTCCCAGGCTTCAGCGGGGGTTCGCCATTGGAGTCGTTTCCGTGGTCGCGTGTTGAGAGCGTGTGCGACTGCCGCGAGATCGTCTGGGCTCCATCGCAAGAGATCAGTTCCCTTCGGAAAGTATTGGCGCAGTAGTCCATTCGCGTTCTCGTTGGTACCTCGTTGCCATGGGCTGTGTGGGTCGGCGAAGTAGACCTTCAGCCCGGTGTCGATGGTGAACTGGGCGTGTGCGGACATTCGGTGGACGCAACATTCGAGGTCAGGAGGGTGTTGTGGGTCGTCCATCGGATTGGGTGCGGGAAGTAACGGGCAGGGCTCCGATGAGGTCACCGGGAGCGCCGGGCCATCCTCGGTCGAAGGAACGGCAGTTTTGGGACCAGATCGCCACAGGCAAGCTTCCTCGTGAGGCAGCTGACGCTGTCGGCGTGGGACAGCCTGTGGGCCAGCGGTGGTTCCGGCACGCTGGCGGGATGACGCCGTATTCGTGGCCCGCGCCGGCAGGCAGGTACCTCTCTTTGGCAGAGCGTGAGGAAATCGCGATCCTGCACGCCACAGGCCATGGGGTGCGCGCGATAGCGGGTGCCATCGGGAGGAGCCCGTCGACGATCTCGCGGGAGCTGCGGCGTAACGCTGCCACGCGTGGCGGCAAGCTCGAGTACCGCGCCAGCGTTGCGCACTGGAAAGCCGAGTTGTTTGCTCGTCGCCCGAAGACCGCCAAGCTCGCGGCCAACGATCGGTTACGGCACTACGTCGAGGACCGACTCTCAGGCCAGATCACCAAGCCGGGCGGCGATGCGGTCGCCGGACCGTTCGAACGGCAATGGAAGGGCTTGAACAAGCCGCATCGTCAGGACCGCCGATGGGTGAAAGCGTGGAGCCCTGAGCAGATTTCGCACCGGCTACCGATCGATTTCCCGGATGATGAGTCCATGCGGATCAGCCACGAAGCCATCTACCAGTCCCTATTCATCGAGGGTCGCGGTGCGCTGCGCCGCGAACTCATCTTGTGCCTGCGCACCGGCCGCGCTCTTCGGATGCCACGCGCGAGAGCGAAACGCGTTGCCTGGGCCCATGTGACACCGGACGTACTCATCAGCGAGCGTCCCGAAGAAGCCGACGACCGTGCGATCCCCGGGCACCACGAAGGTGATCTCATCATCGGCACGGACAGGTCCGCGATCGGCACCGTCGTCGAGCGCACAACCGGATACACCACCCTCGTGCACCTGCCTCGGGAACAAGGGTGGCGACAGCAACCGATCACCAAGAACGGGCCGGCACTGTCGGGATACGGAGCGGTGTCGATGAACAGAGCGTTGGCACAGGCACTGGCGTCGATGCCCACCGAACTCAAACGCTCGCTGACCTGGGACCGAGGAAAGGAAATGTCCGCACACGCCCAGTTCACCATCGACACCGGGCTGAAGGTCTACTTCGCCGACCCACACAGCCCATGGCAACGAGGTACCAACGAGAACGCGAATGGACTACTGCGCCAATACTTTCCGAAGGGAACTGATCTCTCGCGATGGAGCCCAGACGATCTCGCGGCAGTCGCACACGCTCTCAACACGCGACCACGGAAACGACTCCAATGGCGAACCCCCGCTGAAGCCTGGGACGAACACCTACGATCAATTCAACAGCAACGTGTTGCTTCGACCAGTTGAATACGCCAGCCTGATCCTCAAGTGCGCGGCGAGACGTTACGAAGTGAGCTTGGCCGGAAAACGGTCGAGCAAGGAGGTCACACCTTCGACCGCGGGCATCCATGAATTCGGCACAGGGCGGGCTGTAGCAACGCTGCGAGCAGCCTCTACGAAGTCGCGAGTCAATAGAGAATCGACGTCTGATCGCCAACCGATAGATAACGGCGTTGGTGGTATGCCGGTGACAGGAACGAACGCTAGTCCTGGCCGAGAATAGAACCGCTGCGTCGATGCTTGCGAGAACGCGACGCCCTTCTTCGACAAGATCGCTTCGAAACACTCGTCGACCGTTGAAACCTCGGCTCCGAGCCGAACGTCATGCCCATCGCGAGAGCTCAGTGCGAGCCAGAAGTCACGCCACTCGTCGGTACTGCGACGAGCAACGAATGGCTGACCTGTGAGATCCTCGACACTGATCGAATCATGTTGCGCAAGAGGGGAGTCCGAGCTAACGACCAGCACTCGCGGTTCGATGAAAAGGGTGTCGAGCGCGAGCCAGTCCGCAACGACGACGGGCGGCCTGATGAACGCTACGTCCACCGTGCCGTCGCCTAGTCCGACGTAGGGGTCGGAGAAGTCGAACGATTGCATTTCCACCTCGACATCCGGGTGCATCGAGCGAAATGCCGACAGGATGTCCGGGGTCAGCTCAGCGGCAGCATTCGCCTGGAATCCGATCACGAGATTGCTGCGCGCACTGCGGCCGACTTGCCGGGTGAGCGACGCAATGCGCTCGGCATCCGAGAGTAGCTGACGGCTTCCTTCCAAGAGCCTCACCCCTGCCGGCGTCAGGGCCACATGACGGCTGTCACGAATGAACAGCGCTGTCCCCAGAGAGTGCTCAAGCTTTCGAATCTGAACACTCAGAGATGGTTGGGCGATATGGAGCCGTGCAGCCGCACGGCCGAAGTGCAGTTCCTCCGCCACCGCCACGAAGTACGACAGCGGCCTCAACTCCAGGGGTAAGCGCACATCGCCGATGCTATTCGGCCAGGTAGATGCACACCAATAGTTGTTTCCTATCGATCGGAAGGGTCATTGGTATTGGACGTACCCGTCGATTGTCGGTGTGATGGGTGTCATGTTCGCGACGGTGAAGCACTAGCAATCACCCTTCGATCATCCCCGTTCCAGAAATAATCCGGCACACAAGTCGACGAAGGAAAACAATGACTGCCACCATCACTCAGACCCCCCAGCAGTGGGCCGATGCGTTCGAGCAGGCCTCGGATCAGGATCCCGAAATCCAGGCGCACGGCAAGTACTTCACTTGTTCGTACCTCTTGGACATGGGCACACATACCTTCGTCGTCGAGATGACGACCGGCAAAGTACACGCCATCACGGTCGATCCCGGCCCCCTCGACCGCCCGTACCAGTTCGCCATCCGGGCCAGTGCCAAGACCTGGCAGGGGTTCGGCGTGCCCGTACCCGCGCCGATGTACCACGGGATCTGGGCTGCCTCATTCCAACGGGACATGAAGCTCGAAGGCGACGTGCTGGTTCTCATGCAGAACTTGCGGTGCGTGACACGCCAGATCGAACTGCTCCGCACTGTCGGTGTGCCGGTCTGATTCACCAGCGCCACCCAAACCAGTTCAAAATCTCCCCCCAACGAAGGAACCCTCGAGATGAGCAAGATTTCCCCGGTGACGGGACACTACGTCGACGTCGACGTCGACGGCCTGCTGTACAAGGTCTTCTACCTGGAGAACGGCACCGGTCAGCCCTTGGTGTGCCAGCACACCGCCGGGGCTCACAACCATCAGTGGCGCGGGCTGCTGGAAGACGAAGAGATCACCGCGAATTATCGCGTCATCGCCTACGACCTACCTCGACATGGAAAGTCCGATCCGCCGGAGAACACCGAGTGGTGGACCGAGGAATACAAACTCTCGGCTGACCACTACGCCAATTTCATCGTTGCACTCGTTGATGCGCTCGAACTCGAGAATCCGATCTTCATGGGATCCTCGTTCGGCGGCAACATCGCCCTGCAGCTTGCGCTGCGCAATCCGGATCGCTTCGCCGGCGTCATCCCTGTCGAAGGTGCCGACTACTCGCCTGGCTTCTACCTCGACTGGTGGCAGCACCCGCACGCGAACGCAGCGCAGGTGTGCGCCAGCGGCACGTGGGATCTCATGGCTCCCCAGTCACCGGAGGCAGATCGCTGGAAGACCTGGTTCTATTACACCCAGGGATCCGAAGCGTTCAAGGGCGACCTGCACTTCTACTCGGTCGATCACGATCTGCGCGACAAGCTCGCTCAGATCGACGGCGATCGCTGCCCCGTCGTGATGTTGACCGGCGACTACGACTACCTGACCACGCCGGAAGACAGCGCCCGAACGGCCGCGCAAATCAAGAACGCGCAGTTCATCGAGATGAAAGACATCGGTCACTTCCCGATGAGCGAGAACCACGCAGTCTTCCGCACCTACCTCATCCAAGCGCTCGAGATTCTCCAGAAGAACGCAGCCACCGCTGCATCCGTCTGACCTGTCCAGTACATCAACGCGCTCGCCGGCCACCGCAACAAGGGGGTCGGCGAGCAGTTGTTTGTACACTTCGAAGAGGAATACCGATGAGCATTAAACACTTTCCATTCCTGATCGCCGGCGAGGCGACGACGACCGATAGCCGTATCGAGATCCGCAATCCATTCGACGGTCGGATTGTCGCAACTGTGTCCGAGGCGGATCCGGTGCACATCGAGTCCGCGATCGCAGCTGCCTCGGCGGTGGCCACCGAATTCGCGAGTACACCCGTGCATATCCGCGCAGACGCTCTTATACACATATCAACGCGTCTGAACGACCGCCACGAGGAGATTGCCCAGCTCATCTCAGCCGAATCCGGCAAGCCAATCAAGTGGGCGCGTGTCGAGGTTACCCGCGCCGCTACCACCTTCCGGTGGGCAGCCGAGGAGGCCAGGCGCTGGAGTGGACACATGCAACGACTCGATACCGATGCAGGCTCGGACGGTCGTTTGGCTCTGGTTCACCGGGTCCCGCGCGGCCCCATCCTCGGGATCGCCCCGTTCAACTTTCCGCTCAACTTGGTCGCCCACAAAGTTGCGCCGGCGCTCGCCGTCGGTGCGCCGATCATCGTCAAGCCTGCGCCAGCGACACCGCTGTCGAGTCTGGTGCTCGGTGAGCTGCTGGCGGAAACGTCACTGCCAGAAGGCGCGTGGTCCGTGTTGACCGTCTCGAACGAAAAGGCTTCGGAGATGGTCCAGGATCCGCGTCTGCCGGTGGTCTCATTCACCGGTTCGGTTCCTGTGGGGTGGGCCATCCGCGATCGGGTGCCGCGAAAACACGTCACGCTCGAATTGGGAGGAAACGCCGCCGTCGTGGTGTGTGAAGACTGGTCCGATGAAGCCGGACAGGACTTCGCGGCCGAACGAATTGCGCGGTTCTCGATGTACCAAGCTGGTCAGTCCTGCATCGCGGTGCAGCGAGTATTCTTGCACGACAAGCACTACGAGAGCATGCGGCAACGGATACTGTCCTGGATCGGCATGTTGTCCACCGGTGCACCCGACGACGACGCTACCGATGTCGGTCCACTGATCGACGAGCGTGCTGCCGTGCGTGTGGAGCAGTGGATCGACGAGGCGGTGGCAGGCGGTGCGACCGTTCTCACCGGTGGCGGACGAGTGGGGGCCGTTGTCGAGCCCACCGTGATCGAGGACGCGCCCCGCGGCGCGCGGGTACTCGACGACGAAGTCTTCGGACCTGTCGTGGCGCTCTGCAAGGTCTCCTCGGACGAGGATGCGTTCGAGAAGGTCAATGAGTCTCGGTTCGGTTTGCAGGCAGGGGTTTTCACCTCAAACCTGCAGACCGCTTTTCGCGCCTCACGTGTTCTGAACGTCGGTGGAGTCATCGTCGGTGATGTCCCGAGCTACCGCGCCGATCAGATGCCGTACGGGGGCGTGAAGGACTCTGGGACAGGCAAAGAGGGAGTCCTTTCGGCAATGGAAGATCTCACTGAGGAGAAGGTGCTCGTTCTGACCGGCATCGACGTTCTGTAGAGCGGTGGTTGCCGTTGATCCACGCACGTGGTTCGTTCGTCCACGACATCAGCCGACGGCGTCTTCGCATGAACGCCTCAGATCATTTCTGCCGGTTTGGAGGCTCATCCCAATCGGGGGTGTAGGAGTTGGGGTCTGAAGCCGCCGGTCTCGAGCAGGCTTCGGGCGATGTAGTTGGTCAGGTTGCGGAACCCGAGTGCGGAGCCGCGCAGGTGTTCGAGCCGTCCGTTGAGCGCCTCGGTCGGCCCGTTGCTGGTGCCGGGTCGTTCGAAGTAGGCGAGCACGTCAGCGGCTCGCTTCTTCAGGGTCCGGCCCAGGGTGGTGAGCTCGGTGAGCACCTTGGGGACGCCGGCGCTGAGGTCGGTGATCAGCTTCTCCATGAGCTCGCGGCCACGTTGCCGGTCCTCGTGGCGATAGGCGGCGATCATGCGCTGGTAGACACCCCAGGTCGCCTCGACCTCGACGTGAGCGTCATCAACGAACAGCGCGCGTAGCCTGTCGCTCTGCTTGTCGGTGAGCAGGTCCGCGCCGGTGTGCAGCGTGCGCCGCGACTTGTAGAGCGGGTCGTCCCTGAACCCACGGTGCCCGTGGATCGCGAGTTGGACCCGGCGCCGGCACCTGTCGAGGGCGTCACCGGCCAGGCGCACGACGTGGAAGGGATCCATCACCGTGACCGCGTCCGGGATCTCCTCTGCAGCGGCGGTCTTGAACCCGGTGAAGCCGTCCATCGCGACCACCTCGACCGCGTCACGGAAGGCGTCGTCGCGGTCGGCGAGCCAGGTCTTGAACGCCGCCTTCGACCGGCCCTCGACCATGTCCAGCAGCCTTGCTGGGCCGGCGCCATCGCGGACCGGGGTGAGGTCGATGATCACGGTGACGTACTTGTCGCCACGCCTGGTGTGGCGCCAGACGTGCTCATCGACGCCAATGACCTTCACGCCCTCAAACCGCGTGGGGTCGTTGATCAGCAGCCGCTTGCCTTCAGCCAGGACCGCGTTGTTGGCGGTGTCCCACGCGACCCCGAGTCCCTCGGCGACACGGGCGACGGTGAGGTGTGCGACCACGATCCCTTCCAGCGCCCACCGCAGCCCGGTGCGCGAGAGCTTCGCGCGTGGCTCCGCCGCGGCGCTGGTGTCTTGGCGCCACACGTGTCCGCAGTCGGCACAGCGGTAGCGGCGCACTACAACTTCCAGCACGGTCGGTCGCCAGCCCAGCGGCTCGTGGGCCAACCGCCGGATCACGGTGTCACGAGCAGCGCCTTCGCTGCCGCACCGTCGGCACCACTGATCTGGTTCCACCACGCGGCACGCGAGGACCGCACGATCCGGTTCAAGTCGTTGTCCGGTCACGCTCAGACCGAGGCCGTCGAGTCGAGCGAAGGCGGTCAGGTCAGGGCGGCCGAAGCCGGCCAGCGGGGTAGCGTCGGACACGTCGAGGTCTTTCGGATGGATGGCGTAGGAACCTCCGTCGTCGGGAGACCTCGACGTCTATCTGCGGACCGACGCGCCCGGCCGACCTACACCGTCATCTGAGAAGACCCCTGAAACGTCTTCGACGACGACGGGACCGGCGAGGAGGAGGGCGCGGTGAGCTAAAGGAATGGAGCTTGCTCGGCTTCGACGCCGCCGCAAGCTCCGGTGAAACGGTCGGTACTGGTCGGTCGTCGTCGGTCACCACCGGATGACGGCGTCCCCCACGCTCGGCGTTTGCGCAGTTCAGCGGCTCGTTCGCCCAGTGGGCGCATCAAGCGATAGACGCAAAGCCGACGTGATTAGGTCGTCGGTTCGATTCCGACAGGCGGCTCCGGCGAACAGCCCCTGACCTGCGGAAACGCAGGGCAGGGGCTGTTCGGTTCTGGTGGTCGCGCGATGCGCTGGCCTCACGGCTCTGCCCGACACCGACGTCGCTCTCCTCTGCGACGGACCCCTCGCCGGCTGAGCGCTCGCGGCCGGCATCCTGTCCGTGTGCCGATAGGCCTCGTACCGCTCGGCAACGCAGCGTGGCGTTGCGTCGCGACCTGGCGACGGCTCGGCGGGGCGCGATCGTCTCGTGCGTTGGCGGACTACGGGAGCTTGGACGCGAGGACGTCGGCCGCCAGGATCTCGGGTGCTGCGCCGAGGAGGTGCTGGTTGGCCATCAGGGCTGCGACGATGGCGCCGTTGGCGTGGGCGTCGCGAGCGGCCTCGTCGGGGAATGCATCGAAGATCCAGAAGGTGTCGGCGTGGGTCCTGACCGCGAACCAGACAATCGTTCCTACTTCTTCGTTGGCGAGCGCGACAGCGCCGGCGAGCAGATCGGCGAGCGCGTCGTGCTGTCCATCGGCCGCGACGATCTTGGCGACGAAGGCATACGGAAGTGATGCGGGTGTGGACATGAGGGGTTCTCCTAGGTGTCGAGGTTTCTTGGTGAAGCGAGTTCAGCGTATGACGAGCAAGGGCATGTGAGAAGTGGCGTATACGGCAGTATTGCTATTGTTCGCGCCATGCGTATCGGACTGATCGCGATCGACGGCTGCTTCGGTTCGGCTGTCGCGTCGGTCATCGACATCGTGCGGGTGGCCGACGGAGCCCGCGGTGATGTCGACCCGCGGATCGACCCGATCGAACTCGCCATCCTCGGACCGAAACGGAGAGTGACCACGACGGCATCGATGACCCTGTCGGTGGACCACCCGCTGTCGGAGTCCGCAGAGTTCGACGTGGTCGTCGTCCCTGCGCTTGGAACCCTCACGGCCGTCGCTACCAACGACGCCCTCCAGAGCCGAGATGCTCGTTCGGTCATCGCCTCGCTCGGGCGCCTCGACGACGCGACCACCCGGATCGCCGCGGCGTGCACCGGCGTGTTCGCTGTCGCCGAGACCGGACGGCTGCATCATCGGCGGGCGACGACCAGCTGGTTCCTGGGGCCGGAGTTCCTGAAGCGCTATCCGACCGTCGCCCTCGATCTCGACACCATGGTCGTGGTCGACGGGAACCTCGTCACCGCCGGCGCCGCGTTCGCCCACATCGACCTCGCGCTCTCACTCGTGCGATCGATCAGCCCCGACCTGGCCCAACATGTCGCCAAGCTCCTCATCATCGACGAGCGTCCGTCGCAGGCGGCCTTCGTCGCCTACGAACATCTCCGGCACGAGGACCCGATCGTCGTCGAGTTCGAACGCTTCGTGCGCGCCCGCCTGGACGAACCGTTCAACGTCGCCTTCGTCGCGCAGTCGCTCGGCACCAGCCGGCGCACCCTCGAACGACGAGTCCGTGCGGCGCTCAACCTCACTCCGCTCGGCTTCGTCCAACGGCTTCGCATCGAACGAGCTCGGCACCTCTCAGCAACCACGGACCTCACCTCCGCCGAGATCGCGCTACGGGTCGGCTACGCGAACGCCGAGACTCTGCGCTCCCTCCTGCGTAGGGAGCGACGCCGTTCCTGACCTATCGCCATGCCTGTAGCCGGTGTCCTAGTGCTCGACTGGAACCACCTCTCAGCACGTCGCGTCGACGCTCCTGCGTCGCCCCTGGACGACCCACTCGACACGCCCGCAGCACAGGCCATGTGACGTGTCCCGGCTTCCCGGACGGTCGGGGTTGGGTGCTGTGATGTCGCTGCGTTCTCGTAGAGGGGGTCAGCAGACTCGATCAGGGTCGATTGGGATGAGACGCGAAGGCGGTCAGGTCAGGGCGGCCGAAGCCGGCCGGCGGGGTAGCGTCGGTCACGTCGAGGTCTTTCGGATGGATGGCGTAGGAACCTCCATCGTCGGGAGACCTCGACGTCTACCTGCGGACCGACGCGCCCGGCCGACCTACACCCTCATCTGGGAAGAGCCCTCAAACCCGTCTACACGGCTCCGTCGGAGCAGGCCGCGCTCGACCGATTCGCAGAGTTCAGTGACAAATGGGAGAAACGCTATCCCGCGATCATCAGGCTCTGGACTAACGCCTGGGCTGAGTTCGTGCCGTTCCTACAATTCGACAACGCCATCCGGCAGGTCATTTACACGACCAACGCCGTCGAGAGTGTCAACGCTCGAATCCGCAGGGCTGTCAAGGCCCGTGGACACTTTCCGACCGAGGCCGCGGCCTTGAAATGCGTGTATCTGGCCATCATGAGCCTCGATCCCAAAGGCACCGCCCGCCAACGCTGGTCCAACCGATGGAAGGCAGCACTGAATGCCTTCGAGATAACGTTCGACGGACGGCTGTCTGCCGGACGAAAGTAGTTAGAAACCAATCAATTACACCGTTTTCTGGACAGACCCGCGAGAAGTGCGACAGCCCACCAGGACTGCGAGGCCTGCGTCCGATTTCCACGCGATGCGTTCGTCCGGGTGCTGTTCGGTGATGGTGGCGTCGAATTCTCGTGTTTGTCCGGCTATTTCGAGGATCCACTGTGTGTGCACATCGTCGGTTTGTCGAATTTCCCGTACTCCGGACATGAAGTGCAGGTCGGGACGGTCCGTGTTCAGATGATGAGGTTCGAAGCGTTTCGTTTTCAGACTCGCAATTGGGGTCAGGTTTCTGGCCACATGTCGTATGCGGGCCATGATTCGCCCGAGCCGGTCGTTGTTGACCCGTCCGGCGGCCTCGTTGAGCTGTAGAGCGGATATGTGCAGTGCGTTGTCAATCGAGGCGTTCTCGGTGTTCGTTGGGTGTCATGCCGGTGGTGTCGCGGAACGCTCGGTAGAAGGTGCGGGGGTCGGAGAATCCTGTTTGTCGAGCGATGAGGGAGACGGGCCGGGAAGGGTATTTTCGTAGTAGGTGCTGGGCGGACTGGATGCGCGCTGCGCGGAGATATCCCATGACTGTGTGGTCGGTTCCCTGGAACAGGCGGTAGAGGCTGCGGCGGGAGAGTCGCATCGCGGTGGCGATGCGTTCGGCGTCGAGGTCGGGGTCTGCAAGGTGGGCATGGATGTAGGCCAGAACCTGATCTCGTCGTAGGAAGGCGGGTATTTCGGCGGCAGAGCGAACCGGTGTGACGAGACTCAGTAGTGATGTGGCCAGTGAGGAGGCGTGAGTCTCGAGCTGTGCGGCGCCGTGGGGATCGCTGTCTTGGTGTTGGGCCAGTTGGGTGAAAAAGGCTGCGACGGCGGACATCGCTCCTGCACAGCTCATGGTCGTGGCCAGGATGTCTGTGGTCCGGTCGATGCCGGCGAGCGCGAAGGCTCGATCGGCGGGCACCTTGACGATGACCTGTTCGTAGGGTGCATCGGCGCGGAAAGCGAAGGGCAGGGAACTGTCGTAGATGACCATTGATCCTGGCGGGACTACTGCAGTGTGTCCGGCCTGTTCGATGACGCAACTTCCGCGCGTCTGGAATGTGGCGAACAGATACTCGTCCTGTTCCCGCCCTTGGGCGATTCGGCTGCGATTGCGGTGTGTCTGCTCGGCGGTGGCTCGTTTCGTGGACAGAGTGAAGTTCGTGTATCGGCCGAGACGGACATCGCCGTAGAAGTCGGGGTCGGCGGGGTCGGTGCTGACGTCGACGTAGGCATGGCGCCGGGCCTCTCGCCAGTAGTCGATGACACCGTCGTCCGGCGCCCGCGAGGTCGACAACGTTTCGAAGTGTGGCAATGAGGGCTCGTCTGCATCAGCCATGGCCGGATCACCTGCCTTACGGATACCACTGAGTTTACTGAGCCGCGCGGGAAAGTCCTGCGGGTCGGGAGAGAGCGAGCCGGCCCTGTGTCCGCCAGTCGGGGGGCGATCACAGGGCCGGAAATCTACGCGTGCTGCAAAACGCTCAGGCCGTGAGCATTCCGTGCTGTATTATGCTCAGACCGTGAGCTTTCCGTGCTGGATCGTGCTCAGGCTGGAATCATTCCGTGTGGGTCGATGATGAACTTGCTCGATGACCCCTGATCGAAGGTCTCGTAGGCGGCGGGTGCTTCGTCGAGGCCGATGACCTTGGTGTTGAGCATTGCGCTCAGATACGGCATGCGGTCCCACAGGATCGACATCATCAACTCGCGGTTGTAATGCATGATCGGTGCCTGCCCCGCGGACAGGCGCGGTGACTTGATCCAGGCCTTGCCGAATTCGAGCGGGAAGATGCCTTCCTGTTCGGCCTTTGTCGGTGCCAGAGGGTCGGGGCCGTAGACGCCGATGACGCCGGTGGCGCCGCCGGCACGGGTGGCTTCGAGGACGTCGTTGATGGCACCTGCCGGCTGAGGCTGATTGGACTCCGAGCCGATGCCGTGTGCTTCGGAGCCGACATAGTCGACGCCACAATCGACTTCGCGCTCACCGAGGATGGCCTCGATCTGGTCGGGCAAGGGGATGTCCTGGCTCAGGTCGATGGTCTCGCAGCCGTTGTTCTTGACCAGGTCGAGTCGGTCCTGATAGTAGTCGCCGACGATGATGCAGGATGCGCCGAGAAGGCGTGCTGCTGCTGCGCCGCAGCGTCCGACCGGCCCGGCGCCGGCGATGTACACCGTTGAACCTGGTTTGGCCCCTGCCTCGATGAGTCCGTGAAAGGCGGTGGGAAGGATGTCCGAGAGCAGGGCAAGATCGAGGATCTTGTCCATGGCCTGGTCCTTGTCCGGGAAACGGAGGAGTTGGAAGTCCGCGTACGGGACGAACAGGTATTCGGCTTGTCCGCCCACCCAGTCGCCGAGATTGAAACCGTATGCGCCGCAGGAGACTGCAGGATTGACGGTTTCACAGACATCTGTGCGGCGAGCTTTACAGTTGCGGCATCGTCCACAGGCGACGTTGAAGGGGACCGAGACGAGATCGCCTTCTTTGAGGAACTCCACGTCGGAGCCGACCTCGATGATCTCTCCGGTCATCTCGTGGCCCATGACCATACCCTGGGGGACGGGGAAGGACCCTCGGTAAATGTGCAGGTCGCTGCCGCAAATGTTGGTAGCGACGATTTTCAGGATGACGCCGTGGGGCGCTTTTCGTCCGTTCGGCATCTCCAGCTTGGGGAAGTCGAGTTTCTCGACCTTCATGGTGCCGGGGCTCTCGAACACCACTGCGCGGTTGCTGTCTGCCATGCTGTCGCTCCTAACCTGGGGGATCCCTGCACGCTGCGATTCGGGACCCGGTTGTGGTGGCGTGGCCACCGGGGGACCTTTCGAACGTATGCGCACGTGGCGATACGTGTCAGTGACCTTGCGTGTCAACTGAGTGACGATGTGTGCCAGGAGTGCTGTGGGGTCTGCCGCAAGGCTCCCTTCCTTCGTTATGGTCACCGGCATGACAAACCGTTCCGAACATCTCGCCGAGGCCGATGATCGCTGGAGGCAGGGTGTCGTGGTGCGGGGAGCTCGGCAGAACAATCTCGCCGACGTCGATCTCGATGTTCCTCGAGACCGTCTGGTGGTGTTCACCGGTGTGTCCGGCTCGGGGAAATCCTCGCTGGCGTTCGGGACACTGTTCGCGGAATCGCAGCGGCGCTATCTGGAGTCGGTGGCACCGTATGCCCGTCGGCTGATCGACCAGGTCGGTGTACCCGATGTCGACGTCGTCGAGGGACTGCCACCGGCGGTTGCACTGCAGCAGCACCGAGGCATCGGTAATGCTCGATCGAATGTCGCCAGCGTGACGACATTGGGCAGTCTCGTGCGGATGCTCTATTCCCGTGCCGGGTCTTACCCAGATGACCAACCGATGCTCTACGCGGAGGACTTCTCGCCGAACACCGTGCAGGGCGCATGTCCGACCTGCCATGGCATCGGGCGCGTCTACGAGGTCGATGTCGACAAGATGGTCCCCGATCCCACACTCAGCATCCGGGAGCGCGCGATCGCTTCGTGGCCGCCGGGCTGGCCGGGTGGCAACCTTCGCGACATCCTGGTGTCACTGGGATACGACGTCGACTCTCCGTGGAAGAAGCTGCCGAAGAAACATCGCGACTGGATCCTGTTCACCGAGGACCGCCCCACCGTTCCTGTGTACTCGGGATTTACCCCGGCACAGACTCGGCGAGCGATCAAAGCCGGAACCGAACCCAGTTACGAGGGCAATTTCGTCGGCGCCCGGCGGTTCGTGCTCGATACCTTCGCGAACACCAAGAGCTCGATCGTCAAGAAGCGGGTCTCTGAGTTCGTCACCAGCGAGGTATGCCCGATGTGCCAGGGCAAGCGGGTCAAGGCGGAGGCGCTCTCGGTCACCTTCGAGGGCCTGGATATCGCCGAGTTCGCGTCCTTGCCCCTGGCACGACTGGCAGAGATCGCGCGCACTGTTGTGTCCAGCGACTGGCTACCCGAGGCGGCAGGAGAAGCTCTCGACGAAACCCGACGAGCCGAGGCCACGCGACGACGTGTCGCATCGGGAGGATCGGCGCACACCGCCGCTCCCGACGTGCGACGCACCCCGAACGTGTCAGCGGAAAAACAGGTGGCGGCGCGGCGCCTGCTCGACGACCTCCTCGAAAGAATCCAACCCATCATCGACCTCGGGCTGGGATATCTGTCACTGGACCGGACGACGCCCACACTCTCCGGCGGAGAGCTGCAACGACTGCGCCTGGCGACGCAGCTGTCCTCGAAGCTGTTCGGCGTCGCCTACATCCTCGACGAACCTTCGGCGGGACTGCACCCCGGCGACTTGACGGCGCTGCTGAGAATTCTGCACGGACTTCGTGAGCGAGGAAACAGCGTCCTCGTCGTCGAGCACTCCCTACCCGTCATCCGAGAAGCGGACTGGCTGGTCGATATCGGTCCCGGTGCCGGCGAGAACGGTGGACGCGTGCTCTACAGCGGAACACCCGCCGGGCTGGCCGACGTACCGGACTCGGTCACCGCACGCTATCTCTTCGACACGTCGGAGCAGGTGCGCCGCCAGCGGCGTACCCCCCGCGGGTGGCTTCGCGTCGAAGGCGTCGAGCGCAACAGTCTCCGCGACCTCACCGTGTCTTTCCCTCTCGGGGTCTTGACCGCGGTCACCGGAGTCTCCGGTTCGGGGAAATCGAGCCTCGTCAGCCAGGCTCTACCAGCGTTGATCAACGCTGAACTGGGCCGGCCCGCCGCGCCCGATGCCAACGTCGAACCGCGCGACGACACCGATCTGCTGCTCACCGGAGATCAGGGCGCGGTCCGCGGCCGCATCGAGGGCACCCTGGGAGGGCTCCGTCGGGTGGTCGCCATCGATCAGCGCCCTATCGGGCGCACACCCCGATCCAATGTTGCAACCTACACCGGCATGTTCGACCACATCCGCAAGCTGTTCGCCGCAACACCTGCCGCCAAGAAACGGAACTACAAACCGGGGCGGTTCTCCTTCAATGTCGCCGGTGGCCGCTGTCCGACCTGCGAAGGCGAAGGCTTCGTGATGATCGAGCTGCTTTTCCTGCCCAGCGTCTACAGCCCGTGCCCGGACTGCAACGGCACTCGTTACACGCAGAGCACACTCGAAATCACCTGGCGGGACCGCAACATCGCCGACGTTCTCGCGATGAGCATCGACGAAGCCCACGCCTTCTTCACCAGTGAGAACGACGTTCTTCGCTCGCTCACCGTCCTACGCGAGGTCGGGTTGGGTTACCTGCGACTCGGACAACCCGCCACCGAGCTGTCCGGCGGCGAAGCTCAGCGTGTCAAGCTGGCATCCGAACTCCAGCGTGCTCAACGCGGCGACACGCTCTACATCCTCGACGAGCCCACTGCTGGGCTCCACCCGTCCGACAGCGACAGACTGCTCGCTCACGCGCAGGGGCTCGTCGACGCCGACAACACCGTCGTCATGGTCGAACTCGACATGCGCGTCGTCGCCCAGGCCGACCACGTCATCGACCTCGGACCGGGAGCGGGCGCCGACGGCGGACGTATCGTCGCCACCGGTTCCCCCGAGCAGGTAGCTGCCACTGCCGACAGTGCGACTGCCCCCTATCTACGAGCGGCGCTGGAAAACACAGGCGCCGGCACCACACAACACTGACCTGACCGCGCACCACCGCCTGGACTGAACGGCGATAAGGATCAACTAGCGATGGCACGACAGGCACCGAAACCCCAAGGCCTGCGTAATCAACTCTCCAACTCTCTCCGGCGTGAGTCCGGCTCCGCGGTGCTGCTGCTGCTGCTGGTGGTAACCGTGACCGCCCTGCTGTGGGCAAATTCGCCGGCTTCGGGCGCGTACTTCGACCTCTGGCATCAAGGCGCCGGATTCGAACTCGGCCCGGTGGCGTTGCACATGAGCCTTCACCATTGGATCAACGACGGGTTGATGGTCGTCTTCTTCTTTCTGATCGGGCTCGAGGTACGCCAAGAGTTCGCCCACGGGTCATTACGTGATCGAACCCGCACCCGTATCGCCGTGATCGCCGGAGTCGCGGGGGTGTGTCTACCCGCCGTCATCTACGCCGTGATCGTCGGCAGCGGAGACAGCCTGCAGGGTTGGGGGGTGGTCGTCGGCACCGATACCGCCTTCATGCTCGGGGCCTTGGCGCTCCTCGGGCCCGCACGATCAGGCCAACTGCGAGTGTTTCTCCTTACCGTCACGGTGGTCGACGACTTCCTCGCGGTGTCCATCATCGGATTCGTATACAGCGAAAACATTCGCCTGATTCCACTGCTCGTTTCCCTGGCATGCCTGACAGCATTGTGGCTACTCGGGCGGGCGCGACAGTGGCGAGCCGCGCCATACATTCTCGTGATGATCGTGCTGTGGTTCAGCACGATCGAGTCGGGTGTTCATCCCTCGCTTGCCGGAATGGTCGCCGGCCTTCTGATTCCCGCGTACCCGACACAGCGGCACAAGGTGGAGGCGGCTCGAGAACTGTTTCGTGACTTCTGGCAGTCTCCGAGCGCCGCGTCAGGTCGTGCAGTGTCACGTGGACTGGCCAAAGGCACAGCCGTCAACGAGCGGATACACGAATACCTCCGGGTACCCACCGCGCTGATCGTGGTACCGATCTTCGCTCTCGCCAACGCCGGCGTCGACCTGCGTGGCGGACTGCTCGTCGAGGCACTGTCACGTTGTTGAAGTCGGCGAACTTGGAGAATGGGTGGAGTGAGCACCCCGATGCCGTCGTACAAAGGCCCCCGCTACCCGGTCGAAATAATCAACCATTGCGTGTGGTTGTACTTCCGGTTCCCGCTCAGCTTCCGTGAAGTCGAGGAACTCATGCTCGAACGCGGTGTCCCGGTCTCCTACGAGACGATCCGCCGGTGGTGCGCCAAGTTCGGGCAGGCATACGCCAACCAGCTGCGCCGACGCCGGGCACAGCCCGGCGACAAGTGGCACCTCGACGAGGTCTTCATCCGCATCAACGGCACCCTGCATTACCTGTGGCGGGCGGTCGACCAGGACGGCAACGTGCTCGACGTGCTGGTCCAGCCACGCCGAAACGCTTTGGCAGCCAAGAAGTTCTTCCGCCGACTGCTCAAAGGACTGGGATATGTGCCGCGGGTCCTGGTCACCGACAAACTGGCCAGCTACACCGTCGCGCACCGCGAGCTGCTGGCCTCGGTCGACCATCGCCGCTCGAAGTTTCTGAACAACCGGGCCGAGAACTCGCACCAACCGACCCGGCAGCGCGAGCGGGCGATGAAACGGTTCACATCACCCGGGCACGCGCAACGCTTCCTCTCCGCTTTCTCGGGTATTTCGCCGCATTTCCGGCCCCGCCGGCACCGACTGCCCGCGGCCGAGTGGCGCACCGAGATGGCCGACCGATTCGCGGTCTGGCAGGAGATCACCGCGACCGATGTTGCCGCCTGAACGGCGAACAATCCGAAAGAACTCCAGGGTAGAAGCTCCAAAACTGACTGCGCGCTGCATCTTTCAATCAACGTGACAGTGCCCGACGAAGCGCGCAAACTCGGCTTCGAGATCGTGCACCCGATAACTACCGAACCGTGGGGCGTTCGACGGTTCTTCGTTCGAGCACCGGACGGCAACGTCATCAACATCGTGAGCCATCGGGACTGATGCTGACGGAAAAAATATTGCCGTGCAGCCTGGATTGACTGCACGGCAACAGTATTACGACGTACCCTGATTGGTTGTCATCGAACTATGTCGCGTCCGATGATCTCCTTCATTATCTCGGTGGTTCCGCCGTAGATGGTCTGGATTCTGGTGTCGACGTACGCCTTGCCCACGGCGTATTCCGTCATGTATCCGTACCCGCCGTGGAGTTGCAGGCATCGGTCGATCACACGCTTCTGCAGTTCGCTGATGTACCACTTGCCCTTTGCCGCGTCGACAGGAGTCAGTTTACCGGCGTTGTACGCGAGCACGCTTTGGTCGACGTATGACGTGGCGATATCAATTTCGGTCGCCATCTCGGCAAGTTCGAAACGTGTGTTCTGAAAATCGGCGATAGCCTGCCCGAACGCTCGACGTTCCTTGCAGTAGTTCACGGTGATGTCGAAGATCGCGCGTGTAGTCGCCATTGCCTTCGCTGTGACGCCGAGACGCTCGCGGGGGAGGTGGCTCATCAAGTACTGCAGCCCTCGGCCTTCTTCGCCGAGAAGGTGCGTCGCCGGAACTCGCGCGTTCTCGAAGAACAGTTCAGCAGTATCTTGTGAAGGTAGCCCGATCTTGTCGAGCTGCCGTCCGCGCACAAATCCGGGAGTGTCGCGTTCGACGACAAACAGACTGAAGCCGCGTGAACCCGCATTCGGATCAGTACGTGCAGCGACTACGACGATGTCGGCCATGATTCCGCTCGAGATGAACGTCTTCTGCCCGTTGATGATCCAGTCGTCACCATCGCGAACGGCGCTCGTTCGAATTCCCTGTAGATCACTTCCCGTGCCGGGTTCGGTCATGGCAAGCGCGCCGATCGTCTCACCCGCCGCGAAGCCTGGCAACCAACGCTGCTTCTGCTCGTCGTTGGTGAGGTCGAGCAGATAGTGCAACACCAGATCGTCCTGCAGGCTGATGGTCAGACCGAAGGACAACGCGTTGATCTTCGCGACCTCTTCGCAGACGATCATCCGGTAGCGGTAGTCGCTCTCGTTCGATCCGCCGTACTCCTCGGGGATCTGCAATCCGTACACCCCGGCACTTGCAGCGCGGGTGAAGACCGTCTGGTCGATCCAGCGTTCTGTGTCCCACCTGTCCTTGTGTGGTTCTACTTCTCGCACAAGGAATTCGCGAACAGTCTCACGGTAGAGCTCGTGATCCTTTTCGTAGAGTACGCGTTCCATGGCTCAGAGCCTTTCGATGATGGTGACGTTTGCTTGTCCGCCGCCCTCACACATGGTCTGCAGGCCGTACCGTCCGCCGGTTCGCTCGAGTTCGTGTAGCAGCGACGTCATCAGACGTGAACCCGTGCAGCCGATGGGATGGCCGAGTGCGATGGCACCGCCGTTGATGTTCACCTTGGCCGGATCGGCGCCGATGTCTGCGAGCCAGGCCAACACAACAGGCGCGAAGGCTTCGTTGATCTCCACGGCGTCGATGTCGTCGATCGAGAGTCCGGCCTTCTTCAGCGCGTGCTGGGTGGCGGGAATCGGGGCTGCGAGCATCATCACGGGATCCGCACCGCGGACGGAGATGTGATGAATGCGCGCGCGGGGAGTGAAGCCGTAGCGCTCGACCGCGGCCTCGGAGGCGACAAGAAGTGCGGCGGATCCGTCCGAGATCTGGCTGGCGACAGCGGCAGTCAGTTTTCCACCCTCGGTGAGGGTCTTCAGACCGGACATCTTCTCGAGGCTGGTGTCGGCTCGCGGGCCCTCGTCGGTGGAGATGCCCTCGAACTCGGTGATCTCACGCTCGAATCGGCCTTCGGCGATGGCCTTCAGGGCCCGCTGATGGCTTTCGTACGCGAACTTCTCGTTGTCCTCCCGGCTCAGGTTCCACTGGTCCGCGATCATTTCGGCCCCGCGGAACTGCGAGATCTCCTCGTTGCCGTACCGCGCTGCCCAACCCTTCGAACCCGTCCACGGATCGGTGGACCCGAAGGGCTCGCCGGCGCCGAACGCGCTGAGGATGGGAAACTGGCTCATCTTCTGGACGCCACCGGCGACGATGAGGTCTGCCGTGCCGCTCATGACGCCCTGGGCGGCGAAATGTACGGCCTGCTGCGCCGAACCGCACTGACGGTCGATCGTGACACCGGGAACGTTCTCCGGAAGTCCGGCCGCGAGTGCCGCGGTGCGGGCGATGTCGCCGGCCTGGGATCCGATGTTGTCAAGGCAACCGAGGATGACGTCATCGATGTCGGCGGGATCGAAATCGTGACGACCGACAACCGTCTTGATGACGTGCGCGGCCATGTCTGCCGGGTGAGACTGCGCGAATCCGCCGCCGCGCTTGCCGACCGCAGTACGGACGGCGTCGACGATATAGGCCTCGGCCATGTGAGTTCCTCCTGATGGAAGTCATTGTGATTGAGTGGATTTGGATATCCGGAACCGTCGGGACCGCAGTGGTCCAGTCCGGTCTCCGGGCGAGCGCCCGGTCGGTCCGATCGAAAGCCGGATATTGACTACCTCACACTAACTAATTTATGTTCAATTCAAAAGTACACCAACTGAGGGAGTCTGGATGAAGGTATTCAACGGGATCGAAGACGTGATCGCGGCGGAAGGATCCGACCTGGGAACCACCGACTGGATGGAGATCGAGCAGCAGCGCGTCAATCAGTTCGCAGACGCGACCGGAGATCACCAGTGGATCCACGTAGACACCGAACGCGCGAAGGACGGCCCGTTCGGCGCAACGATCGCCCACGGATTCCTCACTCTGTCGATGTTGCCGGTATTGCAGCAACAGCTCTACCGAGTCGACGGCATCACGATGGCCGTCAACTACGGGCTGAACAAGGTCCGATTTGCGGCACCAGTGCTGGTTGGAGCGAAGGTCCGCGCCTCCGTCGCCATCACCAAAGTGACACCTCTCGACGGTGCGATCCAGGCGGAGTTCACCACCACGATCGAGGTCGAGGGAAGTGCCAAGCCAGCGTGCATCGTCGAATCTATTGCCCGGTACGTAGCCTGACCATGATCACCTACGGAGGAAAATTCTCGTGACTTCAGGACTCGAAGACCGGCTTCTGACCGAGTCGTACTGGCCCATCGACGACAGCGTTCCGCTGTCTGAGCACACGTTGGGATCGCTCTTGCAGGAACGGGCCCAGCAGTTTCCGGACACCGTGGCCGTGATCGCCAACGCGCACGGCACCGGTCAAGAGCGTCGGCTCACCTACCAGGAGCTGTACGACGAGGCGCAGCGGGTAGCTGCTGCAATCCTCGAGCTGGTCGAGCCCGGCGACTATGTCGCGTTGTGGGCGCCCAATATCGTCGAGTGGCCGATCATTCTTTTCGGGGCGGCGATCGCCGGCGTCACACTCGTGGCACTCAACCCGGTTCTCCGTCGTGACGAACTGATGTATGCGCTGGGGCACAGCCGAGCAACACTGTTGATTCACGCGGATGTGAGCCGTGCGTACGACATGGCCTCCGTTGCAGCAGAAGCGAAGTCGCAGTGTTCTGGTCTGCGTCACGTAGTCAGTCTTTCCGAGATCGACCGGTGGCGGGCCGCGGCGCCACTGGCCGAGGGCGCAGCGGGTCCGAATGCGTCCGACTCCTCCGCGCCCGTGATGCTGCAGTACACCTCAGGAACCACCGGTCTACCCAAGGGCGTCTTGCTGCGGCATCGCTCGCTGGTCAATTGCGCTCGATTCACGCTCGAAGCCATCGAGCCTCCGACACCACTCATCGGTGTCAACCCTCTTCCGATGTTCCATACGGCCTCTTGCGTGATCGGCACGGTCGGGACGATCTGGATGGGCGGCACCATGGTGCTGATCGAACAGTTCACACCCGACGGCGTACTCGAGGCCATCCGGTCCGAGAACGCGAACCTGTTTTTCTACGTGCCCACTGTGCTCGGTGCGGTATTGGAAGCGGCGCGCAAGGATGACAAACCCGCGCCCAGTCTCGTTCGAGTCCTCGGCGGCGGTGCCAACGTGCCCGGCCCCATGATCGAAGCTACGGAGAAGCTCTTCGGGGCCACCACACATAACCTGTTCGGGCAGACGGAACTCTCGCCGGTCATCTCCCTCACCCGTACGACGGACTCACGCGAGGACCAGATCAATTCGAGCGGTCATCCGCTCCCTCAGGTTGCGGTGAAGATCGTCGACCCGTTCGACGGCTCGGTGGTACCGATCGGCGAATCCGGCGAGGTGTGCGCTCGGGGATATCAGCAGATGGTCGAATATATCCACAATCCCGAGGCCACTGCTGCCGCGGTTGACGCCGAGGGATGGTTGCACACCGGCGACCTCGGAAAGCTTGATCAGCGTGGCACTTTGACAATCACCGGCCGACTCAAGGATCTCATCATTCGGGGTGGCGAGAACGTTTCCCCCGCGGAGATCGAGTCGTTCCTGACGGCACACGAGGATGTCCTCGACGTGACGGTGATCGGCGTTCAGGACGAGAAGTGGGGCGAGGCGATCGCGGCCGTCGTCGTTCCGCGCGGCGAGGCCGGTGAGGGCATGCGGCAAAGGCTGATCGACTACGCCGCACAGGGTTTGTCTCCGTACAAGGTGCCCCGCGATTGGTATCTGGCGGCAGAGCTACCCACCACTGCCTCAGGCAAGATCCAAAAGTTCAAGCTCCGTGCGGCGATCGTCGACGGCACATGCACGCCGTTGGCCTGACCCGGTCGCGGATAACACATTCATCGAGTTCAAGGGGTAGATATGCCAGGAGTAAATGACCGGGTCATCGTGGTGACCGGAGCCGGTGGCGGTCTCGGACGCGAGTACGCGTTGCTGCTCGCCCGAGAAGGCGCCCGCGTTGTGGTCAACGACCTCGGCGGCGCCCGCGACGGTTCGGGTTCCGGATCGACGATGGCCGACGACGTGGTGGCGGAGATCCGCAAGGCCGGCGGTCTCGCGGTAGCCAACTACGACAGCGTGGCTACCGAGGAGGGCGCGCAGTCCCTGATTCAGACGGCACTCGACGAATTCGGTGCGGTGCACGGCGTGGTCAACAACGCCGGCATCCTCCGCGACGGTGCGTTCCACAAGATGACGAGCGACAACTGGGACGCAGTGATGAAGGTGCATCTCTACGGCGGATACAACGTCTCGCGGGCGGCGTGGCCACACTTCCGCGAGCAGAAGTTCGGCCGCATCGTCGTCGCAACCTCTACTAGTGGTCTTTTCGGCAACTTCGGTCAATCCAACTACGGTGCAGCAAAACTCGGACTCGTCGGCCTGATCAACACGCTGGCAATCGAGGGCGCCAAGTACGGGGTCAATGCCAATGCGGTTGCGCCGCTGGCGGCAACCCGGATGACAGAGGACATCGCACCGCCGGAGTTTCTCGAGAAGCTGCCGCCGGCACACGTCGCTCCGGTCGTCGGCTACCTCCTCACCGAGGAATCCACAGATACCGGTTCGGTGTTCGTGGTCGGTGGCGGCCAGGTTCAGCGCGTGGCGCAGTTCCAGAACAAGGGCGTGACCTTCGCCGAGCCTCCCACCGTCGACCAGCTTGCAGAGCGTTGGGCGGAGATCTCCGACATGGCCGGTGCAGTTCGGGGTGTGAACCCGCTCGGATAACGCTCGGTTGCTCCTGGGTGGGGTGTCGAACAGTTACTGTTCGACACCCCACCCAAGTGTTTGGGGGAGTCAGAGAGTGAAGTGGTGGACGCCTTCGACGTCAGTGCGTGTCAGGCGTCCCCGCACCGCGAGCACGTCCAGGTGTGCGCCGATCTCCAGGATCGCCAGCATGCGATGGACGTCGCCCAGGTCGGCAAGCGCATGCTCATGCCGCGTCCAGGTCAGTGCATCGGCGACGTCGGCTGCGGTGTGACGGCCCGAGATTACCTGTGACAGAACGGCACCGAACCGTGCGTCGTGATGCGCGAGCAGGGCATCGACTCGTTCGTGGACGAATGGAGTGACCTGTCCGTGGGCCGGGAGCATGGAAGTGTTTGGCAGAGACTTCACCAGTGTCAGAGACTCGAGGAACGAGGCGAGCGGCAGTTCCTCCGGAGCGCGCTCGAATCCGATGGATGGCGTGATCCGCGGGAGGATGTGATCGCCGGTGATCATGACGTTCCGCTCGGGATCGATCACGATCATGTGGCCGCGAGTGTGTCCGGGCGTGTGATGAACGTGGAGCGTCCGGTCGCCGACCGAAAGTTGTTGTCCGTCTTTCAACCACTCATCAGGCTCCCCGAAAGGGACGTCTCTCTCGTGTTCTTCGAATTCGAGTGCCTTGATCGAATCAGCCAGTTCGGGGGCACCACAGGTTCTCAGTAACTCCACCTGTCGCGGGTGCATCCCGGCGATGGTGTCGAACGCATCGATGGTGTGCTGTTCCTGCTCGCCCACGAGCACTGGTGTTCCGTAGGAATCGCGAAGCGCGATGGCCTGGGTGTAGTGATCCCAATGTGTGTGCGTCACAACGATCTGCTCGACGTCTGCCAGTGCGAATCCGAGATTCGAAAGAGCCTCGCTCAGGGCGCGTTCCGTAGCCGGCGAGGCCCATCCCGGGTCTACGAGGGTGATCGACGACCCCGACGTGACGGCGTAACAGTTGACAGTCGTGAGGTCTGCCATGGGAAGAGCGAGCGGAATTCGGTAGATCCCCTCGGCTACTCGGTGTACGCCGGGGGTGCTCGAGCTGACGGACTGCTCGGGGAGTGCGGTCATGGGGCTGTCACCTCGAGCGCTTCGATGGCAACTCCGCGGGCGATGAGATCGTCAATATGGGTTGCGCCCCAACGGGTAAGAACTTCTCGGGAGTGCTCACCGGGCATGGGAGGCGGCCAGTTCACCGTCGACTGCTCCTTGGAGAATCGCGGCGCCGGTGCGGACTGCAGCACGCCGCCGACCTCGACGAGGGAACCGCGGGCGCGAACGTGAGAATTTTCGGCAGCGCCCGTCAGAGTCGCGATGGGTGCCACGCAGGCGTCAGTGTTCGCGAAGTGATCCGTCCACTCTGATTGCGTGCGGGTTTTGAACGTAGCAGCGATACTTCTGCGAAGCCCCGGCCAGCGGCTCTGGTCGTGCTGCCGGTGCGCCGGCTCGTCCAGCCCGAGGCCGGAGAGAAGTTCGGCATAGAACTTGGGCTCGAGGGCGCCCACGGCCATATGACGGCCGTCAGCAGTCTCGTAGATCGAGTAGTAGGGAGTGCCGCCGTCGAGCATGTTGCTCTGGCGGCGGTCCGCCCAGGCTCCGGCAGCGATCATCATGTGCGTCGAGGACAGTAGGTGGCTGACGCCGTCGACGATTGCGGCGTCCACCACTTGGCCGGTGCCGGTCGCCTTGGCGTCGATGAGTGCTGCGAGCACGCCGATCACGAGATAGGCACCGCCACCGCCGAAGTCGCCGAGAAGGTTCAGCGGGATTTGTGGGGCTCCGTCCGCGGGGCCGATGGCGTGCAATGCGCCGGTGAGTGCGATGTAGTCGATGTCGTGGCCGGCTGATTGGGCGAGCGGGCCGTCTTGGCCCCAGCCGGTGATCCGGCCGTAGACGAGCTTGGGGTTGCGGGCCAGGCAGGCTTCGGGACCGACCCCCAGCTTTTCGGCTACGCCGGGTCGGTATCCCTCGATCAGCACGTCCGCGTGCTCCACCATGCGGAGAAGTACGTCTACCGCTTCGGGCTTCTTGAGATCCAGTAGCAGTGACTGCTTCCCGCGGTTCATGATGTCGACGTGTTCCGAACCGGCGAAAAACCCGCTACCGCCGGGGCGGTCCACCCGCACAACCTCGGCGCCGAGATCCGCCAGGAACATTCCGGCAAAAGGTCCTGGACCGATCCCCGCAAGTTCGAGGACCCGGCATCCTGCGAGTGGTTTTGTCATAGCGGTTTTCCCTTCATCGGGCCGAATCTGAGGAAGTTCCTTGTAGTTTCGGCATTCTTCTAAGTGGCGACGGGGCTCAGTCCGTGCCGGACCAGGCTCTGTGTGGTTGCCACGAGGTCGGCCAGGGAACCGTCCGATCCTCGCCACCACTCAGGGGCCCAATTGAGCGCGCCGATCACCAACTTGCGGGCAGTTCTGAGATCGAGATCTGCCCTGATCTGCCCCGCCACGGCGGCTGCATCCATCAGTTCGCGCCACAAGGTGGAGTAGGCATGCGAATCTTCGCGCAGTCGCTCGCGGATGCCGTCGGGCAGCTGGCCGGTGTTGCGGGTGACTGCTGTCGCGAAGTCGGATAGTTCGAGCTCGACTTCGAGGTGCGCCGCAACTGCGGCGCAGATTCGGTCCATCGGGCTAGTCTGTGCGGGTAGGGAGTCGAGGGCGGCGGCGACGTGCTCACGCAGACGGGTCTGGCCGACCGACATGACTTCGGAAATCAAATCGTGCCGGGACGCAAAATAGTAGTAGACGGCAGGTGCGCGCAGGTCTGCCATCTCGGCGATGTCGGTGAGGCGAGTCTCGGAAATGCCCCTGCGCGAGAGTACTTTTGCGGCCGCGAACAGAAGGCGCTCCTGTGTCGCTTCGGACTTGCTGCCGGAGGTGGACGGCTTGTTCGCCCTCGTTTCGCGAACGTTCACGGCATTGAATACCCGCCGCTGACAGACAAGACCTGGCCGGTGATCTGGCGGGCAGCACCTGCGGAGCAGAAGAAGACGACGGCGTCAGCGACGTCGTGGGCGGTGGTGAGTCGGCGAAGGGGGATGCCTTTTTCGAGGTTTTCGATCTGGCCGGCGTTGAACACCGTGTCTGCGCCGCCCGCCCACAGACTGCTTGCGCCCACGGCGTCCGGGCTCTCGGGGAGTACCAGTCCCGGGCACACGACATTGGAGCGAATGCCGTGGCGTCCATGCTCTTTCGCTACGGTGCGAGCCATGGAAATCAGTCCGGCTTTGGTCGCTCCGTAGATGCCTTGCCGGATTTCGCCGAAGGCCGCGTCGGAGGAAATGAAGACGATGGAGCCGGCTTGGGCCTCTCGCATGGGGCCGAGTGCGGCCTGGGTGCAGGCGATCGCGGTGTAGAGGTTGATCTCGATGGTCTTCTGCCAGCGCGCTCGGTCGGTGTCCTTGGCAAAAAATTCGGCCTCGCTGAATCCGGCGTTGTTCACCAATGCGTCTATGCCGCCCCACTTTTCCAGGAGTGCGCCCACCGATCGTTCCGCGCCGCCTTCCTTGGTGAGGTCTTCGGCAAGCACGATGGCTTCGGCGGCGCCGAGTTCGAGGGCCTCGATGCGCACCTTCTCGGCCTGATCTCCGTCGATGTCACAGATTGCTACTCGGGCGCCCTCGCGGGCGAAGCCGTGCACGATACCGCGGCCCACGTTCGATCCGCCTCCGGTGACCAGCACCCGTGCATTCTTCAGACCTAGGTCCATCTGCTTGTCTCGCTTCCGTGTCTTGGCGCTCCGGCATTGACTCCGGCAGCTTAACTAATTTATGTTAAATTCAAAAGTATTGATCCAGGAGGTTGCATGAGGATTCTTCGCAGGGTCTGCCACGTCGTGTTCGGTGCCGAGTCGGACCAGGGGTGCGCATCGTGAGGGCAGGATTGGTAGAGGGAAAGAGTGCGGCCATTACGGGCGCTGCTCAGGGAATTGGACTGGAAATCGCACGCCTCCTACATGAAGAGGGCGCAAAGGTGATGATCCTCGACGTCAATGAGGATCAGGCTGCGTCGGCTGCCGCGTCGTTGGGTGAGGGCGCCGTGGGCCGGGGTTGCGACGTCACCGACGAGGACTCCGTGCGTGATGCAGTGGAAGCGACTGTCGCAGAGTTCGGTTGCCTGGACATATTCGTCAACAACGCCGGCATCACCCGAGACTCGTCGCTGGGCAAGATGACGCTGGCCGACTTCGAAGCGGTCCTCAACGTGCATCTCAAGGGCAGTTGGCTCGGTGTGCGAGCAGCATCGGCCGTGATGCGCGAAGCCGGTAGCGGATCCATCATCAACATGTCGTCTCTGTCGGGGAAGTCCGGCAACTTCGGCCAGTCCAACTACAGCTCCGCAAAAGCCGGCATTGTCGGTCTGACGAAGTCTGCCGCGAAGGAACTGGCGCACAAAGGTGTTCGAGTCAATGCCGTGCAGCCGGGCCTGATTCGCACCCCGATGACCGAGGCCATGCCGCCCGATATCTTCGCTGCTCGTGAGGCGGATATTCCCATGAAGCGGGCCGGCGAACCCCGTGAGGTGGCGGGGGCAGTGCTGTTCCTGGCGTCGGAGCATTCGAGTTACATGACCGGTGCCGTGCTCGAAGTCGGCGGCGGGCGGCTGATGTGACTGCCGCGGATGTGAAGCGTACCGAGTCCGTCGTCGAGGCCGTTGTGGACGGGGCCATCGGCCGCATCACGCTCAACAGGCCCGAGGCGATGAACGCGATCACCGTCGCACTCGGTGAGCAGTTGGAGACGGCGCTTCGGACGTTGGCGCCGCAGGTACGCGTGATAGTTCTGCGCGGCGCCAGCGGCAACTTCTCTGTGGGCGGGGATTTCCACGAGCTGCAGCAATTGCGCGAGCAAGGCCGTGATGCGATGTCAGAGCTGTTCGGTAACTTCGGCCGGGCGTGCTCGGCGATCGCCGAGCTGGATGTGCCCGTGATCGCGGCAGTCGAGGGTTACGCCATGGCCGGCGGTTTCGAATTGATGCAGTCCGCTGATATTGCGCTGGTACACGCGAAAGCCAAACTGGCCGATACTCATTCCAATCACGGCATGGTGCCGGGTGGTGGTAGCACGCAGCGACTTCCCCGCCTGGTTGGCCGGCAACGGGCGCTCGCACACATTCTCACCGGCGACAGGCTCTCCGCGGATCAGGCAGTGGCCTGGGGGCTCGCTTATCGCGCTCTGCCGGCGGACACGTTCGATGCGGATGTGGACGCGTTTGCCGAAGCTCTGGCGGCCAAGGACCCCGTTGCACTAGGGCGCAGCAAGCGACTCGTCTACGCGGGGCTTCGTTTGCCGCTGGCGGACGGACTGTCTCTGGAGCATCGCACCGTTCTCGATCATCTCAGTGAGGATTCGAGCGGCACAGGCATTGACGAATTCACCAACAAGGATCAACGAAGGAGCACGCCATGACTGAAAATTTGATCCCCGATGGGCCTGTGCTGCTGGACCTCGAGTCCAATGGTGTTGCCAGGCTGCGTCTTAACCGACCTGAAGCATCCAACGGAATGGACGTCGGATTCCTCCAGGCCCTGCATGCTGCGGTGCTGCGGTGTCATGGCGAGCCGCGGGTGAGGGTTGTCGTCATCACCGGGGAAGGCAAGCACTTCTGTGCCGGCGGTGACGTCCGCACCTTCGCCTCCAAGGGCGAGGCGCTGCCGGATTACCTCCGCGAGGCCACAGCGTGGCTGCAAATCGCGACCTCGGCTCTGATGCAACTTCAGGTCCCGGTCATCGCCTCGGTGCATGGTTTCGCTGCAGGTGGCGGCGGGTTGGGCCTGGTGTGCGCTGCAGATTTCGTGATCGCCGAGGAAACTGCCAAGTTCATGTCCGGCGCCGTCCGCGTGGGTATGGCTCCCGATGGTGGTGTGTCGGTGACCCTCACTCAGCTCGTGGGTCTGCGCAAGGCCGCCGAAATCCTGTTGACCAACCCGACTCTCGACGCGCAGACCGCGCTGGAGATCGGTCTCATCACATCCGTCGTTCCCGCTGGAGAGCTCGCGAAGCGCACCGACGAGTACGCCGCACAATTCACCGAGCTCGCCCCACTTGCGGTCGGAGCGACCAAGCGACTGCTCTGGGGAGGCGTGGGCGCCACCGTAGCCGACCGGCTTGCAGAAGAGGCGCGCACGGTTTCCGAACTGTCGGGGACTGCAGACTCCCGCGAGGGACTCGCCGCGGTTCTCGAGCGTCGCGCGCCGAAATTCGTGGGCCGCTGAGATGGAGCCGGAATCGACGGTCCTCGTCGAAGATCGTGGCACCACTCGTCTGATCACCCTCAATCGCCCGGACAAACGAAACGCCATCGACCTGATATTGCGGGTGGAGCTGGCCGAGGCTCTGGAAGCAGCAATGTCCGTGGAGTCCGTTCGGGTAGTCGTGCTGACCGGCGCCGGCAAAGCCTTCTGTTCAGGTGGGGACATCTCCACCATGGACCGCCAGATCGCGGAGAAGACCGTCATTCGCGCTCAGGCTGCCCAGCGTGTGATCCGGGCGATCTGGGGCGGTTCCAAGCCTGTCATCGCGGCCGTCGAAGGCTTTGCGTTCGGTGCGGGCGTCTCGCTCGCGATGGCCTGCGACCGAGTGGTTGTCAGTGAAGATGCGGTCCTGAGCACGGCGTTCACCGGCGTCGGACTGGCGGGGGACATGGGAATCTTCTACTCGTTGCCGTCTCGGGTGGGGACTGCGGTGGCGCGGCAGTTGATGATGCTGCCGAAACGACTGTCTGCCGTGGAGGGCCTGGGCCTGGGCATGGTCGACGAGACGGTGCCGGCAGGCACCGCACTCGAGCGCGCGTTGTCCGATGCCGAACTGATTGCTGCCGCGCCTCCGCTGGCGCTGCGGGAAATGAAATGGATCTGGAGCCGCGGAGCTGTGGCGCCGATGGATCTACTCGACCTCGAGGTCGAAGCTCAGGCCAGGCTCTTCGACACCGAGGACTTCGCCGAAGGAGTCGAAGCATTCACGGCGAAGCGCCCGGCTGTGTTCCGGGGCCGATAGAGACGAATGCCTGAACTTGCCATTCCCCTAAGTCGCATTTAATCGAATTACGATTTAAAAAAGGAGGAAATAGTCGTGGTGAACTCGATCGCGGAACGGCGCGACGCGCTGGAGCGTCAGTTCCCCGAGTGGACACAGCGTTCGCTGGGGGACTGGCTGGATCACAGGGCAGAACTCTTCGGTGACCGACCCTTGGTCATTACCGATGAAAAGACCACTACCTACGGTGAGATTGCGAGTTGGTCGCGTCGTCTGGCAGACGGCCTTGTGACTCTCGGCGTCCAGCCCGGCGATCACGTCGGGATCGTGATGGCCAACTACACCGAATTCGTTCCGGTGAAGTTCGCGGTGGCCCAGGCCGGTGCAGTGGCGATTCCGCTCAACTTTCTCTACAAGGCAGAAGAGTTGGCCTACGTCCTGGAGCAGTCCCACTGCACAGTGCTGATCACTATGACAGGACACGCCGGTCTGGACTACCCGGAGATGCTCGATTCCGTTGCACCAGGCTGGGACACCACGGAAGGGCAGACGGCTCTGCCGTTGTTGCGACATGTCGTACAGGTCAGTGTCGACGGTCAGGCCAGGGCCGGCGTGCGCACACTTCAAGACCTGGAGGAGCTTGGTCGGGAAAACGCGGGCGCCAGCGCAGGCATTGTCGTCGACCCGGGTTCGGTAGGAGACATTCTCTACACCTCGGGAACCACCGGCTCGCCCAAGGGCGTGCAGGTAACCCATGACGCGGTCCAGCGCACCGGTTACGCGTCGGCACTGACTCGGGCCTTCGACGACGGTTGGCGCGTGCTCTTCTCGCTGCCGTGCTACCACATGTTCGGCTACATCGAGGGCCTGCTGGCCGCGATGACGGTGGGCGGCGCCGTTATTCTGCAACCCACGTTCGATCCCGCTGCCTACCTTGCCGGCATCGAACGGCATCAGGTCAACGATATTTTGTGTGTGCCGACTATGACAGTGGGCATTCTGGAACGCCCGGACATCGCAGACTACGATCTCTCCAGCCTGCGCGCATTGCTTTCGGGTGCGGCTCCCGGTCCGGTGTGGTTGTGGGAGAAGGCTGCTGGTCTTCTCGGCATCACCGAGATCGTTACCGGCTACGGTATGACCGAGTGCGGCGGAGCCATGACTCTGAATGATCCGGACGATAATTTCGAACTGACGGCTACCACGGTCGGCAAGCCCAAATTGGCCGGCGTCGCGGGAATCCCTGAGCGGTCAGGCGACTTGTGTGAGTACCGCACTGCCGACCCCGTGACGGGTGAGTTTCTTCCGAACGGCGAAGAAGGTGAACTGATTTCGAGGGGTCCCACCGCGATGCTCGGATTCTGGGACAAGCCCGAGGAGACCGCTAAAGGCCTACGTGACGGTTGGGTCTACACCGGAGACTTGGGAATCGTCCGCAAGGACGGCTACGTGCAGGTCACCGGCCGCTCCAAGGAGCTCTACAAGAGCGGCGGAGAACTGGTGATGCCCAAGGAAATCGAAGAACTGCTCACAGCCCACCCGGAAGTAAGTCAGGTGTACGCAATCGGTGTACCTGACGACAGATGGGGCGAAGTCGGCTGTGCCTGCGTAGTGCGCGCACCGAAATCGACGATCACCGAGGATGAGGTTCTGGCGCTGTGCCGGGAGCACCTGGCTCGCTTCAAGGTACCCAAGCACGTCTGGTTCCTCGACGCTTCGGAGCTGCCCACCACTACCACCGGGAAGATCCAGAAATTTCGCCTCGCCACCGAGGCAGCCAAACATATTCGTCAACAGTAATATTGAAGGATCGGAGCAGAACAGTGACTCTTGCAACGGACCGCGACCCCGTGGTCGACAGAGCGCCTCGAGTCGACTACTCGGCCCTCATCGAGCCCGAGCGAATCCACGGATCGCTCTACACCAACGACGATGTCTTCGCCGACGAACTCGAGCGAATCTGGTACAAGACTTGGGTTTTTGTCGGTCATACCTCTGAGGTGCCCGAACCCAACGACTACGTCCGCAAGAAGCTAGGCCTACAAGACATCATCATGACCCGGGACAAGTCCGGTGACGTACACCTGCTGCTCAACCGTTGCGCCCACCGCGCCAACCTCGTGTGCGACGACGCCGCCGGGAATTCGAGTTCGTTCCGGTGCCCGTACCACGGGTGGACGTACCGCAATACCGGTGAGCTGCTTGGCTACCCGTACAACAAGGGGTACGGCGGAAAGAACAAGCTCGAACTCGGCATGGGCCGAGTGCCCCGCGTCGCCGTCTATCAAGGCTTCGTGTTCGGCAGTTTCGCCGAGGCCGGACCCACTCTCCTCGAGCACCTCGGCGATGCTGCGGGCGAACTCGACCGACTGGCACGGCTTTCGCCGGAGGGGGAGGTGGAGTTGACCGCGGGTTGGCTCAAGCACAAGACCCGTGCCAATTGGAAACTGCTGGCCGAGAACGAGACTGACGGATACCATCCCCAGTTTGTCCACGGCTCCATTTTCTCGGTGACGGGCAGCCCCATCGGTGCGCTCTACAGTGACAACTCCACAGCAGTTACCAGGGCATTCGGCAACGGGCACAGTGAGAACGATCTCCGACCGGAGTTTCGCACCTTCGCCGAGCCGATGCGCTGGTTCGGCACCACCGAGGATCGGGTTCCCGATTATGTGGCAGCGATGCGCGCCAAGCACGGCGCCGGCGCCGAAGAGATCATGATCGAGGGTGCTCCCCATGTCATGATTTTTCCCAACCTGTTCATCGCCGAGATTCAGGTATTCAACATTCAGCCGCTCTCCGCGCACGAGTGCGTGCAGTACTCGACCGCAGTGCAGCTCAAGGGTGCTCCGGAACTTAACACCCGGATGGTGTCGCAGTCGATCGGTTCGGTGGGCCCGGCCGGCATGTTGCTTGCCGACGACACCGAGATGTACGAGCGAAATCAAGTGGGTGTGACTATGCGCGAACCGCATTGGGTGGACATCCGCCGTGGCGTTGACCGCGAACAGACCGACGAGCGTGGTTATCAGATCGGAACCGCCACCGACGAGACCGCGATGCGCGCCTTCTGGCGTCACTACAAGCAGATCATGCAGGCGCCGGCGGATGTAGTCGCTGATGCTGATGCCGATGTTGTTGCCGTTGTCGGGGAGGAAACAAAGTGAGCGTCGCATTCGAAGATCGCAGCCAAGGGACGCCGGATCTCACCGACATCCGTCAGGTGGAAGCATTCCTCTACCGGGAAGCGCGCTATGCCGACGAGCACGACTTCGATTCCTGGGAAGCGCTGTGGACCGACGATGCCCTGTACTGGGTGCCCATCGACGGTACCGACAAGGACCCGAAGACCCACATGTCGGTGATCTACGACAATCGGAATCGTATTTCCACCCGATTGAAGCAATTGCGCACGGGTAAGCGCTATGCGCAATCACCGCCGTCCAACATGCGCCGTGTGGTCTCCAACGTCGAGTTGCTCGGTACGGAGCAGGCCGCGTCCGGTGTCGAGAACACCGTCGTGGGTGCCAATTTCATGTTGTTCTCGGCTAAGGAGCGGGGGACCGACACCTTCGCGGGCCGGGTCACCTACCGACTACGCGTGATTGACGGCGCGATTCGGCTGGCGGGCAAGACCGTGGTCTTGGTGGACAACGAGTATGCACTGCCCAATATGGGCTTCTTGATCTAGGAGATGGTCATGTCCGGCAAAGCGGTCGTGTACAGCGAGTTCGCCCAGGTTTCGGTGGAGATCGACGAGAATGCCAAGAGCCCCCGGTTGCGTCTTGAGGATCTCCGCACGGGACAGACACGCTATCTCGACGCCCTTGTTCTCGAGGCGCTCGTGTGGCTGAGCGACGAGGCGATGGAACGCCTGCTCGACCCCTCTGCCGACCGTTGGCGGGAGGACCGTGATCTCGATGAGCTGTGATCTCGGGCGGCGCCGTTTCGCCACGATTCTTGAAAGGTTCTGTAGTTCATGACAACTCAACGCCTTGGTATCACGTCATACGGCACGTACCTTCCGCGACACCGGGTGTCCCTGGCCGAGATCGCGAGCGCCGGTGGCGCGAGTGGGGGACGGGGTGAACGTGTTGCCGCGTCGTTCGACGAGGACAGCACCACGATGGCTGTCGAGGCCGCACGTGCGGCGCTCGCGGGCGGGACGGACCAGGATCCGCGTTCGCTGTATCTGGCCACTACCTCGCCGGCGTATGCAGACAAGACCAATGCCGTTGCGGTGCATGCGGCATTGGGTCTGGATCGCGATGTTTTTGCTGCTGATATCGCCGGCAGCGCGCGCGGCACGGTGGCAGCCTTGCTCACGGCTGGAGAGTCGGGCGGCTTGGCAGTGTTGTCCGATGTGATCACCGGGCGGCCGGGTTCGGCCGATGAACGGAGCGGTGGTGACGGGGCGGCGGCTTTCGTCTTCGGTTCCGCTGAGACAGCACTTGCCACAGTGCTCGCTCGGGCCAGCCTCAGTGAAGAGTTCCTGGACCGTTGGCGTGTTCCCGGCGCTGCAGCCGGCAGCCAATGGGAGGAGCGGTTCGGGCTGGAGCGGTACCTCCCGCTGATCGCTGAAGTCGCGAAAGAGGCACTGGCAAAAGCAGATATCGGCCAGGTCGATCACGTCGTGGTGGTCTCGCCCAACAGCGGTGTCACCAAACGAGCAGCGAAACTGCTGCCCGCGGTGATCGGAACTACCGGATCTCCGATCGGGTACGCCGGTGCCGCGGGCCTCGGGCTCGCTCTTGCCGACGTACTGGACCGCGCCGAGCCCGGGCAGTCGATCCTGCTGATCTCGGCGGCCGACGGAGCCGATGCTCTTGTTCTGCGAACTACCGACCGGATCCTCCAGGCTCGCCAGAGTGTCAGCGTGGCAAACCAACTGGACTCTGGCCGTGCGCTCCCGTATTTCACCTATCTCAATTGGCGTGGACTCCTTGATCGTGAGCCGCCGCGCCGTCCTGAACCCGATTGGGCGGCTGCTCCGCCCTCCGCGCGGGCCCTGGGCTGGAAATTCAACTTCGCTGGAACACGTTGTTCTGCTTGCAGTTTCCTGCACCTTCCGCCCGCTCGGGTCTGCAAGGGTTGCGGGGCGGTCGACAAGATGATCGCAGAGTCGCTGGCGCCGCGTGAGGGCAGCGTGGCCACGTACACCGTAGACCGACTGGCGTTCTCGCCGTCTCCGCCGGTCGTGGATGCCGTGGTGAACTTCGACGGCGGTGGCCGTTACACCCTCGAGGTTGCAGATTCCGACGCGGAGACACTGAGGGTCGGCGCCCGAGTAGGCCTGACGTTCCGCCGTTTGGGCACCACAAGCGGAGTGCACAACTACTTCTGGAAGGCCAAGGCGCTATGAGTAGCAATGGAATTGCCGATAAGGTGGCCATCGTCGCTATGGGTTGTACTTCCTTCGGTGAGCATTGGGACCGCAGCGCGGACGATCTGCTCGTCGATGCCATGGCCGATTGCTTCGATGGCAATGATCGCATCTCACTGGCGGACGTCGATGCGTTCTGGCTCGGAACCCTCGGCAGTGGTCAGAGTGGGCTCACGCTGAGCAAGCCGTTGGCCCTGGACTACAAGCCCGTCACTCGCGTCGAGAACTACTGTGCCAGCGGTTCGGAATCATTCCGGAATGCCTGCTATGCAGTGGCTTCCGGTGCGTACGACAAGGTGATGGCCGTTGGTGTGGAGAAGCTCAAAGACTCCGGCTTCTCGGGTTTGCTACGCGGGGATCCTCCCGGGGACGGCACTGCTGCTGAGTTGTCGATGACAGCGCCCGCGGCGTTCTCGCTGCTGGACCCGGCGTACTGCGCACGCTACGGCGTCGACCCCGAGCAAATGCGTTCGGCAATGACGCACATAGCGTGGAAGAACCACGTGAACGGTGCGCTGAATCCCAAGGCGCAGTTCAGATCCGAAGTTTCCCGCGAGCGGATCGAGAGCGCCCCGCTGGTCGCGGGAAGGCTCGGTGTTTTCGACTGCTCCGGCGTGTCCGACGGTGCCGCCTGCGCATTGATCGTCCGCGCGGAGGACGCACACCTCTACACCGACACCCCGATGTATGTGAGGGGACTTTCGCTCGTTGCGGGTCCCGCGTTGGGTGCGACCGACCCAGGCTACGACTTCACGACTTTCCCCGAGGTTGTCCGCAGTGCCCAGGACGCGTACGCACAGGCGGGGATCATCGACCCGCGCACACAGATTTCCCTGGCTGAGGTGCACGACTGCTTCACGCCCACTGAACTTGTCCTGATGGAGGATCTCGGTTTCGCAGACCGTGGACAGGGTTGGAAGGACGTGCTGGCCGGTGAATTCGATCGGACCGGCCGACTTCCCGTGAACCCGGACGGCGGGTTGAAATCGTTCGGTCATCCAGTGGGGGCCAGTGGACTTCGGATGCTGTATGAATGCTGGCTGCAGTTTCGCGGGCTTGCAGGAGCGCGGCAACTGGACGATCCACGGACTGCGTTGACCCACAACTTGGGTGGCCGCCCGGGTAGTTGCGTTTCCTTCGTCTCTGTTGTCGGGCGTGAACGGGGTTGACATCGTTACATTTTCTAATCGATAGTAGATTCAATAAGGCGGAAGCTGTATGAGCTTGCAGGAGCAGCGGGCGGTGGAGATGGCTGTAGTGGACGGACTGGCCACCGTCACTCTCAATCGTCCCGATGCCAAGAATGCGATGAACCAGGACGTCGCGGACGATCTCTATGACATCGCGCAGCGTATCGCCCATGACAGCACCGTGCGCGCTGTATTGATCACCGGAAACGGGAAAGTCTTCTCCGTGGGCGGTGACATCACCGTCTTTGCCTCAACCCCCTCGGAGGAGGTGCCCGAAGTTCTCGGACGGATGGCCGGGCGCTATCACGACGCGCTGCGGCAATTCTCCCGGCTGCAGGTACCAGTGGTCGCCGCGGTGCATGGCGCCGTCGCGGGCGGGGCGCTCGGCCTCATCTACGTCTCGGACATCGTGCTCGCTGCCGAGGGAACGAAGTTCGCCACAGGGTTCGGCCAGATCGGACTCGCCGGTGACGGTGGCAATTCTTGGTTCCTGCCACGGCTTGTGGGCGCCCGACGCGCAGCGGAACTCTATTTCGAGGACCGTGTGCTGAACGCGCACGAGGCTGAGGACTGGGGTCTGATCACCCGGGTGGTGCCGGCTTCCGAACTTGGAGAACAGGGCGCTGCCGTGGCACGGAAACTGGCCACCGGTCCTACCGTCGCCTACGGCGCCATGCGGGCGTTGTTCCAGCAGTCGTCCACCACCACGCTGTCGCAGCAACTGGCAGACGAGGCGGCCGCGGTGGGCCTCATCGGTTCGTCCCGAGACGCGCAGCGAGCTTTCACGAGTTTCATTGCCAGACAACACCCCACCTTCGAAGGGAAGTGACCGCCGTGACCGGATTGGTCGTAGATACCGATGAGCATCGCCTGATTCGCGAGAGCGTCGCGAAGATCGCCGAGAAGTTCGGCCCCGAATACTATTTGGAGCGTTCCCGTTCCGGTGGCAACGTCGACGAGCTCTGGAATGAGCTGGGCGAGGCGGGCCTCGTCGGTGTCCACCTACCCGAGGAATACGGCGGCGGCGGGGCCGGTCTGTCCGAGTTCGTCATCGTGCTCGAAGAACTTGCCGCACACGGGATGCCACTGTTGATCGGCGTCATCTCGCCCGCCATCTGCGGTTGCATCATCGCCGAGCACGGCTCCGAGGAAATGAAGGACGAGTGGCTGCCCGGACTGGCCTCCGGCAAGCGACGAATGGCTTTCGCGCTCACCGAACCGGAGGCGGGCTCCAACAGTCACAATGTGACCACCACGGCCCGTCGCAGTGGCGAGGGCTGGAGCATTACCGGCGGCAAGTACTTCATCTCCGCGATCGAGGAAGCCGAGGCTCTTCTCGTGGTGACGCGAGATGCGAGCATCGAGCAGGCTCCGGGCTCGAAGCGCAGTCCGCTGTCTCTCTTCGTGGTCCCCAAGAACACTCCCGGTCTGGTGTTCCAGCCGCTCGAAACGGCGCTGGTCAATCCGGACCGTCAGTTCACCGTCTTCTTCGACGACGTCAAGGTCGGCCCGGAAGCGCTGATCGGCGCGCAAGGACGGGGTCTGAGGCAGGTGTTCGCCGGACTGAATCCCGAGCGCATCCTGGCGTCCTCGCTGAGCAACGGTATCGGCCGATACGCCATCGCGAAGGCCACCGTATACGCCAAGGACCGCAAGGTGTGGGATGTCGCGATCGGATCGCACCAGGGCGTCTCACATCCGTTGGCGGAAGCACATGTCGCCGTGCAGATGGCGCGTCTCGCCACGCAGCGCAGTGCCGCACTTCACGACGCCGGACTCGATGCTGCCGAAGCTGCGAACATGGCGAAGTTCGTCGCGGCGGATGCGTCGCTCAAAGCTCTCGATCAGGCCATCCAGGTGCACGGAGGCAACGGGATGAGCAAGGAATACGGCCTGGCGGAGTTGTGGTTCATCACGAGGATGCTGCGCACCGCGCCGGTCAGTCGGGAGATGGTGCTCAACTACATCGCTCAGACCACCCTCGGGTTACCGGCTTCGTACTGACCGATTTCGCGTGCCGCTACTTCTCGGCCCGCGCCGTTCTTACCGAGAATTTCACTGAGGAGCATCGCTATGAGTAGTCCCGAGAACAACTTCGACGCCCTGGTAGTCGGCGCCGGCGCCGGCGGTCTGTTCGCTGCGGCCCGGCTACAACATCTGGGCTACCGCACTCTGCTGGTGGAGCGTCTGGATCAGGTTGGTGGCCGCGCCTCCACACACGACATTGACGGCTTCAAGGTCAACAACGGTGCCATAGTCATCGAGACCGGCGGCATCACCGAGGAGACCTTCGCCGAACTCGGTGCAGAATTCGACGTGCGTTCGCCGAAGCCCCCGATTCTCTATCGTCTGGGTGGTAAGGATGTGGATGTCAGTGGCGGCGGTTGGGGCTTCCTTCTCGGCAAGCTCACCCGTCAGGGTGCCAAGCTGGTCAAGGGAATCGGCGCGGCCCGCAACGATTCCGGTCTGCCGGAGGACGAGTTGTCCACTGACGAGTGGGTGTGCAAGTACACCAAGAACGAGGGCGTGCGCGGCATCTTCCGCAACATGTGCGGTTCGGTGTTCGCGGTGAGTTCGGAGGAACTCCCGGCCCGGGTTTTCCTTACGTACTTCACTCGCAAGAGTGCGTTCAAGACCTTCGGTTTCGCTCCCGAGGGCACCATCGGAATCTGGCGTTCGCTGGCAAGCGCCTTCGAACGTGACGGCGGACAGCTCTGGCTGAACGCTGAAGTCGAGAGCATCATCACCGCCGACGGTCAGGTGACCGGAGCTGTGATCGAGCGCGACGGTCAGTCCGTGGAGGTTTCCTGCAGGTTTGCAGTCAGCGACACCGGCCCCGCGGCCACGGTGAGTCTCGTCGGCAGCGAGAATCTGCCGGCGGATTACCTCGAGACCGTGAAGCGTGGTGACCGGCCCTGCTCGATGATCGCGGTCAACTTCGCCAGCCAGGACAGACTGATCGACGTACCCGGCATGCTGAGCTTCGCGAACACCAAGCGTCTTTGCTATGTCGCGAACTTCACCGATGTGTGCCCCGAGATGGCTCCGGAAGGGTGGAACCTCTACGTCGGTGCAGCAGTCCCGAAACCTGCGGTGGGTGACTTCGACGAGGAAGCGGAAACCAAGATTCTCCTCGACGAGCTGCAGGCGGAGATCAAGGGTTTCGACAAGGCTCGAATCCTCTCCGTCGTCACCACCCGCGACGGGTGGCCGCCGCAGCGCGCGGTGTCGGGCTTCGATCTGCCAAACACCACTCCGATCGCCAACTTGTGGAACGTCGGCGACGGGGTGAAGGAATACGCCAACGGCGGCACCACTGCTTGCGCTGAGACCGCCAAGATTGTTGTCGACGCGGTCCGGGAGCGATTCGCTGTGGAAGCGACTGCGTAGCGGAAGTGAGGATCTGAGAGCGGCGGCCACCGGAAGATTCAGTGGCCACCGCTTCAGCCCTTTGCCGCGACCTTCTTGGCGCTTGCCGTCTTGGTGCCGGACCTGCGACCGACTGCCTTCGCAGTGTTGGACTTCGCGGCCACGCGCTTAGTGCTCGACTTCTCGGGGGCGGGTGCCGAGGATGTGTCGGCTACCGTTCCGGCAAGTGCGGCAGGACTCGCAATACCGTGCAGCACGATGGACTGCGCGGTCCGGACGAGGCTGGTCAGTGAGCCGCCTCGTTTCGGATTCCACCACTCTGCCGCCCAGTTCAGCGCCCCCATTACCAGCATGCGGGTAGCCCGAACGTCGAGATCCTCGCGTAGTTCCCCGGCGTCCTTGGCCGCCTGGTACAGCGCCTGCCACTCGTTGCCGTATTTGTTGCGTACGCTCTCGTGCCGCTCACGAAGGTGCTCCGGCATTTGTCCACCGTTGCGGATGGCGGCTGTGGTGTAGTCCGAGATGGAAAGTTCATAGCGCAGATGCGCCTCGACGGCTGCCGCGATGCGGTCGATAGGACGCGTATTGGGGTCGAGCGCCTCGAGTACCTCGCTCACATGGGCGCGGATATTGGAGATGCCGACGAACATGACCTCTTCGATCAGCTCTTCGCGGGATTTGAAGTAGTAGTAGATGGCGGGCGCCTGAAGTTCGGCGTGAGCGGCTACATCTACCAGCCGGGTACCGGCGAAGCCCTTCCGGCTAAGCACGTATGCAGCGGAATCGAGGATGCGTTCACGCGTGAGGGCGCTCTTCGTCCGGTCCTCGGCCGCTGATCCGGCCGTATCGTTTTTAAGCACGGATCGATTATATCGGCACACCGGCCACCCCAGTTACCTCCTGAACATGGCCCACCGATGCGCACTGGAAAGTGGACCTGCCGGAAGAGATACTTTAATCTATATTAAAGTAAATAATGATCCCTGTAGGAACTGCGCAATCGCGTCGAAAGGACACCGTCATGAAGGTTGAAGTTGACAGGAAGAAGTGCACCGGACTGGGCATCTGTGAGTCCTTGGCGCCGGCTTTCTTCGAAGTAGACGACTCCGGCGACCTGCTCCTGCTCAAGGACGACATCGGGCCCGATGAACTCGCCGAGATCGAAGAGGCCGTAGCGGGCTGCCCCACTGAGGCGCTGCGGATCATCCGCTAGGGGAAGCGCCGCGGGTTCTCCGGAGGAGGGGAACTCCCACAAAACGACATCAAGTAGAGGACGAGGATATGAGCGAGCGGCATCTGGTAGTGGTCGGCGCGTCTCTGGCCGGACTGCGTGCGGTCGAAGCAGCCAGGAAGACCGGCTTCACCGGACCGATCACACTGATCGGTGGAGAGAAGCACCTGCCCTACGACCGTCCACCGCTGTCGAAGGCCTATCTCGAAGCAGGATCGGAACCCGAGTCCACCCAATTCCGTGACAGTCGCACATTCTCGGATGAACTCGATGTGACACTGCTACTGGGACGACGCGCGACCTCCCTCGATACCGCACGGAAAGTCGTCGTAGTCGACGACCGTGAGGGGCGAAGCGAGGTGCATTACGACGCTCTTGTCATCGCCACCGGGGCCGATGCGCGCCTCTTGCCCGGTACCGAGGGGCTTGCGGGCGTTCATTCCCTGCGCACCATCGATGACGCGATTGCGGTGCGTGCGGCACTCGACGCGAATGCTCGGACGGTAGTGATCGGTGCCGGATTCATCGGCTCCGAAGTGGCTGCCGCAGCGCGTAAGCGAGGCGTGGACGTCACGGTCGTAGAGGCGCTGGCCACTCCGTTGGTGCGGGCCGTCGGCGAGAGGCTGGGTGGTGCAATCGCATCCCTGCACGAGCGCAACGGCACACCACTCCTGTGTGGGGTGGGTGTGAGCGCAGTGGAGGGCGCCGGACGCGTTGAACGCGTGGTCCTTTCGGACGGCACCGTTCTGCCCGCGGATCTGGTGGTCGTGGGCATCGGTGCTGTGCCGGCCACCGGCTGGCTGGAGGATTCTGGCCTGACTCTCGACAACGGAATCGTGTGCGATGAGAACCTCTACACCGGTGTGGAGGGAGTGTATGCGGCCGGCGATGTAGCACGTTGGCATAACACGCTTTTCGATCGTTCACAGCGTCTGGAACACTGGACCAGTGCTGCCGAGCAGGGAGCCGTCGCTGCCCGCAACGCGCTCGATCCTGATGCCGTGAAGGCTTACACCACCGTTCCCTACTTTTGGTCCGACTGGTACGGCAGCCGGATTCAATTCGTAGGGGTTCCGCAGGCCGACGAGATTGTGGTGGTCGACGGTGAACTCGACAGTGACCGCTGGGTCGCGCTCTATCGCGAGGGTGATCGTCTGGTCGGCGCCCTTACCCTCAACGGTCAGGCTGTGATCATGAAGTACCGAGGCCTGCTGATGAAGGGTGCCACCTGGGCCGACGCCCTTGCCTTCGCCGAGAAGCGAAAGCTGGCAGCTGTAGTCAAGGCGTAATCGCAGCGATACTGAATCCAGAATGCTTGGCTGACAGGATTTTTCGGAGAAATCAGGCCACCATCGCTCGGGCTGTGAGCGATGGTGGCCTAGTCGTACGTGTACTTCCGAAGTGGAGACGGACTAGATCGGGGAAATTGTCCGGCGTTTGCCCGGCACCCGAGATTCTCGTCGCGGAGCAACCCGGGACAGTGCTTCGGCTAGAAGTCGACGGGTATCCGAAGGGGCAACCACGTCGTCAATTCCGAATCCGTCAGCGGCTTCGAAAGCTCCGATATTGGAACTGAACTTGGCAATCAGCGACTTACGATGGGCCGTAGGATCATCCGCAGCTTCCCACTCGCGGCGGTAGGCGATGTCAACTGCGCCTTCCACCGGCATTGCGCAGATCTCGGCAGTAGGCCACGCAAGGGCGAGATCGGCTCCGTAGCTCCGTCCGCCGCCCATCGCGATGTACGCGGCTCCGTACCCTTTGCGCAGAACGATACTGAACCGAGGGACGGTTGCCTGCCCCATCTCGAAGACCAATCGCCCACTGCGCCGGGACAACTGGCTGGATTCGGCAGCAGTACCGATAAGGAACCCCGGCAGATCGATCAGGATGACCAGCGGCAAGCCGAACGCATCGCAGACTGCAATAAAATGTGCGGCTTTTTCACAGGCAGGGCTGTCGAGCGCCCCACCCAGATGAAGCGGCTGGTTCGCGATGACTCCTACTGGACGTCCGTCGATGCGCGCGAAGCTGGTCACTACGTTGGCCGCAACGACCTCGCGCAGTTCGAATACCGAATCCTCGTCGGCTATTCCGCGGATTACGTCCCTGACATCGTAGGATTGGCGACTGCTGAGCGGCACGACCTCGTCGAGATCGACGGCGGCCGGTTTCCGAATGCCGGGCACTCGTGGCGGAAATTCCTCTGAACTCGACGGCAAGAACCCGAGGAACGCCCGAATCGCGTCGATGGCTTCTGGCTCGTCGTCGACCGCGATATCCGCAACACCGTTGCATGCCTGAACATCGGCGCCGCCGATCTGCTCATTGGTCAGATTCTCACCCGTGGCAGCAGCGACAAACGGCGAGGAGGACATCCCCAGGGTCGACATATCCCTGACCATCACAACAAAATCGCTGAGTGCAGCGAGGTTTGTTGCGACACCGAAACCCGGGCCCATCATCGCCGAGACGACAGGAACCAGTCCCGACAAATCGACGAGCTGTTGAAGTAGAGGTGACCCGGGTGCGGCGTGGCGTGAATCCAGACCCTCCTGCATGCGGTGCCCGCCCCCGTCGCTCAGCAAGATCAGCGGGATCCGGTCTAGCAGAGCGCGTTCGGCGCATCGAGCGACCTTCTGCATTCCGGTGACGCCGTTGCTGCCGCCCAGCACGGTAAAGTCGAAGACCGCCAGCGCTACTGGCCGACCATCCACGTAGGCCACTCCCGTGACGACGCCGTCGCCGGGTGCAATCAGGGGGTCGCTTCCGGGCTGAGCAGGCCCGGGCCCGGCCAGTCCGCCGAATTCGAAGAAGCCATCCTCGTCGGCCAATAGTGCGATGCGCTCGCGGGCGGTCAGTTTGCCGCGCTGATGTTGACGGCTGACCTCTGCCGGCCTCGACGCGTCAAAACCCGACGCGTGCCGATCGATGACCTGCTGCGCAAGTGGATTTGGTGTCGAATCCTTGCTCACCGCACTACCTTTCAATGAATTTGGTGCCCAACGAAGCTGGTTCTCTCTGATTCATCGCCATCGTCCCGAAAACCGAGATCACTCCGTCGGCGTTAATTGAATGTAAGTTAAAATAAAGACTGCGTCAATCTGCTTGCCGGGCGTGCGTCCGACAAGCAGATGAACGCAGATCTGCTACTGCGGAGCAGTTCGAAGGCCATCCTCGGAAAGCGTCGTGCCGAGCATGTTCGGCCGGCTCGATCTCAGGCTCTATGCAGCCGAGACAGATGGATTACGCGTCAGGTTGACAAGGTTGGAAGTTCCTGCCATTCTCCTTTGCAGGTCACGAGTACCAGTGTTCAGCCCCGGCTTGCTGGTCGGCAACCCTCCTCCGCGGTGGGGTGCTCCGGGTGACGACCCGGCTGTATCCGAAAACGGATGCGGCAAGCGCGGGCTTCCGGGAACAACACCCGAAAAATGAGTCCTTGAACGTGAGGATTGTCTTCGATGACTGCTGTTTTGAGTGCCGAGTTCTGTGCCACCGCCCCCATTGCCAAGGTTTCGGGTTCTGACCTGCAGGTTCCCCTCGTGCAGGGCGGCGAGTGTTCGTACGCAAACTTCGACTACGCAGCCAGTGCGCCAGGCATTGGCCCAGGTCACGGACTGCATCGCAGAATTGCTCCCACTTACGCCAGCGTCCACCGCGGCGCCGGAAACGTCCGAAGGCCAGATCGTCGGATTCACGATCCGGCATGACTACACGACACTGGCGGACGTCCCGGTCTCCCGGTCTCAGCTCCGGCGGGGCACAGCCCGCATCGCACCAGTAGTAGCAGAGACGTTGCACCGTCTCACCGCCCCAGAGCGAACCGAATCCGCTCGGTTGCAACAGTCGATCGAACTGCTACGAGTGGAAGAGGACGCTGCTCGCAACGCTGCGACCTCGCTCCTGTTCCCTGACGAGCAGACGCTCGTCGCAGCCGAAGCCCGACTAGCTGCGATCGGCGCGGAGATCGCCGGCGTCCTCGACAGCGACCACCAGCACAGTCAGGCGGCCTGACCGACACGGGGCAGGTGCGGATCCTTCGCCTTGCCGCACCTGCCCCGAATCCGCACCAGAGAACCGGCCCTCACACCTGATCTGTGAGGGCCGGTTCGCTGGTGTCGGCGGCAGCAAAGAGCCGGACAGGTCCACAGACAACTTCCCCCACAGCGCGGCCGGACAGTCATGACCACAAATACCGCTGGCGACCTACGAGAGTTTTCTCGTAGGTCGCCAGCGGTATTTGCCTCTCAGGCGGCGTACACAACACGTCCAGACTCTCGGCCAACAAGCCTCCGTCCAGAACCCACCGGACGAACAGAGGCTCGCTCGAATCGAAGTTGGCGTACTCCACTTCGCCGGTCACCCCCAACTCCGCGACAACAGAGAGCGCCGCTTTGGCCGCCACGGCGTCCCAGGGATAACCAGCATCGCGCAGCGCACCTCCACCGCCGAACCGGATGTGCAACGTCGACACCGTGCAGTCTACCCGAAAGCGTTCGCACTGCTCTACCAGTGCGCTCGTACGGAACAATCCAGCCAACATGCCAGCGAGCCGCGCATCAGGACTGACGTCAGAGAACTCACCCCGTGTCTCCGCACCACATGACACCAGCGAAGCAATCGTTGCCGCCACTGTTGCATCCAACCCACCATCGTCGTCACTTCGATCAGCGACGACGAATGCTCCACGGAAGCAACGACTTTGTCCTTCACCCATTATGTCCCTCGATTCTGTCTGCGAAATCCGATACGCCAATGGCCACCAGGGACGACTGCGGGTGCGGCACGCCGACCTCATGCTCCGCTCGAACCGAGAGCCCGGACAGGACAGACACCCAACCGATCCGATTTCCAACACGCGCTGGCCCACCGAGATCCCGTAGCTCTCAACCCGGTCACCGCACTGACGCGCACCCACCACCGCTCTCGCGCTTTGGGTCCAGTTCACGGACAGCGTCCGCCCGGTGCGCGATGCCTTCATCGCTTTGCATGCACCGTGCCGACGAGGCTGACAGCTCGCGCCACACGACCCTGCCCTCATCGGCGACAGTTCCTGTTTGTCGCGCTGAGTGTCTGCGTGGCGAGGCAGACTGCTCGCTATGCAAACCCCGCATCCACGGCGCCGCACGATGCAGCCGATACCATCACCGCGCTCAGTAGCTCCAGTCGCGCGCTCGAGGACCTATCCATGCTGCCCGCGGCACCGGGCCTTTACGCGTGGTGGGCGGCGCCGGAGGTGTTCTCTCAGCTCCCGGGGCCCACACACCCGACCAACGCTGGGATACGGCTGCTCTACATCGGTCTCGCCACGAACCTGCGCCGGCGGATTATCAGTAATCATCTGCGCCGCAGCGGATCATCCACCCTCCGCCGCACCCTCGCCGGGTTGCTCCTCGATACCGAGCACTACCGGACCCGACGCACTGATCGCGTCGTCCTCGTCGACGAGGACGAGATTCGACTGACTGCCTGGATGCACACCCATCTACGATTGACCTGGTTCCAGCACCCGGCATCGTCAACTTAACTGGGCCTCCAGTCAGGGACGATCATTGGATGAGCTTTGGAAGCGAGACACTGGCGGATGCGACGCGGTCACTGTACAAACGGCACCGCTATCCTGCGGAGATCATCGCGCACTGCGTGTGGTTGTACTACCGGTTCACCTTGAGCTTGCGCGACGTTGAGGAGTTGATGCTCGCCCGCGGCATCGTGGTTTCGCACGAGACGATCCGTACATGGTGCGCGAAGTTTGGGCCCGAATACGCGCGTGGCCTGCGCCGACGCGCTCCCGAACCTGGCGACACATGGTTTTTGGACGAGGTGTTCATCAAGATCGGCGGTATCCGGAAGTGCCTGTGGCGGGCGGTCGATCAGGAAGAGAACGTCCTCTTTCGTCCTGGTCCAGTCACGACGCAACGCGAAGGCAGCGAAACGCTTCTTCGGCAAGCTGATGCGCAAGCAGGCCCCGGCGCCGAGGGTGCTGGTGACCGACACGCTCGCCAGTTACGTTGTGGCGCATCGTGAATTTATGCCATCGGTCGAACACCGGCGCTCGAAGTACCTCAACAACCGGGCCGAGAACTCGCACCAACCGACCAGGCAGTGCGAACGGGCAATGAAGGTCTTCCGCTCGCCCGTTGCGGCACAACGGTTCCTGGCGGTGGTCAGTGCGATCTCGCCGCACCTCCGGCCTGGCCGACACAAGCTCACTGCGAGCGATTACCGCTTCGAAATGACCGGCCGATTCGCTACCTGGAACGACGTCACCGGCGCACCTTACGCCGCCTGAACCGGTTTCACTCCAAGAGAATTCGCCCCCCAGTATGACCGAATGCTGTTGATCCCCAGTTGCGTTCAGCTAAGTTGACAAAGCCCGATCAGGGCCGATTTTCCACCCAGTTCGTGCACCACGGGCTTGAGTGACCGCGCCGCCAGGGCCATGATGTCGCTTCCAGTGCGATCGGATCCGGTGAAACTGATCATGTCGACAAGCCGGCCTCGGCGGCAGCTGACGTTTGACGGCACGATGGTGGGCATCGGTCTGACGCCTGGTGTCACGACAACTAGGAAGCGTCGTACAGTTCGTGGGCGCGTCGCGTCATCTCGACCTTGTGGTAGCTGGGGAACATGCCCTCGGCCGGCTTGATGTCGCGCAGGACTTCCTTGGCGACGACGACCTTGTGGACCTCCGTAGGGCCGTCGGCGAGGCCGACATGGAACGAGTGGATGACCCACTCGGCGAACGGCATCTCATGGGTCAGGCCCAGCGATCCGTGGAGGTGCAGGGCACGGGAAGAGATGTCGTGGAGGAGCTTGGGCATCGTCGCCTTGACGGCCGAGACGTTTTTGCGGATTGCCTTCCAATCGTTGCCCTGGTCGGCCAGCCACGCGGTCTCGAGGATTAGCAGGCGGAACTGACGCAACTCGACCCAGCTGTCGGCGATCTTCTCCTGCACGAGCTGTTTCTGCGAGAGTTGCTCGCCCTTGGTCTCGCGCGAAACGACTCGCTCGCATATCATCTCGAAGGCGCGTGTGGCCTGGGCGAGGGTGCGCATTGCGTGGTGCATGCGGCCACCGCCGAGACGGACCTGAGCCACGACGAATGCGTCGCCCGGTCCTCCGAGCATGTTCTCCGCCGGGACGCGGACATTGTTGAAGCGCAGGTGGGCATGCGATTCGTCGGGCTCCCCGTAGACACCGTAGTTCTTGATGTTCTCGATGCCGGGAAGGTCGCGCGGGACAATGAACATCGACATGCGGCGGTACGGGTTCTCGGCGTCCGGGTCCGTCACCACCATGAGGATGAAGAACGCCGCGTGGTCGGCCTCGGAGGCGAACCACTTCTCGCCGTTGATGACCCACTCGTCGCCGTCGGGCTCGGCATGGGCCGTGAAGATCAGGGGGTCGGCGCCGCCCTGCGGTTCGGTCATCGAGAAGCACGACACGATCTCGTTCGCCAGCAGCGGGTGGAGGAAGGTCTCCTTCTGCTCGTCGGTGCCGTAGTGCGCGAGGATCTCGGCATTTCCGGAGTCCGGCGCCTGGCAGCCGAAAACGATCGGGCCGAAGCGCGACATGCCGAACTTCTCGTTCATCAGTGCGAGTTTGAGTTGGCCGTAGCCCTTTCCGCCCAGTTCGGGGCCCAGGTGGCAGGCCCACAGTCCACGCTCCTTGACCTCGGCCTGTAGCGGCCGGACGAGGCGGATGAACTCAGGGTCGTGGATGTTCCACTGGCTGCCCAGTAGGTAGTCAAGCGGCTGGACCCGCTCGCGCACAAAGGTGTCGATCCAGTCGAGTTCGGGCTGAAACTCAGGATCGTTCTCAAAGCTCCACATGCTGGGTGTCCGTTCCGTCGAGGTGATGTCGGCACGACAGTAGGTCAATTGAATTAAAAACACAATCAACTGATTCACTGTGGTTTGAAGTGGATACGTCGAGGTTCCGGACCATGGAACGTGCTCTGGTCCACACTCGATCGGCCCGAAAGACTGGCGATCAGTGAGACAACAGGAGGTTGACGATGAGTAATGTCCAGGTGGACCCGGTTCCCGTACTGTCCGTGTCGGACGCGCAGCTTCGACAGATCGAGCGGTACCTCTTCGACGAGGCGCAGTTGCTCGACGAGTGGCGGCTGCACGAGTGGCTCGAGCTCTTCACCTCAGATGCCCACTACCTCATTCCTTCCACAGATCGTCCCGACGGCGACCCGAGCCGCGACTTGTTCCTCGTGCAGGACGATCGGTTCCTGCTGGAGCAGCGTGTCAACTCGCTGCTGACCCGAGCTGCTCACGCGGAATACCCTCACTCACGGACGACCCGGATGATCTCCAACATCCGGGCAACGCACGGGGAATCCGGCCGCATTCACGTCCGCGCCAACTTCGCCGTCTACCGCGTCCGCAACGGGGTCATCGACACGTACGTCGGCCAATACCGTCACATTCTCGAGCCTGATGCCGAGCAGGTCCTCAAGTACGTTGAGCGCAAGTCCGTCCTGACAATGGACGCGCTCCGTCCACACGGCAAGGTCAGTATCATCCTGTGAGCCGTCTCGAAGGTAAGGTCGCGATCGTCACGGGCGCCAGTGCCAATATCGGGGGATCGCTGGCAGCAGGGCTCGCAGCAGCGGGGGCCAAACTCGTCTGTACAGACATGTCGGCCGAAGTTGCGGCAGCGACTGTCGCACGTATCGAGGACGCGGGTGGTGAGGCACTTGCCGTCACCGGTGACGTCACCGATCCCGATCACGTATCGGACGTCGTCGCTCAGACGCTGGAGCGCTGGGGACGTATCGACGTGCTCGTCAACAACGCCGTCTGGTTCAACCAAAAGGGGCTCTTCACAATGCCTCTCGATGAGTACCGCCGCCAGATCGACATCATCTTGGGTGGTGCCTTCCTGTTCACCCGGGCGGTCGGCCAGGCGATGATCGACCAGCAGGTCGCGGGCAGCATCATCAACGTCCTCTCGACCGCGGCGTGGCAGGGACAGCCCGGCAACATCGGCTACAGCACAGGCAAAAGCGGACTTATCAACTTCACTCGCTCGGCCGCGATGGAGCTCGCCGAGCACGGGATCCGGGTCAACGGCTTCACCCCGACAGCGACGCAGCCGGAGGACCCGGAACTGGTGGCTCGGATGGCCGCAATGACGAGCCAGCCCAGCGCTTACCCGATGGACTTCACGGCTCAATTCCCGATGAAGCGGTTGCCGACGCCGAGCGACTACGCACCGACGGTCGTGTTCCTTGCATCGGACGACTCCCGGATGATCACCGGCAGCAACATCACGGTCGACGGCGGTGCCACCGCCAAATACTGGCCGTGGAGGCCCCAGCAGGACTGAACAACCCACTAGGGCCGAACAGGAGGACACCGTGCGTGCTGCAATCATCACAGAACTCGGAGCTGAGCCAGTCCTCGGCGAGCGACCCGACCCGGTCGCTGGCGAGGGCGGCGTTCTCGTGCACGTTTCAACCGCAGCCCTCAATCCGGCGGACTTGGTTTATGCCTCGGGTATTCGGCTGAAGCCGTCGACGCCGTTCGTCCCCGGGATCGAAGCGGTCGGTAGAACACCCGACGGAAAGCGGGTCTACTTTTATCCCGCACAGCACCCCCACGGCACGTTCGCGGAGCAGGCCGTGGCGCACCTGGGGCAGGTCCAGCCGCTCGCCGACGACATCACCGACGAACAGGCTCTGTGTCTCGGCGTCGCCGGCACGACCGCCTGGCTCGCGCTGACATACAAGGCCGGCATCCAGCCCGGTGAGTCGGTACTGGTGCTCGGAGCGACCGGCAGCGTCGGCCAGATCGCCGTACAGGCGGCCAAGGCTCTCGGAGCGCGCCGAGTCGTTGCCGCGGGTCGTGACCGCGAAACCCTGGACACCCTGCTCGATCATGGAGCGGACACCGTGGTGACGCTCGACGAGGGCTATGAGAGCAGGCTCGTCGACGCCTCCGAGGGGGGCTTCGATCTCGTCGTCGACTCTTTGTTCGGCGACCCCATGGTGGCCGGCATCCGGGCGACCCGGGCCGGCGGGCGGATCGTCAACCTCGGAATGCGCGCAGGCCGGACCGTCGAACTCCCCGGGATCCCCCTCAAAGGGCGTGACCTGCTCTCGTGCAGCATCGACATGGTGCCGACCGCCGTCAAGGCGCGGGCCTTCGGCGACCTGTGCCAGGTGGCACGCACAGGTGGGATCCACGTCGAGTTCGAGCGTACGGCCCTCGCAGACGTCGCCGAGACGTGGAAACGCCAGGCAACCAGTCCACACTGCAAGCTGCTCATCGTGCCCTAAGCGTGGGACCTCGGCTCAGGTGGTGATGGCGGTCATGATCGTGCAACTCGGGCGCGTGCCGTTCGAGTCGGCCCGAGTTGCCGCCACATTGCGGTTCAGCCATGCATGGGCTGGCGGTCTCCAGAGTCGTGACCAGGAGCGCGATGGTGTCGGCTCTTGCACCGGGGTGGGGCGATACGCCCGCGTGCCTCGACCCTGTGTGACTCGACATAGACGAGGAATCCGTCCTCGGTCTCGATGACCAACAACAGTGCAGGCTACCGCTGTTCCATCTGACGGGACGGTACTCATGCTGACCGTGATCAGGGAACCCGGGCGGTGCGCAGACGTTCCAGCGGTCGGAACCGTGGGTGCCATTTATCGGACACGGATCCCACGATAGCCATTGATTACGGCGTTATCTACGTCACACCGATTTGGCTGCACCGATAGCGACACTCCCGTCGCACCAGCGCGCTCTGGGTAGGTGGCAGCGATGAGGAAGAGGTCCAAATGAGCATCGACATCATTGAACCGTTCACGCTCGACCGGGAAGTCAACGCGTCCCGTGAACCGACTGAGAATGTAGCGCAGTCTTCCGCGTCGAAGGCGCTGGAACTGCTCGAGGTCATCTCGAAGGCCCGCGGAAACTCCTTCGGACTCACCGAGGTCGCGGCCGACATCGGCGTCCCCAAGAGCACGGCGCACCGGCTGCTCAAAACTCTCGTTGAGCACGGCTTCGTTGGACGCAGCGGCTCACGCTACCGAGTTGGCGGCACATTCTTCGAGCTCAGCGAAGCAGCTCGGTGGTCGGAGTTCGGCGAGTTGCGTGATGTCGCGTCCGGACCGCTCAACTGGCTGTTCGAGCGCTCGAACGCCGACGCTGTCCACGTCGCGACCCTGAGCGGTCGCGACGTGCTCTACCTCGACAAGATCACCAGACCAGCTGGAACCGGCTGCCGAGCCGAGTCGGCGGTCGCTTCCCAGCTACCTGCACGGCACTCGGCAAGGCGATCCTCGCCTATAGCTCGCGGGCGACGGTGTTGTCCGTCATCGGACAGCCACTGTCCCGGGTCACCCCCTACTCGGTTGCTCTACGCAACCAGTTCGTCGAGCAGTTGAGCAAGGCGCACACGGATGGTTACGCGATCGAGCGTGAGGAGGCATGCCACGGAACGATTTGCGTCGCTGCCCCGGTTCTGCGCGATGGAAAGACAATCGCTGCGATCTCGCTGAGTGTCCCGACTGCGGGTGTGGCGCGCACCGGTGACGCCGGTCTGGATTCCTTGGGCCGGCTCGCGGTCGACGCTGCTGCCCGAATCACGCGCCTGCTCCCTCTCGACTGAAAGAGGTCGCTATTGCCCGTGAAAACGACCCGTCCTTAACCGAGCACGCGCATCGCTTCCCGAATCGCCTGCCTGTTTCATCTCGTCCATCTACCCTGAAAGAGGTCCCTGTGCCCATAGACACCGACCCGTCCATTGCCGAGCATGTTCGCCGCTGGGCGACCACGGCGCCCGATAAGCCCTGCATGAGTTGCGATGATGTGACCCTGACGTGGGCCGAGCTCCACGACAGGGCTAGCCGGCTCGCACACGGGCTCACCGAGTCCGGAGTCGGACCGCAAGACCGGGTCATCTTCCTCGACAAGAACAACCCGGAGTTCTTCGAAATCACGGCCGGCTCCGCGATGGCAGGGGCCGTGACCGCAGCGGTAAATTGGCGCCTCGCGCCACGTGAGATGCTGCAGATCATCAACCACTCCACGGCCAAGGTGTTGTTCGTGGGGGAAGAGTTCGTAGGGCAGTACGAGCAGTTTCGTGACGATCTGACGACGGTCGAGAAAGTCGTCGTGATCGGCAGGGCGCAGGGCCTGGAAAGCTACGAAGACTGGCTCGAGCGTCACGTCGCGAAGGATCCCCTCGTCCCGGTCCGGTCCGACGACACCGCGATGCAGATGTACACCTCGGGCACGACGGGCCTACCCAAGGGAGTTTTGTTCAGTAGCCGCGCCGTGCTCGCGACGGAGGGAATGGCCGAGGTCCTGCGCATTGACGAGACGTCAACCCTGCTGATCTCGATGCCGGTCTTTCACTCGGCAGGAGCATGCTTGGGGGTACTGGGTTTCCGCACAGGTGCCCACATCGTCATCGCGCGCGATACCGCTCCGACCACAGTCTTGTCGCTCATCGCACGGTGGCGGATCACGATGACGACGCTCGTTCCGGCGGTGCTCAAGATGATCGCCGAGTCGTCCGAGATCGACCGATATGATCTCTCCAGCCTGGATACGATCGCTTACGCCGCTTCACCGATCTCACCTGAACTGCTTCGTCGGTGCCTGGCCGTCTTCGATGCCAGGTTCCTGCAAATGTACGGTCTGACCGAGACGCAGAGCGCCACTACCTTGCTCCCCGAGGACCATCTCGACCCCGAGCATCCCGAACGTATCCTGTCGGTCGGCAGGGCCATACCTGGTGTCACCTTGCGCGTCGTCGACCCCGGGACGGGCGACGACGTCGAGGACGATGTCGTCGGTGAGGTCTGGATCAAAGCGCCTACCAATATGCACGGATACTGGTGCAACGAAGAAGCCACGCGCGACACGCTGACCGAGGATGGTTTCGTCCGAACCGGTGACGGTGCATTGCTACGGGACGGATACGTTTACATGCGTGACCGGCTCAAGGACATGATCGTGAGCGGGGCCGAGAACGTCTACCCGATCGAGATCGAGAACGTCCTGATCGAGCATCCCGCCATCAACGACATCGCAGTGATCGGCGTCCCGTCGAACCGGTGGGGTGAGACGGTCAAGGCGATGGTCGTCCTGAACGCCGATGCTGCACTGACCGAGGCCGAAGTCATCGCCTACGCGCGGGCCAACCTTGCGGTCTACAAGTGTCCTACATCCGTTGAATTCCTCGACGAATTACCGCGCAATCCCTCAGGCAAAATCCTCAAACGGGTACTGCGCCAGCCCTATTGGAACGATGCGGAAGGCCACATCGGCTGACCGGCAGCGTTCCAGCGTCCAGAACGTTCACGTGACGGGTGGTGGTCGGTGGGACACCATCGACCGATAGACGACGAGAGGGGCAAGGAACGATGATTCCCGTTCCCAGGATCATACCAACGTACGCCGAAGTCGTTGCTGCAGGTGGTAATTGGCCGATCGCGCAGATCAACCTGCCCGGCATCCCCCGCGGCGCCGTGATCTTGCTGTTTGACCAGGATGGGCTGGGCGAACAGTCGGTCGAACTCATGAACGGGTTCGCGGAGCAAGGCTACGAGTCGCTCGCGGCCGACATGACGGCCGTCAGTCCCGATCTCATTGATGACGACCGCGTGCTTGAGGTCCTGCGATCCTTCGTGGCGCAGCTCGAGAAGCGAGGCTGGCGCGAGGAACAGATCGGCATCGTGGGCTACGGCTTCGGTGGACGGATCGCCCTGCGGGCGGCCGCCGATCTGGACCTCGGCGCCGCCGTCAGCGTCTCGCCAGACGGAGTGGCCCGCGGCACCGACGTCCGACCCGCACTGGTCGACGACGCCCGACCGGTCACGACGCCCTGGCTGGGCATGTTCGGAGCCGACGACGAGGCCGCGCCGATTGAATCCGTCAGGCTTCTGGCCGAGCGGCTGACGGACTCGTCACCGGCATACACCGAGGTCGTGACTTACCCCGGTGTCGGCGATGACTTCTTCCGCGAGTCGGCCGAGGCCTTGGGCCATGCAGCGATGTTCGACTCCCGGCAGCGTGTCATGGAGTGGCTAAACCTGCGGGTCGTGCCGCGGCAGTCGCCGTTCGCCGAGATCTGGTCCCTCAAGGAAGCCATGAGTGACTGACATGGCTTCGTTCGATCTCCCCGCGTTTCCGATGATCGGAACGTCCACTATCCCGTGCCGTATGGCCCAGGCACGTTTGACCGAGCAATGATTCGGCGGAGGTCAGTTCTCCGCAGCACCCAGAGCACCGAGAATACAAAGGAAGTGTGCTGATGTCGCAATTCATCGACGACGACCGCGAGATGCCCCGTTTCCGGGTAAACCGTCAAGCGATGGTCGATCCCGAGGTCTTCGCCAAGGAACGCGACCAGATCTTCAGCCAGGTTTGGCTCTACCTCGGTCACGAGACAGAGCTGAAGAAGCCCAACGACTTCAAGACGCGCAACGTCGCGGGTCGTCCGCTGATCTTCGGTCGTGACTCCAAGGGCAAGATTCAGGTCTGGATCAATTCGTGCCCGCATCGCGGCGCGATGATCTGCCGCGAGCCGGAGGGCAATGCCCGGTTCATGACGTGCTTCTACCATGGCTGGAGCTTCAGCTCTGCGGGCAAGCTAGTCTCTGTCCCTGGCGACACCTCGTACGGTCCGGCTTTCGAGCGTCCAGGCTTGTCGACCCCAGCGAAGGTCGACTCGTACCGAGGCTTCGTTTTCGTCAGCTTCAACCCTGACGTCGAGCCGCTGGTCGACTACCTCGCTGGTGCAACAGACTTCATCGACCTGGTCGCAGATCAGTCCGAGGCGGGCATGCAGATCCTCGAGGGGTCGCACGAGTACTCGGTCAAGGCCAACTGGAAGTTACTCGTTGAGAACAGCGTCGATGGCTACCACGCGGTCTCGGCGCACCAGCGCTACTTCGAGATGGTTATGGCATCCGGGGTCGAAATCGACAGCGCCAAATTGTCGCAGTCCGTGGGCCTCGATCTGGGTAACGGACATGCTGTCGTCGCCGGCGGACCCGATACAGGCGGACTGTTCGGACGTCCGCTTTCCGTAGAGGGCAATGCTGAGAGGGAGTCGCGCTTCGAGGAGTTCCGGGCGAAGTACGGCGACGAGTGGGTCGACCGGATGTCAGGGTCCCGCAATCTTGTGATCTTCCCCAATCTGGTCATCATCGACTTGGTTATGGGCGTCGTGGTCCGCAAGATTGACCCACTCGCACCCGACTATATGGAAGTCTCGGCCTGGCAGCTCATCCCGCCGGAGGAGGGCGACGAACTCAAGCGCCAGCGCCTCGACAACTTTCTGACGTTCTGGGGGCCGGGCGGCCTGGCCTCACCCGACGACGTCGAGGCGCTCGAGACCTGTCAACGGTCCTTCGCCTCATACCAGGAATTGCCGTGGTCGGACGTTTCGCGCGGCATGGCAGGGGAGGACCAGCCCGTAGGATCCGACGAGTTGCAGATGCGGGCATGGTGGCGGCGCTGGAACGCACTGATCACCGGAGAGGTCCTGCCCCCGGAGCAGCACAATCCGCCGGCCGCGGGATACACCGCCGCACGTAGGGTCCAAGAGCAGCAGCCCGCCACCTGAGTGCGAGAACGCGAGACGTAACGATGCCCACCAGATTCACGACTGGTGGGCATCGTCCGTTTTTCGGGGCACCTCAGGAGCCGCATGGCATCCCGTAGTGCGTAGAGCTGTGACGGTTGGTTCCGTTCCGGCGTTCTGCAGGGCTGAACGCCGGAACGGTTGACGTCACGGGTGGGTCACGAGTCGCCCCACGACCTCGCCACGCTCGAGCCGGGCGTAGGCCTCATTGAGGTCGGCCAGGTCGACGACGGTCGTTTCGGGCCGCAGATGCCCTTGCGCGAGTAGGTCGAGGACCTCGGCCATATCCGTGACGGTGCGGCCGAAGGAGCCGCGCAGGGTCTGGCGGCGCAATATCAGGCTGTGTGTGTCGACCTTCGCGGCGGCCGCAGACATCCCGACCACGACGACCCGCCCTCCGCTGCGCACGACACTTAAGGCTTGCTCGGTCGTGGAGCCGGTGCCCGCGAAGTCGACGAGGACATCGGGGCGCAGGTCACGCAGCGACTCGATCTCGGTGAAACACTCGGTCGCTCCAGCGCCTCGTGCCGCGTCGAACGTCACGGGGTTCACGTCTACGCCGTAGACCGTGCTGTCGAGCAGTGCTGCTGTCCGCACGCCGTTGAGGCCGAGGCCTCCCAGTCCGATGATCGCCACCGTTTCACCGGCATTGACTCCTGCGGTGGTTCGGACGGCCGAGTAGGCCGTTGCGATCGAGTCGGTCGCGACTGCTGCCTCATCGAAGCCGACACCGTCGGGGATGGGTTGCAGCTTCTCGTGCGGCACCGTGACGTACTGGGCGAAGCCGCCGTCGATAGTGAGGCCCGGTGTGGCTCGAGGGATCATCGGCCCGCCGGAGATAACTCGATCGCCCACCGAGAAGTGGGTGGGAACCCCGTTACCGATTTCGAATATGGTTCCGGCGATTTCGTGACCGAGCGTGATCGGTGCGGTGGTGGCGAGCAGCTCGCCCTCCTCGGTGGACATCGTGTGGACCAGTGAGCCGTCCAGGATGTGCAGGTCGGAGTGACACAACCCGGCGGCTTCGACGCGCAGCACGACCCATCCTGGTGCTGCGTCCGGTATCGGAATGTCCTGCAGTTCCATGGGTCGCCCGGCGACGGTCATGCGCATAGCTTTCATGGGCTCAGGATGTCTTCGAGGGCGACGTCGATAGGAAATGTTCCACGGGCCGAAACGGCAAAGCTGGCGTTATGCGCCGCGGTAGCTGACTTTGCGCAAGCGTTCCGTCTGCCGGAACTTGTGCTTCGCGCCACGGCTGTCTCGATGGAGGCTTCAGCCGATCACACGGATGGCACTTCCTGCATTGTCGCGTCCGGCATGCCAGGAAATTCCAGAGAAACGCGGGCATGCGGGAACGGCTCCACGTCGGAGACAGCAGCAGGATTTGTCGTCCGCAGAGTCTCCGCGGTGCCTCGTTCCGTTCGGTGGAACTAGCTGTGACACCTCGATGTAGTCCACATCACACTGACGAAAACGGATGGTCAGTGTGCCTTCGCTCACACCTAGTGCGACGCACATGCCACACGAACCACGGGAGACCACATGAAACAGTTCCTGGCCAGAGAGACGAGGAGATCACCATGAGTGGGCTCATCATCGACGACGTTTCGATGCACTTCGGCGGGATAAAAGCCCTCGACGGCCTTTCATTCACGATCGGCAGCGGACAGATCTGCGGCCTGATCGGCCCTAACGGGGCCGGCAAGACCACGCTGTTCAACTGTGTCAGCCGGATCTACCAGCCGAGCTCAGGCAGCATCAGGATGGATGGAGAGGAACTCCTTTCCGTACCTGCTCACAAGATCGCCGGGCACGGCGTTGCACGCACGTTCCAGAACCTCGGCCTGTTCCCGTCGCTGACCTTCCTCGAGAACACGATGGCCGGCGCCTACTCCTGTGGCAGGGGCGGCTATGTGCGGTCTCTGCTTCGCTTCGGTGAAGACAAGGCAGAAAAGCAACTCCGGAGTGAGTCGTTCGAACTGCTCGAACGGCTCGACCTTGCGGACCTCGCCTTCCTTCCCGCGGCTGATCAACCGTTCGGCACCCTCAAGCGGCTCGAGTTGGCACGCGCGCTGGCCGCCAAGCCCAAGTTGCTGCTGCTCGACGAGCCCGCCGGTGGGCTGACCCACAGCGAGGTCGACGAGCTGTCCAGCACGATACTGCGCGTCCGCGACGAGTTCGACCTCTCGATCCTGCTGGTCGAGCACCACATGGCGATGGTCATGGGCATCTCCGACCTCGTCGTCGCGATGAACTTCGGCAAGAAGATCGCCGAGGGAAAGCCCACCGAGGTCCGTTCACACCCCGAGGTCATCTCGGCCTATCTGGGAGCGCCCGCCGCATGAGCCTTCTCGAAGTACAAGATCTGTACGCCAACTACGGCACCGCTGATGTTCTGCACGGGATCAACCTGACTGTCGAAAATGGGGAGGTCGTCGTGATTCTGGGTGCCAACGGCGCTGGTAAGACGACGACGATGCGCGCCATCTCCGGCATGATCCAGCGTCGTGGCCGCGTGATGTTCGACGGTAACGACATTTCCGCAGCCTCACCCGACGAAGTCGTGCGACTCGGACTGGCCCAGGTCCCGCAGGGACGTGGCACGATCGCAGACCTCACAGTGGAGGAAAACCTTCGGGCAGGTGCACACGTGCGCACGGATAAGAAGGGGATCGTCGACGACATCGCGCGCTGGTTCGACACATACCCGCGCCTGTCGGAGCGACGCAAGCAAAAGGCCGGTCTGCTGTCCGGTGGCGAACAGCAGATGCTCGCGGTCTCGAGGGCCATGATGAGCCGCCCCCAGCTGTTGCTGTGCGACGAGCCGAGTCTGGGGCTCTCTCCCAAGCTCACGCAGGAACTTTTCGTCTCGCTGGCGCAGATCAGCAAAGAGATGAGCATGGCCATCCTGCTCGTCGAGCAGAACGCCACCCTGGCGCTCGGCATCGCCGATCGCGGCTACCTGATCGAGGTGGGCACGATTGCCGCATCTCGACCGGCAGCCGAACTTGCCGGTGACGACGCCATCCGCGCCGCATACCTCGGGTACTAGGGAGAACTGACTCATGGATCTCTTGATCGCCCGCATCATCGACGGGCTCAACAACGGCGTGATCTACGCGTTCCTCGCCCTCGCGCTGGTATGCGTCTACCGCAGCACCAAGCACCTCAACCTGGCCCAGGGCGAGATGGCCATGTTCAGCGCCTTCCTCGCCTTCGCATTTACCCAAGCCGGTGTCCCGGTTGTGTTCGCGATCCTTTTGGCCGTTGCGGCGGGTGCGATCGGCGGCGGACTGATAGAGCGGGTACTCGTGCGGCCGCTGGGTAATAACGCCGATTACTCGATCCTGTTGGTCGGGATCGGCGTCTTCCTCGCCCTCAATGCGGGAGCGGGGTTGATCTGGGGAGGCGAGCCGCTGCCCTTCCCCAGCGTGCTGCCATCTGGTCCCGACGACTACATCTCGATCTTCGGCGGTCGACTGCGATACCAGCAGCTGTTGATGATGGTCCTGTTGGGACTCGTCCTTGCCGGCATCTTCGCGCTGTTCAAGTACACCAAGCTCGGCCTGGCGATGCGCACCGCGACCAGTAACCCCGAGTCCGCGAAGCTGCTGGGCATCCGGGTCAATCGGATCAACGCGTTGGGCTGGATCATGGCCGGCGCCGTCGGCGGACTGCTGGGGCCGCTCGTGGCACCTGGCACGACCCTGACGACGTTCATGATGTTCAACTTCCTGATCTACGCATCCGCGGCGGCCACGCTCGGCGGTTTCGATTCCCCCGGCGGCGCGGTCGTGGCGGGGCTGATTATCGGTGTGCTCGAGAGTCTCGTAGGCGGCTACGTGTCCTTCATCGGCTCGGATCTCAAGCTGGCCGTGGCGCTCGGGTTGCTGCTCGTGGTCCTCATGGTTAAACCGTCCGGCCTTTTCGGGTCCAAGCGAGTGGAGAGAGTCTGATGGAACTTCCGATCACTGTTCACGAAGGCACGGCCGCGCACCGCGGCCTCAACCTCGGCCGTGCCATCCTCGTTGTGGCCGTCATCGTGGTGCTTCCGTACGTCGTGAAGTCCTACCTGCTCGACCAGATCACAGGCGCGCTGATCCTGGCGATCGCCGCGGTCGGCCTCAATCTGCTGTCGGGATTCGGCGGACAGATATCGCTGGGCCATGCAGCCTTCTTCGGATTCGGTGCATACTCGACCGCCATCCTGGTGACCGACCACGGTTGGTCGGCTCCGCTGGCTTTCGTGATGGGCATGCTGGTCTGTTTCATCGTGGGAGTGCTGGTCGGCATACCCGCTTTGCGGGTGAAGGGCATGTACCTCGCGTTGGTGACACTGGCGGTGGGCGTGGTCTTCCCGAGTCTCGTCCGCCGGTTCGAGTCGCTGACCGGAGGCTCAGCCGGTCTGTTCGGCATCGAGTTCAAAGCTCCGGACATCGCCTACTTCGCCGGCCGGTCAGGTCAGGTGGTCTGGCTTTACTACGTAGCAGTCGTCGCACTGCTGCTGGCGTGCCTGATCGTCTGGAACATCATGCGGGGGCGGACGGGACGCGCCATTGTCGCCCTTCGCGACAACGAGTCGGCCGCGATCGTCATGGGTGTTGACCGCACCGTCGTAAGGACTGTGCTGTTCGGCATCTCGGCAGCGATCGCCGGACTCGCCGGCGGCCTCTTCGCTGTCGACACCGGCATTCTGACCCCCGATAGCTTCTCGCTGCTGTTCACGATCTACCTGCTGGTCGCGATGGTCCTGGGTGGCCGCGCGAGCTACTGGGGACCGATAATCGGCGGCTTCGCGATCTACTTCTTGCCGCTGTGGACGGGCGAGATCACCGAGGGACCCGCAGCTGGCGTTGTCTTCGGTGTCCTCATTATCGTCATGGTCTTCACCCTTCGCGATGGTGTCATCGGCGGTCTCAAGAGCCTCGGTGCCAGGTTCCTCGTCGTACAGCCGTCCCAGCCCGCGTCCAGCGTGAAACTCGGCGAGGACCCTCTGACGGGAGATTTCGAGGTCCTCGATCCCGACGAGGTGCCGGCCGCTCTGGAAGAGATGCCCGCCGGCAGATCACCCGTGACAGACCCCGTCTGACACCCAGAATTCTCGGGAAAACCGCCACCACATGTCGCGGGATCCCTTCGACTCGGTGCGCTTGATGAGGGCGCACTGCTGACAGCACCACTTGTTCTATTCGGCAATCTCTCGGTCCGTCCCGGACCCTTTCTTGAAGGAGTACGACGTGTTCACACATCGCAAACACCTGGCGGGAGCAGTGCTGGCTCTCGGCCTCCTGGTCACGGCCTGTAGTTCACCGGGCGGTGACAGCGCAGGCGCCGCGGACACGTCCAGCGAGTCGAATGCGGCCGCGAAGGCGCTCGGCATCGACCTGGCAGCCTGCCCGACCGACGTGACCAAGGCATTCGGCACGACAGTCAAGGTTGGGAACACGATCCCGCAGACAGGACCGGTTGCACCTGCCTTGGGTGGCATCGGACCTGCCATGAAGGAGGCGTTCCGTCAGTTCAACGAGACCTCGGGTCTGGGCACCACGTTCGAGTTGGTTCAGGGTGATGACGCTTTTACACCGGACAAGGCATTAACTACGACGCAGACTTTGCTGGACAAGGACGGCGTCGACCTGATCACCGGGGTTGTCGGCACCGCTCAGGTCGCTGCGATACGCGGAGTCCTCGGCGGGGAGTGCGTGCCGCTGATGCCCGGGATCTCGGGCGGTACTTCGGCCAACAATCCCGCCGAGTATCCATGGACATCGGTGTTCACTCAGCCGTCCGCTCTCGACGCGCGGATCATGATGGCCAGCATCAACGAAAACCACCCCGACGGCGCGAATGTCGCAGTGCTGTATTCCAACAACGAGTCGGGCAAAGATTATCTGAGTGCGCTCGAGAAGTACGCGGGCAAGAGCAAGATCGTAAAAACCGAGACGATCGAAGCAACCGAAACAGGGTCACCCTCCTCACAGATCACGACGCTGCGTTCCACCGGGGCCACCGTGGTGATCGCAGTTCCGACAGCTGCTCAGTGTGCGTCGACGATGCAGGAGGTCTCGAACCAGGGATGGAATGCCGACCGATACATGTCGTCAGTGTGCGCGAGCTTGACGTTTGACGTCGCCGGCGCGGCAGCCAATGGCTGGCACATCACGACGTATGCGAAGGACCCCACGCGTGGTGAGTTCGTCAACGACCCAGTCGTAGTGACCGCGATCGACTCAATTAAGAAGGCCTCGCCCAGTACGCCGATCACGACCACGACGATGACTGGCTTCCTCTACCCGCAGCCGTTCTTCGAAGCGGCAAAGGTTGCGGCGAAGTCTCCGCTGGGTCTGAGCCGACTCGGGATGATGGACGCCGTCACTCACCTGGACTTCCAGCCTGCACTCCTCAAGCCGGGCGTGAAGTTCAAACTCGACGGTCTCAAGGACCAGGTCGCGATCGAGGCGTCCTATCTGAGTGTCTACAACTCTGACACCAAGCTGTTCGAGGACGGCAAGCTGTACGACTTCGAAGGACAGATGACGGGGTAGTCGAGCACCAGCTCAGAGACCCGGCGGACGATCGTCCGCCGGGTCTCTGAACTACTTCCTGACCAGGCCCACGGGTCTGGCTTGCTCCGCCACATCCAAGGAGAAGACATATGACTGATAGACGTCTACTTCGACAGCGTCGGCGGTCGTATCTTGGAGGTTGCCCTGCACAATATGAACCTGCATGGTCGAGTCGTGTGCTGTGGTGCGGTATCCCAGTACGAAGGCCCGGCTGGATCTCCAGGCCCAGCGAACGTTCCTACTGTGCTCGTGACGAAGAGGCTCGCGATGCAGGGCTTCATCGTCTACGACTTCGCGGAGTCGTTCCCCACTGCACTCGCTGACCTCGAGGCCTGGTTTCCTCTGGCGATGTGAAGGTTCTTGAGGACGTCCGGGAAGGCATGCAGGCGGCCCCGTCAGCGTTGGTCGACCTGCTGGGCGGAGGCAACGTCGGCAAGTTGATGGTGCGTGTCGGTCCAGACGCCTGAGTCTCGACGCTCACCGGATCCATAGCCTTCGTTGGCGCCCGCGACGAGGACGTGATCCTCGGCGAGGGCGTCGCATTCAGTCGTTGAAGCGGGGGAGTAGTCCGTACTGCTCGACCGAGCTGTCGAGGATGCGGAACCCCTCGGCGTCGGTGACCTGGTCGAGTCCGGCCGCGACCTCCTCGATCGAGAGTGTTCGACTCGACAGTCCAGGCACCGCGGCGCTGAACAGCAGAGCCGCGCGTCCTCCGCCCGCAGCTAGCGTCTGGCAGGTGAGTTCACACGATCCGTGGGACAGGTAGGCCACCACCGGGGAGACGATCGACGCCTGTAGGTACCGAAGATCGAGATCGGGATGGTTCTCGAAATATGCCTTGGCATATCCGGTCGCAGCGACAGGCGCCAGCGCGTTTATCCGGATGTCGAGGTCGCGATTGTCCAGCGAGGCTGCTTTCGTGAGCCCGACGACGCCGGCCTTGGCGGTCACGTAGGGCACCGAGTCGGGCGCGCCGAACACACCGAGGGCTGACGTCGTATTGACGATGCGGCCGTGCCCCTGACCTCGCATGTGCCGCAGGGCCTCCTGCATTGTCCAGAAGGTCCCGAACAAATGCATGTTCAAAGTCTCGGCAAAGGTCTGCGTCGAGACCTCCTGGGCAGACCCGCTCCCGCCGGCCCCGGCGTTGTTGACCAGGATGTCGATGCGCCCGAAGGTGTCGACGGTCTGCCGGACAAGACCGATCGCCTCGGTCTCGACACCGACGTTCCCGGTGGCCGAGACGGCCGTCAAGCCCTCGTCGCGTAGCTGTTCGGAGACGACGTCGGCCAGTGGTCGCCCGTCGTCGGCGGTGCTGATGTCATTGATCACGACCTGGGCGCCACGCTCGGCCAGCAGCCGCGCGTGAGCCAGTTCCAGGCCTGCTCCCGACCCGGTGACCAAGGCGACTTGACCGTCGAAACGGTACTCGGCGGTGTTCATGAGGAGAGGGATTCGACTGTGATGTGACCGGCGATCGGTCGGCCGAACGCGTACGCGGACTGAATCGGGTTGTAATACTCGCGGACATGTTTGACCATGTTGTTCTCGGTGATCATCTTCATGATGTAGCGGTTGCGGTAGTCACGGCCGTTGGCCATCGTGAGCTTGCCGTAGGTCTCGAGGAACACCGTTGTGCCGTCAGCAGACAGCGTGATTTCGCAGTTACAGGGTCCCTCGCTTTCGCCTTCGGCAGTAAAGGCGACGGCCCAGAAGTCGGTTGCCGCATCGATGCCGACGTAGGAGCGGAACTTGCCCTCCTCTACCTGCCCCGACTCACTGAAGGGGATCTCGACCACGATGTCGTCGGCCATGCAGCTACGGACCGCTGCGAGATCCTGCGCGTCGACGGCCTCATGCCAGCGGCGGAACACGTCGAGGGTGGCTGTGGGGCCTTCGGTACGGGCCAGGACCTCATGGAAGTCAGGCTTGAGCTCGGTCATGATCGTCCTTCGTCGTGCGGTCGGTGATGGGATCTGGGGCTATGAGCGTGGAAGTTGCGCGACGCTGGACAGGCCGGCGGCCCGGCCGAAGACACCGGCCTTGCCGAGCCCGGTGCCGCTGAGATACGTCGCGCCGTGAAAGCCGCCGACGACCTCGCCGGCCGCGAAGAGCCCCGGGATCGGCTTGCCGAACACGTCGACGACGTTCAGTTGCTCGTCGACCCGGACACCACAGAAGGTCGTGGTCAGACCCGAGCGGCAGGGGAATGCATAGTAGGGCGCTGTGTCGAGGTGGCCGCCGCGCGCGACGCCGTAGTCGCTCAGCGATCGTCCGAACTCGGGATCGACGCCCTCGTCGACGAAGCCGTTGTAGGCATTGATCGTGGCCCGCAACATATACGGATCGATCTGCAGTTTCTCGGCGAGATCCTCGACCGTGTCGGCGACGATGACATACCCGTCGGCCAGAGCCGATTTGAAGTCCGCCGGCGTCGGGGCGACCTGAGAACGATTCATCATCCAGTCGTCGAACACCTGGAAGCCGATTCCCGCCGGCTGACGGACGCAGATCGAGCTGATGGTCTTGTAGTTGAGGTTCTCGTCGACGAAACGTTTGCCGTCGAGGTTGACGATGATGGCACCCTGCGAGTTCGGGTACAGCAGGCGGGGCTCCTCGTTCGGGTCTTCCGACAGGTCCGGGTAGTTCTTGATCGAGGCGCCGAAGGAAGCCTCGACGTAGCCCATGTCGGCGACGTCGGCGCCCAGTGCCCACGCCATGCGCAGCCCGTCACCGGTATTGTCGACACCGCCCATCTTGGTAGCGTCAGCCCACTGTGGGGCGAAGGTTTCCAGCAGCTCACGGCTGCGGGCGAAGCCCCCGCTCGTCAGGATCACGGCGGCGGCGTGCAGCACGATCTCCTGCCCGTCGCGCTCGAGGACGACGCCGGTGACGCGACCCTCCGCAGCCTGGACGAGCCGCCGAGCAGTGCTGGATGGCCAGTAGTGGGTGTGGTCGAGCGCCACGAACTTCTCGTGCATGACCTTCGTCGCGTAACCCTGAGGTGCCGCGTGCATGCGCGAGACCACGTCGGTGCCGGTGATCGTCAAAGTGAAGTCGATTCCGTGACCTCGCATGAACTCGAAGGTATCGAGCTGGTGCTCGAGGTAGGCCTGGACGGGTGCCGGATCGTTCTTGCCCCGTCCGGCGGCGAGGATCGACGCGCGCAACTGCTCGTTGTCGTCCTCGATGCCGGCGGCCGCCTGAATGTCGGTGCCGGCGAACAGCATTCCGCCACCGGATTTCACCGATGAGCCGCCGTATTGCGCGCCCTTCTCCAGTAGCAGAACCGTGGCGCCGCTCTCGGCGGCGGACAGTGCTGCGATGTTCCCCGCCAGGCCGGCTCCGACGACGATGACGTCGTATATGGCGGGCTGCGATTCGTGGATACTCATCGGTTCACTCCTGATTCGGACGGATCTGACGCCGGGAACGGCGTGCGTCATTGCCGCCGATGCTGCTCGCCGTCATCGATTGTCGACATCGAATGTTCCGACTGGCGAAACCGACCTGCGTCACGGGGCGGCGGACCTGTTAGTCCTTGGTTATGTTCTCTCCCACTACGGCCGCCCCGGTGACACTCACTCCAGCATGGTTCCAGCGGGCTCTGGCGCAGCACGCCATTGTCCACACGCTCGATGTGGACGGGGTCGCGGTGACCTGCCGATCGTGGGGTGAGCCCGGGGCGCCCGGTGTGGTGCTGGTGCACGGCGGCGCGGCGCACGCTCGGTGGTGGGACCACATCGCGCCGCTGCTCGCGACCACGCGCCACGTCGTCGCGCTGGATCTGAGCGGTCACGGCGACAGTGGTCGCCGGGAAACGTATTCGCTCGAGGCATGGGCGGACGAGGTCATGGCAGTCGCTCGGGACTCCTTCGACGCACCGCCCGTCGTGATCGGGCACAGCATGGGCGGCATGGTGACCCTCGCCGCCGCGACGTGGCACGGGGCCGACCTGGCGGGCGCGATCATCATCGACACACCGATCCACGAGGCGACACCCGAGGAAGCTGCGGCACGGGACAAAGTCGCGTTCGGACCACAGAAGGTCTACGTGACGCGTGAAGAGGTCGTGGCACGGTTCCGCGTGATCCCCGGCCAGGACACCGAGCCGTACATCTTCGACCACATCGCCGAGCACTCTGTCCGTCAGGTCGGCGGTGGCTGGGCATGGAAGTTCGATCCCGCGATCTTCGCCCACGAGCCTCTGCGTCCCTGTGAGCTGTCACGGCTCCAATGCAGCGTTGCACTTCTCCGGCCGGAGCAGGGCCTGGTGGACACCGCGATGGGCGAGATGATTTCCGAGCGACTGAACGGCGCGGCTCGGGTCATCGATATCCCTGCTGCGGAGCACCACGTCATGCTCGACCAACCGATTGCCCTGGTCACTGGGCTGCGGGTACTGCTTGCTTGTGACGTTTCCGCCGAGTGAAACGGTCCCTGTCGGGTTTTCGGTTACCGAACCAGACTGATCGTCTGCCGAGAGAATTTCCGGCAATGACGAGGAGGTCGATACCTGATGGAAGATACACAGACGATGAAGCGCCAGTTAGCCTGCGCTGTAGATGATCTCACGCCGGGTGAGTCCATGACCCTCGACGGTGGACAGATCGCCCTGCACCGGGCCGAGGATGGGACGTTCTTCGCCACGGCCGACAGTTGCTCCCACGAGAAATGGTCGCTCGGCAGTGAGGGTGAGATCGAGGGCAGTGAGCTCGTCTGTCCGCTGCACATGGCGCGCTTCGATCTGGCCAGCGGCAAGCCGTTGTGTCTGCCGGCGACCATCGCGCTTGCGACCTATCGGGTCGAAATCGACGACGACCAAGTTTACGTCGTCTCCTGAGCCATTGCGTCGCGCTCAGCTTGGGTGAGGTGGCCGACCGCCTGCTCGGCCCAGTGGTCGACATCCTCGGGCAGCACGTCGCCGCGCCAGAACACGTGTAGGTCGGGCCGCACTAACAACAGCGAGCAATCGTAGGCCGCACGGACGTTCGGGTCGTCGATTCGAAGTACCTCCAGAGGTGCACCCAGCCTGGCGAAGTCCGCCTCGACGGCTGTCGTGTCGGCCGAACCGGTCAGGTCGATGAATGTGTAGTCCTGACCTAAAGCATCCTGCATGGCACGGCCGTCCTGGAGCCAGATGTGCGGGACACGTACGCCAGGACGCGTGTGCGCCGTGTAGGTCGTGGTGTCCCAGTCGGTGATGTTGTCGTCCTCATGGGCGATCAAATCCGAGCCGGCATAGCTGTAGCCCCACTCGACGCCGATCATCTCGTGGACGCGACGGTGGTGGATGTTCGCCGCGGCACCCACCTCCGACCGTAGTGTCGCGCCAGCGGGGGTGTCCTCGGTAATCTCAGGCGTCACGAGATCACGCCATAGGCTCATGCCTTGGGCGGCCCATCCGGAGGCCTGGACGTTGCGAGCGCCGACCTTGCGCCGCTCGGTCTCGTAGCTGTCGAGCAGACCCGGCCCACCCCAGCCCTGGACCGTTCCGGCCAGCTTCCAGGCCAGGTCGATCGCGTCACCGACGCCGGTGTTCATGCCCAAGCCACCGGTGGGGATCACCAGGTGGACCGCGTCGCCGGCCAGTAGTACACGTTCGTCGCGGTATCGCTCGGCCAGTAGGAGATGCAGCTTCCAGTTCGTCGAGTTGCGGATCGTGAAGTCGAAGTCGAAACCCACACGGTCGCGCACGGCCTGTGCGAGGTCGGCGTCCACGTCGATCGCGATATTGAGGGTGAAGTCCTTTCGGCTGCCCTGCACGACGAAGGCGCTGCCTTCGGCGTCGGCGACGTAGTAGTGGCGTCCCTTGCCAATTGGGATCTTGTCGTAGAGCTCATCGGAACGGAACGTGACCTGACGCAGCTGGCGGATACTGCCTTGCCCTTCGAGTTTGATGCCGAGTTTTTTGCGGATTGTGCTGATGCCGCCGTCACAGCCGGAGAGATATCCGGTGCGAACCGTCTCCCGGGCTCCCGCGAGGTCTTCGAGGGTCACGGTCACGCCTTCGTCGTCCTGGATGAAGTCGACGAGGTTGTAGCCGAAGCGCACCGTGACGTTCGGGGTGCTCTCGGCGACCCGCTTGAGCACAGGTTCGAGGTCGTTCTGTGCGACGAGTTGGTATGGCTCGAGCGGTTCGGAGGCGTCGGTCGTTGCGGCGATTGTGGCGCGGTGCTCGGCGACGCTGGGATATTCGAGCTTGACCAGGGGCGGGTCCGACAACCGGGTCACGATGAAGACATCCATCGAGCCATCGGCAGGGTAGCCTGCCGCACGAACTTCGTCGGCGATGCCGAGACGTCGGTAGAACTCCATCGTGCGTGCGTTGGAGCGGTCCATCTTGGGCCACTCCTTGGTTGTCGGATCCTTCTCGACCAGCAGCGTTCGGACTCCGCGCCTGCCGAGGTCGATGGCCAGGGTGAACCCGACCGGTCCTGCTCCTACGACGACGACATCGAACTCATTCACGATGGTGTGCTCCAAGATTGATGTTGATTTCGGTCGCGCACCGGTGATGCGTCCGCACAGTTTGGGGCGCCGTGTGCTCTGCGACCCAGCCGATGTTCCATCGTGCGAAACGTGCCCGCCGGGTTCCAGCCAGCGGTATACCTCGTTGCCCGACCCAGTGACCCCGATGACACTTGCGCCGTGTCCATCTTGATAATCGGCGCGTCCGTGGCGGGAATCCGCACGGCGCAGGCCCTCCGCATGCAGGGTTACAACGACGCCATCACGGTCGTGGGCGAAGAGGTCCACCAGCCCTACGACAAACCTCCGCTGTCCAAGGAGATGTTGCTCCCCGACGGCCCCAATCAGCCCGTTCCGCTGTTGTCGAGCGCCGAGTTGGAGGCTCTCGACGTCCAGATGCATCTCGGCACTCGCGCTGTCGCGCTCGACGTCAATGAACGCGTCGTCACGACCCATGACGGCACGACATTTCCGTTCGACGACTTGGTGATCGCGACCGGCGTCACCCCTCGAACACTGCCGGGGGCCGATACGCTCACCGGGATCCACACGTTGCGTAACGCCGAGGACGCCGTCGCACTGCGGGTCGGCCTGGCGACCGCACAAGACGTTGTTGTCATCGGTGCGGGATTCATCGGTGCCGAGTTCGCTTCGGCTGCACGGGCATACGGCACGCGCGTGACGATTATCGAGACGCAGCAGGTTCCGCTGACACGTGTACTCGGAGCTGAAGTAGGTGCCGAGCTCGCACGCTTGCATGAGGTCAACGGTGTCACCGTCCACACAGGTGTGCAGTTCTCCCATTTCGTCGGAGATTCGCACGTCTCGGGAGTAGCACTAGAGGACGGTCGAGTCTTGCCTGCCGACCTGGTGGTCGTGGGAATCGGCGCAACTCCTGCCACCGAGTGGCTGGCGTCGTCCGGCCTACCGATTACCAACGGTCTGGAATGCGACGCGTCGCTGCATGTCCGCGGCACCGACCGGATTTTCGCGGCAGGCGACATCGCCCGATGGGCACACGGCTTCTACGGTTCGGACCTGCGGATCGAGCACTGGACCAATGCCAATGAGCACGCCGGGATCATTGCCGCCGACGTGATGGGTACGTCCGTCCCACATGCTCAGGTGCCGTACGTCTGGTCCGACCAGTACGGCCATCGGATCCAGATCGTGGGCCGTCCGGGCGACGGCGCCGTGGCGATCTCTCACGGCACGGTCGAGTGCGGGCTTGTCGCGGTATACGCGGACGAGGCCGGCATCGTGACCGGCGCGTTGGTCGTGGACGACCCGCGGATGTTGATGAAGTGCCGAAAGGCCGTGACCAAGCGCGTTGCGGTTACCGACCTGGATCTGGGCCTGACGCCCGCTCGTCCGGTGTGACCCGACCTAACGGCAGACAACTGACCCGGAGGCGTCCGCGTCCGGTGCACGTCAATGAAGGAGTGAACATGGCGTTGACGGAAGAGGGACTCATCGAGGTTCCGGGAATGATGAGTCGCTGGGTTCGGCTCGCGAGTGGCGCGAAGGCCCACTACATGACCTCCGGCACGACCGGCCCGGCCGTCGTGCTGCTGCACGGTGGCCTTCCAGGCTCGTCGGGCACGGCGGGGTGGCGCTTCATGGCACCGTTCCTGGGGGCCAACGGTTTCCGGGTCTACTGCCCGGACATGCCGGCATTCGGTCTGTCGGACGACCGTGAGGAGTTCTGGCCCGAAGGCGTCCACAGCTATGTCGACTTCATCCATGAGTTCACGACTGCACTCTGCCTCGACGAGTTCCACCTGTCCGGCAACTCGATGGGCTGTATGAACACGACCAACTACGTTGTGGCCCATCCGGAGAGGGTGCTGAGCTTCGCGCTGATCGCCGGTGACATCGGCGACGTCGTACCCGCCGGGCTCAAGCCGCCGGCCAAGGTCGAGCTGACGCAGTACGACGGCACCCGTGAAGGAATGCGCTCGATGATGAGCGCCATCATCCACCGAGGCGAAGCGATCAACGACGACCTGATCGAGATGCGGTTCGCTGCGGCTGAGCGCGGCAAGGAGGCCCACGCGCAGTTCTGGCCCGGTCTGCTCCAGTACGGCCGGATCATCCCGTGGGAGGACCCCAATATCGAGGCGCGTCTCTCGACCAAGGGCCGGCTCGACAAGCTCACGATTCCCGGGATCTACCTCTACGGCACCGAGGACGTCTTGACGCCGGTCGAGTGGGGTTACGAGCAGGAGAAGGTCCTGCCGAACATTCAGTTCTTCTATCCCGAAGAGACCGGGCACCAGGGACAGACGGACTCGCCGGAGATCTTCAACCAGGTGTTTCTGGAGTTCTTCCGGGACGGCCAGGTCTCCCGTCAGAGCGCGGATGCAGCCGGTGTGTCCAAGTTGCGTCCCGAGCTTCCCGACCTCGTCGCGCAGGTCTGAAGTCCGGTTCCGGTCCTCGACGAAAGGAAACAGAATTATGAGCATTGCCACCGAGAAGTCCTCGGTCACCGCAGAGAGCACGAGCCGGACGGTCCTGACCAGCCGTTACAAAATCCACTACTACGAGGCCGGAGTCGGCCATCCCGTAATCCTGCTGCACGGCAGCGGTCCGGGCGCGACGGGGTGGAGCAACTTCCGCCCCAACATCGAGCCGCTCTCTCGCCAGTTCCACGTCCACGCGGTCGATATGCCCGGTTGGGGCGAGAGCGACACTCAGAACGACACAATCGGCCGTGATCACTCCGCCGATCTCATCGCGTTCATGGACGAGCTCGGGATCGAAAAGGCTGCCTTGGTCGGCAACTCAATGGGTGGAATGACGTCCGTCGAGACTGCCGTCCGCTACCCGGAGCGGGTCAGTCACCTGGTTTCGATGGGCGCACCAGCGCCTGGCCTCGACCTCTTCAGCCCCGGAGGCGGCCTCTCCGAGGGCCTGAAAGTTCTCTTCCAGGCATACCGAGTGCCCACACCGGAGAACATGAAGAAGCTCGTACAGATCATGTGCTTCGATCAGTCGATGGCCACGGACGAACTTGCCGGGCTGCGTTCGGCTGCAGCACTCGCCCACAGAGGGCACCTCGATAGCTGGAACACGTTGTGGGACAACCCACAGCCGCCCAACCCGTATTTCGGGTTGCTTCCCGATCTCGCCAAGATCACGGTGCCGACGCTCGCTCTGCACGGACGAGATGATCGGGTCGTGAGCTTCGAGCACACTCTGCGCTTCCTGGCTGCGGTTCCGACGTCACGTGCTCACATCATCAACCGCTGCGGTCACTGGCTACAGATCGAGCATGCCGATGAGTTCAACCGCATCATCACCGATTTTGTGAGCAACGCCTGAGGCAGCACGACACCGATGAGGGGTGAGGTCGATAGCCTCACCCCTCGTCCTCCGTCAAAGTCAGCTGCGTGACGCGATCCGCTCCAGCGCTACGTCGACCAGCAGGTCCTCCTGCCGCCGACCCTCTTGCGGGGTCCGGCCCAGACTGGAACGTCGCGGGCTGCTCACGATGTGTTGTTGCACTAGGTATGCCAAGGGGATGTCGTCGGTCCCGATGAGGTTGCGGACTGGCGCACAGGGGACGCCGGTAGTCGCCGACTGCTCGCGCCATGCAACGGCGGCATCCTTGCGTCGTCACGACGTGGGTCATCGGCAGACGTGGGTCATCGGCAGTAGGGGGCGTGGATGGGGAGTTCTCCATGTGGATCACCACCGAGCGCTGCGGGCGTTGCCGCGGAAGGTTCCAAGCACCAGAACTTCTGGTGGTGGGATGCGTTCCACAAGTCTCTAATGACGAATACGTTCGGATCATCGGCGCTTATCGACGAAGCTCGACGGCGCCGGTGTCAGCAATGAGGAGGAGCAGCACACATGGCAGAAGTGATAGGTCTCGGTATGACTCACTACCCGATGCTGGCCGGTGCGGACACGCACATGGCAAACCTGATGAAGAGCGTTCTGAAAGATCCAGATATCCCCGAGGATCGCAAGGACCCGGACAACTGGTCCGCGTTAGCGCAAAGCGAGTGGGGTGACGATCAGGGGACCACTGCCGCGGCCGGTCACCGGGCGCAGCTGCGCAAGGGACTCGACAAGGTCCGCGCCGCGCTCGACGACTTCGAACCCGATGTTGTCCTGGTGTGGGGCGACGACCAGTACGAGAACTTTCGAGAGGAGGTCATCCCGTCTTTCTGCGTCCTGGCGTATGCGGACACAGAGGTTGAGCCCTTCGCGGTGTTGAAGTTGCTCGATGTCCCCAACGTTTGGGGTCTTCCGGACGAGGAGCGGTTCACGATGAAGGGCGACCCCAAGTTCGCCAAGCAGATCGCGACTGCCGTGCTCAACGACGGCATCGATGTCGCCTACTCGTACGAGCAGCGTGAAGGGATCCACTTCCCGCACGCGTTCGGCAACACTCAGATCTTTCTCGACTACGACAACGTCGGTAAGGAGTTCCCGTATCCGGTGATTCCCTTGGCGGTCAACTGCTACGGCGAGCACGTCATCGCGCGCAAGGGCGGCATCGCCCGCTTCGCCGACATCAAGGCAGGGGAGAATCTCGATCCTCCGGGACCGTCCCCGTTACGCTGTTTCCAGTTCGGCCAGGCCATCGGTCGTGCCGCACGTGCCAGCGACAAGCGCGTCGCGCTGATTGCCTCGGCGAGTTGGTCACACGCCTTCCTGAACGACAAGGACTGGCACCTGCGTCCGGACATCGAGGCTGACCGCGCGTTGTACGACGCGATGGTCGCATGCGACTACGAGGCATGGAAGAAGGTCACAACGCGTGAGGTCATCGAGGCAGGCCAGCATGAGATGCTCAACTGGTTTTGTCTGCTGGGTGCGATGTCCGAGCTCGATCTGAAGCTCGAGTGGAGCGAGTTCGTGGAGACCGAGGTTCTCAACTCCAACAAGACGTTCGCGATCTACCGCTGATTGGAACGTTCGACGGCGCCGTCTTCCCGATCGGGGGTTCGGCGCCGTCGAACGTCAGAGCTCGCGCGGAAACCAGTGCGCTCGTCCCTGAGCCAGGCCCCCACGGGACCCCTTTGCGATCTGGGCTGCGGTGTCACGCAAGGCATTCACGATCTTCTGACCGGTATCGGTATCGGCGCGGTGGGAGATCGAGATCGCGCCGATCGCGACGTCGTGAACCACGATCGGGGCTGCGACGCAGGCCTGGCCGAGCTGTGCCTCGTTGTGCTCATAGGCGATGCCGCTGGTGCGGATCTTGCGGAGCTCGATCACAAAATCCTCGACGTTCGTGATCGACCGCGGCGTCAGCATGGGCATGGGCGAGGGGAGGAACGCCTCGAGGTCTTCGAGGTTCTCCCAGGACAGCAATGCCTTACCGACGGCTGTGCAGTTGGCCGGGAGACGGACACCGACACCGGAAGGGCCGGTCGGGGCAACGGGATTGGCGAGCTTCTCCAGATAGACGACGTCGTAGCGCCGCAGCACCGCGAGGTGGACGGTCTGGCCCGACCACCGGTGGAGTGCGGCGAGGTAAGGCATCGCCATGTCGCGCATGCTGCCGGCCGGCGTGTTGGCCGCAAGTTCCAGCAGTCCCAGCCCCAGCTTGTAGCCGGAGCGGTGCTGCTCGATGGCATCGAGGTCGATCAGCCGAGCGATCAGCCGATGCACGGTGGACTTGGGTAAGCCCGACGCGCGCGACAGCTCGCTGAGTGTCATGACCCGTTCGTTGTTGTTGAAGGCGCGGAGGAGGTCGAACGCCTTGGACAGGATCGATGGTGGCTCGGGGGTCCGAGACCCATGGGCGAGAGGGTCATTCACAGTGTGCAACTCCGAGGGGTTGTACGGCACTCGCAACGTGACGTGGTTCACCCACCTTAACCAGGTGGATATTGTGCGCTTTTTTGTGGCTTCGGGCGATCACGTGGCTATTCCGTCGGATGGAACAGGGACTGGTATTTCGCGTTGGGTCGTATTTAACCTTCCGTGGGGACGACTCTCCGGTTCTCCCTTACGCCCTCTTTTAGGAGCAATTCGGATGTTCACCGATGCCCCAGGTACCCACTGCGGAACGACGGTTGACGTCCACGCACATCATTTCCCACGTGGGCTCGACGATTTCGCGGCGCGTACGGGCGACAGACGGTGGCCCTGCCTGGTCCGCGACGACGACAGTTCGGGCCGGATCATGCTTGGTGACAGCGAGTTTCGGAAGGTCCGCTCTGCCCTGTGGGACGTGACCCACCGGGTCGGTGAGCTCGACGTTGCAGGGATCGATGTGCAGCTCGTGTCGCCCGTCCCGATCACGCTGACCGATTGGGCACCTCCGCAGGAGGCTGCGGATTTCGCCCGTGCCATGAACGACGGCATCGCCGAGGATGTAGCCGCCGCTGACGGTCGATTGCTGGGCCTCGGTGCGCTACCGGTCCAGGATATCGACGCAGCAGTCGTCGAGCTCGAGCGCGCGGTGAGGACGCTCGGGCTACGAGGTGTCGAGATAGGCTGCCGACTGGCGGGCCGCGAGCTTGACGACCCGGCGGTACGACCGCTCTTCGAGGCCGCTGCCGCGCTGGGTGCCGTCGTCTACGTACACCCACTGGGAGGGGGAGACGGAGCACTGCGTCGCACCGGTCAGCCGTACGATTTCGGTCTCGGCATGTTGACCGACACGGCGCTCGCCGCGGGAGCTCTGGTATTCGGGGGAGTCCTACGGGACCTGCCCGAGCTGCGTGTCGTGATGTCGCACGGCTGCGGAACCTTCCCCTGGTCGTTGCCGCGCCTTCGCCTCGGTGCCGTCCTCGCCGGCGACACCGACCACGACCACGACGACCTAGCTCGTAGGCTGTGGGTCGACACTCTGGTCTTCGATGCCGAACACCTGGCGCTGTTGGTCCGGCGCTTCGGTGCCGAGCACGTCATGATCGGCACGGATCACCCGTTCATCGCCGGCCAGCTCGAAGGTCAACAGACGCAGGTCCGCGACGCGGTCGATGCTGGAATCCTGACGGCGGAGCAAGCACTCGGGGTGTTGGGGACCAACGCCCTGGATCTTGTCCGAGGCAGCAGGCTCACTTCGGGCGCCGAGGCTACAGCACCATGACGACACACGACGTCACTGTCGTCGGTGGGGGCCCCATCGGACTCATCACGGCACTGGGCCTCGCGCAGGCTGGTATCGGTGTCACGGTACTCGAGGCCACGCCTACCGTCGTCCGCACGCCGCGGACAATGTTGTTCCACTGGTCGATCATGGCCGAACTGGAGCGACTCGGTCTGCTGGCCGCCGCGGCGTCGGCCGGGCTGGTTCAGCGGAGCTGGACGCTTTCGGTCCCGCGGACCGGTGAGGAGCTCGTGTTCGACCTGAGCGTGCTGGACGACTCCGTCGAGCACCCCTTCACTCTCCACCTCGGGCAGGACACGCTCAGTGAGATCGTGCTGGCCCGGCTCGGTGCAATGTCCAACGTCCGGATCGAGTGGGATATGTCGGCCCGCTCGTTCGAGCAGGATGCGCACGGCTGCACCGTGTCGGCGGTTGGTCCGGCGGGTGAGCGTGACTACCGCTCGTCGTGGGTCGTGGCGGCCGACGGCGCCCACAGCATCATCCGGCGTCAGCTCGGGCTCGCCTTCCCCGGTATGACATGGCCCGAGCGCTTCGTCGCCACGGATCTGGACCTCGATCTGGCGACACTGGGCTACGCGCGCTCCGTCGCCCGGGTGGACCCGACGCACGGTGCGCTGATCGCGCAGTTCGGTGATCCCGTGCCGTGGCGCTACACGTACGCCGAGAGCCTGATGCTGCCGAACGACTCGGTCGCAGACCGAATGCCCGACGTCTTCCGCGCCTTGCTGCCCGACGATGTCGATCCGCAGGTCACGGCGTGGGCGGCCTTCCGGATGCACGAGCGTGTCGCAGACCGGTTCCGAGTCGGCCGCGCGCTACTGGTCGGCGACTCGGCACACGTCACCAACCCGTCGAGCGGCTACGGCGTGGCAGGAGGGTTCTTCGACTCGGCCCTGCTCGTGGAGACGCTGGCCGCGGTGGTCCACGGCGACGCCCCAGAGGACATGCTCGACCACTACTCGGGCGTCCGGCGTCGGGTCTTCACCGAGATCTCGTCGCCGGTGTCCTCGGAGCGGAAACAGCTAATCTTCGACAGTCATGACCCGGTCAGGCTCGAGGCAGACCTGGAACACTATCGCCGGATCACCGGAGACCGTGACTTGATGCGTCGGGCCATGCTGGTCGAGCGCGAACTGCAAAGCGAATCGTTGCTGTCGAAGGGAAACCTGCCGGTCTGATGCGGTATCCCCTGGACCGATGTTGCCGATTGCTTCGCGGAGTTCGACCAGTATGTGGCATTTCCCGCGATCAGCGGTTGTTGTAGACGGGTACGCGACGCTGCATCTGGGCATTGATCGCCTCGATGAAGTCCTCGGTTGCAGCTCCTGCAGAGGCGTGCTCACGCTCGAGCAATAGCTGCTCCTCGAATGAGGCATCGATCGAGTTGCGCAGCAATGCCTTGGTGCGCCACAGCGAGCCCGGAGCGACAGCGAGTAGGCCATCGACGACCTCTTGAGTCCGGCTCTCGAGGTGTGCATCGCTGCTGAGCCAGTTGCACAGGCCGAACCGCTCGAGATCCTCGGATCCGACGACGTCGCCGAGCAGACAGATCTGCAGCGCGCGTGACGGTCCTACGCGGCGGGGGAGGAGCCAACTCTCGCCGTGATCCAGCGAATGCCCGAGATGGGGCTGCGGGAGGGATATCTTCGTCGTGTCGGACGCGATCACGAGGTCGGCGGCGAGCATGAACATGACGCCGATGCCGATCGCGTAGCCGCGCGTGCTCGCGACAATGGGCTGTGGCAGGGCCAGCAGATCTCGCAGCAGCGGCTGAATAGTCCCGGAGATACTCGAGTCGAAAGCTTCTCGACGCTCGTCGGCAGGCGCACCGAGGACACTTGCGATATCGCCCATGTCGGACCCGGTACAGAAGTCGGTGCCCTCGCCGCGGATCACCACGACATCGACGCACTTTCGGGTGCGCAGGTCGGCGACGGTGTCATGCAGTGCGGCGACCATGTCGGAAGTGAGCGCACCTTTGGCCTCAGGGCGGTCGATCGTGATCCATGCGACGCGTTCTGTGTGCTCGATCCGCACCTGTCCGGTCATCTCGCCATTCTCCTCACCATAAACACACTGCTGGCAGCCGCGGTGCTGCTCCGGAAGGCCTCAGAGTAAGCAGGGGCCTACACATCGACAGCCCACGGTTCCGAGGCACGGAACACGATGGTGCGGTCCGCCGCGAGGGGTGGTTCGGTGAGATTCCTACCGTTCGACACCGAGGTGAAAACTATGTCCGTAGTGCGCGAAAACCTGTACGCCGAACTCCACGCCGAGCGTGGGCTCTCGAGCTCCGAGATCTGGCGAGCTGCCGAGAAGCGACTCGACTGGCCGATCGATCGCGGGCTCAACACCGCACATGAGTGTGCGGACCGGTGGGCGCGCGACCGGGCTCGTCTCGCAATGATCATTCGGCACCCCGACGGCAGCAGCGACCGCTGGACCTACGCCGAGCTGGCCCGGACGTCGAGCCGACTGGCCTCAGCGTGGAAGGCCGCAGGGCTCGTGCGTGGTGACAAGGTTGCAGCCCTGGTCAATCAGCAGGTCGAGGCGTTCATCGGAGCGCTCGCCGCGTGGCGTTCGGGCATGGTCTACGTGCCGCTGTTCGCCGGCTTCGGCACCGATGCCATCGTGCAGCGGCTCAATGGCGCCGAGCCGGCAGCGGTCGTGGTCGATCACCGGTACCGGGGCCAGCTCGCAGAGGCGTTGCCGTTTCTGACCGTCGACCCTCAGATCTACACCGTGGCAGGCGCTGCAGGACGCGGCCTGGTCAAGGGCGACCGGAGCCTGTGGGCTGAGATCGACAGCCATGCTCCCGATTTCGGCATGGTCGAGACGGCGCCCTCCGACCCGGCGACGTTGATCTACACCAGCGGTACGACTGGTGCGGCGAAAGGCTGCATCCAGCCCCACTCATTGATTCTCACCATTCAGCCGTTCATCCGGCACACCTGGGCGTTAACCCCCGACGACATGTTCTTCACCGGCGCAGCACCCGGATGGTCCTACGGCCTGTACACGACCGGTGCTGGACCGATGGCGCTCGGCATCCCGCGCGTGGTCTACAGCGGGGACTTCGATCCGGCTGCGTGGTTGCGTATCTTCGAGGAGGAACAGGTCACCTACATTGCGGCTGCGCCCAGCGCGCTGCGTCGTCTCGTTCCGATCGCTGCGCGCCGGGGGATCTCGAGTAGCGTGCGCGGCGCGACCAGCGCGGGCGAACCGCTCGACGCGCCGCTCGCTCAAGCGTGGATGGAATTGACCGGCAGCACGATCCAGGACGGCTACGGCCAGAGTGAGGCCGCCATGGTGCTGGCCAACCTCGCAGACCCGGCGACTCCGGACGTCCCGGGCGCGATGTCATCGGTTGTCCCTGGCTTCGATATCGTGCTCGTTGACGACGAGGGCGTCGAGCAGGAGAGCCAGGGCATTTTGGCGCTGCGCAACCCCGAGTATCAGGCTGCGACCGGCTACCTGAACGGTGACGACCTGTGGAAGGCCCGTTGGCGTGATGACCTTTTCCTGACCGGCGACGTCGTGCGCCGTGACGAGGACGGTCGCTACTGGTTCGTCGGCAGGGACGACGATCTGATCGTGACGTCCGGCTACAACGTAGGGCCCAGCGAGGTCGAGAACCTCATCCTGGCGCACCCCGGAGTCACAGAGGTCGCCGTCGTGGCGGCGCCCGACCCTGAGCGCGGCTCGGTCGTGCGCGCGATTATCGTGCTTAACGGGACAGTCGGCCAGCAGCAGGTTTCCGACGAGATCGCCGCGGACGTGCGTAAGAACCTCGGACGCCACGCGTACCCCAAGATCATCGACTACGTCGACGAGTTGCCGCGTACGGAGGCTGGCAAGATCAAGCGCAACGAACTGCGCCGGCAGACCGCGCCGGTGTGAGGCAGTGACCGACCGGATGTTCCGGCTCGACGGCAAGGTGGCCGTGGTGACGGGTGCGAGCCAGGGCATTGGCGCGGCGATCGCTCGAGCCTTCGCCGAAGCTGGGGCAGATCTGCTGCTGGTAGCCCGTCGCCACGACGCGCTGACGGAATTTGCTGACGAACTGAGAGTTGGGACCGGGCAGAGGGTCGTCACCGTCATGACCGACGTCATGGCCGAAGATGCGCCGGCTCAGATCGCGGAGCGCGCCCAGGCATCATGGTCGGGCATCGATGTGCTGGTCAACAACGCCTACTCGTCGGGCGGCGTGGTGTGCCCGGTGCTCGACCTCGACGACGAGGTCTGGGACGAAGTTCTGGCCGCCAACGTCGTTGCGCCGTTCCGACTGTGTCGGGAACTCGTGCCGCTCATGGCAGGCCGGTCGGGGTGCTCGGTGATCAACGTCGTCTCGGGTTCGGGTTTCCTGCCGTCCCAGGGCATCGGAGCCTACGGGGTCAGCAAGGCTGCACTGTGGATGTTGACACGTCAGCTTGCGGTCGAGTTGGCGCCCAAGGTCCGGGTCAACGCACTGTGTCCCGGCATCGTCAGTCCTGACGGTGAGCCAGCGCACCAAGCACACATCGACCTGCTGCCGCATGTGCCGATGGGGCGGTTGGGACGTCCAGAGGAGATGGCCGGCGCGGCCGTCTATCTCGCGTCTTCAGCCGCGTCCTACACGACGGGTGAGGTCGTTTTCGTAAATGGGGGCCGGCCATGGTGATCACACCGCACACCGCAGCATCGCGACACAGTTCGTGTTGATACTCAAGGAGTTGCCAATGGCCATCGGCCGATTCCCCATCGAGGCAGGGCAGGTTCTGCAGTTCGCGCGCTCGCTCGGCGATGCCAACCCCGTCTTTACCGATCCGGAGGTCGCCGCGACTGCAGGCCTGGACGCGATCCCGGCACTGCCGACGTATGTTCAGGCGAGCGCACACTTCGACCCGGACTACCCGCTGCGCCCGCACCTGGATGGACCTTGGTTCGGATCGGGGGGCGATGCGACGGGCTACGGTCCTGACGACGAGGACACTGCCAGTGGGACGCTGCACGGTGAGCAGCACTTCGTATATCACCGGCCGCTGCTTGTGGGCGATGTCCTCACGGCGACCGTCCGCGACGGTGATACCTGGCGCAAGCAAGGCCGTCGGGGCGGTGATCTGCGCTTCTTCGAGACCATCACTGACTACCGCGACGAGGCGGGAGAGCTCGTCGTGACGGCTCGCGTCGTCGGTGTCGCCACACAGCACCAGCCCAAGGACGACTGACCATGACCGATCAGCAAACTGCCGCGACCGCTACGGTGGGAGACACCCACGAGCAGGTTCTCGTGGAGAACCTCACTCGAACGCAGATCGTCCAGTACGCCGGTGCATCCGGCGACTTCAACGCTCTGCACACCGATGCGACCTACGCGACCGAGATCGCTGGCTTCCCAGGTGTTTTCGCACACGGCATGCTGACGATGGGCATGACGGGACGCATCCTGACCGACGTATTCGGCCCGCAGAATCTGCGGGCTTTCGGTGGCCGCTTCGTGACGCAGGTCTGGCCTGGAGACTCATTGACGGCTACTGCGACGGTTACCGAAATACTCGAGGAAGGCGGGGAGCTTCGTGCCCGCGTGGCTGTCGAGACCGTCCGTCAGGACGGTAGGACGGTCTTCGTCGGCCTCGGCACCGTCGCGATCTAGATCGGCTCGGCACTTCTGGGGATCTAGCGGCAGCAGCAATGTGAGCTGCTGCGTCGCTGCAGACCGCGAACGCCGCCGTCACAACCGTCCCGACCAACGGCCGCGGGAAGCTGTGCCATTCACGGATCATGATCGCCAGCATGACCAGTGACGCGTCGATGATGACGCACCTTGGCGGCGGACGGACGGCAATGATCGTGCCGGACGAGAGCAGGAAGATCCCTGCGACGCTACCGACGAAGACCAGCGTCCAGAGCCGGCGAGCAGTCCGGTGCGGACCGTGATGAGTAAACAGCTCGGCGCTTCCCCACCCCGACTCTGAAACTTGACGACGAGGCGGTCGATCACCACCAAGCCCACGGTTCGCTCGCCCGCGACGAGGGTGTTGGTCATGAAGATCGGCGTCACGGATCGTGATGTCGATCCGTGACGCCGATAAGTTGAAGATCTTGTGGCTACTGGCGCGGCTAGTGCATCGTCCAGAGATGTTGTGCACCGGCCGTTCCCGCAGTCACCGCAGGGTATAGGTGCGTTCGAACGGAGTGTTGAACGGCGAGTCCGAGATCAGTCCGTCCTCGCGAAGTGCGGCGATCTCCTCGGCCGTGCGACCCAGCCGGGTCAGGATCTCGTCGTTGTGCTGCCCGAACAGAGGTGCCGGAGAGCATGGCGCCATATCAGGTCCCTCGACGAACCGGACCGGTCCCGCGAGGTACTCCTGCGGCCCGATGACAGGGTGCGCGATTTCCACGACCCGTTTGCGGGCGAGCAGCTGGCGATGCCGCACTACCTCGTCTCCGACCTCGAGGCGTGCCGACGGGATGCCCGCTGCTCTGAGGTCGTCGACGACCTGTGTCGAGTCGAGCTCGGCGCATGCCTGCCGCAGTAGACCGTCGAGCTCAGCCCCCATAGCCTCTCGACCGGCCACGTCGGCGAATCGCTCGTCGTCTGCCCATGCTTTGGCCCACGGCAGCGCAGCGAGAGCGGACCACTGCTCGTCGTTCTCGACCGACACAGCGAATTCAGCGCCGTCGGTACCGCGATAGACACCTTGCGGGGCCGATCCTGGCCGGTTGTTGCCGGTGCGGCTGAAGGTCCGACCGGACGCGGACTGCTGGACTACCGCCTCGGCCGTCAGCTGGATCGCGGCGTCGCACAGCGGCACCTCCAGGAGTGCCCCGTGCCCGGTCACCCGTCGCCGTCTGATGGCGGTGATCGTGGCGAACGAGCACACGAACGCCGCGAACGGGTCGACCGCTGATCCGGTCAGCAGTGGCTCGCCGTCGGCATAGCCGGTCAGCTCCGCCATGCCGGATGCTGCGTTGACCGTATAGGTGAAGCCCGGCCGGTCGCGCCACGGTCCGTCGAGCCCCCAGGCCGGCATACGCACCATGACGATGTCAGGGTTGATCGCCCGGATGCCCTCGTAGTCGAGTCCGCGCGACTCCAGCACCCTTGGTCCGTAGTTCTCCAGGATGACGTCGGCCTCGGCGATCAACTCGCGGACCACGGTGAGCCCGCGGGGGTCGGCGAGATCCGCAGTGATGTCCTTCTTACCCAGGTTGGCACCCACGAACGGCGCACCACGCTCCCAGAAACGATCGACCGTCCCGGGCACGCCGTTGAATCGGATGAGGTCGGGTCGGTTGACGGTCTCTACCTTGATCACTTCGGCGCCAAGGCTCGCGAGGTTCATAGTCACCATCGGGCCGGCCTGGAAGGTGCCGAATTCGACGACGCGCAGACCCGCCAATGGCAGCCGAGGATCGATGCCGTCGGCGGTGTTGCGGATGCGGGGCGCCGTGCACGACCAGTCCTGGTTGTCGTCTTGGCCGATGTCTGCGAGAAGAGCAGGCGTCCACCTAGCGTCACCGTTCACACGGAACGGGGGGCCGGGTGCGGTGAACACACCCGAGGCGCTCCGGACGAACGAGTTCCGTGCCGCGAACGGCGCGATCGACGCGATCGTCCCTGGAGTGGCGACCGGAACGATCGGCACCCTGTTGGCGGCACCAAGCTCGACAAGTTCGTCGATGGTGTGACGGCGAGTGAACTCACGGACGAGCGCAGTGACCTCGGCGGCGTGATCGACCCGGTCGTTGAGGGTGTCGAATCGCGGATCGTCGAGCGCAGGGACCTGGGCGATCTGCTTGAAGTCCTTCCACTGCGGCGGCGTCACGCTGACGACACATACCCATCCGTCACTGGCCTGTTCGATGCCGGGGATCGGTGCCTGCGGCAGCGGGTATTTCGAGTGGTGCTCGATGCGGTTGTAGAGCCAAGGGAACTGCTGCAGTGCAACGGCCGACTCGAACAGTGACACGTCCGCCACCACGGGGGCCTCGTCGGCGTCGTTGGCCAACAGTCCGACGACTACTGCCATTGCCGCCGCAGCGCCGCCGGTCATCTCGACGATCGGCACACCCACCGAGATCGATGGCTTGTCGCCGCTCGGGTGCACCAACGAGATGCCGGCCTCGGCCTGCAGCGTGAAGTCCGTCGCGGGGGTCGTCGCGTCGGGACCGTCGAGGCCGTATGGGGACACCGCGACGACGATGAGGCGCGGTCGACGCGACCGCAAATCGCGGACCAGTGACTGGACGTCGGATTTCTCGTCGCAGATCACGACGTCGACCCGGTCGGCGAGAGCAAGGCCAGCAGAGGAGCTGCTCACGTCGGTCACCGATCCCTTGCCGGCATGGAGGTACTCGGCGTACTCCGGGGAATCCGTGCGGAGCGGGTCGCCTTCGGAGGGCTCGAGTCGTATAACCGTTGCACCGGCATCACGCAGCAGCTTGCCGGCGTAGCCGGTGGAGACCCGGCGTCCTGCTTCCAGGACCACGATGTCGTCAAGCATGTGTATCTCCTTGTCGGTTAGTCACGGGGTCGCGCGTCGCGCGCCACCGTCCATGTAGAGCACGGATGCCTGTACGTAGCTGCAGGCATCCGGGGCGAGGAAGCAGACGACGCGCGCGACCTCGGCGGGATCGGCGGCACGACCCGCCGGTAGTCCGGAACCCACCTCGGCGATGAGTTCCTGTGGGGATCGGTCCTGTTGCTCCGCCGCTCGCGCGACGAGCGTCACTGCCCGGTCGGTCAGTGTCATACCGGGAGCCACCAGGTTTACCTGGATCCCAGACGACGTGAGCTCGTCGCTCAGGGCGCGGGTCAGGTTGTGGACCGCGATATTGGCCAGGCTGGTCGGCAGGTTGTCGGCTGTGGCGCTTGTGCCTGCGATGTTGACGATGCGGCCCCACCGGCGCACCGTCATCGACGGGATGACTCGCTGCGCCATCCTCAGGTAGCCGTGGAATTTCAGCAGGAGCGCATCGTCGACGTCGTCGGCCGAGATTTCGAGAATGTTGCCCATCCCTGCCGACCCGGCGCAGTTGACGAGGATGTCGATCCGGTCGAATGCATCGAGGCAAGCCTTGGCCGCCAGGTCGCAGCCCTCGACGGTCGTGAGGTCACAGCTCGCCGTCACCAGGTGCCCCGCGGACGAGGCGACGAGTTCGTCGAGCAGTGTGATGTCGCGGCTTACGGCGCAGACATTCGCACCCTCGGCCAGTAGCAGAACACTGCCGGGGGCCGATACGCTCACCGGGCAGCATGGCCCGACGCATCTACCTTTGCTGCCGCCGGTCACGATGGCCGCGCGTCCGGTGATCCCCAGGTCCATGCTGCCTCTCAGCGGTCCTGAGGGCTCGATGCCCCGTTGGTTGCGAACGACGCGAGCCCGGCCGTGAGGTCATCGGAGTGCATGATCATGCCGATTGCGGTGTCGTTGGCCACCCAGAGATCGTCCGTGGATTGACCGAAGGCCTGCGCCGCGACGAACATGCTCGCGGCGACTGCGGTCGACGGGTGGGCGGCGATGAACTCGGCGCGCTCGATCGCCGCGGACACGACGTCCGAGTCCGTCAGAGTGCTCACGAGCCCGAGGGCGTACGCGCGCTCCGCGTCGATCGGCTGTCCGGTCAGGATCATGTCCATCGCGGTCGCCCGGCCGATCGCCCATGGGAGCCGGAACATTCCGCCGGCACCGGCGACGAGGCCCCAACGGACCTCTGCCAGTGCGAAGGAGGAGCGTCGTGTCGCGACAACGAGGTCGCACGACAGCACGATCTCGAGCCCGCCGGACGTCGCGAGCCCATCGACGGCGGCAATCAGCGGCTTGGTGCGGGTCAACTGGGTGACGCCCGCGAAGCCACCCGCCGAGGTCTCGGCCCGAGCGCCGCCGTCGCGCTCGTCCTCGATCGTCCGTAGATCGTGACCGGCGCAGAAAACCGGTCGCGGCTCGGTGACGGTCGCAGTGAGGATCGCGACTCGCAGTTCAGGATCGTCCTCGACCTGAGCGAGTGCGGCACCGAGTGCCTGCGCCATCGGGTGGTCGAAGGCATTGCGGATGTCGGGCCGGTCGAGAGTGATGATCGCGATCGGCCCGCGGCGTTCGAGCGTGACGAGGGACATGGACGTTGACAGTAGGTGCATCCCGACCTCGACCGGCACAGTGTTTTCCGACCTCCGGAACGTTGGACTGGATCTGATGCCTCCGCGTCTCGGCCACGCTTCGGGGGGCTGCTTCCGGGGAGCGGAACACGCCGTTGTCCTCGTGACTGGGGTCACGAAATATGCAGCGAGGCTCGCCGACGTACGTGTTCGTCCCGGCGACCCACCGCGCCCGACGAGTTGAGGAGACTTGAGATGAACCTGTTACCCGATGAAGACCACGAGGCAGTCGCGGAGTTGGCGCGCAGCATCGCGACCGACATCTTGTCGCCTGCTGCGTGTGAGGCGGAGCGAGAGCAGTCCGTACCCAAGGATGTCTGGAGCAAGCTCTTCGATAGTGGACTGACCGTCCCGATCCCGGAGGAGTTCGGCGGTGGTGGTGTTCCCGACACGATCACCCAGTTGCTTGCGGTCGAGAACCTTGCGTTCGGTGACGCCGGGATCGCGATGGCGGCTGTGTGGAGCGGAGCTGCCGGTGGTCTGATCGCTCGGCACGGCACGGCGTCGCAGACCGATGGCCTGCGCATTTTCGCATCGAGCCCCGACGCACGGGGCGCGGTGGCCCTGTATGAGGGTCACGGCCGAGGACCGGCCGAGCTCGAGACCACCATCGCGATCGACGGAGACACTGTGAGGGTCACCGGCCGGAAGGTCGGGGTGGCTTTCGCTGCGTCGGCCGATCCGCTAGTTGTCGTGGGCCGTGACGCACAGGACGGGCGTCTTCGAGCAGTCGTTCTGGCGAGCGGTGACGCCGGAGTGACGGTCGACGACGTGACCCGAGGTATCGCGCTCGATGCCGCTGCTTCAGGTTCGATTACGTTCGACGTCACGACGACGACCGACGCACTCGTTGGTGGCACCGATGCCGACGCGGTGGCGCTGACGACGTCCGTGCAGCAGCTCCGGCTCCTCAATGCCGCCGCACAGGTCGGTACCGCGCAGCGTGCGATCGAGTACGCCGCGGCATACGCGACGACGCGCATCGCATTCGGCACGCCCATCGCCACCTTCCAGGGTATTTCGTTCCCGCTCGCCGAGGCCGTTATGCAGCTCGACGCCGCGCGGCTTGAGATCAGCGACGTCGCAGAGCGCCTCGACCTCGGCGTTGGTGTGGGTGAGGTCGATGTCGCACGTGCGGTGTCATACGCCTCCGAGATCGCACTCGAAGCGACTCGCGACAGCGTGCAGACGCTCGGCGGTCACGGCTTCATCACGGACCACCCGGTGGAGATCTGGTACCGGTCCGCAGCCGCCCTCGCGGCACTCGACTTCGACCCGACGCGCTCGTCCTTCGAGCCCGCGCTCTGAATAGGGGAAAGAACATGTCTTACAGCTTCCAGCTCAGCAAGCCGCTCGTCGATTACGGTCGCGCAGTCCGCGAGTGGTCCGCGTCCGAGGCCCGCCCGTACGCGCGGCAGGCCGACACGGAGCACAAGGTCCCGGACAACTGGGCCGAGATTATTGGCACCAGTCCGGTATCGCTCGGTCGGAGCGACCTGGCCGAGCCCGACCCGATCCCCACGTTCGACGAGGGCTATTGGGTGCGCAACCTGGTCTTCTACGAGAACATCAACTATGGCGATATTTGGGTCCAGCAGACCCTCGGTAGCGGCATTGCCCACCTGGTCGTGGAGTCGATGGGTACCCCTGAGCAGGTCGAGAAGTGGTACACGCCCGCCATCGAGGAGAACACGCCGACTGGTTTCGCGCTGACCGAGCCTCACTTCGGCTCCGACACCTCGCAGGTCTCGACCACGGCGACCCGCGATGGCGACAGCTGGGTGCTGAACGGCACCAAGATCTTCTGCAGCGGTGGTGCCACCGCGGAGTACATCGTGGTGTTCGCGACAGTCGACAAGTCGCTCGGCGCCAAGGGCATCAACGCTTTCGTCGTGCCAGCCGATGCACCAGGCTTCATCATCGCGAAGGAAAACGAGCAGAAGCTCGGTATCCGAAGCTGGGTCACGTCGGAACTGTTGTTCGACAACTGCATCATCCCGGTCGAGAACCAACTCGGCTGGACCGCCGACGGTTCCGCGGCTCCGCGCCGCAGCGGGCAGGGCGGCGCGCTGGGCGCGCTGGCCAACAACCGCCCCAACATGTCGGCGATGTGCATCGGGCTCGGTCAGGCGGCGATCGACGTCACGACCGGTATTCTCGGGGGCCAGAAAGCAGCCTTCTCTCCGCAGCGATGGCGCGCAGTCGAGGAGGATCTCGAGGCGATGAACTTCGCCCTCGAGCGTGGACGCCGGATGTCGTATAAGGCACAGTTCCTCGTGGATCAGGGTAAGGAAGACCGGGCGATCTCGGCCGCCGGTAAGGGCTATGCGCCCGAAACCGTCGAGCGTGTCATTCGTCGGTGCATGCAGCTGCTGGGACCTGAGGGTACGAGCGAGGAGCTTCTGCTCGAGAAGTGGTACCGGGACGTCAAGATCATGGACATCTTCGAGGGTTCGGGCCAGGTTCAGCGCATTGTTGTCGGACGGACGCTGATGGGTCGTCTCGCCGGCTGATCACGGTACCGGCGCTTGCATAGTCATGGCGGGACCCGACTCAGGGTCCCGCCATGACGCATCTCTGCATCCGTCAGACGATCGATGCACCACCGTCGACGGCGATGAGCTGACCGGTCAGGAAACCGGCCAGCGGGCTGAGCAGGAGCTCGACTACGTCGGCGATATCCGACGGCTCACCTTGTCTCTGAAGGGGAATCATGGAGAGCTCCTCGTCGCTGGCGACGAATCCGGTGACCTTTGACTGGGCAATCAGACGTGAGGTTCGGATGACGCCCGGGGCGATGCAGTTCACCCGGATGCCGTCTTTCCCGACTTCGGCCGCGAGGTACTTCGAGTAGTGCAGCACTGCGGCCTTGCTCATGGCGTAGCCCGCGATATAGCCGTCGGCTGCAACCTTGAAGCCCGAGCCACTCGAGACTGTGATGATCGATCCGCCGCCCGCAGCTTTGAGGTGAGGTACCGCCGAGCGGCAGCAGTTGACGACCGTCGTCATGTTGACGGCGACGAGCTTGCTGTAGTCGTCGTGAGAGGTCCGGCTCGCCGCGCTGTCGGGGTAGGGAGTGATGGCCCCGCCAGCAGGTATGAAGAGGTGGTTGAGGTGTCCGAACCGCTCGACGACTGTGGCGATCGCGCGTTCGGTCTCCTCAGGATCGGTCAGGTTGACCTGCACGCCGAGGCCGTCGCCGGCCCGGTTTTTCAGCTCGTCCTCGACGGAAGCTGCCGTCAGGTCCTCGTCGAATTCGGTTGCTGCGCTGAGGTTGACGTCGAGTACCGCTACTTTCGCGCCTCGCTCGGCGAGCCTCAGCGCGGTGGCCCGGCCGATGCCGCGTGCCCCTCCAGCGACGACGACCACGGACTCGTTCAGGGCAGGTGACATGTTTGAACTCCTCGGTGACTGTGACGGTTCGCCGTCGTGCCTGCGAACCCGGATACCCGTCGGCCGGGCACCTCATCACAGTGCCGGTCGTTCGCCGCCGAGGACACCGGAAATTCCGTGTGATGAAACGTCGGACGGGCTCGTCAGGATCGGTCGAAGTGCACCGTGATCTTGCCGGGCGGCATGCCTTGGTCAAGACGATGGAGCACATCGGACACTTCGGAGAACGCGTACGAGCTCCCGAGGGCGGGTCGGATGAGTCCCTGCTCGGCCATCTCCAGCAATGTCCGATTCATCGCTTCGTCTTCCTCGGCGGAGAAGCTGCCGGCGAAGACTCCGACCAGTGCGAGGTTGTGTAGCACGACGTCACCCATGGCGGCATCGATCCAGCTGCCGCTCGCGAAGCCGATCACGGCCACGGAGCCCCGGCTTCGGACGCCCTTGACAGCCTGCGCAGCGACGGCCCCGCCAACCGGGTCGAACAGGACGTCCACACCGATACCGCCCGTCAGCGCGAGGAGTTCGTCACCGACATCCGACACACGGTGATCGATACAGTCGTCAGCGCCGGCATTGGCGCAGTACGCCAGCTTCTCCATGCTGCTGCCCACCGCAATCACCCGCGCACCGAGAGCTTTGGAGAGGGCGATGGCGGCGAGCCCCGAGCTGCCACTGGCACCAAGCACAGCGATGGTTTGCCCGGCGCGCACCGTCAGCCGGCTGATGAGCGCGGCGTGAGCGGTGCGGAATCCGATCATGAAGCCTGCAGCCTCGGCGTCGGACAGCGTCGACGGCGCGAGCACCGCCTTGGACGCGCGGATGTAGGCATGGTCTCCGAATCCACCATGTCCTTCGGTAAACGGGGTCAGACCCATGACCCGGTCACCGACCCTGAAGTTGGCGTTCGCGCCCGCCTCGACGACGATGCCGACAACCTCCTGGCCCGGTTGGACCGGCGGTGTCGGCGTCAGCGGATAGGTGCCCTGCACCATCAGAAGGTCCGGAAGGCCCACACCGCACGCGGCGACACGGACGAGCAACCGGTCCGGCGTCGGCGGTTCCCACGTGACGTCCTCCAAGCGTAGGACGGCACGTGGGTCGCCGAACGCGTGTGCGCGCCAACTGCGCCCCTCGGTCGCCATCTCAGCGCCATCCGCCGTCGACGCGGAGCAGTGCCCCGGTGGAGTACGACGACGCCGACCCGCTGAAGAACAGCACAGCGCCGACGATCTCGGAGGGTTCGGCGCAGCGGCCGAGGGCAACAACGGCCTCGAGTTCCTCGCGGGCGCCGTCGGCCCAGTTGTCCGAGATGTCGGTCAGGAACGGTCCGGGCTGGATCGTGTTGACGCGCACGGACGGTGCATACTCCTGGGCGAAACCCTCGGTGAGGACGTGCAACCCGGCTTTGGCCGCGGCGTAGGGGAGGGCTTTCTCCGATGGCCGGATGGCCTCGATGGAACCGATGTTGACGATGGACCCGCCGCCGGATTTCACCATCTTGTGGCCGATCAGCGCGGCCAGCCTGAACGGTCCCCGTAGGTTGACGGCGATGGTCTTATCGAACAGGGCTTCGGTGACATCGACCAGGCTCGGGTAGTGCGGGGACAGGCCCGCGTTGTTGATCAAGACATCGACACGGCCGAACTCGGCGTAGGCCGCTTCGACGAGCCTGTCGCACTGCTCCCAGTCACTGACATTGCAGGCAACGGGGAGGGCACGGACCCCGAACCTCACGCGGACGTCCTCGGCGAGCGTCTCGCATGGCTCGATCTTGCGGCTCGCGATGACGACGTGGGCACCGCGCTGAGCGAAGGCCAGCACGATCTCTTTGCCCATGCCGCGGCTGCCGCCGGTCACGACGACAACTTTGTCTCTGAACTCTTCCATGGTTACTCCTGGTGTGGTCAGTGGTGTGTGAAGGAGGGCCGGGGTGGTCACCCGACGGTCCCGTCGAGCATGACGACAGAGCGGCCGACTGTGACCCTGTCGGCCAGGTCTTGTAGGGCACGGGGTGCATCGGCAAGAGGGATCCGTTCGCCGATCAGAGGCCGGATCGCCCCGCCGGTGGCGAGGGCCGAGAGCTCGGCGATGGCGCGGGCGACGACATCCGGCCGTTTTACCGTGTAGAGGCCGGAGTTGATCCCGATGATCGAATAGTTCTTGACGAGCGGGTGGTTGAGCGGCTGGGACAGGATCTCGCCGCCGGCAAACCCGATGATGAGGAGCCTGCCCTCGAAGGACACGCACTTGGTCGACTCGAACCAGGACGGACCACCCACAGGGTCGTAGATGACATCGGCGCCTCGGCCGCCGGTGGCGTCCTTGACGGCGTCGATGACAGAAACCTGTTCCCTGTCGATCACCAGGTGTGCACCGAGGTTTCGCACGGCCTCGGCCTTCCGAGTGCCACGCGTGACGCCGATGACGGTCGCGCCGGCTGCGAGGCCGAGTTGGACGGCGGCGCTGCCCACGCCACCGGCGGCAGCGTGGACCAGCAAAACCTCGCCGGCCTGGATACGCGCGCTGTGGGTGAGGGCTAGCCAGCCCGTGAGATACGCGTTGAAGAGGGCGGCAGACTCGGCGGCGTCCAGGCCGACTGGTGCGGGGAAGAGCAGGTCGAGGTCGACCAGCGCGATGTCGGCGAGTCCGCCGTGCAGTCCGGCGCCGATCGCGATGACCTTCGACCCGACCGAGAGATCGCGGCCGACCAGGTCTACGCCGGGACCGATCGAGACGATCTCTCCGTAGAAGTCTGCGCCGGGGGAGAACGGGAGGGTCGGCTTGTGCTGGTAGCCGGCGCGGCACATCAGGACGTCGGGGAAACCCAGGGTGCAGGCCGCGACCCGTACTGCGACCTGTCCCGCACCGGGCTGGGGGTCCGGGACTTGGACAAGACGCATGACCTCTGTCGGGGCACCGAAGGCCTCGACGTGCCAGGCTCTCATAGCGACGCGCCCGTGGTATTTACGTGGTGGACTGCTTCGTGCACGTCGGCCCGTGTTGTGCGGAACGCGTTGACCGGGTGGGTCGTGTCGGCGTGGCCGAACGAGACGGTGCAGACGATGTGCTGGTCCTCGGGGATCCCCAGCTCGGAGCGAACGACGTCGGTGTGGAACGCGATGGCACCCTGGGCGACCGCGCCCAAGCCAAGCTCCTGCGTAGCCAGGAGCAACGTCGAAACGTAGGCTCCGCAGTCGACGGCGCCGTATACGCCCAGCTCGGCTGCGGACGTGATGACGGCAGTGTGGGGGGCCCCGAAGAAGTCGAAGTTGCGTGCCATCTGCGCGTCTCGGCCTTCGCGGTCGGAACGCTCGATGCCCAATGCCGAGTACAGGCCGTAGCCCGCTTCCCGGCGTCGGTCGGCCCGGACCCCCGTGTAGCCGACTGGCAGCTGCAGGCACGAGACGGGCTCTTGGGAGGTGGCATAGACGGAGAGGGCTTCGGCAAGCTGCGTCGTCGCATCACCACTCGTGACATACACCTGCCACGGCTGAGTATTGCACCACGAGGGCGTCCGCTGCGCGAGCGTGAAGCGCTCGTTGAGCGTTTCTTCGTCGACCTGTGCAGGCAGGAAGGCGCGACAGCTGTAGCGCGAGGACAGGAGGGTCGACAGGCTCATGCGGTGACACTAAATCTCTAGCGGTCGTTCGCTACAGGCAGTGTTCCGCTAGATGGGCCACCCCGCGGCGTGATTCGTGCGGGGGTGTCAGCTCGATTTCTGTCGGTAGCGCTCGTCGAGCAGTCGTTGCGTCTCGTCAGAGATCTCGGCGCCGAGCAATGCCGCGGACAGGTCGACGAGTTGGCTCGAGAACAAAGCGTGGTCGCCCTCGGGCGAGTTGTTGGCGCGCCGTCCAATCTCGATGTACGCAAAGCGGATGGCCGCGAATCGGCGGTGCAGTGGGCTCCCCGCTGTGCCGGGTGGCATGAGCTGCTCGACCAGGCGACTCCAACGGTCCTGGCTGCCGCTGCGGTCGTAGATGATGGCGCCCGCCGGTCCGTTGGGATCGATCACCTTGTTGTCCCGGTTGACCAGCTGGGCGGCGATCTGCAGGAACTCCGGGCCACCGTCAGGATCATTGAGCTTGGCGACGAGCGGCTGGACGAGTGCGGAGCACGCGTCACGGAGCGAAGTCTTTTCGCGTGACGCAAGCAGGTCGAGAATCGCATCCCTGCGCAGGGAGACGGACTGGATGTGCTTCTCGACCAAGGCGCGGAGCAGTCCGTCGCGGTCGCCGAAGTGATACTGCAACGAGGTGGTGTTGCGCTGGCCGGCCGCGCGCATGATCTCTCGCAGGGAGACTCCTTCGATGCCTTGGTCGGCAAACAGCCGCTCGGCGGCTGTGATTATCGCTGAGTGTGCGTCGCGAGTCGGTTCGCGATTCGTCGTGCTTGCGGTCATGGACAAAGCGTACCTGTGTGTACTGCTACTGCGACAGTTTGTGTTTCATTTGATCATATCTATGATTCACTTGAATTAATTTGTTTGCAGGGAGCCGCCTGACGAATGCGAGGACTAAATGATGACGATCTCCGGTGATGCCTACATCGACGCGACAGCGGTGGCTGCATGGATGGACGGTGCAGGCCTGGGCGGAGGTTCGCTCGAGCAAGTCGAGCCACTTGCAGGGGGCACACAGAACATCATGGTGTCGTTCGTTCGGGCAGGACGACGCTACATCCTGCGTCGTGGTCCCCAGCACCTGCGAGCAGGCAGCAACAGGATCATGGGCCGCGAGATCACCCTGCTTGGCGGTCTGGCACAGACCGCTGTTCCGCACGCTCGACTGATCGCCAGCTGCGAGGACGAGTCGGTTCTCGGTGGTGCGGTCTTCTACCTGATGGAGCCGATCGACGGGTACAACGCCCTCGTGAGCTTGCCCCAAGGTCAAGCCGCTTCGCCCGAGATGCGTCACCGGATGGGTCTGAGCATGGTCGAGGCGCTTGCGACGCTCGGTGAGGTCGACTACAAGGCCGTGGGGCTCTCGGGGTACGCGCGGCCCGACGGCTTCCTCGAACGTCAGGTGCCACGTTGGCTCAGCGAGCTCGATTCCTACTCCCAACTCGAGGGCTACCCCGGTCCCGACATCGGCGATGTCACCCGCGTGGCCGAATGGCTGGAACGGCACCGTCCGCGAGCCTGGACACCCGGCATCATGCACGGCGACTTCCACGTATCGAACGTGATGTTCCGTCACGACGAGCCGGAGATCGCGGCCATCGTCGATTGGGAGATGACGACAATCGGGGACCCACTGCTCGACCTCGGATGGATGCTGTCGCTATGGGCAGGTCCGGACGACGTCGAGGACCTCCTTGGTTCGGCCTACGCCACCGGCGGCGGGTTGCCGACAGAGCAGGAGATCGTGCAGCGCTATGCCGACCGGTCTTCGCGAGACGTCTCCGCTATCGACTGGTACGTCGCGCTGGCGTGCTTCAAGCTCGGCATCGTCCTGGAGGGGACCTATGCGCGTTCTCTTGCCGGGCAGGCGTCTGTCGAGACAGGGCTGCGCCTACACGCGATAACGCTGCGGCTCTTCGACAGGGCGATTCAGCGGATCTCGTAGCGACGATTCGGAGAATCGAAATACTCGGTGCGTAGTCGGCTACTACAGTCATGTTCTGAGCCTCGGAACACCCTCTTGGCCGTTAGACCGTAGCGCACATAGAGTCCCTGAACGATCGTCAAGTAGCAAAGGGATCTCTCATGTCGTCAGCCGTCATCGTCAGAACAGAGTCACGACCGCGTCCGGCTGTGACGAGCGGCGCGGTGCATTGTTCGGGCGCGCAGGGGCCGTCATGAGCGATGTCAAACTCGAGACATCCGGGCACATTGCGACGATCACTCTTGATCGTCCGGAGGCACTTAACACCTTCACCGACACTATGGTGGCCGAGCTCATCGCGGCCTTCGATCGGTGTGACGCCGACGACGGTGTCCGTGCCGTGGTCCTGACAGGGGCCGGTCGTGTGTTCTGCGCGGGAATGGATCTGTCGGAATCGGATGCGACATTCGAAGGGTGGCGCACGAGCGATCTCGCGCCCGCCGGAACCAAGTTCACCGTGGACGGTGAGGAGTTGCCGTTTCGGCGAGACGGTGGCGGGCGGGACGGACTGCGGATGCACGCCCTCGACAAGCCGATCATTGCGGCTATCAATGGCCACGCGGTGGGCGTCGGGATCACGATGACACACGCGGCTGACATCCGGGTCTGCGCGGACCACGCCAGGATCGGGTTTGTCTTCAACAGGCGAGGCCTGGTCCCGGAGTCGTGCTCGTCGTGGTTTCTTCCGCGGCTTGTCCCGATGAGTCGGCACTTGAGGGGGGTGGGTTCTGACCGGACGGGTCTTCGACGCCGATGAGGCGCTGCGGCGCGGGCTCGTGCGGAGCCTGCACCCGGCGGACGAGGTAGTCGACGTGGCGTACGCCTTGGCTCGCGAGGTCAGCGACAACACGGCGCCGGTCTCGGCGGCCCTTGCGCGGCAGATGATGTGGCGGATGCTCGGTGCCGCTCACCCGATGGAGGCCCACGAAATCGAGACCCATGCCCTTAACGTGCGGGATGTCAGCCGCGACGCGGTGGAAGGCATCTCTGCCTTCATCGACAAACGCAGCCCCGCCTTCGCAGACTCCGTGTCTGCCGACCTGCCCGATCTCCTCAGACACATGCCGGCGCCCGATTTCGGTGCCCTACCGAATTGAGAGCCATGACCCAGCAGGTCAACCGGCGCTGACGTGGAGCGCCCCAAACATCATCTAGCGCCCCAAACATCATCTATGGAAGGCAGAATATGAACGGACCACTCAGAGGGCTCCGGGTTGTCGAGCTGGCCGGGATCGGCCCGGGACCCCATGCAGCCATGATGCTGTCCGACCTCGGCGCTGACGTCGTACGGGTGGTTAGGCCCTCGAGGCCTGAGGGGGAGTACACCACTACGTCGCACGTTCTGCGCGGACGCACCACAGTGCTCGCGGACCTCAAGATCAGCGAGGACGTGGAGCGAGTGCGTAATTTGGTCGCCTTGGCCGATGTTCTCATCGAGGGGTTCCGGCCAGGGGTCGCTGAACGTCTCGGTCTCGGACCGGACGAGTTCACGACGAGCAACCCGCGGCTCGTGTACGCCCGGATGACCGGATGGGGACAGTCCGGCCCGCTGGCGAACACTGCGGGGCACGACATAAACTACATTTCGCTGACCGGGGCCCTCGACGCGATCGGGCCCGCCGAGACGCCACTCCCCCCGCTGAACTTAGTGGGCGACTACGGTGGCGGCTCGATGTTCCTCGTTACGGGAATCCTCGCGGCGCTCCACGAGCGTCACTCGTCGGGAATCGGCCAAGTCGTTGACGCAGCCATGATCGATGGTATCAGTGCACTGGTCCAGCCGATCCACGAGCTCCGAGCGATCGGCCAGTGGAAGGACAGTCGTGCTCAGAACGTCCTCGACGGCGCTGCTCCGTTCTACCGGACGTACGAGTGCAGTGACGGTCGCTTCATGGCAGTCGGCGCGGTAGAACCGCAATTCTGGGCTCTCGTCATGGCGGGACTCGGGTTGGATGCATCGTCAATCCCTGATCGGGACGACCGCTCGATGTGGCCGGAGCTCTGCACAACGCTCGCTGCCGTATTCCGGAAGCACGATCGTGATCACTGGGTAGATGTATTCGACGGCACGGATGCGTGTGTGACGCCGGTACTGACCTTCGGTGAGGCGTCGGCTCACCCACACATCACCGCTCGTGGGGTTCTCGTTGGCACGGGTACCGACGTCGTGGCGGCGTCGGCACCCCGCTTCTCCCGCACTGCCGGCCGTATCGCCGAGGGCACGCCCTCCTCAGTGGTTGCTCTCGACGCGGCGATCGATACCTGGGCGCGCTGGGGTTCAGCGTCGGGTCCGCAGTGCACGACAGTGCCTGTGACCAGTGATTCGTGATCCGGTTCGCACTACCTGGCATCACCCGCATCGGCGACACTGACGTTCCCCGTCACGCTTCACAGCTCGACGCCCCCGCCGACGCAGTTGCCGCGCGATGTCAATACCACGCGTTGTAGGTCGGGTGCGGCGAACTCAATGAGGTTGTGCGACTCTGGTTCGATGTCGACGAATAGTGTGCTTATAGTGGGCGGCGGCCCACTGGGACTGCTGCAAGCGCTCGGACTGGCTCAGATCGGTGTTGAGGTGACTGTCCTCGCGCCCGGACCTGAACGACAGCCCGTCACCCGCACACTGGTTTTCAACTGGTCGATGATGGCCGGGCTCGACCATCTCGGGATCCTCGACGAGATGATGGCAGTCGGAGTGGTCCAGCACGCGGTGTCGCTGAACGTCCTGCGCACCGGCGAGAGAATCGTCTTCGATCTGTCTGCATTGTCCGCCGACGTTGAGCATGCTTTCACACTCAATATGGAGCAGGGCCAGTTCGTCGATATCTTGCTGACGCACCTCGCGGCATCGTCGGCCGTGACGATCGAGTGGGACACGCGCATCGTGAGCCTAGACCAGGGCAAGGACGGCTGCACCGTTGTAGCCGCAGGAGTCGACGGCGAAATCACTCGGCGCGTGGGGTGGGTTGTCGGAGCCGACGGAACGCGCAGCGTTGTGCGTCGCCAGCTGGGCCTCGGCTTCCCTGGCCTGACCTGGCCCGAACGCTTCGTCGCGGTCAACCTGCGCTTTGACTTTTCGACGATGGGTATCAAAGAGGCAGCGACCCACATCGATCCCGACCGAGGCGCCTTGATCGCCCAGATAGACCGAACAGGCCTCTGGAGCTACCTCTACGCCGAGAACGAACGGCTACCGGAGGAGTCGATCGAAGCACGCATGCAGGCGGTGTTCGCAGACGTTCTGCCCGACGGCGCCGATCCCCGCGTCGAGTCATGGGTGGCCCACCGGATGCATCAGCGGGTCGCCGACACGTTCCGAGTAGGACGAGTCCTCCTGGTCGGCGGCGCGGCGCACGTCACTGCACCCACGAGCGGGTTCGGACTTGTGGGTTCCTTCTTCGACGTCCTGGCCGCAACCGAGGTGCTCGGCGCAATGGCCAGCGGCGAAGCCGACGAGGTCGTTCTCGACCGCTACGCCGACGATCGGCGGCGGGTTTTCACCGAAATCACCTCGCCGATCTCCTCAGATACCAAGATGTTGATTTTCAACGGCTCGGAGACGGGGCGACTCGAGCGCGAGCTCACCCGCTACCGTGCGGCAGCTGCCAGTCGCGCGTCGGTGCAAGAATTCCTGCTGCTCGCCGGAGAGCTCGCAAGTCCCTCGTTGCTCGCATCGCCCTAGAACCACGGCCCACCAGGTTCCGGCCCACGGAACGAGCTGCGGAACGGGCCGCTCCGGCGTGGGAAAGTCGAGCCATGGTGGAGACTATTGAACTCGAGATCGATGATTCGATGCGCGCGATGCGGTTCGACGTCGAGAGCAGGACTTTGGCGCTGAGGACGGTCCCCGTCCCGGAAATTGGGCACGACGAGGTTCTCGTCCGGGTGGAGGCAGCTGGCGTCTGTCTCTCGGATGTCCATATCGCCCAGGGGCTGATCAAGCCTCGCCACATCCGCACAGGTGAGGTAACGCTGGGTCACGAGGTGGCCGGTACCGTGGCCCGGATAGGCGAGGGCGTCGCGGGCTGGACCGTTGGCGATCGTGTCGCGTTGCAGCCACTGGTTTTGCGGTCCGACGGACCGCGCACACTCGGCGTCGACTACGACGGTGGCTGGGCAGAGTACGTTGTGACCCCGGCCTCGACGCTGGTCGCGATCCCCACCGGGCTCGCCTTCGAGGAGGCAGCGATCATCCCCGATGCCGTCTCCACTCCGTGGAGCGCGATTCGCACCACAGGCCAAGTGCGAGCGGGGGAGTCGGTCGGAGTGTGGGGTGTGGGCGGACTCGGTGCCCATGCCATCCAACTTTTGCGACTGGTCGGTGCTGCACCCATTGTTGCGGTCGACCCGCTGCTGGTGGCCCGTGATCGGGCGCTGGCGCTCGGTGCCGACGCGGCGCTAGACCCTACTGCTGCCGACTTCTTAGCGCAGCTGAAAGACGCAACCCGGGGGCGAATGCTCGACCTTGCTCTCGACTTTGCAGGCGTGTCCGCCGCCCAGCAGCAGACGCTCTCCAGCCTGGCATACGGTGGTCGGATCGTCCTGGTGGGCCTGAGCGGCCGGCCGATCACGATCGAGAACAGCGTGGACTTCAGCGTCTTCAAGCACACGGTCCGCGGCCATTTCGGTCAGGACTACAGTGACGTCCCCGAACTGATCGATCTTGTCTCGTGGGGTCGCCTCGATCTGTCGGGCTCGATCAGCGGCGTTCTACCGCTCGAGGAAGCCGCCGACGCGATCCGCCGACTCGACGAGAAGATCGATGACCCAATCAGATTGATACTCCGACCCTGACCTGCCAGACACCGCAGCGCGGTCGCAGCCCTCCAGATCCCGAAAGGCATCCCCATCTATGACATCTACGATGCCCAACCAGTCCCGTACGGTTATCCAGCGGAACTTGTTCGACACCGAGCACGACGACCTCCGTCGAAGTTTCAGGTCGTTCCTCGAGCGGGAAGTAGTCCCGCACGACGCAGAGTGGGAACGGGATCAATCCATACCCGCGGAGATATTTCGCAAGGCAGGAGCAGCGGGGTTTCTGGGTCCCGGCATCGCCGAGGAGCATTCCGGAATGGGGCCGGTCGATTATCGCTTCAGCGTCGTCCTGAACGAGGAATGTTCGAGGCTCGGACTTACCGGGATCGGTCAGGGAATCACCGTGCACAACGATGTTGTCCTTCCGTATCTTCTCGATCACGCGACTAGCGAGCAGAAGGACCGGTGGTTGCCGGGTGTGGCGAGCGGTGAGGCGATCCTCGCGGTGGGGATGACCGAACCGGGAGCTGGGTCCGACCTCGCAGGTATCACTACCCGCGCAGTTCGTGATGGCGAAGATTACGTTGTCAACGGTTCGAAGATCTTTATCACCAACGGAATCAATGCAGATCTCGTACTCGCGGCAGTGCGTACCGGCCCCGAGCGATACGCAGGTCTTTCGTTGTTGATGATCGAGCGTGGAATGGCCGGGTTCGGACGCGGCAGGAACCTCAAGAAACTAGGGATGCACTCCCAGGACACAGCCGAATTGTTCTTCTCCGATGTTCGCGTTCCGGCAACCAATCTTGTCGGATCTGCAGGTGACGGTTTTGCTCTGATGGCACGCCATCTCGGTCAGGAGCGACTTAACACGGCCATCCACGGAGTGGCTGCTGCGCGGGCAGCGCTCGACATGACAATCGAATACCTCACGCAGCGTACGGCTTTCGGCCAGAAGCTCGGATCGTTCCAGAACTCTGCGTTCACCGTCGCCGAAATGCGAACGGAAATCGAAATCGCTCAGGTTTTTGTCGACCGCTGCACAGTCGACCTGATCGATGGTCGACTGTCCTCCGAGCAGGCAGCCATGGCGAAGTGGTGGTGTACCGAACTCCAAGGCCGCGTGGTCGATTCGTGTCTGCAATTGTTCGGAGGGTACGGATACATGGAGGAGTACCCGATTTCGCGTTTCTATGCAGATGCACGAGTGACTCGCATCTTCGCCGGTACGACGGAGATCATGAAGAAAATCATCGGAAAGACAGATGGACTCGGATGAATAGTGAAATCAAGACCAACCCGAGATCCCTGGATGGAGCCGCCGCTCCGATTAAGGACGCGGCCTCGGTCATCCTTGTACGCGACGGTGCGAGTGGCATCGAAGTATTCCTGCAACGCCGTGTAAAGGGTATGGCGTTCGCCGGTGGAATGACGGTGTTCCCGGGCGGGCGCGTGGACAGTGCCGACGGCTCTCCGGACATCGGTTGGAGCGGTCCAAGTCCCGAATGGTGGGGGCGACAGTGGGGGACAGACTCCGCAACGTCCAGGCAGTTGGTCCTCGCTGCGGTCCGCGAAACATTCGAGGAATGCGGTGTACTGCTCGCCGGGCCCAGCGCGGACGGTGCAGTGAGTACACCTCCAGGCGGTATCGAGGGTCGCGAGATGCTCGAACGCCACAAGCTTTCGTTCTCGGACTATCTCCGGCGAGAAAAGCTGATCGTTCTCAGCGGGATGCTCAAACCTTGGTCGAACTGGATCACGCCGTCAGTGGAACCGCGTCGATACGACACTCGCTTCTTCGTTGCTGCCCTACCAGCCGGGCAGATAGCAGACGATGCGACATCGGAAGCCGATGCTGCGGAATGGATGTCGCCTACGGACGCGATTCAATCATGGTGTGACGGCACCTCCATGTTGCTCCCGCCGACCTGGAGTCAGCTGCACTCCCTCTGCGCATTCGACTCAGTGTCCGACGTCATGGAGTCGCGGCGGATCGTCGACACAGTGATACCCGAGATCGTGCAGGATGTCGGTGCCGGGCCGCTACTGTTTCCCGGTTCCGATCTGTACATCCGCGTAGGTGGCACATTGCCGTGGCAGCGGTGAAGGTTTCCAGTAGTTCCACAGCTATCCTCGGATCGGGGGACAGCGAGTAGGCGGGCGCGGTAGTTTACGGGTCTTTCGAATGGGTCGGGCGCGGGCACCGTGGGCCTGCGGTTCTTGCAGGTGTGTGTCGGGGGCGATTGCCGAGATCGACATGCCCCGTTTGTTCAGTGCGTATAAATCCCTGTCTGCTTCCTATGTAAGCCGCCCGCCTCAACATATCCAACCGTGTGATCTGCGGCGTCAGTTCCCATGTGGTGAGGTACTCGTCGACTTCGGTGTTCGGACGGTCGAGTCAGTCGGTGATTAGCCATCAGCGGAGCGTTACTCCGGCTACCGAGTCCAACTCGGTAATCTGATCCCACACCTGGAATCGGTCGGCTAGTTCACTGCGGTGATCGGCGGCGCCCATACGGTGGCGGGCGGTCGGAAGTGCGGGGAGGTGCGACTGAAAGCGGCCAGAAGCCGTTGCGCTGAGCCGACAGTACGGAACCCTTTTATCGCGCGTTCATGTTGCTGGTGCGGTTGGTGGGAGTCTCGCACGCTGCACTCCTAACAACTTGACAGCGCCCTTCTGGCTGCGACCGAACAAAGTCTCCGGACTCGCCGGTGCGATTCAGGTTCAACCACCGACGCCTCTACGGGCACTGCGGAGACGTTCCACCGGCCGAACTTGAGGCGTTCTACTACGGTGAACACAGAACTACGCGAATCGCGGAGTTCTCAAATCAGTAAGTGATGTACCCCGAGTTCTCCGGACTCGCCGGTGCGATTCAATCTGAATGTGAAGCAATGCCGCCTATCTGAACCCTCAACTCCCGGCTACGGCATACCGACTAGAACACTGCGCTGAGGAGCTTTGTCGTGCAACGGGTTTGGATTAGTTCGACGGTGGGCATCTAGTGCTTGTTGCGGCGATTTCGTGTGGGCGGATTCCGCCGCGCCCGGCCCGCCCACCGGCCGTCCCCGGAGGGCGGGCCTTTCCCTGCACTAACACCAGGCGAAGGTGGGTTCTCATGCTGCCTATCTGTTTGATCACCAGTTTTCAACGCTCGGTGAATCGCCGGACTGCATCGTCGTCGCCGGCCAGCTGGGCTCGCGCAACCAGGTACTGACAAAAGTCCAGTTGATCATTGAGAGTCCTCAGCGACCTCCCCTCCGGCCCCAATTTTCAAGTCCCGAGCACAAATGGATGCCACGTGCCCGCAGGCGGACAATTCACCGACGCGTAAGGAGCGAGAGTGAGGGAGCGGCCGAAGACCATCCACAAAGGTTGACCGGAGAAAAGGTCGCTCCCGTGGTATCCGGTTCTTCTTGCCTCGATTGACCTATTCGGGCCAGCTCGAGTTTTGGATGACCTCGACGAAATCGATGTGGCGGTAGCCCGGAACGATCAGACGAGGCTTGTACGTCACTTCGATCCCTCGCTCGGCCATGAGTAGTCCGATCTTCCTCGTGACCACGGGTGTCGACGTCCGGTCTGAAGATCATCCCGACTCCGGTGGTCTATGTCGGAACCAAGAATGCCGCCCGCACCCCATTGGAGGGACTGTGGCAGGAGTCGCGGGACGGTGTATTGCGGACAACGTCGGTGTCGCCGGGATTTGATCGTACCGATCTGGCCAGCTCTATCGATGACGCCCAGGTTCGCGATCAGATCCAGCCGAGCATGAACGAATTCGCGATCGCGCCGGAAGCTGTTGCGCCGGCTATCGCGTTTGTGCGGCTATCGCGTTTGTGATTGAGCAGACCCGCGATGTCGAAATCGGCGACATTGCCATCCGTCCACCGTTCAAGGCTGATGCAAGTGATCGGGTCAGGACGCGCCGGCGTGGTTATCGACAGGGCCAACGAAACAGGGAACGGACAGAGGGGACGGAGGCACGAGTAGTGTCATCGAGCTGCTGATTCGGTGTGGTGGAGCTTGGCCGCTGAGCGGACGAGTGCGGCAACCGCCTGGGAGCGACTGTTTGGCGGCCAGGCGATCACCGTGGTGACGTTCGGTGCGTCGATGACGGGCACCGCGACGTGTTCGGGCCACTGCCAGGCGCGGCTGGAGGCAGGGATGACAAGCAGTGTTTTGCCGAGTGCTACGAGCTGGGCGAGTTTCGACTGAGTGTGTACCTCCGGACCGGGTCCGTCCGGGTACGTCCCGTCGAGTCGGGGCCATCGAGCGATCGGTAGGTCCGGCACGTTGCGGACATCGGCCAACGTGAGTTGATCGCGCGATGCGAGCGGATGTCGCGCGGGGAGGATCGCGACTTGTCCTTCGACGCAGAGGTTTTCGGTGTCGAACCCGACAAGGTCGTCGAACGGGCGATGCATGAGCGCCACGTCGGCGTGTCCGTCGCGGAGCAACCCCGCCTGCTCGCCGACCTCACACAGGAGGATTTCGATTGGTGCCGTATCGGGTTCACTCGCAAACATGTCGAGGAGCTGGCTTAGCAGTTCGTGGGACGCTCCGGCTTTTGTCACGAGTACCAGCGGGCGCTTCGGATTTCCGGCACGCCGGGTCCGGCGCGCTGCGGCGGCGAGGGCATCGAGGGTTACTGTGGCCTCGCGAAGGAGTACTCTGCCGGCGTCGGTGAGTGCCACGCCGCGACGATCCCGCTCCAGGAGTTGGACGCCGAGCCGTCGCTCGAGTTGGCGGATCGCGCGCGAGAGCGGCGGTTGGGAGATCGAGAGCCGATCGGCAGCGCGTCCGAAGTGCAATTCTTCCGCGACGGCGACGAAGTATCGAAGCTCGCGGGTCTCGAGATCGTCCACGTAAAGAGCTTACTGACTGATACCTGGTGAGTATCACAGCGGGCTGATTCGGTATTGGACGGAGAGTGCGCGGATGGCCGAGCATAGATCGAGTGAACAACAACAAGACCGCGCTGGTCACCGGCGCGAACAAGGGAATCGGTTTCGCCATCGCTCAGGGTCTCGGGGCGATGGGTTTTAGGGTCGTGGTAGGAGCTCGCGACCATGCCAGACGCGAGCGGGCCGTCGAGAGTCTGCGTGCTGGGGGAGTGGACGCGTTCGGGGTCGCTCTCGACGTCACCTCCGATGACAGCGTTGCTGCTGCGGCGGCGACCATTGAGCAGACGAGCGGGCGGCTCGACGTGCTCGTCAACAATGCGGGTATTTCAGGCCGGACCGACGGCGGCGCGCAGGATCCGACGACGCTCGACCTCGACGTCGTTCGAATGGTCCTCGACACAAACGTGTTCGGGGTTGTTCGGGTGACCAACGCGATGCTCCCGCTGCTCGGGCACGCAGAGTCTCCGCGCATCGTCAATATGTCGAGCAATATGGGCTCGTTGACGCTGCAGACCGGCCCGATCATGGCTGCGTATGCAGCGTCGAAAACAATGCTCAACAGCATCACTGCGCAGTATGCCCGCCAATTCGCTGATACGAACGTGATGGTGAACGCCAGCTGTCCCGGTTACGTGGCGACTGATTTCACGGGCTTCGCCGGGTTGCGGACGCCGGAGCAGGGTGCTGCGATCGCGATCCGGCTCGCTACGCTGCCCGATGGCGGGCCGCGTGGTGGTTTCTTCGACGATGAGGGCGTCGTCCCCTGGTGATCCACGTGTCATTTTTCTAAGTCGTCTGTACAAGTGCCCCGACTCGCCTGCGCAGCAGATAACCGCGAACCTTGACGGCGTCGTCGCGTTCCGGTTATCGACGGACTTGCCATAGTTCCCCGGAGATTCTCGACAACTCACTTCTGGCTTTGGATCGAGCCGGAGAGCTTTACCGGCTCTTCCGGATCCGGAGTGCATGAGTCGATCCACGGATGATCCGATGAGACACAAGATGTAGCGGGGCATACAGGGCTCTGCCAACTTGACTTAATGCAATTGGGATTCAACAGTATTCGGGTATGGTGGGGCGGATACTATTGGTGGAAAACCGGTTTTCGGGCGTCGGGTACGCCAGTGACGTCATGGTGGCGAATCGGTCGGTCATTTCGGAGCGGTAATCGCTCGCGGTGAGCTTGTGCCGACCGGGTCGGAAGTGCGGCGAGATCGCGCTGAACACCGCCAGGAACCGTTGTGCCGCAACGGGCGAGCGGAAGAACTTCATTGCGCGTTCTCGCTGCCTGGTCGGTTGGTGCGAGTTCTCAGCCCGGTTGTTGACATACTTCGAGCGCCGGTGTTGGGCCGATGGCATCAACTCCCCATGCGCCACAACGCAACTGGAAAGCTTGTCGGTCACCAGCACCCTCGACACCCGATCCTGCTTGCGCATCAGCTTGCCGAAGGAGCGTTTCGCCGCCTTGTGTGGCGGCGTGACTGGACCAGGACGTCGAGGACGTTGCCGTCCTGATCGACTGCCCGCCACAGGTACTTCCGGATGCCGCCGATCTTGACGAACACCTCGCCGGGAAACCAGGTGTCGTCAGGTTCGGGAGCGCGTCGGCGCAGGCTACGGGCGTATTCGGACCCGAACTTCGCGCACCACGTGCGGATCGTCTCGTGTGAGACGACGATGCCGCGGGCGAGCATCAGTTCCGCGACGTCGCACAAGCTCAACGCGAACCTGTAGTACAGCCACACGCAGTGCGTGATGATCTGGTGAGATTGTGCTCGATAGGACACCATGCGCGACGGCAGGGCCGAGAGGATTATCCGGGGTGCCTCTCGGCCCTGCAGGTTCTGGATATGTATCGCTGCTTTCCGGCTCGATCAGACTGCGGTGTAGCCGCCGTCTACAGGGATTGCTGCTGCGGTGATGTAACCGGCGTCGGGGCCGGCAAGGAAGGCCACTGCCTTCGCGATCTCTTCCGGTTCTGCCTGCCGCTTGAGTGGGTGTAGGTCGATCAGGTTTTGCAGGTAGGCGGCGCCTTCGGGACTGATCGACATCGCAGCCTGTGACATAGGCGTTCGTGTCGTTCCCAAAACCACTGCATTGGCGCGGATTCCATCGGACGCATAGGTGACTGCGTCGGTCTTCGCCATCATGATGACCGCTGCTTTCGTTGCATGGTAGAGCGGAATGTCCGCATTCGCCGCAACTCCGTAGGTGGAGGAGATATTGACGATCGCGCCCCCCGTTTTGTGGCGTTTCATGCTTTGGATGGCGTATTTGGAGCAGAAGAACGTGCCTTTGACGTTGACCGCGAAGACGTCGTCGAAATCTTTCTCGGTGGCTTCGTGGGTCGGGCGCGAGGTACCGGTGATGCCGGCTGCGTTCACCAGGATGTCGATCGACCCCAGTCGATTCTGGATCTCGCTGAAAGCCGCTTCGACGGTTGCGTTCTCGGTGATGTCGACGGCCAGTTGGATAGCCGTCGACATCACTCACGTTCAGTTGCGAAGCGGCATCGATGACATCGGGGCGGTCGAGTATCGCGACGTGTGCGCCTTGGCGGGCCAGTTCTCGGCAGATCTCGATTCCCAAGCCACCAGCCCCTCCCGTGACGACGGCAACTTTGTTGTTCAGCTTCATGTTCACTCTGCTTTCCAGGTGAAGGAGTCCGGCGCGTGGTGCGCAGGGTTTGGTTGGAGTTTCGAGCCGTTCAGTTGCCGTCGATGCCCAGAGCGCGGCGAGTAGACGCACCCAGAAGTCGCCCGGCGTTCTGTGCCGATTCGGTGTCCAGACGGTCGGAGAACACTTCAGGTCCAGCGGTGCCGACCGATCGACGTTTCTGGACGACCTCGAGCACACTCTCCAGGTCGAGGCTTCCTTGACCCGGGAGATCGCGGGTGTGCAAGGTCAACTCCACGAGATCCGCACCGTCCGGTGCCTGGAAGCCGTCGGCGAGTTGCAGATTGACCGTGACGTCTTCGTCGATACCAGCCAGGAGGGCTAGGTCTTGCCCGCTGTGCGCGAAATGCCAGGTGTCCAGCAATCAAGCCGCTGTTGGGCTTTTGTGCGCGCTCGACGATGTTCCAGGCTGCGGCCAGGTCGGGAACGCCCCAGAACGGCATGAACTCGAGGTTGACGGGGATTTCGCGTGTCAGCGCGGCATCGCACAGGTCGGCGAAACCTCGTACCAGAGTGTCCGTGGGCACGGTATCGTGATCGAATACCGCAACGGCGAGCAGGGAGCGGAGGTCGAGTGCGTCGACCAGTTCCAAGCACTGCTCGACGGTGAAATCGAAACGCGCGACCAGCGCGTCGTCTGCACCACTGGGAACGCGGATCGGTGCCCAACCTGTAACGGTGTCCAGGTGCAGTCCGATGCCTCTGTCGTCGGCTGCCTTCTTCACGCCCGTAGCGCCGAGGCCGCTGTTGATTGCCGTCAGGAATGCGGCGGGTGTCAGTGCCAGTGAATCGAATCCGGCTTCGGCTGTTGCTTCGAGTTGTTCGCGGTAGGTCAGGGTGCGTACGCTGCCCTCCCACATGATCAGCTCGGTGGGGGTAGTCATGGATTCCTCCAATATTGTTGCAAATCAGTGGTTTTGGATGTGGTTCAGATGAGTCGATCAGGACGAAGATGTCGGCAGTCGGTCGGTGCGGCGACCGGGAACGATTGCCGCGCGACGCCCGGCGAACGCGAGAGCGAAGACGACGACGATCACTGCCAGTGCCGCCCACGGGAACAATCCGGGGCCGGCGTTGTCGAGAAGGATTCCGCCGGTCGTCCCCGCGCTGAAGATCGCGAGGTTCGCGGCCGTGGTCAACATGGAGTTGGCTACGTCTGCGTCGGGTCCGGTGGCGTCCGACACTGCTGTCTGTAGCAGGGTCGATGCTCCGGCAAAGGTTCCGCCCCACAGGATCACGGCGACAAGTAGCACCAGGGTGTTTCCGCCTGCCAGGCCGAGGGCCAGTGTTCCGGCGGCAAATGCGGTCAAGCTGAGCAGCACCATCTTGCGCAGTGCCCGGTCGATGATCGAGCCGGTGAGCACGATACCGCCGACGGATGCGAAGCCGAAGACGAGAAGGGCGACGTCGACCCGTAATCCGGCGTCGACGGAGGTCAGGAAGGGCGCGATGTAGGTGTACAGCATGTTGTGCGCGAGAAACCATCCGAACACGATGCACAGTATGATCGCGACACCGGGGACTGTGACAACGCGTTGGAGCGGTGTGCGGGTCTGCTGTTCCTGCCCGGGGGCGTCAGGAACGGCGCCGACGATCCAGACGAGGAGAATCGCGGAGAAGACGGCCAAGATCGTGAATGCCCAGCGCCACCCGAGCGCCGATCCGAGGTAGGTCCCCAGTGGTGTGCCGATGGAGAACGCAATTGTCGTGCCGGCCATCGCGATGGCGAGTGCTTTTCCAGTCTTCGCTGCTGGAGTGATCTTCCGGGTGTAGCCGGCGAGCATGCCCCACAGCACACCGGAAAATGCTCCGGCGACGAATCGTGCGACCAACGTAACGGTGAACGAGTCGACGACCGCGGTGATGGTGTTCGCGAGGAGCATCCCCGTAACGACTGCCAGCAGGATCGGTTTTCTCCGCAAACCTCGCGTAAGAGTGATGGCCGGAATCGCAGCGATGACAGCACCCAGCGCATACACGCTCACCATCTGACCGGCTGCGGATTCACTGATGGTCAGTCCCGAGGAGATCTGTAAGAGCAGTCCGGCGGGAAGTGTCTCGGTGACGATGGCGAGGAATGCCGTCGCAGTCAGAGGGAGAAGCGCTGCAAGTGGCAGAGTGGTGGCTCGGGCGTCAGACCCGGGAATACTGTCAGAGCGTGGTGCTTGACGCGGAATAGTCATTGTCGTCCTTGGGCAGATGAATGGTGCCCCGGTCACTTTCGTGGACAAAGCGGAAAGCGGGATGGGGCTGTAAGGTAACGGAGACAACGATTTCGGTGCTGGAAGCGACTCTCCGCTGAGCATGCTCTCGTCGCACTCGAGTCCGTTGACGGCAATCAGCCGCAGGTCCGCGGGAACCACCGACCCCAAAGTGAGGCGAAGGATGTCGCCGAGTACCAGATCGGCGACGTCGACCTCCGTCGCGGATCCGTCTCGTAGTGTCACCGCCGTGTGCCGTACCTGCGAATGGAGCGCTGCACTCGCCCGCTCCGCCCGGTATTCGTTGGTGAATCCGAGCCCGATGCTCGCCGTCAAGATGATGCCGATGATGACGGCATCGTTTCGGTCGCCCAAGAAGAACGAGATGACCGCAGTGACAGCGAGGAGCGCAAGGATCGCGCTTTTCAGTTGACGGGCCAGGACCGCGGTGGCACTGACGCGATGCGAGCGGACGGCATTGGGGCCGTACTCGGCGAGCCGCCGTGATGCTTCTGCGCTAGTCAATCCAGCCGAGGTGGTATCCAACAACGCGAGTACGTCCGCGAACTCGGCGACGGACGCCTCAGCCGCACCGTATTCGTCGGGCGCCTTCGACGGATCGAGCGAGGTAACAGGTAACGCGGACCGGCTCATCAGTACACCAGCACCGCAGCACCGGTGACACGATCGTCAGCCAGGTCCATGAGCGCGCGATCCGCGTCGGCGAGCGGATACCGCTGCACCCTGACATCCAGATGATGGTGGCCCGCAAAATCAAGGAACTCGACGGCATCGACGCGGGTGTTGGCTGTCACCGAGCGCACTTGACGTTCGTAGAAGAGGTGCCGCTGATAGTTCATCGGCGGGATGTTCGACAGGTGAATACCGGCGATCGACAGAACACCCCCTCGATCCAAGGACTCGAGCGCAACAGGAACCAGGTCGCCGACAGGGGCGAACAGAATCGACGCATCGAGCGGCACGGGCGGTCGATCGTGCGAGCCTTGAACGGAGGCCACGCCCAACTCGAGTGCGAGTGTGCGCGCCGAAGGACTGCGCGTCATCACGTGCACTTCGCATCCTCGTGCCATCGCGATCTGCGCCGCCAGATGCCCGCTACCTCCGAAACCGTAGATACCCAGACGCCCACCTTCGGGCAGATCGGTGCGTTCGAGAGCGCGGAAGCCGATGATGCCAGCACATAACAACGGCGCCAACTCGACGTCGCTGTAGCCCGAAGGCAACGCAAGCGCGAATGCTGCAGCAACGGAAATGTATTCGGCGTATCCGCCGTCGACGTCCCAGCCCGTGTACGTGGAATTCGGGCACAGATTTTCGGCCCCCCGCACACAGAAACGGCAGCTGCCACATGTGGAGTGCAGCCATGGCACCCCGACTCGATCACCGAATGCGAATCCGGATACAGAAGCTCCCACTTCCTCGACCAACCCGACGACCTCGTGACCGGGGACCACACCGGATTTGTGGATGGGGAGGTCCCCTTCACTGACGTGAAGATCGGTCCGGCAGACCCCGCACGCGACGACTCTGACGAGAAGCTCGTCAGGCAGAATCGTGGGCCGCGGAATGCGCCCGAACGTCATAGGGTGCGCATGGATCGACGTGGGTTCAAGGACGCGCCAACCCAGCATCGTGGCCGGCCCAGACGCCGACGTGTCGGCGCGTTCAGTTCCCGCTCGCGCTCTGTCCATCCTGTGATGATCGCCGGTTCAGCGACCCGACCATAGGGTCACTGGTCACCACGACGACCAGCGGGGCCGAGTGGTGCGGACTGCCGAAAGACCCTGCCACTGCGAGTAGGTGCCCACGGTCTGGGCGAAGGTCATCATCAGTTCGAGAGCCCCGAGCTCACTAGTGCTGTGCGGCGCTCGACATCTGCATCCGTAAAGAACTGCCCCGCAGGTACAAAGACTCTACGCACGCGATATGCCGTCCTCGACACTGATGACGGGTAGTCGATCGGCTACCCGGCGCCCCGATATCGCACCGCGTCCACATCGTGCGTTGGTACAGAACGGAATGTCGACTATGCAGGAACAGGGAAATTCAGTAAACGGATCCATGGGCGCCGCTCCTCCTACGAACAGCTTCCAGGTTCAGGGAGCTGAGGTCACTGATGCGGTGAAAAAGCTGCTACATGATGGCAACGTCCGAAGAATTGTGGTGAAAAACGACCATGACCACACTATTTTCGAGATTCCGGTCACGGTTGGCGTCGTGGTCGCCATAGCGGCACCTGTTCTGGTCGCAGTTGCTGCCGTCGCCGCTGTGGTGAAGGACTGTCGAATCGAGGTTCATCGCGAGACCGAAGAGATACCGGTCTCCTGACAGCGTTGCCGATTACCACAGACCCTGTCCGCTCCCTCAGTTCATCCCTCCGACGAAGGAACCCATATGCGTAGGCTTACAGCAACTCCGGGAGCCGAGGGGATGCGCGATCGCAGCCCGCAATTTCACGTGAGTGCCAGCGATGAGGAACGCGAGGCCGCGGCCTGTGCGACCGATACATGGCCCGGAACGATCTGCACCGCACCGACAGCGTCTGCGCAACCGAATTCTGGTAGGCCGTGATGAGCCACACGATCGAAGTTCGAGAGCTCAGCAAGAGCTACGGCGACAAGCTTGTGATCGACAACCTGTCTTTCGAAGTCGAATCCGGTTCAGTGACAGGGTTTCTCGGACCGAACGGGTCAGGCAAGTCCACCACGATGCGATTGATCGTCGGGCTCGACTACCCAAGTCATGGACACGCCCACATCAACGGCCTGAACTACACCCAGCTCCGTCAGCCCTTGCGTGAAGTCGGCACACTCTTGGATTCCGAGGCTGTTCACCCAGGTCGATCGGCGTACAACCATCTGCTCTATCTCGCTCAAACACAGTCTATTTCGAGGCACCGTATCGATGAGGTCCTCGATCTCGTCGGCCTCCGTGACGTCGAGGGAGAACGTGCGGGTTCCTTTTCGCTCGGTATGCGCAAACGTTTGGGAATCGCAGCAGCACTCTTGGGGGATCCGACGACCTTCATCATGGATGAACCGATCAACGGATTGGATCCAGACGGCATCTTCTGGATGCGCTCCATGATGAGGCACCTCGCAAGCGAGGGAAGAACTGTGTTCGTCTCCAGCCATCTCATGGGCGAAATGGCGCAAACCGCTGACAACCTCGTCGTGATCGATCACGGAAAACTGATAGCACAGTGCACCACCAAGGAATTGGTCGCTCGAAGCAGCCACACCTCGGTGTTGGTGAGGTCATCCGATTCGCCGGCACTCGTCGAACGTATCGCCTCGGCCGGCGGGCATACCGGCGCGCGTGATGACGGCGCACTCACCGTGCGTGATATTTCCGCTCAGCGTGTCGGCGAACTCGCCAATCAGCATCACATCGCGATCTACGAGCTGACACCGGAAGTGGCTACGTTGGAGGAAGCGTTCATGAACCTCACCCACCCTGCAATGACGCCCCACGAGCGGTCGCTGATGCCTCTCGCCACAGAAAGCGCCGCGAGATGAGTATCTCCGCGTTCCATGACGAACCCGCTGCGCCTGCGCAGCACCTCAGCAGCCTGAATTTTGTGGGATTGCTGAAATCGGAGTGGACCAAACTCGTATCGCTCCGCTCGGCGATCTGGTCCCTGTCGCTGCTGGTTGTCGTCACTGTCGGTTTCACTGCGCTGTTCACGTGGTTTACCGTGGCGTACTGGGACAGAGTCGATCCGCTGGCCCAAATGCAGATTGTGGCCGACCCTACTCGCCAGATTCTCGGCGCCGGTTTTCAGCTCGGACAGCTGGCGGTGTGTGTCCTCGGCGTTCTCGTCATGACCAGCGAGTATGCCAGCGGAACGATCAGAGCGAGCCTGCTGGCGGTTCCTGCGCGGATACCGGTCCTGGCCGCCAAGTCCGGACTGTTCATGGTTGTGGTCTTCGTGGTCGGCGAGCTCGCGGCCTTTCCGGCGTTCTTTGTCGGATCGGCGGTGATGGGGTCGCGTGTGTCGGTGTCGTTGGGTGATCCGGGTGTCCTGCGAGCCGTAGTCGGTGCGGGTCTGTACCTTTCGGTGCTGGGAGTGATAGCGATCGCGATCGGCGCTCTCGTCCGCCACACAGCGGGAGCCGTCACCGGCATCATCGGTTTCGTTCTCGTTTTGGCGCCCCTTGCTCAGCTGCTGCCCGGCAGTATCGGGCAGCACGTCCACGCCTATTTACCCTCGCAGGCCGGGAGCTTGATCGCCTCACCGAAGCAAGCCCCCGGAGATCTGCTCTCGGCATGGCAAGGTTTCGGCGTCGCGGTGATCTGGACCGTACTCTTGATCGGCTTCGCCGGTTACATGCTCAGACGTCGAGACGCGTAGACCGCACCCAAAACTGGTGTCGAACCGATTCGAAGACAAAACAATTGAGGCTCCCGTGACGACCATCGACCACAGTCCTGCACATGTGCTGCCAACCGTTGTGACCACAGTATTCGCCGCCGACCCAGAAGCGCTCCACCCGCTTGCCTGGTCGAATGCCGCTTTCGCGGCAATCGGTGCAGTCGCGGATCCGACAACCACCTCTGCAGAGGCGTGGCCGAAAGTCGCGTCGACGACAGCGGGGTGCACAGGCGAGTTCGGTGCCCGAGGGGCCTGGAGCGAAACCAGCCGCGTCTCGGCTGGGCAGCACGAGGATGTGGGCGCGGAATGAATGAGGCTGCGGAATCGATCGGCGGTGCTGGTCTCATTGCTTTTCACATACTTGCATCGAGGCCGTTGCGTCGGTGGAGAATTGGCTGGGGTGCGACGGCATCGGAGATCGCAGAGACGCTTCCCGGGGATGAGTTCGTCCCGAACGCGTCATGGTCGTACACACACGCGATCACTGTCGATTCCGCAGCAGATCAGTTGTGGCCGTGGCTGATTCAAATAGGCCAACAACGTGCGGGTTTCTACAGCTATCGCGGACTGGAGAACATGGTGGGATGTAACATCACGAGTGCGGCAGGTATCAATCCCGACTTCCAACTCCTCGAAGTGGGTGACAAGGTAGCTCTGCACCCGAAATCACCCCCTCTGACCGTGACGATGATCAAACGCGGCACGACAATGGTTCTTCTCGGCGAAGGCCCAGACATAGCCGACCATGCTCTGTGGTCGTTCCATCTACGTCCCATAACCTCGGACAGAACACGACTGATCGAGCGGGGGAGATACTCACATGGACAGTCATGGGCCAGCCGCCTTGCTTTCGGATGCTCGATCGTCGAACCGATAGGTTTCGTGATGAGCAGGAAAATGTTGCACACACTCCGCGCGAACGCCGAAGCGATGCCACGCTAGATCGAGCCGCTGCTGAGCTGGTACGGCCCTCGAACCTGTCGACGAGACGACATAGCAGGCAGGGCGCCGTCAGAGAGAGTGCCCTGCAGACTGGTCGCTGGCCCACCACCATCTTGGCAAGTGGCCGGCCAGCGGCGGTGTCGACAGCTTTCCGGTTGCGAATCATGCGAGGGTGGTTACCCGCGGAATCGGGCAGCGATCACCTCGCGCGGGAACTGCGTCGGGCTCGGATACGCGATGACGATTCTGATTCCGTCCGGGTCGCGTCCGTCGAGAAGCGTCAGCCCGTCGGACGTCGAGACTGATGCCGACGCGTCGTGCGCGCGCATCCGTTCCGCTATCTGTGTGAATTCGTCTTCGCTGTCGGTGGACCACATGATGTAGAGGACTCCGGTGATGCCGGCATCGACGGGGTGAAATGCAGACTTCGCGTGCATGTAGATGTGAAATCCGTCAGGGGTCAGGAGCAACGCCGAGTCCGGCGTGCGCAGGCCCGTAGTGCAGGAGAACACATCACGATAGAACTGCACAGAACGATCCAAGTCGCGTACATGCATCATCGACGACGACACCTTCATCTCGGTCCCCTTTCTCGGACATGATCCACCAGCGGCAACTGCGGGCCACTGTCCTGTGTGAACCTTCCTTCGTTTCGCACCTGAGGACGTGAACACAGATTCTTTGCTTCGCCAACGGTGATCGAAAAAAATTGTGGCTCAATGTTTTTCGGATCGGCACCAAATGGACTGTCGCGCTTCCGCTCCGCGACGGCTCTCACCGCAACCCAGCGATATCGCGATCGTAGACACCGGTGAGCGCCTTTCGTAGGGTGGGCCAGTGCGTGGGTAAACGGATTGTGTTGCATGGCATGGGCGCTCGCACGCCAACGGGGGTGTGGGAGATGTCCATCCGGGATTCCTCATCGCCGTTCTGTCGTCGTTCATCGCGTGACCGCCGTGTTTGTCCAGTGTGCTCGGTTGCTGCTTAAGTCGAGTAGGGCCGAAAGACCGCCATGGACACATACGCCCGGAAGTGCACCGCGGTTCCGGTGAAACACCGGTGTCGGCACCGCCGCACCAGTGGCAACATGCATGGCCGCACCGCCGAAGCAGCGGTGCACCTCATCGCTCTTACGGTGATGCCAGTGTTCTCCTGAGGCGATTCCGGCGAGAGATTCGACGATAGGCAGTGCGGAAATGGGAATCATAGGCAAATGGGCGGCCATGACTGCAGGAAATCATGGGCCCGACCTTTTGGGGTGTTCAGCATTCGGGGTCCTTCGACCTGCCGGGGTGACCTCTGACCCTACTTGGGCTGTGCTTGGTCGCGGGAGCATCAGTAGGTGCGGCGCCGAGATCGGCCGTCGACTTTTCGAGTCCACCCCAATCTGAGGATGATCGCGATGAGAGCAGCAGTAGTGACAGAGTTCGGAGCACCCCTGGTCGTCCAGGACATTGCGATCCCAACGCCTGGGCCGGACCAAGTTCTGATCAAGATCGAAGCCTGCGGACTGTGCCACACCGATATACACGCAGCGAAGGGCGACTGGCCCGCCAAACCCACCGTCCCCTTCGTGCCCGGTCACGAAGGTATCGGAGTGATCGAAGCGGCAGGAGAGAACGTTTCCCGCGATCGTATCGGTCAACGTGTCGCGATCGCATGGCTCGGTTCCGCGTGCGGTGAGTGCGACCACTGTGTCTCCGGATGGGAGACACTGTGCGAGAAGCAGCAGAACAGCGGATACTCCATCGACGGGGCTTACGCCGAATATGCTGTGGCGCAAGCACAGTACGTAGTTCGTGTTCCCGATTCGATTTCGTCGTTCGATGCTGCCCCGCTCACCTGCGCGGGTGTGACCACGTACAAGGCGGTCAAGGTCGGTGGGGTGAGGCCAGCGCAACGTGTCGCGATCTTCGGTGTCGGCGGCTTGGGGCACATGGCAGTTCAATACGCCAGGATCGCCGGAGGTTTTGTCACGGCAATCGACATCGAGGACGACAAGCTCAAGCTCGCCGCAACATTGGGGGCGGACCACACTGTCAACTCACTGACCGAAGACCCCGTTGAAGCGATCCAGAAGCTTGGCGGTGCGGATGTCGCGATCGTGCTGGCGGTCGTTCCGAGCGTCTTCGACCAAGCGTTCCGCTCACTTCGGCGCGGGGGCCGACTGGTCTGTGTCTCGATGCCGGCGCATGGTGTGTTTCCGATCCCGATCTTCGACACCGTCGTCGGGGGTATCTCCGTTCTGGGATCGATAGTCGGCACACGTGAGGATCTGCGCGAGGTGCTCGAGCTTCATGCCGCCGGAAAAACCACCGTATCTGCAGTTTCGCGCAAACTCGACGACGTCAACGAATGCTTCGACGACATTCTCGCCGGCCGTGTCACCGCGCGCCTGGTATTCGAATTCTGATGATGGCGAAGCCGGTTCGGGCTGGCGCTCTGCTGACCAGGTGATCGGTGCGCGTTTCGGAGAGGTGTTCCACAGGCCACACACCACCTCGACGACAACGGTCGGGTCGGAATGCTGTCAGACCCCTGCCACTCCGAGTAACTGGCCGACGGCGTAGGTGATGATCATTGCCAGGGCCCCTCCCACGACCACGCGAACCACCGCGCGTCGGCGACTGGCGCCGCCCAACTGTGCACTGACTGCGCCGGTCAGAGCCAACGCAAGCAGAACAGCGACGAACGTCACCGGCACCCGCACCCCGGGCGGTGGGGCGAGGATCGCGATCAAGGGAAGCATGGCTCCGACGGTGAACGATATTGCTGATGACAGTGCCGCCGAGATCGGGTTGGCCAATGCATCGGGGTCGATTCCTAGTTCGATGTCGACGTGTGCGGCGAAGGCATCGTGAGCAGTCAATTCCCCCGCGACGTGGCGGGCGGTTTCTTCGCTCAGGCCTTTGTTCTGGTACATCGCGATCAATTCGTCGAGTTCGGCGTCCGGGGTGTGGTCGAGTTCGTGGCGTTCTGTGGCCAGCAGTGCGCGTTCGGTGTCGCGTTGGGTGCTTACCGAGACGTATTCGCCGAGTGCCATCGACACCGCGCCGGCGACGAGGCCCGCGACTCCGGCGGTCAGGATCGGGCCGCGATCGGTGGAGAGGGCAGCGACTCCGACGACGAGGCCTGCGACGGAGACAATGCCGTCGTTGGCGCCGAGTACGCCCGCGCGTAGCCAGTTCAGCCGTGACGACACGCCACTGGTGTGCGGCTCGTCGTGGGTCGGGCCGCTACTGTCGTTGTCGGGTCCGTCCGGGATCGCGGGCTGGGGCGCGGCCGTCATGATCGTGGGCGTTTCGTGAAGTGCGCGCTGGCGCAGGTTTCGTCGCCGCACACGAACCACTCCGCGCTGGCTTTTGTGTCGTGCGAGGTCGAATCTCGACGATCACTTATGCTGCCGCAGGCCAATTCACGGATAGTCCAGGGCAGTGGTGTCACCTGAATCCTCTGTTCTTGCTGTGGCAGTAGCTCGAGATGCGTTGACGGGCCAACCGTTCGCTCAACTCGGGCATCGCTGCGTAGGACACCCAGGAAAGGTCGAGAATGCACCCGTCGAGGACGATTTCCACTCCTTCTAGGGAAAACTGGCCCGCGAACTCCAACGCCAACCGTGCGACCGTCACAGCACGACGGGGGCCGTATGGATCTGTAGTCGCTTCCTCTTCGACGATTCGCGAAGCGATGGAGCTTCTTTCCCTCGACGATCGGGTCACGGTGTGCGTCATGTGCATCGAACTTTCCTTTACAGGTGAAGAGGTGAATTCAATTACCCGCCAAGGATGCTCGGCCGACCGGACGATCAGGTAGGGCCGAACGGCCACCGAAAGCCACTGTTGTCCCAAAAGGGGACTTAGTAGTAGTCCTCGAGATGCTCGTCTGTCGACATCGAGGGACCGAGGGGAGCGGCCGTCCGGAGCCCTGAAGTTTAAGTACGGAACAAGTGACAAAAGACCTCGAATAATCAGCTTCAGGGCGCCGATCGCCAGTGAGAGATCCGTAGGCTGGTGAGGGGCGGGGAAGAGGAGAACAGTTGTGATCTCGGTGTTTCTCGTTGACGACCACGAAGTGGTCAGACGTGGTCTGGTCGACTTGATCAACAATGATCCCGATCTCACCGTGATCGGTGAGGCAGGAACTTACGCGCACGCTCTGGCTCGAATCCCAGCGTTACGCCCGAACGTGGCGGTGCTGGACGTGCGATTGCCCGATGGTGACGGCATCGAACTGTGCAAGAAACTGCATTCGAAACTCCCCGACGTCAAGTGCCTGATTCTGACGTCGTTCACGAAGACAAGGCCATGCTTGACGCGATTCTCGCCGGCGCGCACGGCTATATCGTCAAGGACATCACCGGCATGGCTTTGGCGAAGGCGATCAAAGACGTCGGCCACGGAAAGTCCCTGCTGGACAATCGCGCCGCCGCTGCTCTGATGAGCAAACTCCGAGCCGCTGATGAAGCGGACAACGAGCTGAGCGACCTGACCGATCAAGAATGTAAACTTCTCGCCCTTTTAGGGGAAGGTCTGACCAATCGTCAGATCGCCGAGCGCATGTTTCTCGCTGAAAAGACGGTCAAGAACTACGTGTCGCGGCTCCTGGCCAAACTAGGTTTGGAACGTCGAGCCCAAGCAGCGGTGTTCGCATCGAAACGCACACTGAAACTGAACCGGCGATGACGGAACCCACCGTACCCGCGGAGCCAGAGCAAACCGACGCCATCGCGCACTCGGAGCTGCCCGACGATCACATCGAAAGTCGAGCTGCTCGCGAGAGGACCGATGGGCTACTGAAGGCGATGCTTGTCGTCGGCGCCGGCCTTGATCTGGAACAGACGCTGCGCTCGATCGTGCATGCCGCGATCGAGCTCGTCGGCGCTCGCTACGGCGCACTTGGAGTCCGCGGACACGACGACCAGCTCACACAGTTCGTCTACGAGGGCATCGACGAACTCACTCGCGCCCGCATCGGTCCGCTGCCGACTGGTCGCGGCCTTCTCGGGTCTATCGTGACCGAGTCGCAGCCACTACGAATGACGACACTGTCCTCGCACCCTTCCTCCGTGGGATTCCCGCCCCACCATCCGCCTATGAACACCTTTCTCGGCGTGCCTGTCCGGGTCCGTGAGACCGTGTTCGGAAATCTCTACCTCACCGAGAAATTCGGGGGAGGCCCCTTCTCCGAGGAGGACCAGGCGGTCGTCGAAGTGTTGGCGTCCGCGGCCGGGGTCGCGATAGAAAATGCACGACTGTTCGAGGAATCCACTTCGCGGCAACTCTGGCTCGAGGCAACCCGCGAAATAGGTGAAGCACTGCTCTCGGGAGTCGCTGTCGAGGACGTGCTCCGCCTGATCGCGTGGCAAACTCGTCAACTCACCGGTGCGGACCGCACCTTCATCGCCGAACCAGTCGATGCACTCAGCCCGGACTCCGACCTGGTCGTCACCGTCGCGGACGGCAATTCGCCGGAAGAAGTTGTCGGGCACGTGATTCCGGCGATCGGCTCGACGATCGGCAGGTCCTTCCTCACTCGTACTTCTATCCGCGGCGAACACCTCGAATTCGACGTCAATCGTGGCTCTCATATGCAGTATGGGCCGGCGTTGGTCTCTCCACTGCAGACACCGGACTCGGTCTCGGGTGTCCTGGTGGCGCTGCGAGAGCGAAACGCCGAGCCCTTCAGCGAACAACAACTGGCATTGCTGACCACTTTCGCCGACCAGGCCGCTGTGGCACTTCAAATGGCGTATGCGGCGAGGCGATTACGTGAACTCGACGTGCTCAAGGATCGTGATCGGATCGCCCGCGACCTGCATGACAGTGTGATTCAACGTATCTTCGCCGCCGGCCTCTCGTTGCAGGTCACCGCCCAGCAAAGCCCTTCCGAGACTACGAAAGCTCGATTGGCGGCCACGATCGACGACCTGCAAGAAGTTGTCCAAGATGTTCGCAACGCCATCTTCCACCTGCAGGGCAGCACGCTCTCGGAGTCGACACTGCGAGCCAGACTGCACGATGCCGTCGACGAAATGTCCGCGGATTCATCCGTGCGCATCACTATTCGCGTGAACGGTCCTCTGTCGGTCATCGACCAGACCATGGCCGATCACGCGGTGGCGGTGATCAGGGAGGGAGTCAGTAACACCGTTCGCCATGCCCGAGCACGGACTGTGAAAGTCGCGCTCTCGATCAGCGACGACATCCGAATAGACATCACCGACGACGGCATCGGCATCGCCGATTCGGTGGCGTCGAGTGGACTCGACAACCTCCGCAGTCGCGCCACCGAGTGCGGAGGTTCATTGACTGTCCACAAGATGCCCAGCGGTGGGACCTCCCTGGTGTGGGCGGTTCCGCTGCCGTAGTCGGCACTGCGTGACCAACTACTACCGGCCTCGATTCGGCAGAAACAAGTACAGATCGGGCACAATCCTCGTTCGTGGCGACTCCGCCTACGGCACTCGTTCCGTCGTGACCGCCTGCTTGCGCGCGAAAGTCGAATTCTCGGTCGTGATGGCCAAGAACACCGCCGTCGCGCGCGCCATCGATTCGATTGCCGATGAAACCTGGACACCCGTGAAGTATCCCGGCGCGGTCCGTGACCCCGACACGGTGCCTGGATTTCCGATGCCGAGGTCGCCGAAACCACTTACACCGCTTTCGCTTCCAGCAAGAACCCGGTCACCGCCCGGTTGATCGTGCGCCGAGTCAAAGATGCGCGATTTCCGGACGCGTTGTTTCCCCGTCTGGCGGTATCACCCGTTTTTCACCAGCACCACCGGGCTCACCGCCGACGCAGATGTCACCCACCGTCGGCACGCGATCATCGAAACCGTGTTCGCCGATCTCATTGACGGACCACTTGCACACATGCCGTCGGGGAAGTTCGGGGCGAACTCCGCGTGGGTGTTGTGCGCGGCGATCGCCCACAATCTGCTTCGAGCTACCGGCGTTCTTGCCGGTGATCGGTATTCTCATTCCCGAGGTGCGACGCTCCGACGCAAGATCGTCAACATCCCAGCTCGATTGTGTCGGCCGCAACGAAAACCGATTCTGCGACTACCGACTCACTGGCCGTGGTCCGCTGCGTGGCTTCGATTGTGGGCCAACACTATCGGACACAGCCCGCCGTCCATCGCTTGAAACCTGACCGAATCGCCGGAAGCGGCCCGACACCTTTCAATCGTGGAAAAGCTGGGTAGACCAGCGGTCACACCATGTCTGGAAGCAGCGCTTGCTCGGGCCTTTCATCCGCATTGACTCTCACGGGCTCGTCGGTGGATTCAGGCTTAATAATGTTTTGGAGCAATTTCCGTGATTGGTCCTGAATGTGTCAACGAATGAGAAGTATTCGTTTGTGGAGCAAGTCGAAACCAGCTCGTCCATACATTTGCCGTTTGAGCGTCTTGATCCTTCGGTGGAATCTGACCACGCGGACGATCATGTTCTCCTCGGGTTGACCACGGAACTGAGGAGACGATATGAGCGGCACGGTGACGCTGGAGAACAAGTGGCCGATACTGGGCCTGTCCGGTGTGCCGAGTGAGGACGGTTGCCAAGCCTGTCCTGGCGTCGGGCTTGTCGCCGTCACCAGGGGAGCACGCCGGTGCGGTCGGTCACCGTGCCGGTGGGCGTGTTGGGCCCAAGGGTGGCGATACGCACCGCTGCCTCGGCGCCCTCCTCGACGCTCTGCCCGATGTGGCCGGTGAATTCGGTCGCGGTCTGCCCGGGGTCTACCGCGTTGAAGCGGACGTCGGGGATTGTTCTGGCGTACTGCGTGGTCAGCATGGTGACCGCGCTCTTTGACGAGCCGTAGGCGGCGAGCGGATACTGCGACTCGACCCGCTCAGGGTCGTGGGTCAGCGTGAACGAGCCGAGGCCGCTGGTGACGTTGACGACGGACGGGGCGGCCGCTTTCCGCAGCAGGGGCAGGAACGCGTGCGTGACGCGCACCAGTCCGAAGACGTTGGTTTCGTAGACGTGGCCGATCTGGTCGACCGTCATGTCCTCGGGGGCCGTGACTTCACCGAGGATGCCGGCGTTGTTGATGAGAATGTCCAGGTGGCCGACCCGTGCGCGCAGCGTCTTGACCGCCGCGTCGACCGACGCGTCGTCGGTCACGTCCAGCTGGACGAAGTCGGCGCCGAGCCGGTCGGCGGCCTTGCGTCCGTTCTCAGCGTCCCGGGCTCCGATCCAGACCGTCTGGCCCGCCTGGACGAGTCTGCGCGCGATCTCGTGGCCGAGACCCCTGTTGCCGCCGGTGATCAGTGTGATGGTCACGTTGTGTCTCTCCTGTGTATGTCGTCGGAGCGGGTGCTCCCGCAAAAGCGGTCAACGGGAGCACCCGCAGGGTAGGTTCGCGGTTGTGCGGCTCGCCGGCGGGCGTCCGGCGCTAGTGGGTGGGACGGAACGGGCGCAGGAGGCGGATGCCGTCCTCGATGGATCCGTCGATCAGTTCGAGCATCTGCGGGACAAGTTCCCGCATCCGGGGTGCAGCGAGGTGGGCGTCGAGGTGGGCGCGTGTCTCCCAGCGTTCGTAGATGACGAATTCGCAGGGTCTGCCCTCGATTTCGTGGGCCTCGTAGTCGATGTTGCCGGGGTCGTTGCGCGAGGGGGTGACGGCGGCGGTGATGAACGCCTTGAGCTCGGCCTCCCTGCCGGCCTTCGCCTTTGCGTCCCAGACGACGGTCACGTAGCCGGTAGGTGTTGCGGTCATGGTGATTCCTGTTCTGTTCCGTGCTGACGGGCTGAGTGTCGGTGCCAGACCGGTGTCAGCTCTCGATGAAGCTGAGGAGGTCGGCGTTGACGGTGTCGGCGTTCACGGTGCACATGCCGTGCGACTGCCCCGGGTAGACCTTCAGACGCGCGTTCTTGACCAACGTGACCGCCGTCTCGGCGGAGTTGGTGATCGGGACGATCTGGTCGTCGTCGCCGTGCATGATGAGCGTGGGCACGTCGATCGCCCGGAGGTCGTCGGTGAAGTCGGTCTCCGAGAATGCCTTGATCCCCTCGTAGTGCGCCTGCGCGCTGCCGGTCATTCCCTGGCGCCACCAGTTCTGGATGACGCCCTGGGAGATGTCCGCGCCCGGGCGGTTGAACCCGTAGAACGGCCCGGAGGCGAGGTCGAGGTAGAACTGGGAGCGGTTGGTAACCACGGCCTCGCGGAAGCCGTCGAAGACCTCGATCGGCAACCCTTCCGGGTTCGATTCGGTCTGGACCATGAGCGGCGGGACCGCTCCGATGAGGACGGCCTTGGCGACCCGCCCCGCACCGTGCCTGGCAACGTACCGGGCGACCTCTCCACCACCGGTGGAGTGGCCGACGTGGACGACGTCGCGCAGGCCGAGGTGCGCCACCACGGCGGCGGCGTCCGCTGCGTAGTGGTCCATGTCGTGCCCGTGGCCGACCTGGGCGGAGCGCCCGTGCCCGCGGCGGTCGTGGGCGATGACACGGTAGCCCCGCTGGACGAGGAAGAGCAGCTGGGAGTCCCAGTCGTCCGAGCTCAGCGGCCAGCCGTGGTGGAACATGATCGGCCGGCCCGAGCCCCAGTCCTTGTAGAAGATTTCGGTTCCGTCGCTGGCGGTGACGAACGGCATGGTCTGCTCCTTGTGGTCTCGCCCGGGTACCGGGCGGTTTCGATGTCTCCACAAGAATGACTCGGCCACCGTACCGACAGCCTCCGTCAGCTGACTGACATCCGGCCGGCGGCTCGCTTACGTCAGTGCCGGGGCCCGGCCGGTAGCGCTCACAGCCGGGCGGCCGAAGGCTCGGGAGGCAGCGCATCCAGAGCGTCGCGGAGCTCGGCCCGCGACGTGATCCCCAGTTTCGGGAACACATGGTAGAGATGCGATGACACAGTCCGCGGCGAAAGAAACAGACGCGACGCGATCTGCGGGTTGGACAGCCCCGTCGCCGCCAGCCTGGCGACCTCCAGCTCCTGCGGGGTGAGGGCCTCACCGGACTTACCCCGGCCGGTCCGCGTCATGCCGGTGGCGCGGAGCTCTGCAGCGGCCCGGGCCGCCCACGAATGGGCCCCGAGTTCCTCGAAGCAGTCGCGGGCGGCGGCCAGCTGCACCCGGGCGTCACGGTTGAGTCCTTGCCGGCGAAGCGCTTCGCCGTACGCCAGACGAGCATGACCGACCTCGAAGGGCCACTGCTCGATGTCCGGCAGTCCGAGGGCCTCCTCGAAGTACCGGACCATGTCCTCGGCAGTCGATGTCATCGCCGTGACCATGGCCGAGCTCAGCGCGAGCCGCGACGAGAGGTGGCCGACACCGGCGTCGCGCAGCGCGTCCGCGTGCCGTCGTGCCTCCGCGTGCCTCCCGGTGCGCACGGCGGCCTCGACGAGGTCCGGCGCGGACCACAGGGCCTCGGGGTTAAACGGCGGCAGCACGCCCGGGGCGCAGATCGCTGTGGCATGCCGGAAGGCCGTCTCGAAGTCGGCGGCGCCGAGGGCCGCCCGCGCCGCCGCTTGGTGGGCGCAGTTCTCCAGCCGCTGCAATCCCCTGGGCCTAGCCCACTCCCAGACGGCCTCACAGTGGCGGCGGCACGCGTCGAGGTCGCCGCGCTGGGCCGCGGTCATCGCCGCGATGTAGTGCCCCACCTGGGCGAACAAGTGGTATCCCGTCTCCTCGGACAGTGCGATGAGCTCGTCCGCGGCGTCGGCCGACGTCCGCCACCGGCCGCTGTACAGGTCGTCGAGGGCGACGAACATCAGGGCTGGCATGCTCGACCCCAGCGCGCCGCCGTCGCGTATGACCCGGGATACGGCCTCGCGACAGCCCGGAAGCCGGTCGAGGTACGAGGCGGTCAGGGCGGTGCGGATGACCACGTCGGCGTCACTCTTGTCCCTCAGCCGCGAGATCTCCTCGTCCAGGTGGCGCAGCATGCTGTCGGTGATGGAACCGAGGTCGTGGTGGACGCGCCCCAGTGACGCCGCGGCGGCGGGCGATGCCTCGGGGAGCTGATCGAGGACGTTGACCAGAGGCTGCCAGTGCTCGGGTCGGCCCGAGTACTGGCAGGCGAGGGTGAGAGTGAAGAGCGCGGTCTCCAGCTCCTCACGCGGCGGTCCGGGTATCACCGAGGCCTGCTCGACCGCCTCCATCAGGAGCGCGTGCGCGGTATCGGCTTCGCCTTCCGTGACGAGCACGAGGAAGCCGGCCGCCGCGGCCGCCGAGAGCGACCGGGCCGCCGGATCGCCCTCGACCTCACGCATGATCTCGTGGCTGATCTCCAGATGACCCGCGACCCAGGCGGCTACGTAGGCGGCCTTCGACAGGCGGCGCCTGCGGACCCCTCGGTCGGGACTCAGTTCGGCCGCACGCCGCAGCCTCGCGATGGCGCCGTCGGCGTCACCGCGTCGCAGGCTGCTCCGGGCTGCCGACTCCACGGCGGCGGAGACCGCCTCGTCAGGCGCCGTCGTGGCTCTCGCGAGGTGATCACCGCGCCGCTCGGGCTGGTCGCCCAGCGCGTCGGCCAGTTGGCGGTGGGCGCTGCGCCGCTGCTCGCCGGTGGAACCGTCGACCACCGCGGACCCGACCAGCGGGTGCCTAAAGCGCACCGCGCGGCCGTTCTCCGCGACCATGACCAGATGGTCACGCTCCGCGGGAGAGATTTGCTCGAGGCTGTCCGGCCCGCCGGCTGCCTCGAGAATGCCGATGTCGCCGGAGCCCTCGAGAGCTGCGAGCAGCAGTACCTCGCGTGTTCTCTGCGGCAGTCGTGCGACGCGGGCGCCGTACAAAGCGCGCACGTCCCGCCCTGGGCCGCTCGCCCACGCCGTCCCTTGCCCGTGTTCGTCGCCGGTCGCCCCCGTCGACCCGGCGAACTCGAGTAGAGCAAGGGGGTTTCCCTGTGCCTCGTGGGCCACGGTTGAAAGCACCCGGCGGGGGAGGTGGGCGAAACGCCGGGACAGCAGTCGCAGGGCGTCCGCGTCGTCCAGCGGCGCGATCTTGAGCTCCGGTAGGCCGACGGACCGGAAGGATTCGTCGGACTCCTCTCGCTGTGCTCCCAGCAGCCCGATGCGGCGACCGCCCAGTCTTCTGGCGACGAAACCCACCGCAGCTTGGCTCGCTTGGTCGACGGCATGAAGGTCATCGACCACGAGGAGGAACGGTTGCTCTTTCGCGGCCTCGTCGAACAGGGCCAGTGCCGCGTTCAGGACGGCGATCCGGCTCGACGCGGGACCGGCGCCGAGACCGAGGGCAACCTCGAGGGCCTCCCGCGTGGAACGCGGCAGACGACCAAGCTCGTCCGGCAGTGAACCGACGAGCTGGTGGAGTCCCGCGAAGCTGATGTCAGTCTCGTATTCGACGCCACTCCCGCGGACGACCCGCACTCCTTTCGCCACCGCCAGCTCGGCTGTCGCGTCCAGGAGCGCAGTCTTCCCCACGCCCGGATCGCCGGTGAGCAGCAGGGCGGCTCCATTCGTCCCGGCCATGTCCAGGAACGCCGCCAGCTCGGCGAGTTCCCCCTCCCGGCCGACCAGTCCGGCCGGGCCGACGCTCGTGTCTGTCCTTGACCTCGCCCACATTCGCCGCGTCCTTCGCTGTACCTCGCGAAGCGGTCGATCCACCAGCCACGCACTTGCCCAGTGATTATCGCACCTACCGGCAAACGGAGCGTGAAACCATCTGCTTCGCCGCCACCCACAGCTTCTAGACGAAGAGCATGCAGAACACCAGCCAGGCGCTGCAGTCCCACCGCAACGACAGCACGAAGGTCACGCGGATCATCGCGCCGGTCGCCTCCGCCGGCTACCGCCCCCTCGTCGCCGTCCTCCGAGACCTGCACAGTCATGATGAACGGCTCGCCGAGCAGTTCGCCTCCCGCGTCTACGCCAGCGGTCGGCGTAAAATCCACGTCCGATGCGACCGAGACGGACGGATCGTCGGCGTCGACGAGGACGACGCCGAAGACCAGGAACGCGGCGACGGTGACGCCGCTCCCGAGTCCACCTGCTCCACTTCTCCGCCCTGCCCGACCCGGCGACCATCGCGGCCGTATTGCCCACCTGGGTCTGCCGACCCGGATCCCTGGTCTGACCGCAGGTCTGAAGGCCCTGCGGCGCTGATGATTCGAGAACGAGATCGCCGAGAGTGACCCAGACCGGAATTGCCCCCTGGCCCTGTTGAGGAGCCAGAGGTCGTCCTTGGTGGAGAACAAGCCCTCGATGTCAGTCTTCTTGGGGAAGCCCTTCGAGTTGGCTGGGGACGGTGATGGGGGTGGCGTCGACATTGGCTGCCTGAGCAACGTTGAGGGCCGTGGCGGTCTCGGCTCCGTCGATGACTGCGTGACCTACTCGGCGGTGCCCACAGCGCGTACGGTCGCGTGAGTCACCGCGTCCGCGCCCCGCCGTGAGAGCGTCGTCCGGGGCCAGCGGGTTCGCGGTGCCGAGCGGGTGCATCCCCGGCGTCGGCGTGAACAACGTGTCGCCGTCGTTGAGCAGGGGCACCGGACGCACGGCGCGGGCGCCTTCGTACGCAGCGCCGGCCAGTTTCCCGCGGCGGCGAGGGTTCCCTCACAGAGCTGGCACCGCGGCGCTTTCCTCGCCTCTCCGGCGCTCCGGGCCGGCCCCGAGCGCCGTTAGCGTCACCCCGGCTGTCACCGCCAGCGCCGCCACCAGTCCCACCGCGAGCACCGTCCAGTGACCCAGGAACGTACAGACGACTACCAGCAGCGCGGTGACCGGCAGCACCGACTGCTGGGCGATTCCTACCTTGTAGAAGTGCGAGTGCAGCGCCCACACCGTGAGCAGGAACAGCGCTGTCGGCAGCGTCACCGCCGCCGACGCCGACAGCGCCGAAAGGTGCGCCTTGCCCACTGCCTGCTCCACCGCCACCTCCAGGCCGGCGCCAATCGCGGCACCTGAGACGAAGATCAGATAATGGCCGTAACCCCAGAGGAAGGACTGCCGGTTGGACCGGAGGTGCCCGTGGATGGGCACCGCGAAGTACACCCACCAGGCGGCGAAGATGATCAGCAGTCCGCCGGCGGCGATGGGCACCAACTCACCCAGAGCCTCGTGCTCGTCGATCCCCGACTTCACGGCGACGGTGGCCGCTGCGATGGTCTCGCCGAGCACGATGAGCGTGAGCAGCCCGTACCGTTCAGCGATGTGGTGGGGGTGCCAGGGCGTGGGGTGGGCGCGCTCCGCATACAGCGGTACGGCCATCTCCAGCAGCGCCATCACCAGGAAGACCCACGGGCGGCCGGCCTCCGGCAGGATCAGTAGCCCCAGCCAGCCGATCTGGCACAGCCCGATGGCGTACCGCAGCGCCATCGTCCGCTCGGGGCCCCGGCTCGACCGCGCCACGCGCAGCCACTGCGCCGTCATGGCTAGCCGCATGATCACATAGCCCAGGATGACGACCGGGTACGCGTGTTCCTCGAACGCCTGGGAGACCCCTGCCGTCAGGACGAGCACGCCGGCTATCTGGATCAGCGTGACGATCCGATACAGCACGTCGTCGTTGTCGTAAGCCGAGGCGAACCACGTGAAGTTCATCCACGCCCACCAGATAGCGAAGAAGATCATCAAGTAGTTGAGGATCCCATCGCCCGTGTGTCCCTCGACTATGGCGTGCACCAACTGGGCGCCTGCCTGGGCTATGGCCACGATGAAGCACAGGTCGAAGAAGAGCTCCAGTGAGGAGACGCCGCGGTGGGTCTCGTCGCGGCCTCGCGCCGTGAGCCTGCTCAGTGGTCTGTAATGTGCGGGCGCCGTGGAGCGTACCGGCGGCGGAGTTGGGCTGCTTGTCATCTGGTGAGCCAAGCTCCGAAACGCCGCTGCAGTCGGGGATTGATCTGCCAGACCATCGCTGCTGCTGCCGCCGGGACGAGTACAGCAAGTCGTACCGGCAGGTACAGATCTTCCAGAACAGGGTTCGTGGCCAGGCCCAGCAGGACGATGGTGGGGTAGATAGCGCACACGGTGAGCAGCCACAGCTTCCAAGGCCGGACGACGGCCGGAACGGTGGGGCCGAGACGGGGTTCGGCGTTCGCGAGATCGTTCCGTCTCTGCTCCCGGAGCATATGCCGGACGTCTGTCACTGTCGGTGGGCTTGGCAGTCCGGGATCGTCGGCACCGTAGGCATGGGAAACAAGTCTCTCGTTCATGGACCACTCCAAATCGTAATGTTGCGTTTTGATTCCATCGGTTCCTGCACGACCGACGCGATGTTGGCGCTGCGTGATGGGCTGTCCGCGCGCAACAGCGGCAGCAGTTGCCAGGTGAACAGCACAGGGCTCGGATGGTTTCACCGCCAGCCGCTGCGGGTGTCGTGCCGTCACTTCGGCCTCGAGATGCTGGGTCTTGGCCGGAGCGGACAAGTCGGCGATGAATTGCTCGGCCCTGAAATGTTGCGCCATCGGCACCGGTTGCTGCGGGTTGCGATCGTGCAGAAGCAACTGGTGCTCGGTTTCGTCAGACTCCTCAGCCAAAACAGACCAAGACCGTTCGTCGCTCCGGTGATCAGAATCGACGGCATGGTGCGGCCTTCTCATGCGAGGGCCCGGAGCCCGGGCGGGCTCCGGGCGAGTCATGTTCTGATCAGTGAGTGGACTGGGCGTGGTCCTGCTCCACATACACCTTGAGGGCCTGGAACTCCTCAATCGCTCGCGGGCCGCATAGATAGCCGTAACCGCTGCTCTTGACGCCGCCCTCCTCAAAGTCCTCGCTGATAGCTCCCCAGGTGTTGATCCATACAGTGCCGGTACGGATGCGCCGGGCGATCCGGCGGGCCTTCATCGAGTCCGAGCTGAACACCGAGGCGGCCAGGCCGTAGATGGTGGCGTTCGCCTTGGTCACGGCGTCGTCCTCGTCGTCGAAGATCTCGAACGTCTGGACCGGACCGAAGACCTCTTCCTGCACGATCCGGACGTCGGTGCGGTCCACCTCGATCAGGCTCGGCCGGTAGAACGCACCGGCGGCCAGGGGACCGTCGGTGACCACGCCGCCGCGCAGCAGTACCGTGCCATATGAGGTGGCTTCCTCGACGATCGCGTCCACCCGCTGGGCGGACGCCCTGTCGATCACCGGGCCGAGCTGGGCATCCTTGTCGTCGCCCGAACCGAGCCGCACCTGCGCGAGCGCGTTGGTGAGTCGAGTTCGCACCTGGTCGGCGATGTCCCGGTGCACCAGTACACGGGAGCCGGTGCAGCAGAACTGTCCGTTCATCAGCACCAGCGACTGCACCACGGTCGGGATCACCATGTCCAGATCGGCGTCAGGAAGGATCACCATCGGCGCCTTGCCGCCCAGTTCCAGACCGAGCCGCTTAAGCGTGGTGGAGGCCGCGGCCGCGATACGGCGCCCGACCGGCGTGCTGCCGGTGTAGTTGATCACGTCGACCTTGTCGGAGGAGACCAGGAACGGGGCCCCGGTGTTGCCGGACTCGGTGAACACGCTGACCACGCCCGCCGGGATCTCCGTGACCGAGGCCAGGGCCTGCGCGAAAAGCTCATTGGTCAGCGCCGTCTGAGCTGGAAGCTTGACCACGACGGTGCAGCCGGCGGCCAGCGCCGGGCCCAGCGCCCGCACAGTCAGCATGATGGGGGAGTTCCAGGGTGAGATGATCCCGGCGACACCAAGCGGTTCAGGCACCGAGTGGGTGTACTGGCCGGGTTCCGTCTCGGCGGCGCGCCCGGCGTTCTGGGTGCGCGCAGAGGCCGCCGCGTACCGTAGCCACCCGACCGCACCGCTGACCTCCCACGTGGTCTCGCCTAGCAGCTTGCCGTTCTCCCGGGACAACATGGCCGCAACCTCGGGTACCCGGGCTTCGAGGGCGTCGGCCAGCCGACTGAGTGCGGTCGCCCGAAGCGAGGGAGTGCGCGCCCATTCGGTGGTCTCGAACGCGGCGACGGCGGCGTCCACGGCGGCCGAGGCCTCCGCCTCGCCACCGTCGTAGAACGAGCCGACGACTGTGCCGTCGGCCGGGTTGATCGATTCCAGAACCGAGCCGGAGCCGGTCCACTGTCCGTTGATCCAGTGCTGCGCGATGGTGTTGATGGTCCGCTCCTCGTGGTCACGCCCGGGTACCGGGCGGTTTCGATATCTCCACAAGAATGGCTCGGCCACCGTACCGACAGCCTCCGTCAGCTGACTGACATCCGGCCGATGACTCGCTTATAAGCCGTTACCTTTCCGAGAACGGCGGGTGCGTTTCCGCTGTTCAAGGGGGGCGGTGTTTCGGAGGCAGGGACGAGGTGTCGTGTCGTGCTGGCTACAGCATGTGCATTTTGAATGACCGCCAGAACAGCCGAGCCGGCGGTATCGAAACATCGTTCTTCACGAAGAATCGCGTTTTGGATGGGGACAAGTTCCGAGTTAGGGGAGGTTCTTAAGGTTCTGAAGAACCTTGCGGGATGCTTCGGGGTCTCGAGCAGTTGCTCGGGACCCCCGGACGCATCACATGCGGGTTCTAGCGTCCGAAGCATTCGAGGAACTGTCTGACAAGTTCTTCGACGTCAAGGCCATAGCTGTTCAAGGCCTTCGCGGACTTCGACAGCTGCGACGACCGCGGGTGGTCGATATGCCGGGTCTCAAACGGGTGCGGCAGTCGGGTCGCTACCGAGTGTGGCGGACCTCGCACTCTTATCACGAGGGTGTGGTGGTACGGGTGATCTGCTGGTTCCCGCCCGACAGTGACGTAATCGTCGGTCACGTCCAGTTGGATGAAGTGCGCACCGAGCCGGTCGGCGGACGCACGGCCGTTCTCGGCGTCTCGGGCTCCGATCCAGACTGTCTGTCCGGCCTGGACGAGGCGGCGTGCCACTTCGTGGCCGAGGCTCCTGTTACCACCGGTGATCAATGTCGTGGTGATAGTTCTCTTTCTGGTATGTGGTGGTGCCGCTACCCTGCGCGGAGAAACACGCGGAGCACCAGCGACTTTCGGGGTGGCGGTAAGACTTGTCGCCTCCCGGGGTGGAAGGGGACCGCCGACGAGGGCCCTTCTAGTGGTCGGGCCGAAAGGGCAGCAGCAAACGAATGCCGTCCTCGATGGAACCGTCGATCAGTTCAAGCATCTGCGGGACGAGTTTCTGCATGCGCGGTGCGCTCAGATGAGCGTCGAGCAGCTCGTGGTTTTACCAGCGCTCGTAGATGATGAACGTGCCGGTGGACGTGTCTGATCTGGAAACGCGTGAGCTCCGGTATTTCCTCGCCGTTGCCGACGAGCTGCACTTCAGTGGGGCTGCAGACCGGCTCGGTATCGCGCAGCCGCCGCTGTCGTGTGCGATCCAGCGACTCGAGTCGAGGCTCGGCGTGAAGGTGTTCGAGCGCGACCGTCGCGGCGTCGAGCTCACCGACGCCGGACGGGTCCGGGTGAGCGAGGCGCGCATGGTGATCGAGGCGGTCGAGGCTGCGGCTCACCGGACTCGGCGAGCCGGAGGCCCTCGGGGACAGCTGGTGCTTGCGACGAAAGCAGGTGCGTCCCTTGAGCTGCTTGAGGAGGCTGCCAAGCGGAGTGACATTCCTGATATCGAGGTGCTGCTGTGTGAGGTCGGGGAGCAGGCGGCGCTGCTGCGTGGTGGCCGGGCCGATATGGCGATCATGCACCGGCCGGTCGATGACCTCTACGGCTTCGACACCGAAGATATGCTCGCCGAGGGGCAGGTGGCCATTGTTCCTGCGGGCCACTTTCTCGCGACGCGGACGCATGTCACGCTTTCCCTGATTCGAGATATCCCCGATCTGCCGTTGGCCCGGTGGCCGAAACTTGACGGCAGCTACCCGGAGGGTCCTGGGCCGGAGGTGCGTACCCAATCGGCTATAGCCCAGCTAGTCGCATGGGCAAGGCGCTCTTGGTAATTCCTGCCTCCAGTCGTGCGTGGCAGTGGCCACAACATGTGGCGATCCCGGTCACCGATGCCGTCGCGATCACCACGGTGCTGGCCTGGCCGGCAGGTAGTCGTTCCGCGGACATCGGGGCCCTGGCGCGATTGGCGGCCGAGGTCGATAGGTAAGAGGAACAGCCGGAACCAGCGTCGAGGTGCTGCGATAGCAGCTCTGTGCGCTGTCGGCATCCGACGAGAACAAGAATCAATCACGACCGCCAAATACACCCCCAAGCCGAAACGTATCGAAGTGAGCTAGCAACAACACATGTGGTACAGCCGCGTGGACTTGCGTTGCACTAGTGTGCTGGTTCTGGAATCTTCGATATATATTGGCGAGGAGACGAGCATCTCTTCGGCGGTCTTGCGCCAGACGAAGGGTTTCGGGTCCTGGTTCCAGTTGTCGATCCAGACATCTTTCTCCAGTGCCGCAACGCTTTTGCGGTCTTCGGCGCCGGTGAGGAACTCGCGCCAAAACTCGAACGACGCACTGTCGCCGACTGCGGTGACGAGGACTTCGCGGGTCCGTCGATCGAGACGCCGTGGACGCATGGCTGAAATGATGAGCGCGTGTAGGGCTTTGTCGATCCGCTGTCGCCGCAACCGTTTCCCATCGGCATGGGCAGGGGTCGGCAGGGCCGACTTGACCGGGCCCGTCAGCCGCCGACGCCGCCCGATGAACAACGGCACCTCTCGACCAGCTCCGGCCGGTCAGACACCGAACGGCACCCGGACGGGCCAGCACAGCAAAGAGAGCCGCTCCGCAGCGGGGCGTTCGCGTCAGGAGCTACCTCATTCCGCGGCGCACTGCCGCGTCGGCAATGCCGGGCAGAATCTAGGCCTATCGTACGGATTTTGACCACACCGACCAAGTTGTTCATTCGTTTAACCAGAAACTCTGCTTCTAGACGCGGCGGTCGGTTACAGATGATCAACACACCTTGCTTAGGCTTGCCCGCCAACGACTTCCACGTAGACAAGTCCCGAAGTTCGACACCAAGGCGCCAAAATATGGTCGTAAGCCGGGGAATGACGCTGGCAGTATCCTCACAGTCAATTGAGTACATTTCAAGCCTATCGGTTGTCCCCATCGACCGAAGGTGCGCCAAGCCGCAGCTAGTTAGACTGACATGCGCGTCCCAAGAGACATCAGCTGGGATTGCTTTTCTAGACATCTGAGTGCGATCTTCCGAGTTCGCGCAGGCGAGTCTTGTACAGCTCGATGTTGCCGAGCTTGATGTCTTCGTAACCGCGAACCACGTCCGG
>NZ_JAQGFI010000008.1:0-315667 GCF_027854095.1 Rhodococcus sp. C-2 | reverse complement strand
CACCCGCTGAGCCCGACGAATCAAGCGAAACGGAGGTCGCCTGAAACACCCTCATCCACAGGTCTTGACAATATCTCCATCGGTAGTTACATGGTGTTCTATTCGTTGGGCAGCGCGGCTGGGGCGGTTTCCACCACTATGGTTTTCGACGCGGCAGGGTGGGGCGCTGCAAGTATTCTCGGCGGCGCCTACGCGTTTGCAGCCTTGATCGCATGGACGATCGATCGATTGCGGACCCGCAACACTCTAGGGAGTTGGGAGCCACGTCCTGGCCGCGACGACCAAGGCGTTCACACCGATGGTCAGGGTCGGCTCGATCACGGGAGCGTAGTGCGGAGAGTGGTTCGACGGCACGGTTCGCAAAGCCGGATCAGTCATGTCACCTGTCGTGAACAGTGAAGGGTCGGTACCGCCCAACAGCCAGTACGACAGTGGCGCACCGGCACTGGTCGCGAGAATGCCGACATCTTCACTACCTGCTCCCGCACCGGGATCGAGAATCTTGTTCGTCCCCAACCATTCGGCAAACGCATCGAGTGTCTTGTCCAGCGCTGCCGGATCATTGACGACGATCGGAAAGTGCTCCGTCTCTGTGATGGTCGGTGAGGTGGGTGCACCGGCGGTGGCCGCTTCGCCCCGGACGATGCGGTCGACGCTGTCCAGGATGCGCTGACGCACACCTGCGTCGTAGCTGCGGATGTTGAGTTGCAGTTCTGCTTCGCCGGGAATGACGTTGGCGGCATCTCCAGCATGGATGGAGCCGACGGTGAGGACAGCTGTGGCAGTACTCGGGACCTCGCGTGAGATGACAGTTTGCAAACGCAACACGGTTTCGGCTGCCATGACCACGGGATCGACCGAGTTCTCCGGCATAGATCCGTGGGCGCCCTTTCCGACCAGTCTCACACGAAGTGAGTCCGATCCCGCATACGAGGGGCCGGCGTGCCCGGCGATCGTGCCTGCCGGTAGCGGCGATACATGTTGTCCGAGAACGATGTCGGGCCTCGGGAATCGCTCGAACAGTCCGTCGTCGACCATGGCTTGCGCACCCGCGCCAAGTTCCTCAGCCGGTTGGAAGACGAGGACAAGAGTGCCAGACCAGGTCGTCGTATCCTGAGAGAGGATCCGGGCCGCACCGAGTAAGCAGGTCGTATGCAGGTCATGGCCGCACGCGTGGCTGACCGAGACGGTCTTTCCCTGATCGTCGGTCGTTGTCACGGTACTGGCGTAGTCCAATCCGGTTTCTTCCCGAACCGGGAGGGCGTCCATATCCGCACGCAGCAGCGCTGTGGGGCCCACTCCGTTCTTCAGGACTCCGACGACTCCGGTAGTCCCGACATCGGTGGTGGTGTCGAATCCAAGTGCTGTTAAATGTCTTTCCACCAGACTGGATGTTCGTTGCTCGTGAAACCCCAGTTCCGGATGGCTGTGGAGGTCCTTGTACAGGTCGATCAAATCCAGATCCACGGCGATCGTTTCGTGCACTGACGAGGTCATGAGTGTCCTCTCGGTAGCGTCTTTTCAGGCTAACCGGGATGACGGGTCGGTAAACAGGACCTTAGGTCCCACGGTGCCGGTGATGCGGAGTCTGGTGCTACGGCACGTAGAACGATGTGACACCTGGGGTGATGATGGATCCGGCCACAGACAGCACGGCAACAGCGACTTGACCGGTCCCGGTCTGCACGATCGCCTCTGCTGGGACTCCGTTGAGGCCGTCCGAGAGCCGAGCGGAGCCGGAGGCCCCGGTCGAAAGGTTCAGCCAGCGCACTTCGGACGAGAGCAGGCATCCCCACCGGCCTTCCTTGCCTCCGGTGATCGTCACCGTGCCGGGTTGTTCACCGACGACAGCTACGCAGCGGACGGCCGGCGCGTCGAAGCTGCCGTTCGGGTTGCCGTACGGCGCAGGGTTGACCTGGAATGGAATGGTCACCGCGGCGGATGCGAGCGCCACCGACGTCAGAGTAGAAGCGATCACGACGGATGTGCAGACGCTCAGTCGGCGAACGAGATTCATCACGGAGGCCTCCAGCCATGTCCAGGTGATTTGCTTGTCTTCCCCGACGTAACGTTTTGGTCGTAGCTTCCCTTCTTGCATCGCCGCATTGAAGACGACAGCCTCACCATATCCGGTTGCACAGGAGAATTCAGGTACTCGTCGCTATTCGCTACATGTGGCGGCCTCAGATGCCGTCCGTCGAACCGCCTCTGCCGTCGTCGAAGCACGTACTACGGCAACCGGTGTTCCGGCTGCGGGATCGAAACTCCAGTCCTGCCGATAGGACTGGAGTAGATCTGGATCTGTGATCATCGCACCTGGCGACAATCGCTGGGCGAGCGTGTTCAAAGCGTCGACATTGACCATGATCTGGTTTCAGCCTTCCGCTCCGAGATGTGAAACTCATTGTGTCCAAGGCATGTCCGTGGACCTGAGAGTTGAAAGTCAGTATCTCGAGTGCGGTTGAGATCCACCGAATATGGCGTACGTCATATGTTGCTGAGGTCGGTCAGTACCTGATCGAAGGCGCCGGTACGTCCAGGTGTCACTACCTTCTGAAACAGTGTCAGGACACATTCGTCAAGGGCGTCCGTTGCCGTGAGGGTTCTTCTGGCGACGGTGCTTCTAGCGGACCATCGGCCACGTTCCATGTGTGCCAATGCGATTCCGTCACGCCGGGCTGTTGCCTTTCGGCCCGATGAATGAACGAAGAGGTATGTTCTGCCCGCGATATCGACTTCGCACAGCTTGTTCTTGCGGCGCATGGCCTTGGGCTTCTGGTCGATCAGGGTCCCGATCGTTCCGTCGGACAATCGAAGTGATGCAGGTCGGCCTTTACGGAATGTGAGCCTGGATCGATCCTGCTCGGCTGTTGACGATTTCCTCTTCCGCCCGCCGGCAACGCTCTCAGATCCGTCGTCGGATGCGGGAATCAGTTCGCCTTGAACGTTCCCCGACGGATCGAATATCGATACGGCCGAACCACCTTCGGCGAGGTTGACGAACCAGCCGGTCTCTGTAGGGGTGTTCCATTTCATGTAGATGATTATTCTTCATCAGTGCCGAGGAACATCAGCCGACAGCCCGAGACGAGGATCGCGGTCAGGATTCGACAGTCACCTCGACGACGCCATCGTCGCCGTTGAAGCGAACTGCCGGCCAGTACCCGTCCATGAAATGCAAACCGCACGAGTCTGTCAGACGTTGACAATCGCTTCGACGGCCAGACGGTGAAGAGCCTGGTGCTGCTCGAAGACGTGGCGTAGGCGGGGAAGCATGCCGCGTACAAGGGCGCCGAGCGTTTCGTCGACGATGCCGAAGCTGGGATTTGTCCTCACGTGAGCAGCGTAGACATCGAAGAAGGCAAGCCGCGATTCTGCTGGGGCGGGCACAACGCCCGACCCGTGGCAGGAGCCGTTCTTCGCCAATCCACTCGCAATGTCCCGCTGACTGGGCATCCGGAACCTTCTGCGCCGCGACTGCCTTAGCGTTCTACGTCGATAACCACGTGAAGGGATTTGTTCAATGGCGAAGAATCAGGCACCCCCCGCGACACAAGCCAAGGACATCGTTGTCGATCTACTGGTGATCGGGTCCGGTACCGGCATGGCTGCCGCCCTCACCGCGAACGAGCTCGGCTTGTCCACGCTGATCGTGGAGAAGACGCAGTACGTTGGCGGTTCGACGGCGCGGTCCGGTGGAGCGTTCTGGATGCCTGCCAACCCGATCTTGGCGAAAGCCGGTGCGGGCGACACCGTCGAGCGCGCGAAGACATACGTGCGTTCGGTGGTCGGTGATACTGCCCCTGCCCAACGTGGGGAGGCATTCGTCGACAACGGTGCGGCCACCGTCGACATGCTTTACCGCACGACGCCCATGAAGTTCTTCTGGGCCAAGGAATACTCCGATTACCACCCCGAACTGCCGGGAGGTAGCGCCGCCGGACGTACCTGCGAGTGCCTGCCGTTCGACGCGTCGGTACTCGGCGCGGAACGCGGTCGCCTGCGGCCCGGTTTGATGGAAGCCGGACTGCCGATGCCGGTGACAGGTGCGGACTACAAGTGGATGAACCTGATGGTGAAGAAGCCGAGCAAGGCTTTCCCTCGCATCATCCGCCGCCTGGCGCAGGGCGTTTACGGCAAGTACGTACTCAAGCGTGAATACATCGCAGGCGGTCAGGCGCTCGCCGCCGGCCTGTTCGCAGGTGTGGTCCAGGCCGGTATCCCGGTGTGGACGGAAACGTCGTTGGTTCGGCTCATCACCGAAGATGGCCGCGTAACGGGTGCAGTTGTAGTGCAAGACGGACGTGAAGTGACGGTGACGGCTCGGCGTGGTGTCGTTCTGGCAGCCGGCGGGTTCGACCACAACATGGAGTGGCGCCACAAGTACCAGTCGGAGAGCCTCGGTGAGCACGAGAGCCTGGGCGCAGAGGGCAACACCGGCGAAGCGATCGAGGCAGCACAAGAGCTCGGCGCAGGTATCGGATCGATGGATCAGTCGTGGTGGTTCCCCGCGGTGGCAAGCATCAAGGGCCGCCCGCCGATGGTGATGCTCGCAGAGCGTGCGCTGCCAGGCTCGTTCATCGTCGACCAGACCGGTCGTCGATTCGTGAACGAGGCGACGGACTACATGTCGTTCGGCCAGCGCGTGCTCGAACGGGAAAAGGCCGGAGATCCGGCCGAGTCGATGTGGTTTGTTTTCGACCAGGAGTACCGCAACAGCTACGTGTTCGCAGGCGGTATCTTCCCTCGTCAGCCGCTTCCGCAGGCATTCTTCGACTCCGGCATCGCGCACAAGGCGAGCAGTCCGGTCGAACTTGCCCGCAAGGTCGGTCTTCCCGAGGAGGCTTTTGCCGAGTCCTTCGAGAAGTTCAACGAGGCCGCTGCTGCCGGTAGCGATGCGGAATTTGGTCGCGGCGGAAGTGCATACGATCGGTACTACGGCGACCCGACAGTGTCCCCGAACCCGAACCTGAGGAAGCTCGACACGAGTGCCCTCTACGCGGTGAAGATGACGCTCAGCGACCTCGGCACCTGCGGCGGTGTGCAGGCGGACGAGCATGCACGCGTGCTTCGTGAGGACGGCAGCGTGATCGACGGCCTGTATGCGATCGGCAATACTGCGGCCAACGCATTCGGTCACACCTACCCGGGCGCCGGTGCAACGATCGGCCAGGGGCTGGTTTACGGATACATTGCCGCTCACCACGCAGCCGAGAAAGTAGCTTCGACTCAGCAGTAGATCCACTAGGCAACAGATCGCCGAACGGGAGATCAGCACGCGTTTCCGATGCCGGGAACGTGCACTGGTCTCCCGTTCGGCTTGTAGGAGCGATGCCACCTGTATGTCCCATCTCGGTAACGCTGACGCGCCAGGTGACCAAGACGCGGTATCGTCTCCAGAAGTGACATGGGGCACTGGCGATTGTTCGAACAGATGCCATCTACCGAAGGCGCGCCTGATATCGACCGGTCGGGTCGAATGCGCAAAAACAGGTATGTACCCAGGTAATTCAACCGTGGTGTGGAGCGTCGTGAAGCGACAGCGTATGAGGTGATTCCTCATCCGCAACGCAAGGATCTCCATGTTCCACCCCCTTTCCGACCATCCGGGTAGACACCCACCCTGTCGATCTTCGAATGAGAAGCCTTCGGTTTGTTCCGGCATTCGTAGTCCTCGATCAACGATCGATTCAGGCACTGCCTCGATGTAGAACCCGTATCTCCTGTGCTGTCACCAGGAGATGCAGACCTGCGGGTCTATGCGCGCGCTCGCGTTCGAGAGCGGTCACCGTACCTCTCTCCATGGCGCGATCCGAACATTTCACTCCAACGGAGTCTTGGTGCGATACACCGAGTAGCTCAGCACGTATTGAGTGCTGTCTGCGGGTAGAGCCTGCACCTGCTCCGAGCACATCAGTCAAGGAAAACATGAGTAAGCACAGAAAACACAAGCCTTCCAGCACAAAACGATTCATCGCCGTAACTGCGGGACTGGGCGCCCTTGTGGGGGCCGGAGCAGTAGCCAATGCAGGTACCGCCGGTGCGCAGGGCTGGTCGGCGAGTTGCAATTGGGAGTGGCCGGTAAGCGGATCACTTTCGCAGGGTTACCACGCGGGACATGACGGAGTCGACTTCGCTGTCAACGTCGGCACCGCGCTCCACGCGCCCACATCGGGCACGATTTCTGTTGCCGGACCCAATGATCCGGGTGGATATGGAACGTACATCCAGTTGGAAGCGGACAGTGGCGAGCAGATTCAGATGGGCCACCTCTCCGAAACATGGGTCGGTGTGGGGCAACACGTCGAGGTAGGCGACGAGATCGGGGCAACGGGTAACACCGGTAGCTCCACCGGCCCACATCTGCATCTCCGCATTCACAGTGGAGGCGCCGTCGATCCCATGTCCTTCCTGAGTTCGATCGGGGCGTGCGATACCGGGTCGAGTATTGTTCCCGCGCCCGCGCCGACACAGGACGTAGCACCCGAATTTGCACCGGAACCGGCGCCTGCTCCCGTTGTCTACTCTGAGGCATCCGAATCTGTACCGGTAGAAAGCATTCCGGAGTCGGAGACTCCAGTGCCCGGCTCAGAGGTAGTCGTTGCAGCCGGTGATACATTGTTCGACCTCGCGACAGAACGAGGTCTCACCTGGCAGCAGGTGTGGGACATGAATCCGCAGATCGTCAATCCCGATCAGATCCTTGTGGGCGACGTGATCAACTTGTGAGAGTTGATAATTCGATACCGATCCGGAGATGAGTCAACGGCTCGTACACGACCGGTTTCAGTACCCCAGTTGACTCCGAGTTCCACTTCGTGCGCGTGAGCGCTGCAGCCGGGCCGTGCATTTCACGGTCCGGCTGTTTTGCGCGCTCCGAGAAGTGATTCCTACCGAAGTACTGATGTGTGGTGGTTCGCTTCTCGGGCAGCCACGGCCAATCGCTGTGGATCTTGCCGATACTATTGAGCCCGTGAACCGGTCCGCGATCACCTCCCTACGTCGACGTTGGTCAGATGAGGGCGTCGATAATTTACGGGCGCAGCTGCTCGATCAGTCGCGGATCGTCAAGCCGCCCCACACTCTCGTCTCCCCATGGGCGGGGACCGATGACGGGCTGATCGATGTGCGTGGCCTGACAGCGGGTAGCGCTGGATTGGACATCCGGTATCTCACGTTGGAACGGATTGATCTGAGTTTCGCTCGGGGTTCGATCTCCGTCTTCGAATCTGAATTATTCGACTGCCGTTTCGATTTCGTGGCACTGACCGGACAGCCCCGTTTCAATCGCCGATTCGAACGGTGCAGTTTCCGGGGTGCGACGCTCTCTCGTCTGGCGCTCGGAAAGAGGGTCGTCGATTGCGATTTCACTGGAGCCAAAGCACGCGGGCTCCGCTCCGTGCCCAATACTGTGTTCGAACGATGCGCATTCGACGACACAGACCTGACTGGTGCGCAGTTCGCCGATACCTCATTCGTGGAGTGCACTTTCGGCGGCGCACGATTCTCGGCGGCCACGAGTTTTGTGCGGTGTTCCTTCACCCGGACCGCTGTCGAGTTCTCCGAGGCGCAAGTGTCGCGAACAACGTGTGACGGCACCGCGATTCCGGATCAATGGGAAGGTGAGGCCGATTCAGCAGTCGCACTGGAGCGGTATGCCGGTCGATATGCCCGAGCACTTGGCGTGGGGGACACAGAGGGTATGGCCCTCGATCCTGAAATGGATGATTCGTAAAGGGGGCAGATCGATGACTCGCGGGGTCACGTTCAGGACAGTATTCGGTGGACCGTCGGTGCCGCTTGACTTCATCGAGGAGTTGACTCGGCTCAGACACCGGCTGAGGGGCATCGCGATGCAGTACGACTTCGATCTGTTTGTTGTCGTTGGTGGCGACATCTCCGTGGTGACCGATCCGACCGGGATCCGGCTTCCGCGTGTATTTCTGGGCAGGCGTACCGCTACGGCGCAGGTACAGATGAACACTGACGACGTGATGGGGGTGCCCGACCCGCGTGCATTTCTGTACACGACGATCCATGCGGCACTGACGGAACTGATCACGCGTGTCTCAGACCGCGACAACGACTTCGATGCGGACGGGGAGCGAGCGAAGATCGAGTTCTTGATCCTCGATGACATTGGCGAGCGCGAATCAAAGCTGTGATGGCAAATGACAAATGCTGCGCTCCCGAATTCGTCAGGCCGTTGTCACTCTCTGGCATCAAACACTGCGGTGACCACTTCACAGAAAATCGCCGGGTGCCGGCAATGGACGAACCTCACTATGAGTTCTGCGGTGCGCGGTAGCGGTGACAAGTAGGTAGCGTTCAGCTGCGGCGTAGTCGGTGATCGATGTTCCGTCGGGCCCGGGGGTTTGAGTGATCAGGTCGAGGTATCGGCGGCGATAGAGGTATGCGTCGGGCTGGGTCAACAGGTACTCCGCGGCAGCGACGACGTCCAGGCTCGGTGCGGCTCGTCTGAGCCGGGTGCGCGTCGGCTGGTACGCAGCTCTGGCGTGTTTGGTCGGCCCGGTGGCCGTGTAGTGCCCGTCGCTGTGGTCGTCGTCTCGGGCATTGTCATTCATATCGTCGCCTTGGTGTGAATGAGCTCGACGTTGCCGTTGTAGTAGCCGAGGACACGGTGATCCATCATCCGCCGCCACAGTGGTGGTACGGCAGCGCAGACGATCATCACCGCGTATCCGGCAGGGAGTTGCGGAGCGGTTGGAGCGCTGCGCAGAGATTGGTAGCGCAGACGCGGATTCGCGTGATGGTCACTGTGTCGTTGTAATTGGTACAGGAACAAATTGGACAAGAGATGATCACTGTTCCAACTGTCTTCGGGCCGGGCTTTGACAAAGCTGCCGTCTTGTCTTCGCGCACGGAGCAATCCGTAGTGTTCGAGGTAGTTTGCGGCCTCGAGGAACGTGATCCCGGCCAAGGCTTGCAGGAGCAGCCAGGGCAGTATCTGCCACCCGAATAAGGTGATCAACGTCCCGAACAGTGCGGCGCTCAGCGACCATGCCTGCAAGATGTTGTTTCGAGGCGACAGTGCGGGTGAACCCTGCCGGCGCAGGCGTGCTGATTCGATCCGCCAGCCCGATTTCAGACCTCCGAATACGCTGCGGGGCAGGAATATCCAGAACGATTCCCCGAAACGAGCACTGGCGGGATCGCGCGGCGTCGCAACGTTGACGTGGTGACCGTGATTGTGCTCGATGTAGAAGTGCCCGTAGAACGATTGAGCGAGCACAATTTTCGCCAACCGCCGCTCGAGGCGGCTGCTCTTGTGGCCTAGTTCGTGTGCGGCATTGATACCGACGCCCGCAACGACGCCGACGGTCATCGCCAGTGCGATCTTCTCTCCGGTTGCCATCGGGGCGTGCGCCCAACACCATGCGGCGAAGACGAGGCCAGCGTATTGAAGTGGCACGAACAGGTAGGTACACCAGCGGTAGTAGCGGTCGTCCTGCAATGCCGCGATCACGTTGTCGGGTGGGCTGCGGCCATCTGCGCCGACTGCGACGTCGACGATCGGGATGACGAGAATCAGGATCCAGGCACCGGTCGCCCAGAACAGGCCGAGGTGCAAATATTCGACCAGCAGCCAGGACAGGAAGGGACTCAGCGGGATCAGCAATCCCAACGGCCACCAGTAACGCTTCCGATCCCGCCATGCAGGAGCGTCGACACCTGCTTCGGCGCTCGCTCGAATGTCGTCGGTGTCTGTCATCGAAACTTCTCGAGCACGGGAAAGTGGAATACGGTCATTGCTCTCCAACGGTTCGTGCGGACTTTCGAAGTGGTGTGCTGCGGCGTCTCAGGCGGTTAGGCCAGGTCGGCGAATGCGATGATGTTGTCGTTGTAACTGCGTGCGGTTTCGTCGAAGGATCCACCGCACGTGATGATCCGGAGTCCGGGGTGGTCGATGTCGCCGTATACGACGTCGGTGGGAAAGTCCTCTTTGGGGAAGTGTTCGACACTGGTAGCGGTGAACACTGCGCGACTTCCGTCTTCGCGGGTGACGATGATGTCGGCTCCTGTTTCGAGATTCCGCAGATCGAAGAAGACCCCGTCGGTGCCTTGCCAGTCGACGTGGCCGGCGATGATTGCCGGTCCGACCTCACCGGGTGCGGGAGCGCCGGTGTACCACCCTGCGTCCTTCCCATCCGGTGGGACCTCGAGTGCTCCATCGGTATCGAGTCCGAGATCGATGATGTCGGTGTCGACGCCGATGGACGGGATTTCGAGGCGCGCGGGGCGGTGTTCAGCAGTTACCGGCGCCCTTTCGGGCAGTGCAGAGTCAGTGGCGCGTGGCGCGGATGTGGTGTCTTGTCGAGGCGACGAGTGTGGTTGTGAATTTCCGCTGTCGGATTGTCCACCGGCGCATCCGACCACCGTTACGAGTACTGAAACAGTAAGGGCGAGAGCCGTGATGGCTCGGCGAGTTCGCGGAGCCATCACGGAGTTTTCGTCTTTCATCTATCGACTTGTCCGACGGATGACGAGGGCCGACATAGCCACGACGCTGAAGAAGCCGACGAGCAGGGCGATCCACCCTCCACTGGACTGTCCGTCGCGTTGGGATTGTGTGCTTCCGTCACCGGTGTCGACCGATCCTCGTGGTACCTGCTGCACCTGAGGGGCTCGAACATTCGGGGATTCCGGGCCTACCGGTTGAGTGGTCGGGGTACCCGTTCGAGAAGCTGACGTCGTCGGCACCCGAGACGGGACGGTTACCGTCCCGGGAACGGTGGGAGGTATTCCCGGCAGTGGTGGGAGACCGGGAATCTCGGGTATGGACGGAATGTTTCGGCTGGTCGTGATGATCGGCGGTACGTCCACAGTGGTTGTAGTCGTGCCGTTCGGCCCTGGTGTGGTGGTCGTCGCTTCCACCGGTGTACCAGTCGTGGTTGTAGTCACCTCCGGCGGGACGACCGTCGTGGTTGTAGTCACCTCCGGCGGGACGACCGTCGTGGTTGTAGTCACCACCGGCGGGACCACAGTCGTGGTGGTAGTCGTCGCGGTGTCAGGCGGGACTGTAGTCGTCGTAGTGGTCGGAGTCGTGGTCGTGACAGGAGGCGCACAGGTCGGGATCGTAACGGTGTTCGTATCCAGAGTGACCGCGCCATTGATCGCCAACAGTCGACCCTCGACGGTTGCCTCGGTTGTGGCAGTAATGTCTGTCAGCGCGAACAGGTTTCCTCGGAAGACGGAGTTGGTGCCCAGGGTGGCGGAACTTCCAACCTGCCAGAAAACATTGCACGCCTGCGTTCCGTTGATCAGTGCAACGGTGCTGGACGACGATGTGATCAGCGTTGATCCCGCTTGGAAGACGAAGACTGCATCGGGGTCACCTTGCGCGTCGAGGGTGACGGTTCCCGACAGTGCGATCGACGAACCGGAGTTGTAGACACCCGAAACCAGTGTCCGACCGGTCAAGTCGTCTCCCGTCGGTTGTGTGGGTCCCTGACCGGCAAGAGTGTTGTAGGCAGTCAACACGTCGGGTTTCGCTCCCTGCGATACCGCGTCGCCACCATGATTGGTGCCGGTAATCGTCAGGTCCGATACACCGGTGATGGTTGGAGTCGGATACGTGCCGATATCGCCGCCGAGGGTTGTCGGTCCGGTGTTGGTGATTCCTGCTCCGGCAAGGACTGCAAAGGGCTCAGCGGTGCCGAGTCCGACAGCAGTCGCTTCCGCGCCGGCAGTGCCGGCCGGCAAGACGAGAATGCCGACGGAGAAAACGGAAATCGTTGCAATACCCGAGAATTGAAAGAACCGCGAGCGTCGTGTTGCGGTGGGTGCTGTCATGTTCTGTTCATCTTCGATCCTTTGAAGAAGGGACTCATGCGACGAAAGTGAGTCCGTACGTCCGCGCCGACTCCGGCGCCGGGACGTATCGATGAGCGCCCACGTAAATCCGGACATTCCGGGTATACGATGTGTGTATACGTTGTATGCATAGGGCGTATCCGAACAGTAAACCAGCCGTACTGTTCTGTCAACGCGTAGGCATACGATGTATGTTTTGTGAATGACCGGACACTCGCCAGATCGCACTAAGGGTTTGATTCCCGCCGCGGACCGCGAGGAGCCCCTCACCAGGGCGCTCGTACTCTCGACGGCGTTGGCGATCATCGACGAGGAAGGTGCCGACGGCCTCTCCATGCGCCGACTGGGCAAAGCGCTCGACAGAAATCCGATGACTCTCTACAGGTACGCGGCCAACAAGGCGGCCCTGCTGGACGGGGTCGTCGAGACCGTGCTCGAACAACTGGTCGTCGACCCGTCCGATCGCGACTGGAGGGGGCAGCTGCACGCAGTTGCGTACGGGTATCGCCGCCTCGCGCTCGCGCACCCCAACGTGGTTCCTTTGCTGGTCACTCGGCCGCTGTCCACCCCGCTCGGATTGCGTCCTCCCGGGACGTTGCGCTACGTCGAAGCGATTCTCGAACTGCTGATACGGGCCGGTTTCACTCCTGAAGACGCATTACACATCTACCGAGCAGTGTTCGGCTTCCTCAACGGGCACATTCTCAACGAGCTTCAGGAAATAGTCGAAAATCCCGAGGAGACGGACGATCTCTTGCGGCTCGGTCTGCATCGGCTTGCGCTTGCCGAGTTTCCGAGACTGCGGTCGATGGCTACGATCATGGCTCACTACGACGGGCAGGACGAACTCGAGCGCGGTCTGGCAATCCTTCTGGAGGGTCTGGCGACGGCATCTCCTCCGACGAGGGTTGAGGGCTGACCACTTTCAGTTTGGGTATAGACATGAGACGACCTCGACGGCCACACAATTCAGGGGACCGACGAGGTCGGTAAGCGTCAGCGCAGTCACTGACGTCTACATTTCAACCGTACGAGTCACGGTTGGCAGGTGGCGGCGAGCTTCGTTCTTGTTGTGTGAGTGTTTCGTCCTGCTTCGCCCATTTCGGGCGGTTCCTGACCTGCTGCAGGTGATGGCTCTTCGGTTCGGCCGGAAGGCTTCATCGAGCTGAACGTGTGTAGAGCGCCTGTAAATGCCTTCCGTCCGCCTCGGTGGACGGACGGAAGGCATCAATTCATTTGTGGGTGACCGTATTCGGCGAACACGGTCTGGTTTTGTCAGGGTTGAAATTCTTCGTTGGTGGGGTTCTCGGGCGGGGTGGCCGCGAGGATGCGCTTCCACCAGCCTTGCCGCTGCGGGTCTTCGTTCCAGACGACCGGTTCAGCCAGAGCTGCGGCGGGGGCCATGATTGGCGCGGGCATAGTGGACCTCCTGGATGAAAGGCTCTCGTACAGTCGATTTCGTGCAAGCCGTTCAGGTCAGGCTTCGATCTGTCCTTGGGTTTTCACCTCGGAGTTTGCGGTGCGGGACGGCGGTCTCGACGAGATTTCGATCCGCCGCGGTTTCGCCTTCTCTGCGATCGGCAAGGTCACGGTCAACACGCCGTTGTCGTATGAGGCGACGATCCGTTCGGAATCGATGTCCTCACTGATGGACAGCTGCCTTCTGTATGTTCCTGTGAAACGCTCACCGGCCAGCCACGTCACTCCCTCTTCGGAAATGGCGCTGCGGTGCGCGGTCAGGGTGAGGGTCGAGCCGTCTACCTGTACGTCCACTGATCCTGGGTCGACGCCGGGAAGATCGGCGTGAAGGACGTAGTGGTCATCGATCTTGTAGAGGTCCATCGGCATGAAGCGTGGACTTCGGCTGCTGCCGGTTCCGGTGGCAAGCAGGGACTTGGTGATCGCGTCGATGTCGGTGAAAGGATCGAAACGAAGCACAGCAACACACCTCCCGTATCGTCTAAGAAAGGTCACCGTCACCTCGACGGCGACCGAACTTACTGTGCGAGAACATGATAACCAGCCAAACTGGCACTCTGCAACCTCGAGTGCCAGATTTTTTCGGTGAACTTCGGTCCGATTTTCGGAAGTATCCGAAATGGCGCGATCAGTTCGCCAGGGATGTCAGAGGGTCCGGCGAAACACCTTGTCTTCGTCGACTGTGACGGCACCGGATGCGATGAGTCGTTCGAGGTGTAGCTGAGCTGTCCGTCGTTCGACGGCGTCGACGTACGGGGCCGATACGTGGGGGCGGTAGACGAGTCGATGAGCGACTATGTCTTCCAAGAGTTTTGGTTCGCCGAGGAATTGGATGAGACGGTCTTCGCGGCTCAGTAATTTGTCGCGGTATGCGGACAACCGGCGACGGAACTCGTCGCTGCCCTCGACCACGCCCTTCTGATGGAATGTTCCGTACCAGCGTGCGTCGATCGTTGCGACGTGGTCGATGGAGTCGAGGAAGTCGTTGACGCTGCTACCCAGGTCGCCGTACATCGGGCCGAAGGAGGTGAGGTCGATGTCGGCGACGTAGAAGAAGCCGTCTGGTTCGACGAGGACCCCGCAGTGTCCGCGGGTGTGCCCTGGCAAATGAATGACTGTCGCAGTGCGGTCGCCGAGGTCGAAGACGTGGCCGCCCGCGATCCCCGACACGTTCTCGTGGGTCGGGGGTATGCCGTATTGCGTAGCAATCGACTGCTGGACCTCGACTCGTTCGTTCGGAGGAAGGCCGTAATTGGTGAGCATCGTGTCGAGGGATGCGACTGCGGGTGCGTCGAGATGGTGCGCATAGGCCGGGGTGTCGAAATGGCGTAGTCCGGCGATGTGGTCCTCGTGCCCGTGGCTGACGAATACGAGGTCTGCGCCGACGGGGTCGCGGTCGAGGGAGAGCGAAGGGTCGATGACGAGCGTGCTTTCAGATCCGTGCACTACCACGGTGTTCCCGTAGGGGACGGCACCACCGTTCTCAGGAACCAGTACCGAGACCTTGCCGAATTCTGCAGGTGTGAACATCTTTCGCCTTCCTCGTGACGATCGTGTCGTGACGACACCGGCTTGCAGGCTCGAATCAGTGGAGATGTTGTCGAGACGTCTCGACAGTATCCGTTGCCCAAGCGGCGAGGTGCATCGGATAGTGGCAGTAGATCCAGTCAGTGTGCAGTGCCGGCTATTTCGTCGAGAGTCCGTTCGACGGCTCGGGCGATCTTGCTTGCAGGTGGGAGATGCTCGGCATCGGCCTGGATTCCGATCCAGAATGTGTCGTTGTAGGACGCTGCGGTGAAGCCGACGCGGACATTGCCCGCCAACGGGCCCAGAGGCCAGAGTTCGACTAGCGCTGCCCCGTCGAGCGTGAGCGGGCCGCGCGGTCCATGGACGTTGGACGCGACTGCACCGATCATGTGCTGCCGCTTTGCGAGCTTGTCGAAAACGCCGGCGATACGCGGTGACCGAAAGGTTGTTCCCGCAGCGCGTGCGGAAGGTTTGGCCGCAGCGGTTTGCTTCGCGACGATCGCGACTGTGCGTTGTGGGTCGGTTTCACGAAGTGGAAGGTCGATGATCATGAACCCGACGGCATTGCGTGCGCTACCGATCGCTGTGACTGCGACGGGTACCGATACCGCAATCGACTTGGGGATGGGCTCGCCGCATTCTTGGAGGATGAATCGCAGTCCGCCGCCCACCGCAACGAGATAGGCATCGTTCAAAGTGCCTCCCGCTTGCTGCGCGGCATGCTCGATCAGAGAGGTGCGGACGTTGACGGACGAGATCGATCTCGTGGGACCAATGGCGCCCAGCAACACCCGTGATCGGATTGGCCGGTGCAGGAAAGTACCGATTCGAAATCGGAGGAGGTCGAGGGAACCGGCGGCCTTCGGAGGGATGTTCGGCACGGGAGCGCCCGGGTCGGTACTTTTCGAATCAGGTGAGGCGAACAAGCGCTCGAAAAGGTCGCTGGCTCTGGCGCCGTCGAGAACCGCGTGATGCACTCGGATCACAATGCCGCACAGACCCGGTCGAGCTGCAGGAACGAAGGCGATGTGCCACAACGGTCGGGTGGTGTCGAGGGGTTGCATCACGAGTCGACCACAGACGGATTCGAAGTCGGGTTCTGTAGGCCCGCGTTCGTCAAGCGAGAGATGGAGGTCGAAGTCGATGTCGTTTTCCGTCCACCACCATGACCCGTTCCGCATGATCGGTCGCTGCCGCAGTAACGGCTCCTGCGCGATGTGAGCGGCGAGAGTGCGGTGAAGTCGCACTAGATCAGGTCGACCGTCTCGATCGACGAAGCCACCAGGAGCGAGCAGTCCGGCAATAGTGACCAGGTAGGGCTGGACGTGCACACCGAGCTGGAAGCTCGCAGCGTCGACGGGTGATATCGGCACGTCGGGTGTGGTGTCGACCATCTGCTGAGCCTAATCGAGGCGACATGGTGGACGGCGCTGTTTTCGGCTAGCGGATCACCAAGTCGTGGTCGGTGGCGCTGAGCGTGATCGCGGCAATGGGGTTTCCGTGCATCCAGTCCTGCACGAACGCGTCCAGAGCGGGGTTCGATGCCCGATCCGCGTACGCGTCCGACGGGATCTCGATTGCCCCGACGAGGTGGCGCGGATCGGCATCGAGGCCGGATGCGCGGGGAGTCATCCGTAGTCCGTCGGCGGTGTGCAGGACGACCGGAAGAACCGTGCCATCCGGTGCAGTCACGGTCGCGGTCCGCGTGGTGGCGACCGGGTCGAAATGGTCCACGTCCAGTCGGTATCCGGACGGTTGTGCGTGCTGGCCGATCGCGTCGAGCATGCGCGGATCCACCACAGAGTACGGAAACCCGATGTCGATCAGAGTCTGACCGTCGATGGCACCGTCGCGGGCGGGCAAGGTCGTGGACAAGTGCCAGGGGGCAGCGGGGGACAGGGTATCCGTCGACCGGTCTGTCGGCGCGTTTTCGATCAGTGTGCCGAGGAGGGACGCGCCGGTCGGTGTGAACTCCCAGTCGCCGCCGACGAGATCCTTGTGCCAGAAGCCGGATTCGGCGCCGCGGAGACCCTCGACACGCAACTCCCGCCGGTTCAGGCCGGGACCGAGTGAGTGCACACTGATCGCGGATGTAACTTCACCGGGAATTTTGGGCTGGTGCACCCAGTCGGGGGCCGGAAGTTGGATCGCGGCGGTGCTGCGGTCCAGTGTTTCGGCCACGAGGTTGGGTGCCGACGGCTTGTCCGACTGATCTTCCCAGCTGTAGCGGAAGAAGATCGAGTCCGATCCCGAAGAATCGAAATCAAATGTGCGGGTGTACATGTCGCCGTACTTGTTCATCACGAAAGTGGTTGATCCGGCCGCCGACAGCGAGTCCGCCTGGAATCGCCCGCCGAGCGGGCCGCCGATCTCGTAGCTGTCGTCGTTGGGCAGCCACGGGTCCGCGTAGGTTATCCGGCTGCCGTCCCCGGTCAACGTGGGGATCATCGTCATCTTGGCGAGTCCGACGAAGTGAATCCGTCCTGCGACGTCGGTGAAAGTTTGGTTGTCCCAAGGCGACGAGACGCTCAGTGCCCACCCGTTCGGGTGGTCTCCGGGGAGTTGTCGGCCGGGACCGCTCCACAGCGGTGCGCCCCATGCCGAGGTCCAATTCCACACCAGCGGATCCTGGGATGCGTTGTCCATCGTGTAGATCCAGCCGTTGTCGTCGACAGCGACGAGTTCGTCGTCGTCCAGTGATATCCCGACCAATCGTCCACGCAGGCACCCGGGCATCGGCACGAAACGCCACGGTTGAGCCGTTGATGCGCCTGGCTCTCGCGGCCGAGCGAGTAAGTCGTGGTCGACTAGCGCGAAGTCCCAGAAACGATTGAATTGCGTAGTTGGCGTGCGGATCTGGACCGAGCTGGGGGCGGTTGAACCGGTGAATGTCGGTAGGTTTGCCAACCCGACTCGACCTCCACCGGAGGGCGCACCTGGTGGCAGTTGGGCGGTTCCGAATGATATGCAACTGGCCGGCCCAGGTTCGGTGGGCGCGGCAGCGGCGAGGGGAGTGGACCACAGGAGGGCGGCGGAGAGTAGGACGCCGACGCTCAGCAGTCGCGGTCGGTGCGGGTGCGAAACTCCACTCGCGGTCTCGTTCACCGTCCGATTGTCGCATGATCGGCACGTTGAATCTGCGAATTGTGAGGTTTGTCCATCTGTGTCGGTTGCGGCGAGAGTGCCGATCGCTACGTTGGTTGTTGTGAGTGGAACGAGAGTGCGTGTACTGCAAAGGTATTCGCCGTGTAGCTGAGTTTTGCCATGACCTGCAGATACGGTGGGGTGATGAGAAGGCCGAAGTCGCTGGGTGAATGGTTGGTAGCTGACCCTCCGGAGTCGTCCAAGCCACCGGGGCCGATTCTTTTGGCATTCACCGTTGTTCCGCTCATTGCGTTGGTCTGCCGGCATTACGGTTGGTGGCCTTCGCCGTTCGGGGAGTACAGATGGTTGGATCCCTTCCTCGTCAGCGCCGCGGCTCTGCTCATCTTGATCGTGGTCGGTCTGGTGTGGGCGATCCGCACCCTCTATGCCCTTGGCCAGGACCGGCGGTGGTCGTGGTGGATTCTGTCCTCCCCGATCGCCGTCATCGCTGCAGTAGCTCTGGTGTTGTTGATGCCGCCGGCAACTTTCCTCGACAAGAGCGGAGAGTTCGAGACCATCGCGATTGGTCTTTTGGAGCAGCCTGAATCGACCGTGGAAGAGCTCGAGATCGGCCAGTTCGATATCAGTAGTGCCCATGTCGTGCGGCCGGATGAGGTCTACTTCATCGACAACGACAGCATGTTCATCACCTCGAGTGGGTGGGTGTACTCGCCCAGCGGCCCACCATCGGGGTTCGATGATTTCTCCGCAACTCACCTCGGCGGACCTTGGTACGAGTTCACGGCGGTATGGCGTGACTGATAAATCGAGTGGCCTGTAACGCAGGCCTGTAGCTACCATCGCGGTGTGGATACGTACACGGTGACGCCCCATGGGCGTGAGGGGGTTGTCGGCGTCGTCTTCGCCGGCGACAGATAGCGCATTTCGGACCCGACAGCACTTGGTGCTGATCGGGCCATGAGCTGTACCCACCTTCACCGAGCCACGATTGGTATACACCCATGATCATTTTGACCGATACATCTATTCGTTCCAGCCTCGTCAACGCGAGTCGTAAGGAGAAGTCCGATCTCACCCTGCCGGACGGCTTCGGCACCATCGACTTCGACGCTCTCGACTACCTGGGCTGGCGAGATCCGAAAATGGGCCGACGCGCCTACGCGATCGTCCCGACACTCGACGGGGAGACCATCGGAGTCTTGCTCGTTCAAGCCGAGGCCACTCCGCGATCGCGCGCCCAGTGCTCCTGGTGCCGCGACACGCGACTCCCCAACGAGGTCGTCTTCTACGGCGCCAAGTTGGCCGGGCCCGCCGGTCGACGTGGCAGCACGGTCGGAACACTGATCTGCCGAGACTTCCAGTGCTCGTCCAATGTTCGTAACGACCCCCCGCTCCCGTATGCCGGCTACGATGCCGCCGCTGCGCGCCAGAACCGGAAAGATGAACTGGTGCTGCGGGCTTCGAGTTTTGTCGAGCGGGTGGCTCGGCAGTAGAGCGGACCAAATCGGGGACGAGATAGCACCCTGTTGCGACGTTCGTCCCCCTTTCCTGACTCAGGGAGGGGGACGAGCTGTCTAGACGGGTTTGATCCGACGAGCACTTCGAGACGACGCGACATGTGGCGTCGCACATGATTGCGCGGTCACGGCGTTGCTCGACGCAACGTCGCCCAGGCTCCGGCGATGCACGCGATGGCAAGGGCCAGAGGGAGTAGTGCCATCGGTACCACTCGGGGAGTATCGACAAACCACGAACCGATCGCCGGCCACCACCCAGCCCAGGTGATCGCGATCGCTGACAAGCCGAGCAAGCCGAAAAGCCCGGTGAGGGAGGCGAGTAGACCGGTGATCCTCCACCGCTGGTAGATAGCACCTGCCAGCATTGCGATCGAACTGGTCAGCAGCAGCGTCGCGAACAGTGCGAGCAACTGTACGGCGGTGTTGTCGGTGAAATAGCGTGCGATGCCGAACATGCGCATGTGCACACCCCAGCCGTTGGTGGCGGACTCCAGCACGGACAGCAGTTGCAGCGCGATTGCGAAGACTGCGGACTGTGCCAGCGCCATAACCGTGGTGGCAGTGAAGAACTCGCGGCGAGTCACGCTCAGTCCGAGCGCGAATGGGAACGTCTGCGTCATCGACTGGAGGTAGAACGCCAGCACGAAACCGTAGACCGAGAACACACTGCCGGTGAATCCCTCACCCTCCTCGTTCCCGACGATCGCGTAGATAGTGAAGCTGATCAGGAACGAGATCAACAGGATGCCCACCGGCCAGGCGATCAGCAACGGCCACGCGACCGTGTGCAGTTGTAGGACGGCACCGATCCTGGACCGAGCGGGCGTCTTCGGGACCGTCCGTGGCTCTGTCGTTGCGATACTCATACGGTGATCTCCTTGCGCTGCGTCGAAGTCGCGATGACAAGTTCCTGCAAAGATGCCGGTTCCACTTGGACTCCTGCCTCCCGCAGTCGGTTTCGCTCGGTCTCTGTCACATCGGCCTGCAACATGATTCGGCTGTGGGCGCCCAGTGTCTCCCGGCGCAGGACCCTGCCGGACGCAGCAACGGCATCCACCGCATCAATGGGACCGGATACCACCACGGCGCGGCTACGCAGTGCATCCGCGTCTGCGTCGACGACAATCCGGCCGCCGTCGACGACAATCACGTGCTCGAGTAGATTGGCTACCTCGTCGATCAGGTGAGTCGAAAGCACCACAGTGCGAGGATGTTCGGCGTAGTCCGCAAGCAGGCGATCGTAGAACAGTTGGCGTGCAACGGCATCGAGACCGAGATACGGCTCGTCGAAAAGCGTCAGGGGCGCGCGGGAGGCGAGTCCGATGATCACCCCCAATGCCGACCGCATGCCGCGTGAAAGCTTCTTCACCTTGCGACAGAGGGGAAGTTGGAAGTCGTCGAGCAGTGTCTCGGCGAACGCGTGGTCCCAATTCGGGAGTAGATGGCCGGCGGCGACGAGTACGTGCTTGACCTTGAGGTCTTCGGGGTACGTCTGGCTTTCCTTGACGAAGCACACGTTCGCCAGTACGTCGGCATTTTCGAACGGGGCAGCGCCGAATACCTCGACGTCGCCGCGGGTGTGCAGGTCCTGCCCGGTCAGTATCTGCATGATCGTCGTCTTGCCTGCGCCGTTACGGCCGAGTAGGCCGTAGATCTTGTTGCGGCTGATCTCGAACGAGACGTCCGCGAGCGCGTCGACATCCCCGTACTTTCTGTCCACGGAGCGCATCGAGGCGACAAGTTCAGTTTCGTCGAAACGCCTGACTCGGGGCTCGGTCGTTGTCGTGCTTGCGTTCATCGGTCCGCCTTCCAGTCGTCCAGCATGGATTTGAGTTCGCCGAGGGAAATCTGGAGCCGGTCGGCCTCCGCGACCAGCGGCTCGATGTACTGGCGCGCGAACGCTTCTCGGCGTCTGAACCTGAGTGCGTCGCGGGCACCGACCGTGACGAACATTCCGATTCCCCGTTTCTTGTAGAGGATCCCCTCGCCTACGAGCTGATTGAGGCCCTTGGCTGCCGTCGCCGGATTGATTCGGTGGAACGCCGCCAGTTCGTTGGTTGAGGGCACCTGCCCGTCTTCCGGCAGGGAGCCGTCGATGATCGAGCCTTCGATCTGCTCGGCGATCTGCTGGAACAGTGGTCGTCCGTCGTCGATCACGATGATCGATGCCCGATGTTCACTGGTTCATTACTCATGTAATGAACCATAGAACATCGTGGGGCATGTTGGCAATGAGATCGCGGAATCTGGCACCGATGACTTGGGTCTCCGAGCGCTGCCTATCGGGACATTCATCGCAGAGGCTGATGGAACAGCTTGGATGCAGACCGGCTACGACTTCCAGATCCCGGGGCGTTGCGCACAGGCATTGAGCTTCTTCGAAACCATGGAACCGCCGATCTAGGTGGTCGACCACGGGACGGGGCACCTTCGGGTGGCCGGTAGTTATCGCCTCAATGAATTCGGCCACCTCGTCGAAGGCGGCAACTATGTCGCGGGGGTCATTCTGCATGGACGTTGTCGATGGAGAGTTCGCTATGTGTTGACGCAAACACCCGTCAGCATCGGCAGTTCGCCACCCACCCGTGAAGCAGGCGAAACCACCAGCCTCGGCTTAGGGGCGTAACCCGTAGTCGTAGAACGGAAGCCGGACCGCACGCGGCGGTCGGGCCCCTTTTCGTCAACCCAAAGACGGAGTCGTATCCACCGCAAGTAGGGACTTAGCGCCCCGTTTTGGTGTTTCTGTACTGATTTGCAATCCCGATACGTACGCTTCGGGCCAGGGAATCGGACACTCGACCAGCAGGGGTATCTATGCCGAATGTGACAGTGAAATTCGGGGGTTCAGACCCGGAAACAGCAGACCTCGCACGCCGGGCACTGCAACCAGTACTCGACAGCATCTACCGCACATACCGCAGGAAACCGCTCCCATTCGTCGAAGCCGCACTTAGACGCGCAGGTCGAGGAAGCTTCTCACAAGCAGGAATTGAACGATTCGCCGACTACATTTCAAGAGGAGACCGACCGATTCTCACCACATAGCGGCCGCTCGTGATCAGGCCGAAGACCGAAGCGCTTCCACCGGCTACCTGTTCGACGACCTAAATTGGTCAGTGCCAACTAGGTACAGGTCCATCGTGGTCAACATCAACATCAAGAGACAGCGCCCGCGTCCGAGATCGGTAGCTTGCCTCCCCGTAGCAAGGGCACTCGAGCCAGCAGACGTATTCGATCAAACGGAGCTGAGGAGGCTGATTCAGCAGATGCACATTAATCGACCTCTGTGTGAATTCTGCTCACGGTGCACACTCGCGTGATCAAACCAGTCGGCGCTGTGACATTCGGTTGCTGATCCTATTCGGGGCGGCCTCGACCGACTATTTGAGACCTGTCAAACATAAGCTCCCCTTCCTGGCCAGGTAGGGGAGCTTATGTTTGTGACCACCGCACGATCCACGCATCTTCTGATATGCAGGTTTCAGGCAGAGCTGAAAATGTCATCCACATGCGGTCGGCCGATCTTCTCTACAAGTCGGGAGCGGTTAGTGGCCCTGCGCCTTCTAATGAGAAGGGGATCGTGGAACCGTTCGCCATCGCCACGATCATGTTGACGATAGCAAAGAGGACGTTATCCATTTGAATTCACCTCCTCGCTCCGTCTAGGGCCCGGCAAGATTCGCTACTGCATACAGGGCAGATGTCCTGCTATCGAAATTGGGACCTGCAATGTAAGCGGGCGAGCCTGGACCGAATGAGGTGACTGTCCTGATATATCCGAGGCGATTCGAGGAGTTGTAGTCCACCAACCAAGGTCCACCAGAAGCACCTGCGCCAAAGTTGCCCGGTTTGGGAGTTGCGTGAGAAGCCGTAGCTCCGAACGTCATAACCAGGGAAGGCGCTGCGATGCTGCGGGGAATAAGGTTTCGACTCTGGACACTTACGGCCTTCTATCGAATTGGGGCCAATCTGCCGGTTCTAAAGATCTTCGGGAAGGTAGCACGACGCTAATGTGACAGTCCTCGAAACTGGCGTATTTCTTCGAGCTTTATCCGGCTCTCTGGATCCGGAGTGTATGGGTTGATCCATGGATGATCCGAGCAGGCACAAGATGTAGGTTGGTGAGTTTTTCAATGTGCAGAGCGAGGTCGTACATTGGCACTTACGGTTAGGGCGTCCGATACTTAGGAAGAATACGTACTTGATTCTTTTCGAAGGTGATTTTTGACGGACTTGGGTATTTTCACAGTTGTGATTGTGAGAAGATCTGCATTCTTGCATGAGTTGTGGTCCCCGGTGTCCGGGTGCGCTACGGCAGATCGGTTTCAAAAACTTCAACTGATAAGCGCGCGGAGTCCGAGCGGAGACAGTTTCCAACCCCATCGGTTGGTAGTCGCGCTCGAATCACTGATGGACGGCAAACGAACCGAGGTACCGGCGACCATCGGCTTCGAGGTCGACAGCACTCTCCTGACAGTGCGCGCAATGGACACCGATTCAGGCCGGGGGACGACCAGTCGGACTGCATCGATGAACTGCAGAATTCCGAGACGCGGTCCTCTAGCACCCCCATTTTCGTTGGATTCACATTGACTGATCACTGAATGGAGGGGTTGTGTACCTGCCGTGTACCTGTCACAGGATTGGGTCCCAAACAAGCGAAGTTCGACTGCCTCAAAAGGGCTCTGAACTGCGGAGAATCTGTGGAGCCGATGACGGGAATCGAACCCGCGTATTCAGCTTGGGAAGCTGATGTTCTACCATTGAACTACATCGGCGTCGCAGCCGACCGGACGTGTTTTCACCGCCGATCAACGTGCTTTCCGAACATTATCAGACGAGCTTTCAAGCGGCGGTGTCCCCGGCCGCCATTGATCAACACAGGCGTGTCGAAGTCGGCGCCTTCGGTAAATGATTTGCCCAAAATTTTTGCGCAGGAACACCTTTCGGGATGGAGAACTTGAGATAGGTGGGGCTGGGCTCTCCCGTGGGAGTCCAGAACCCGCGCATCGTGTTCGGTAACCACAGTGTGATCGCCCCGGCGATGGGCCGGCACTGCCCGCAGAACCGGTAACCTCTACCTGTGCTGCTCTCCGATCGTGACATCCGTGCCGAAATCTCCGTTGGACGTCTGGGTATCGACCCTTTCGACGACTCCATGGTGCAACCGTCGAGCGTCGACGTGCGCCTCGACGGTCTGTTTCGGGTTTTCAACAACACGCGGTACACGCACATCGACCCGGCACTTCGCCAGGACGAGTTGACCAGCCTGGTCGAACCGGCAGAGGGCGAGCCGTTTGTGCTTCATCCCGGCGAGTTCGTTCTCGGTTCGACTCTCGAAGTGTGCTCACTGCCGAACGACCTCGCCGGCCGTCTCGAAGGTAAGTCGAGCCTCGGGCGCCTGGGCCTTTTGACGCACTCCACCGCCGGCTTCATCGACCCGGGTTTCAGCGGCCACATCACACTGGAGCTGTCCAATGTCGCAAACCTGCCGATCACGCTCTGGCCGGGAATGAAGATCGGACAGCTCTGCCTGCTCAAGCTCTCGAGCGCTGCAGAGTTCCCCTACGGAAGCTCCGAGGCCGGATCCAAATACCAGGGCCAGCGCGGCCCGACACCGTCGAAGGCGTACCTGAACTTCAACCGCGGCTGAACGAACGAACTTCGGGGGGAGTCGCATGATCGGAATTTTCTACGGTCTGGTTTTCATGAACTTGTTGTTCGTGACCAGCACCGTGTGTTTGATGAAGCCGTCCAAAGCCAGTGTTGTTGTGACCGTCTGTGCAGGGGTGGCGTGGCTGTTCTTCAATGGACCGCTGGAAGGTCAGGTCTTGTGGTCGTTGAACAGAGAACACGGTCTGACGGTCTCGGATCTGATGTCGCTTGTTGCCTTCGGCATCGCCGCTCGTGGTTGGAATCAGGTTCGCAAAGCCCGTGAAACCGTCGACGCAGATCGTTTCTGACCTGCGCGCTCACCTGGATTGACCGCCACGATTCGGACAGATGTTTCGACCTGGAGCACAACAGTCGTCGAATCGGGCACAATTACTGGTTATGTGGTGGATTGTCGGAGGCGTACTACTCGTATGGGTCGTGTGTTCCATTCCGATTGCCATCCTGGTGGGGCGGGGTATCGCGCGTCGGGACCGCGCGGAATTCGACGGGCGAAATCAACAGTGGGCCGACGAGGTTGTCAGGTCGATCGAGAAGCAATCGGAGCAGGACAATGCCGATCGGCGTAAGCCACCACTGATAAGCTGACCAGCTGGACTTTTCCGGAGGTGAGTGGGCATGGAACTTCCATCCGATACTCCCGACGACGTCGTGGCCGCGGCCGCCGGCGGACCAAGGGTTCCGCAGTTCGATCCCACAGTGGGGATTCCGGTAGTTCCGCCAGGGGGAGATGCTCCCCACCGGTTGGTGGTCATCGGCGATTCGCTGTCGCAGGGATTCCAGAGCGGGGCGATCTTCAATACCGATCTGTCGTATCCGGCGATCATTGCTCACCAGCTGGGCCGGCTCGACCATTTCCGCTTTCCCCGTTACGGCGGCCCGGGCGGGCTTCCGCTCAACATCGAACTGTTGCTCCGCACCCTCGAGGAGCGCTTCGGCCCACGGCTCGACCTCTGGGAGGTTCCGCTCGCACTCTTTGCTGCACGTGCGTTCATGGATCAGGTAGAGGACTACTGGGAACGCGGACCGGGCAGCGAAGCGCCGACGTTCTCGGCAATCAACCACAACCTCTCGGTGTACGGGTGGGATCTTCGTGACGCTCTGACCAAGACGGCGCAGTGCTGCGAGGATGCACTTCACCAACCGCACGACGATTTGATCAGCCAGATCGTCGAGAACAACGGCGAGCGCGCCGCACTGCGAGTTCTGCCGCGAGGCTCCGACGCCGAGAAGCGTATGACCGCGTTCGACGCAGCAGCGGAGTTGGGCAAGGAAGGCATCGAAACTCTGATCGTCTTCCTCGGTGCCAACAACGCGCTCCGCACCGTCACCGAACTTCGAGTCGAGTGGAGCGGCAACAACTTCCGTGATCCGGGCGGCAAGCGCGACTACACGGTGTGGCGGCCTGAGCACTTCGCGTCGGAGTACGCCGAGGTGCTGGCCGCGATCCGCAAGATCAACGCCCAGCACGTCATCCTCTGCACCGTCCCACACGTGACCATCGCACCGATCGCCCACGGGCTCGGGGGGAAGATCGAAATCGGATCCCGCTACTTCCCGTACTACGCACGACCGTGGGTGCGCGACACCGACTTCGACCCACAACGCGATCAGCACATCACCGGCGCGCAGGCGTGGGCCGTCGACACCGCAATCGACATGTACAACGACGGAATCGAGCAAGCCGTCGCGAATGCCCGTCGGGTGGGGAAGGACTGGTACCTCTGCGATATTGCCGGGTTGCTCGAGCGCGTGGCCTCACGGCGCTACGTCACCGACGTCAATGCGCGGCCGTCATGGTGGACGCCGTACCCCCTTCCCAAGGCGCTGACCGACTTGCAACCCGTGCCGGACTCGCTGTTCTACTCCGCCGACGGTCGCGGCGGCCGCGCTTCGGGCGGCCTCTTCTCGCTCGACGGCGTTCATCCCACGACAGTCGCGTACGGGGTGATGGCGCAAGAACTGGCGAACATCATGGTCACGGCAGGGGTCCAGTTCGACCGCGCTCAGATCGATTTCGACCGACTCGTCCGACGCGACACCTTGGTGCGCACTCCGCCGCAGAATCTCGATTCCACGCTCGGCGTCATCGGCTGGGCCGACGAGCATCTCGGCTTTGCCAAACGTGTGTTCGGCCTCTGACTTTCAGCTTGCCTTCGACATCGTCGGTGCAACGATGCGTTCCGCGTACTCCCGCAGCAGTGCCACCAGGTCTGCGTCGTCGACGGAAAGTCTGCCGGTCGGACCTATCGCAGCCAAGGCGCCGACGACACACCTTTCCGCGTCGTGGATCGGGACGGCGACGGCGGAACGTCCGACACGAATCTCGTCTACCTCTCGGGCGGGCTCACCGCGCCGGATCCGCGAGAGTTCGAGTTCCAATGCGTCGCCGTCGGTGATGGTGTGTGCGGTGACCTTTCGCAGTGGGGCCTCGGCCAATTCGGGTCGGTTGGCGAGGAGCAGCTTCCCGATAGCCGACGCGTGAACGGCTGTGACCAGTGTCCGTTCACCACTGAGTTCGTGGTCGGGATCGCGATCGACGAGCCGAATTCTGTTTTCTGCAAACGACGCGAGGTAGACGCCGAACCGTAGCTGTTCGCGGAGTTCTTCGAGGAGCACCGAATTGTCGATGGGTGTGGGTTCGGCGGCAGCCCCGGCTAATTCACGGGTGCGTCGGCCTAGTGCGAAGCCGGAGAGGTCGGCGATCCGAACCAGGTAACCGTCGGCGACAAGGATGTTGAGTAACCGATACGCAGTGGCAGGTGGGATGTCGGCCAGGGCGGCAATGTCCTTGGCGGTGGCTCCCGATCCGAGCCTGGCCGCCGACTCGAGGAGGGCAAGGGCGCGCTGAACCGCTCGGGGTTCGTGCCCACCGAGGTCGCGTGGTCGGCCCACCATCAGCGGGCGCCGGCAGTCGGCTCGCCCACCAGCACGATGTTTCCGGCTGCGTCGGTGGCGAACACCCCAGCTCCTGGTAGTACGTCCTCGGTTTCGGGACTGTCGAAAGCGCCGACGTGCAGCAGACTTTTGGGGCTTCGGCGTCGCAGGTAGAACTGCCAGAGTGTGCCCGAGGTCAGGATCACGAGTACGGCGATCGGTGCAACGTACGCGTGGTCGATCGTGTTGGCATAAACCAGGTAACCGAGGACTATCGCGCCGGCACCACTGCCACACGACGCGGCCGCGAGAACGCCGGGAGTGTGCTCGCCGATCCGTGTCAGGAAGACAACGGATGCGATAGCCGTCAGTGCATAGGCCACGATGACGGCGCCGCGAACAGTCAGCCGAACGTCGTCGAAGATTTCTCCGCGCCCGAGAACGGCAAAGGTTCCGCCGCCCAGCAGGACGGTGCAGACCACGGTAGTCAATGCGAAGTAGGGCGTACGGAAGGCACTGTGAACCGAGGCGAACCGGCGGGGGAGTAGGCGCTCGACACCGAACGAATAGACCAGGCGTGACGCAGCATTGGACGACGCCATCGAGGACGCCAGCCACGAGCACCCCAGACCGACGTTGAGCGCGATCACGACACCGGGGCTCACGCCCGTCGCCGTTCCGTGGAGATAGGCGTTGACGAGGGTGTCACTGCGCCCGGACCAAGCGGCCCAGCCCGCGAAGATGAAGAGCGATCCACAGATGATCGGAGTGAGAAGGACTGTGCGGGTGACGGTTACCAGCGGGCGACGGGCCTCGGGGCCGAAGAAGGCCGCGCTCTCGAATCCGGCGAGAGCGAACACGGCAGCCAGGGCGGTGAGTAACAACCCGTGGCCGGAGGTGGGTGGAACGATCTGTGCTTGTTGACTTCCGGAACCGCCCAGGATCATGAGCCCGACGATGAACAGAAGTGAACAGCTTTCGACGACGAGGATCGCGAGCGCGGCAAATCTGACACTTCGCACGAGAGCGCCGAGAATCAGCAAGGCTATCCCCAGATAGAGCGCGATGACGTGAAAAGTCTTGTCCACGTGCACACCCGCGAAGCCGAGCAATGCGATTGCGGCCTGTCCGCCGTGATAGAGCGTCATCACCGCGCTGCCGACGTACTTGACCAGCATGGCGATGCCGGTGGTCAATGCTGCCCGGGTGCCCAGGCCACGAAAGACGAAGCTGTGCAATCCGCCCGACGCAGCCATTCGGCGAGTGAACTGCGAAACGCAGAAGGCTATGAGCGTCACCAGCACGGTGGCCGCGATGATGGTGATCATCCCGCTCAACAATCGGCCGTGTGTCAGCATGGTGACGGGCAGAACGACCATCGACACAGCAGGGGCAGTGGTTGCCACCGACTGGGCCAGCACTTCGGCGCCCGAGAGTTGCCGACGGCCCAACGCCCGCAGCGGTGATCGCGCCGGGGGCTGCTTCTCGCGCGTGGTGAAGGACCGCGCGATGGCTTCGGTGAGAGCGGACATGTCGCGTCACGCTAGTCCGGTTCTGTAACGCCGATATTGCGGGCATGCTTCCGCTGATCGCACTCGGGTGAGAGAGCCCGATGCTGATGCTCGCAGGTTTCTCACTCGGTCCCCACTGACTGTTTCCTGTGCGTCAAGTTCCGGACCCAACGCTCCTGAAGTCTGTGTTCAACACCAACCACCCGGGTCACCGGGAGCACACTGGGGAGCTCGAATGCCATACACACGTAGATCTTTCATGCGCAGCCTGGGAATCACCGGCGGCGCCGGCCTGGCACTCGGTGCTATGTCGTCCATCGGCCTGGCGCCGGCAGTGGCGTCGACGCCGAGGCGATTTCAGGCACCTGCTGCGGGTGACCTGATCGGAAAGGTCAAGGGAAATCACTCCGTCGTGATCCTCGGCGGCGGACCGTCCGGGCTGTGCTCTGCCTACGAACTGCAGAAGGCCGGATACAAGGTCACCGTCCTCGAAGCACGCAACCGCCCGGGTGGTCGGGTGTGGTCGATCCGCAACGGCACCGAAGAAACCGACCTGAACGGTGAGACACAGACCTGTACGTTCTCGGAAGGGCACTTCTACAACCTCGGTGCGACGCGTATTCCGCAAAATCACAACACCATCGACTACTGCCGCGAACTGGGCGTCGAACTGCAGATGTTCGGAAACCAGAACGCGAACACCTTCGTCAACTACACCGGCAACAAGCCGCTGGCGAATCAGTCGATCACCTACCGAGCAGCCAAAGCCGACACCTACGGATACATGTCCGAGCTGCTGCAGAAGGCCACCAATCAGGGCGCTCTCGACCAGGTCTTGAGCAAGGAAGACAAAGAAGCACTCTCGTCCTTCCTCACCGACTTCGGTGATCTCTCCAGCGACGGCCGCTACGTCGGATCCTCGCGTCGAGGGCACTCCGCGGAGCCGGGCGCCGGCCTCAACTTCGGAACCGAGATCGAACCATTCGGGATGAGCGATGTCATCCAGGGCGGCATCGGGCGTGCATTCTCCTTCGAGTTCGGTTACGACCAGGCCATGACGATGATGACCCCCGTCGGTGGCATGGACCGGATCTACTACAAGTTCCAGGACGCGATCGGGATGGACAACATCGAGTTCGGCGCCGAGGTCAGCGGCATGAAGAACGTGCCGGAAGGCGTCACCGTCGACTACGTCGTCGACGGCAAATCCAAGTCGATCACCGCCGACTACGCAATCTGCACGATCCCACCGCACCTGATCAAGCGGCTGAACAACAACCTGCCCTCCGACATCCTGCTCGCGTTGGATGCAGCCAAGCCGTCGTCGTCGGGCAAGCTCGGTATCGAATACTCGCGTCGGTGGTGGGAGACCGAGGACCGCATCTACGGTGGCGCGTCCAACACCGACCGCGACATCTCCCAGATCATGTTCCCCTACGATCACTACAACTCCGACCGCGGCGTCGTCGTCGCGTACTACAGCTCGGGTAAGCGTCAACAGGCTTTCGAATCGCTCACCCACCGTCAGCGGCTGGCAAAGGCCATCGCCGAAGGCGCAGAAATCCACGGCGACAAATACACTCGCGACATCTCGTCGTCCTTCTCCGGAAGCTGGCGTCGCACCAAGTATTCGGAATCCGCCTGGGCATCATGGGCCGGCGCGGGAGATTCCCACGGCGGCATGGCAACTCCCGAGTACACCAAGCTGCTCGAACCCGTCGACCGGATCTACTTCGCCGGCGATCACCTCTCCAATGCCATCGCCTGGCAGCACGGGGCCTTCACGTCCGCGCAGGACGTCGTGACCCACCTGCATCAGCGTGTTGCGCAAACTGCCTGACGTGCTTCGTTTTCCATCACTTTCTCTGGAGGTCACATCATGAAATCTCGCAGAACCAAGGTCCTTGCAGCGGCATTCGCCGCCACTACGCTACTGGGCTTCGCCACTGCCTGCTCGTCTGACGAGGCGGACGCCGAGACCGCATCGAGTTCGTTCGTCTCGAAATCGATTCTCGAAGCGGGGCAGGCAAACCCGATGATCGCTCAGGGCGTCGCGATCGGCGGCGACACCGCAATCTACAAGACCAGCGGCATCGGCCCGTCGGCAGGAAACAAGGCGGCGCCGGAAGGTTCGCCGGAGTCGTACATCGACGGTCAGTTTTCCGGCGGTGTTCTGCCGGCCGGTGTCACCGTCACCGAGGCGCAGGGCATCAACGTACTCAAGAAGATCCGCGACAACCTCGAAGCACAGGGATTGAGTCTCGAAGACGTCGTGACGATGCGCGTCTTCCTCGACAACGCGCCGGGATCGGACAAGGCCGACTACACAGGATGGAATCGCGCGTACCGGCAGTTCTTCGCCAACACCAATCTCGACACGGGTGACACCGAGTTGGTGCCGATGGGCACGGCCGAGCCGATCGCTCCGATCGAGCGAAACAGCGCCCGGCCCACCCGCTTCGCCCTCGAGGTTGCCGGACTGCCCGTTGCCGGTTGGCTCGTCGAGGTAGAGGTCGATGCGGTGTACCCCGACGGCAAGGAACCCGCCTGATGGGCGCGCTCAGCCCGACTCACTGGGCGATCGTCGCAGTAGTGCTCGTGGTGCTGTTCGGTTCGAAGAAGCTGCCCGACGCGGCCCGGGGCCTCGGCAGGTCGATGCGGATCCTGAAGTCCGAAGTCGGTGAACTGCAGTCGGATACGGACCTCGCGTTGGAGCAGCGAGACTGACCCCCGTGCGCGGTTGAGGAGCCCCCACACTCCTCAACCGCGCACAGGTCTACTAGATCAGACCTTCGGAACGAGCTACCGACGGTGGTGACGGCGGACCCTTCACGAAGACATCGATCAGCACGTCCTCGTCCTGGTACGACGCGAACTGCGCCAACCCCGGCGTCTGGCGCACAGCCGAATGAACAGCGTCACCGTTTTGCGGATACTCCGGCACGACGTGACGCCAATGGGCGCACAGCAGCGTTCCGCCAGGCTCGAGATGCTCGACGACCTGCAGCATTGCCTCGATGAGCTTTTCGAAGGTCAGGTAGTAGCCGACTTCGCTGATGACGACGAGGTCGAAGGTTTCTTCGGACCAGTCGTCACCCAAGGCCCAGAGCCGAAATTCGGCGTCATGTCCGGTAAGCCTCGCACGAGCGCTCTCGAGTGCGGTCGGGACGATGTCGGTGGCGAGAACGCTGTCGCAGCGCTCGGACAACTTCTCGGTGAGAACCCCGATCGAGCACCCCGGTTCGAATGCGCGACGGTATCGAGGTTTCGGGAGCATAGCGACACTGAGTGCGTACTTCCGCTGCTCGTACCAGCGGGATTCGAAATCCCATGGGTCGGACTGTGCGGCATACATCTTGGCGAAGTAATCCGCGGGGAGTTCACGATCGCTCATACGAACACCGTCTCGTACGGCCTCAGTAATCGTTCCATCGCGTGGCGGGGGAGGATGGGTGCATCCGCGGGATGATCGGAAAGCGGAGCGATCTGTGAAGTGAACTCATTGGTGGCAGCAGATTTCGCAGCCTGAACGTCGGAGGGCAAGGTCACCTTTCGTGCTCTTTCCCACGGGACTGCCGCATGATCCGGCGCGGCCCAATGCCACGCCCAGATGGGATACTCGATCAAGCGCGATCCAGTGTCCGCGCACGCCCTCGCCGCCGCGTCTCCGGTGGCTTCGTGGTCCGGGTGGCCGTCCCCGCGCCACGTGGAGGCGCACCAGGTATCCGCCGAGGAATCACCGAGAATCGAGCTGAGGCGGTCGGTCAACTCCTGTCGGTTCTCGCCGATCTTTCCGTCCGGGATGCTCAATCGAACCGGTGTGGGAATTCCGAGGACACGCGCTGCCCGATCCGACTCGGACCGTCGACGGCGTTCCATCTCGGGCTGAGTCACGGTCGGTGAATCGGGATGCGAAGCTCCGCCGTCGGTGACAGATACGACCTGAACACTGATGCCGGAAAGTATTGCCAGAAGAGCGGTTCCGCCCAGACCGAGTATTTCGTCGTCGGGATGGGGAGCGACGATGATCAATCGTGAGCATCCGGTGAGATCCAGTTCCGGAAAACTTCTTCCCCACTCCCGCCATGTCGATTCGGGAGTACCGCCGTCGTCGACAGGTTTCTGCGCGAACAGTTTCGAGTTCACCACGGCCGTTTCCCCTTGGCTGCAATCCGGCCCAGCTCGGCGAGATCCTTCTCGGCGTGACTCTGCCGCAAGTAGACGGTGAGATCGGCTACCCGTGCGGCGTGCGCGGCGTCCATGCAGAGCGGTGCGGCGCCGAGAGCGCGTCCCACCCGATCCAGGGTCTCGGTAGCGGCGCGCTCGACAATTGCGCGCACACGGAGTGCCCGCTGCATGGCCTCGGCATTTTCGTCGAAGGGATCCGCATCGATCTCGGCCGCCGCGACTGCGAGCGCGTTGCGCGCTGCGGCGAGCGCTGCATCGACCGCGCCGAGGTGTGCGAGTACGTAGGGGTCTTCGCTGCTTGCAGCCTTGTCGTACAACGGATCAGCGACGCCGCAGGCGCCGCCGTACCAGCATGCAGCCACGCCGATCGCGCCGTGCCAGAACCCCGGGCGGCTCAGGTAGTCGCCTGCCGTCCCGACCGGTATGGCCGGAACCATGTCGAAGTCGACCGCGCTGGAGTCGCTTTCGGCCATACCGACGGCCTTCCACGAATCGGGAACGGGATGCACCCCAGGTAGTCCGAGCTCGACCGCGAAGAGGGAGGGGACACCGTCGACCAAGGCGGTGATCAGTGCATGCGTGCAGGTGTTGGCGCCGGAACACCACAACTTGCGACCGGTGAGCGTCCAGATCCCCACGTGCTCAGACGCATTCACCACAGGTTCGGGTGGCTCGGCCGCCCACACTCCCCACAGCTGCCCGGGTTCGGGATCCGGTCCGTCGAGTTCGGTGAGTATCGCGACGGCATCGGTGTGAGCCTCAGCCATCCGGCCGAGAACCACATTCTCCCGTGTGAGCTCTGCCAGGGAGGTCCACCGTGCGGCCGTCGCGCCGCCGCCGGGCAGCGGCAAGTACAGTCCACCTGCGTCCAGGAGTGTGTGTAGTCGTTTCATCGTGCCAGCTCCGCTTCTTCGTTATCGGCGGTCGTACCACCCAGGTTACGGATATGTCCGGCAAAGCCGCCCGGAGTTCGGCCGTCGAGACGCGCAGACGTGGTGACCGCAATGTCCTCTGCCCACGCGATACAGGCACCGGCCTCGCTCAACCGCCGGACGAGATCGACATCCTCGTCTTCTTCGAGATCGCAGAATCCTCCGACGTCCCAGTACATATCGGCGCGGACACCGAGGTTGGCACCGTGGACGTGACCGTGTCGACCATAGGGGTGTGCGTGGTACATACGTTCGTACCGTTCGCGAACGGAGTGCGGATGGCCTTCCCAGTCCGCGATGCGAACGGTGCCCGCGACGACGTCCGCAGTACGCGCATACTCCAATTGGCGCGCAATCCAGGTGGGGCCGACCACCGAATCGGCATCGGTCGTGGCGAACCACGCTGAGGCCCCCAAATCCGAGCCGAACGCAGAGAAACCCGTCGCTCGCGAACGGCCGACGTTCTGATGCTCGACGCGGAGTACTTCCACCCCGTCGGGGATGACCCCCGCGGTTCCGTCCGAACAGTTGTCGAGGACGGCAACCACTCGGACGGGGACAACGCAAGCCGACGCCGCTGTTGCGAGTGCACGAACGCAATTGGGGAGGTCTTCGGCTTCGTTGTGGGCGGGAACTACGACAAGAACCTGGTCGATTGGCACAGTGACGATCCTTTCCTCACCCTGGTACGGTCGGGTCTTCTTTCGTCCCGGTTCTCAACAGATAACCACATTTCGGACGGGTGCCGCCGCGCGACCGCCAGCAGCCGTGCAGGTCGAAAACTGTTTCGGTGAAACATCTCTGGATACGTTTGAGAGATGTGCCGGCGGGGTACAAGACGGGGTTTTGCGACTGTGCTTTCGGGTGCAAAACGGGGTTTTGCACCGAAGAATCTTCAGAACCGGCGGTGGCGCACCGAATCGACGAGCATCCGGGCCACCTCGTGCAGTTTCACGTTGGTGTGCTGCGATTGCTGAACGAGCCGGCTGAATGCTTCGTCGGCGTCGATGCCGTGGATGGCGATCAGCACGCCCTTGGCTTGTTCGATCTCGGCACGAGATTCCATGGCGCAGTGCAACTGTTCGATGTGCTCGTGTGCCTGACGCCAGCGTCGTGAATCTGCGATCGCCGCGCCCGCACCGGCGGTGAACAATTTCATCAACTCTTCGTCGAAGGGCTTGAACTCTGTCGAGGCGAATCCGTAGACGTTGAACGCGCCGAGAAGTTCGGTGCTTCCTTCGCCCATGGTGAGCGGCACGGACAAGTAGGACCGGACACCTTGTTTCCGGGCCTCGGCGGTGAATTCCGGCCATTTGTCGTCGTGATCACCCACCTTCGACCGAACCGACGACATGGTGCGCGCGGCGTCAACGCACGGACCACGATCGGCGGAATGCTGGGCATCGTCTATCGCGGAAAGGTAGTCCGCGGTAGATGCAGCAGTTCGTGGGCCATCGGCGGACAGCACCGTCACGCTGACAGCATCGGCATCCGGCAGCGCTTTGACCGCCGTCTCGGCCAGACGTTGGAGCATGGAGTCGAGATGCGCGTCCGTGTTCAGAGTGGACCGGAGTCCGGCAATCGCTTCGGCGAGGGTGTCGAGCGAATCTGCTGCGGAAGCAAACGCCGCGGCTCCCTGTGGGGTGTCCGCATTGCCTGTCATGATTCAGGTCTACTCCGCAAATTGCGGCGATGTAACCGTTCCAGGCGGTCTTTGCTTCGATGTTGCATGAAATCCGAGGTTCCTGGGTAGCCGCACGCAGCGATGTGCGATGTCGCCTGAAAAAGAGGAGCCGATGATGATCCTGCGTTTACCTGGTGTGTATCCACCGCAACACGACACGTCGTTACTGGCGGATGCGCTGCTGTTCGAGCGCCTCACCGCTCGCAGTCGGGTGCTGGATCTGTGCACGGGGACCGGCGCCCTCGCTGTCGCGGCATCCGCGGCAGGCGCAGGCCACGTCGTCGGGGTCGACATATCTCGCCGAGCGTGTGCCAATGCTCGTCTTAACGGGATCCTCAACGGAACCTCGATCGACTCCCGTCGTGGCGACCTCACCGAGGCGGTGCACGGCGAACTCTTCGATCTGGTGATCTCCAACCCGCCGTACGTCCCTGCTCTTGCAGATGATCTCCCTACCGCTGGAATCGAACGTGCTTGGGACGCAGGCAAGGACGGACGCGCCCTCATCGACAGGATCGCAGCCACCGTTCACGAGGTGCTCGTCCCGGGCGGCACACTGCTTCTCTTGCAATCGGTGCTGTGTGGGGTCGACAAGACCGAGGCGATACTCGAAGAACACGGTATGGCCGTAGAGATTTCAGCCCGGAAGTACGTTCCCTTCGGGCCCGTGATGCGCGAGAGGCGCACCATGCTCGAGGCACGAGGGTTGATCACCACCGGTCAGGAAATCGAACAACTCGTGATCATTCGCGCAACGAAGTCTTGCCCTTCTCCCAACTCGATGTGAGGTGATCGCCGAGAAGATCGTCGAACGCCAGGCACGCTGCGGCGCCGAACAAGATGTCATCAGTGCGGTGCGGCTGCGAAGAGGCGAGACCGCCGGCAAGTTCCCGAACGGCGATCTGTTCGTGAACGGAATCCGCTTCCACGTGCTCGTCGTAGAACAGTGTCGCGTCCGAACCGAATCCGAGTCGGCGCAGTCCTGCGCTGTATCGTTTGCTCGGCAGCGCAGACGTGGTCTCGACAGCGCACAGGTGCCCGACCAGCGTTCCGAGATGGCGGCGATGAAAACCGAAGAGCGAGAGAGCATTCAACGACGCCAACGTTACCGCGGGAACAGAATCGATGTAGTGGCCGTAGCGGTCCGAAAGACCTACAGCCCGCATGGTGTCGGCAAAAAGACGCGAATGCATTCGCTCTGCGCGGCCGCCTCCGTACTCGTCGCTCTGCACTTCGACGAGGGCGGCCTTGACGGCACCGGAGAGGCGCGAAATTCCGAGGGTGTGCACATCCGCCTCGCGGAGCTGATTGAGCGAACGGTGAATCAGCACCTCCGAGAACTGATCGATCGTTGCATCCTTCGCCATGAAGGACGCAAGACCGGGGCCTGCACTGGGGGCGGTCATCGACCAGAGGTCGGCCACGACGTCGCCAGACGACTCCACTGTCCCCACGAGCTGCGCGATGGCGGACTCGAAGCGCTCTTCGATCCGAGACCGCACCGCGAGCAGGTCGGGATTCCACTCCCATTTGTCCGAGACGTTCTCGATTCCCTGCAAATGAAGCTCGTAGAGGAGCGTCAGGGTCAGCTGAGCGTCGTCGTCACGAAGAATGTCGTAGGTGAGGTCGGTGGACTGTGCATCCTCGTACGCGTCAGCGGCAGCCGTGATCTCCCTCGGATCGGCCGAGGAGCGCAGAATGGAAACGAGAGTGGCGCTCAGTGGGCCGCGGGCCTGTGGAACAGGCATGGAAGTGGGCACACCAGTGGCCGAATCGAGAACTGAAGAGGACATATGACCGCGTTTCCCGAATCGTCATCTGCCGAAACACCGAGTGTTCCCGGTAACAACACCACCATAACCGCCTGCACGGACGGCCCGCTGCTGGTGCGTGGTGACTTCGAGTTGCTCCGTGACGACGGCACTCCGATAGAGAACAAGCGCTCTACGGTTGCATTGTGTCGATGTGGGCGGACCGGCATCGCGCCGTTCTGCGACAGCTCCCACAAGAAGAAGCGGGCGAGAGCGACGTAACCGGTGCCAATTCGGAACAAGCCCGACCCGTGAACCAAGACGATCCGGAAACCAAGAAAAGGCTGGATGCCGGCACCATGCGGTGCAGCGTCCAGCCTTTTCAGTCTGAAGTCAGACTGGGATCGAACTCAGATGGCGCGAACGTTCTGAGCCTGGGGGCCCTTCTGGCCCTGTCCGATCTCGAACTCGACCTTCTGGCCCTCGTCGAGGGACTTGTAGCCGCTGCCCTGGATCTCCGAGTAGTGAACGAACACATCCGGTCCGCCACCTTCCTGCTCGATGAATCCGAAGCCCTTTTCACCGTTGAACCACTTGACACTGCCCTGAGCCATAACCAAATTCTCCTGGATCCATCGAGCCGAGCCCTCCCATCGAGAGTCCGGTCTCACACCTGATCCTGCCATGCTCTTCTTTTTCTGTCTCCAATTACATGCATGGCGAGTTGCAGTATTTGACGGCTTTGTCCCGTTCCGGGACCACGTCGGAAGCAGGTGATTGTTCAACTATGCGCGTTCACCTGCTGTGATGTATTCGTCCCTTCGATGCAGCGTGAAATGACAACACCTGTGTTAAATCTGGATTCGCGGCGCAGAATGCCACCCCGATACCGAGGAGGGGACCAAATACCCAACTCGATCGGGGTCGAGATCAGTCCGAATCGTCGGGTTTGGTGTGCCCGTCGAACGTCACATGGATGTTCTCGTGGGGAACCGCGCGTTGTGCTTTTGCTTGATCGGCGAAGGTGCGCCGATCGCCTTCGATGAGTTCGGTGTTGTCGGTGAACGGAGCCAACAACGCCCGCGGATGGAGTTTGTCGACTCGCACGACGTTGATTTCCGCACACATGACGATCGAGGCTGCAGCGAGGAACAAGAAGGCCAACAAACCCAGAACGATGGCAAAGACGCCATTGGTGGTAGAGGCACCCCGCACCACAGAGGTCACATAGAGGGCACCGAAGGACTGAAGTGCTTGCCAGAGAACAGCAGCGGCGATCGCTCCAGGTGCCACATCGGCTACCGAGAGCGGGCGGGCGCAGGTGAGCCGGAAAGCGACGATGAAGATGCCCGCATTCAAGACGACTACCGCAAGGGTCAGCAGGAAGCTGAACGAACCGCCCAGATGAAGCGCACCGCCGATGTTGGAGACAGCGGTGGTCCCCAAGATCGCGAGACCGATCGTGCCGAGGAGTAGTAGCCCTTGGAGACGCCCGCGGATGGGATCCGGTCGCATGTTTCGGGGCACCGACCACACCGTGTTCATCGCGTTCTGGCAAGCCAGAGCGACACCGAGGCCACCGTAGAGACCACCGACGATTCCGATCACCAGACCCGTGACACCGCCGCCGATCTGTTGCGCATTGCCCAGGTCGTCACCGATCACCGGAAACTGATGCAGCGCGGAGTCCAAGATCTGTTGCTGAAGCTCAGGGTTGCCCGACAGCACGAAGCCGAGAATGGTCGAGAGCAACAGAAGAAGAGGAAAGAGCGAGACGAAGCCGTAGTAAGCGATCAGCGCGGCTAGATAAACACCTTGATCGTCGAGGAACTTGTAGAGGACCGCTATCGGGAACCCCAGGGCCGGATGCTTCTGTTGCAAGGCATCGAGGCGCTTGGCGATTGTCATTCTCGGTCTCTCTCAGCTCGTCGGACAGCCCGACGAACCTTAGTCGCTGCGAGCGCCTGGCGCTCGACGCCGGGGCAGCCGTGGCGTCAGGAGGCTTCGAGTGACTTCTCTGCTTCGTCGAGCGCGCGCATTGCTCCCTCGACAGAGTTGGTGACCGGGAATTCCTCTTCCGCCCGCGCCGCGCGAAGCAAGCGTCGAAGCGGGTGTGACCCGATCGCGGCCCACTGGAAGTCGTTGGCTCGCGAACGGGAGTTCAGCTCGGCGAACAGTTCGAGGCAGACCGCACCGACGAACAGTGAGTTGGACAAGTCCAGAATGACGCGAGGCCACTCCGCAGCGTACGAGTTGAGAAGTTCTCGTAGTTCTGGGGCGGAGAGTTTGTCGAGGTCGACGTCGACCCGGATCAGGACTGTCGAGGGCGCTATCCGCCAGGCCGCGAAACCATGCGTTTCCACGATCGGCCCCAATTGTGTTGAGGGATCGATGGAATCGATCGGTGTGTGGTCGAGTTCATTCAGATTCATGGCAGATCCGGTCTGTGTGCTTTCATCGAAAGGCTGACGACCGATCTGGCGGCGCGGAAAGTGAATGCGTCCAGGCGTGGAAAGCTTTAGAGCTCAATGGAAATGAACAGTACAGATGTGCGCAGGAAATACTCACCTGATCCAGAGCCTTGATGCGAACCGAGCGCCAGTGGCTTCAACCCCGGCTGTATTCTCAACCTCGGTACCGTTCAGTGTAGCTCGAGGGCGTGAATCGGTCCAGGTGAGAGGTCGAATATTAAGCGGTGCAATGTTTTTGGCTCGACGCTTCGGTATGGTGGAAGATCAGCGTCACCGGACGAAGGGAATCAGATGAACGACCGCGATGCACTCACGGCCATCTCGACCAAGCTCGACACACTGATCGGCGCGGAGACCAACGGTTTGCGGGACGAGGTTCCGCCCGGTTCCAGTGTGCAGCGCACCGAGCAGGACGGCGAGCACGGCCGGTGGGGGCACGATTACCGCCTCGCCAACAAGTATCTCGAGGCCCTCGACATCGGCCAGCCCGGTCTCATCGATCGAGACGAGCTGGAACGTCTTGCGCAGGAATACATCTGATCCTCGAGACGTACCTTCAGAAGATTTCACCCATCTCGGTGCGTAGCTGCTTCAGTGACTGAGTGAGGATTCTGGATACATGCATCTGAGAGATGCCGACCTTTTCGGCAATCTGGGATTGGGTGAGATGGCCGAAGAATCTGAGAACGACGATCGTGCGCTCGCGCTCCGGTAGTGCCAGGAGCGCGGGCCGCAGGGTTTCGTGATTGTCGATCCGACTGATCGCTTCGTCGTACTGTCCCAAAGTGTCTATCAGAGTCAGACCACTCCCGTCGCCGGCGGAAGCGGTGTCGAGCGGTGTGGTTCGGTACGAATTACCGGCGGTCAAACCTTGTTCGACCTCGTCCGGTTCGATGTCGAGTTCCTTGGCGAGTTCCGCGACTGTCGGTGCACGGCCGAGCGTCTGGGACAAAGTCGTGAGCGCCCGGTTGAGGGCAAGGTGCCGTTCCTGAAGGCTACGAGGCACTCGCACGGACCAGCCGTGATCGCGAAAATGCTTGCGTACCTCACCCATGACGGTCGGGACGGCGAACGACAGGAAATCCGATCCTTTGTCGACGTCGAATCGCTGCACGGCCTGTATGAGCCCGACGCGAGCAACTTGCTCCAAGTCCTCGAAAGGCTGGCCACGCCCCTGGTATCGGCGAGCGACGTGTGTGGCCAGGGGTAGGCACAGTTCGATGATCGAGGTGGTGATCTTTTCTCGGCTGGGATCATTCGGCGGAAGCGAGGCCATCGAGACGAACAGTTCGACAGCTGTTTCGTACTGGTCCTTCTTGTCCGGTGGGACAGCGGTCACGCACGCTCCTGGGGCAAGCCCTTTTCAAGCGTCATCGTCAGGGTGATGTGACCGTCCGCGTCGATTTCCGACTGTTCCAAGCGGACGGAATCGACCAGCGCTTCGAGAACGAACCATCCGAAGCTGTGCGACTTGTCGGGTATCTCGGAGTGCGCGATCACGGACACGACGGTCCGAAGTGTGCGGCCGACGGTGTCGAATCGGCAGGTCAGGTCGCTGGACGGTATCGCGTGGCCGATGAGGATGCTCGCGACTTCGTCCATCGCCAGAGCAAGATCGGCTGTTCCGTCGACATCGAGTCCGGTGTTGTTGGCAACCGTTCGGGTGATTCCGCGCAGAGTGGGAAGTTGAGAGTACGACGCGCGGACGCGGAGCGAGGCGATGGAGTCGTGAGTTAGTTCGGTTTCGGTCGGACTCGACAGAGGGATCAAGGGGCTTCCTGTAGGTAGATGTGGCGTGATTCCGGCGGACCGAGGCAAGGACCGGTACCGGCCGTGCGTGCCAGCCATCTCTACCCCGGAAGTATTCATGGCCTTGGATTACCCTTCGCCCGGCGAACTAACCCTCTTTACCCGAACTAGAGGATGAATTGTGAGACACATCACCTGTGGTGCGGACGTACCGAATCCTCATCTTTCATTTTCGCGTCGTTCGGGTACAGCCGCTTCATGGACACCCATTCGGACAGACAGATCCCCGTACACATACGACCGGAAGGTGTCACTGATGACGAGGTGAAGGCGGCAGGAGTGCTGTCGAACGCCCTTGAAACGGTGGAACGGGCACGCGGTGCTCTGTACGACTTCCATCAGCTGATAGGGCATGCCGATCTGATGCTCGACGAGGTCGTCGAGCTACTGCGATCCAGCGGCAACGACGACCTGGCCGATCAGGTCGAGGGCGAGTTGATCGGCCGGAACGTGGTCGAGGGGCGCTGGACTTTCCAGTTGGTCGAAGAGTTCGACGAGAACTACTGGTCGTTTTTTCGTGGATGCGAGAAAGTGGTGCGCGACAAGCTGGCAGGCGGAGTGCCGCACCTCTTCGAAGCCGAGATGAAGGAGCGACGCCGCACGCACGGTTTGCGGCACCACGAGGCCAGGCCCTGAGGTTCCTACCTACTCTCGTGAGCTCGTCGCGGCACTGATCAGTGGTTCAGTTCGAGCTTTGCGCAGCGATTCTCGCTCGGTCGCCGTCATGCCGCCCCAGATACCGTGGGGTTCCCCGGTCTGGATGGCGTGCACCAGGCATCTCTGCACGACAGGGCATCTGGCGCACACCAGCTTCGCCGAACTCTCGCGCTTCGCTCGCCTGGAGCCGCGCTCGTTCGTATCGTCGTAGAACAGAGCGGGGTCGGTGTCGCGGCAGGTGCCGGACAGTTGCCAATCCCACTCGTCGGCAAGGGGCCTGGGAGATGTGTAGGAGCGCATGAACATGGACGTTCCCTTCGCTGCGTGACGAACTCGACTCGGATCGCGGATCCAGGTCGGGTGTTAAGGCAAAGCTCGGTCCCGCCGGCCTGAACCGGCGGGACCTTCGAGGCTCCTCCCTCGAGGGGGAAGATTTCGGGGGTACCTCTGGTCGGTCATTACCCAGCCGTACAACTTTTGAATCCCGGTCGTCAGGAATTCTTTCGATCCACGGCACGTCGTTCTGCTGCGGCGACAAGACCACCGGCGATGTCGCGCACCTTGACGTTCCATTCCTGCGACATCTGGACCAGAAAGTCGAAGGCTTGGTCGGCCGAGCACTCACGCTCGGCCATCAGTAATCCCTTGGCCTGCTCGATCAAGGGCCGAGAATCCAAAGCTCTTCTCAGTTCGTCATTTTCCGCGCGAAGGCGGGTGAGGACGTCTGACGCCGAACTGGACTGCTGAGCCAGCGGTCGTTGAACCTCGTATACACGATGAAGCACACCGATGACCCTGCCGTCATCATCGGTGACGGCGGAATTCACCGTATTCCAATAGCGGGTGACAAACATCCCGCTCCCGCGCTCGTCGCGCACGTCGTAACGCTGAGTCGGCAGTGCGTCCCGAGTTCGGGAGTGCATCGTGCGCTCGAATGACGTTGTCAACGAGAAGATTCCATCGGCAAACGAGTCGTCGGGATTGTCGGGGAAGGCTTCGAACACTTCCACTCCGTGCAATTGATCGAGGCTGCGACCGGATACGGCAAGGTATTCGTCGTTTGCGCCCTGGATACGAAAATCGCTGTCCACGAGCAGAAGAGAAGAACTGCTTGCCGCAAATCGATCGCTACGAACGATCGAGCGGAGAGTGCTCGAACTCATGATTGTGTCGTTTCTGTCCTGTCTTCGACGGTTGCGGCCCCTGATATTTCAGAAGTAGTTGATCGCGAGAACTCCAAGGGCGGTGCCTGCCACGATCGATCCGAACAACAAACGCTGCTGCAACACGAATATCTGATACTCGCGACGTGTTTGTGTCGACGTGCCGCGCGAGTCCGCAGACATGCTCTTGCCCTTTCCTGTTGTGGGGAGTGCGGTTTCGGCCGACCCCCGATCGGCCGAAACCGCGGACGGTGCGTCAGTTCTGACGCGCCTCATTTGCGGCATCCTGCTCGGTGGACGCGCCTTCGTGTACGAGGCTGCCACCCGAGTTCTCGAGGTGAGCACGAACGAACCACTGGAACTTTTCCAACTGCGCCGTCTGGCCGATCAACATGTCCTCGGTGATCGGATCGATCTTGCCGACGCTGTCGATTGCGGTGCGACTGTCGGTGATGATCCCGGTGTAGACGAGGTCGAGCGCAGCGAGGTGCGCACGAGCGTCGTCTCGGCCGACGGAGTAGTCGTCCCACGTTCGATCGCGCTCGATTGCTCCCGCAGTGCCCTTGGGCGAGTTACCCAGTGCCGCGATACGTTCGGCCACATCGTCGGCGTAGCCGCGAACCAACTCCACCTGGGGGTCGATCATCTCGTGCACGCCGATGAAGTTGGGGCCCACGACGTTCCAGTGAACGTGCTTGAGCGTGAGGTGAAGATCGTTGTAGGCGCTGAGGCGTTCCTGCAGAATATCGGCGACGGACGAACCGTCTGCGCTGCTCAGTCCCGGTACGGTGAACTCGGACATATGTTTTCCTCTCGTCTTGATGGGGAGCGCCCTCCAGTGGGGCGGTCTCGCGCCATCGTCAATCGGATCGCGTGTCGGTCAGGTTCAGTGCGCGAGTGCTACTGGCTCCTCTGTCACCGGGTCGCCGTACATCATCGCGATTCGGCGCTTGACCTCTTCGGTTGTCAAAGTCGCACTTGCGACAGTGATTCCGATGCCGGTGGTGCTCTCGCCCTGTGTGGGCGGGATGTCGATCGTCGTCATCTTGCTCCCGGTGAAGAGTGTGCCGTGAGGGAGTCGGCTGAACCACCGACTCCGACGTCTGGGTGTTCTGCGCCTTCGAGCTCCAGTTATGGCGCTTTCAGGTGCTACAAAATCTATATCAGCCGATGTAGATAATTGGCAAGGCTACTTCGATTCGCGGGCGAAGGAAAGCGCATTGTGCAATCTTGTCGAAATCGGCTTTGATCTGCCATTTCATGCCTTTTCTGCTCGACGATTCTTGTTGTCAGTGGTCCTGGACACGCTTGAATCTATGTCCTGGGCGTCAGATTCACTGCGTGATGGTGCTAAGGTCGGGTGACGCCGATTGAGACAGCCGACACCGAACTAGGAGGTTCCAGTGACGTCGGAATCCCAGACCCGGGCGCTGCGCGGCGTGTACGGGATCTCAGTGATGTCTGAACTGTCCGGGGTAGGACCTCAGACGCTGCGCCTTTACGAGCGAAGGGGCTTGCTCACACCAACCCGCACCGATGGCGGTACGCGCCGGTACAGCGAGGCCGACCTGGATACGCTCGGACGAATCACCGCGCTGATCGACGACGGAGTCAATCTCGTCGGTATTCGTCTGATTCTGTCCCTCGAGGCCGAGAATGCAGTCTTAGCGGCTCGAATCAGCCAGTTGACCGCCGAGGGGGACTAGTGGTGCTGCTCGAGACGATGCCGTTCAGGATGGAGTTTCGGTGCGGGTAGGGTCGCCGAAGTCCGCGTCGGCGGAGATTTTGTTCCCTGCCGCTGCGATCTGTTCGAGCGCGGCGTCCAAAGCATCGACCAACCATTGATGCGACGCCTCCGCGAGGAGGCGATCCGGAGTGTCGGTGTTCTCGGATTGGAAGAACCGCACCAGCCATGATTCTCCGTTGTCGGGTCGATCGGAGAGTCCAGCCGCGGTATTGGTCGCCAGAAGGAACCGGTTGTATTCGAGGTCAACACGAATGGCGTACTCGCCGAACAGGTTCACCACGTTGGCCGGCCGATGAGTAGCGGCAGCGAGCGCAATGAGAGCGTCGTTGTAGGTTTCGGAGTACTTCATCGTGAGGGGCATGGTCGGCCTGTCTTTCTGGGCCGATGCAGCATTGCACGGCTATGTCGAGGAGATCAGTTCGCAGCCGCTGCTTGACGATGAACTGAAACCAATCCTAGCTCGAGTCTCCGAGCGCACTGACGCAAGCCCGTGGGGGTCAGTTGTTGCGCGCAAAGTTCGACTCACGCTCCGTGAGGAACTGATCGTCCGGAAGCGGTCCAGGTGGGGCAAGCGCAGTCAGGAACGACTCGGCCCACTGATGCACATCGTGTGTCATGACCTGTCGATGCAGCGCAGCCATACGTCGACGGCCTTCCTTCGGATCCTGATGAACCGCGGTCAGGATCGTATTCTTCACGCCGTCCAAATCGTGCGGGTTGACCAGATATGACTGTCGTAATTCCATTGCGGCACCGGTGAACTCGCTGAGAACGAGAGCACCTCCGAGGTCGCCGCGACAGGCCACGTACTCCTTGGCCACCAGATTCATCCCGTCTCGCATCGGCGTCACGAGCATGACGTCGGCAGCGACGAACAGTGCGATCAGTTCTTCACGGTCGACCGGCTGATACAGGTAGTGAACGACGGGGCGGCCGATCTGACTGTGGTCACCGTTGATGCGGCCCACCTGCTCTTCGATGACGCTACGCAGGTCGATATAGTGCTGCACGCGTTCACGACTGGGCGTCGCGAGCTGCACCATCGTGTACTTCTCCGGATCCAGACGGTCCTCGTCGAGGAGTTCCTTCAAGGCTTGAAGCCGCAGGTCGATACCCTTGGTGTAGTCCAGCCGGTCGACTCCCAGCAAGATTTTCTCGGGATTTCCCAGCTCTTCCTTCAATTCGCGCGCGCGACGCAGGACCGAATCGCTTTTCGACTGGCGCTCGAGTTCGGCAGAATCGACGGAGATGGGAAAGGCGCCCACCTTGACGACGCGAGAATCGAAATCCACATGCCCGAGCGCACTTCGAACACCGACGCCCGCGGTCGTCGTCTTGAGGCCGAGAAGTTTGCGGGCCAAGAACAGGAAATTGTTTGCGCCACCAGGTAAGTGGAAGCCGATCAGATCGGCGCCCAGCATTCCCCTGACGATCTCCTTGCGCCACGGAAGCTGCATGAAGAGCTCGACCGGCGGGAACGGGATATGAAGAAAGAACCCGATCGTCAGATCCGGCCGCAGCTCGCGCAGCATCGCCGGCACAAGTTGCAACTGATAGTCCTGCACCCAGACAGTCGCTCCGTCCGCGGCGCAACGCGCGGTTTCCTCGGCGAACCGCTGGTTGACCGCGACATAGGTGTGCCACCACGACCGCTCGAACGTCGGAGCCACCAGAACGTCGTGGTAGAGCGGCCACAACGTGTCGTTGGAGAACCCCTCGTAGTACTCGGCGAGGTCCTGAGAGGTCAGCTCGACGGGAAACAGACGAAGGCCGTCAACCACTATCGGATCGACCTTCTCGTCCGCGACCCCCGGCCAGCCGACCCAGGCGCCATCCCGCTGTCGCAGGATGGGTTCGAGCGCAGTGACGAGCCCACCCGGACTTCGCTTCCAGTTCTTGCTTCCGTCTTCGTCGGTTTCGAGATCGACCGGCAGTCGGTTTGCGACGACGACGAATTCGGAGAGCTTTTCGAGATCGGTACTCACGCCGACATCGGCTCCGCCAGGGTCTCGTCCAGGACGGAGGTCGAGGACAGGTACGCGACTGCATCGGCTGTCGAGTCGGTGTACACGATGTCGGTGTCCATCTTCAGAAGAGACAGCGGACGCCTGACAGGGTGCGCTGCGACGAGCGTCCACGGCACGCCGAGCCTCCGTGCCTTGGCCGACAGAGTCTCGATGATGGAAAGACCTCCGACGGAGATGAACTGGACGTCCGAGCAGTCGAGTACGAACGGGTGTCGCTCACCGATCAGGTCGTCGACGCAGGCAGCGAAATCAGCTCGGGACCGGACGTCGATCTCGCCGCTGACCACGAGCGACTGAATGTTTTCGGCACAGGTCGTCGTGAAGGTGGGGGGACTGTCCGTACGCTCATCTGTAGTTCTCGAAAACTCGTTCATCGAAACTCCTGACGGATTGCTCGAAACGGTTCGTTCGAACGGTCTGGTTCGAAACGGTTTCGTTCGAAACCGGGAAACGGCACGGGAAGCAACGCACGAACCGTGCTCGTCTTCAACGGCTGGGTACTCAACCGTGCTGAGTGCCTACCTTACCGCATCGCGAAAACCCAGGTGAAAAGCGTTAGATCCGTACGGATTTCAAGGTCCCGTGAGCGTCGGCCCACGGGACCTTGGTCCCGATGGTTGAGACCTTCCGGGATCAGTCGGTGTCAGTCGCCGGGCCGGTGCTCGAGGCTCCGCCCTCGTCGGCCCACGTACGTTCGCCCGACGGATCGGTCTGAACGTCCTTGGGTGCGGTGTCGGAGCCGGTTCCCGGACCGTGGTCGGTGCCGGTGGTCTGCGGCTCGTCCGTCTGATCCGTGCGGTCGGTGGAATTCTGTTCACTCATGGTGTGCGTTCCTTCGGGAAGTCGTTGTTCATGTACTTGTCGTTTCCTGCTCACCCGCGAGGGGTACTCAATAGGGGGTAGTGCGTCGCGTCGAGCCAGTACGTCACGTCGAGTCCATACCGGCAAAGTCAGCTGTCACCGAAGCAGGAGATTTCACGTGAACCATATGACCGTGACGACCGAACACCTGCGTGCACTGCTGGGCAGTGGCCCCCATTCGGAATTGGTAGCGGTCGGGGGCGAGATCGAGATCTACGTCCCCGATGAAGAAGGGTTCGGTCTCGAGGGTATCTCGCTTGTCACTCGCGAGCAGTTGGCCGAACGTCTACCGTCCTCACCCGACAACCCCGACGAAGGTGAACTACGTATTGCCGCAGAATCGTTGAGCGAGATGATCGCCGAACTCGGCGGTTGAACTCCGAAGTTCGGGGCAGTCGACGTCAGATCTGCGGGATCGGATCCGGGGGGTACGGGTTCGGTGGCGTCGGAGTCGGTGGCACGGGCGGGGGATTCAGCGGACCGGGTGGTGCCGGCGCGGGTGGTGTCGGCGACCCCGGGTCGGGGACGGGGCCCGGATCCGGTGGTGGGGGAGTGGTCATGAGTGCCGGGTTCCCAAACACTTGCCGAACAAACACCTAGTGCTCGGAGTGGGTTTTGGTGTTCTCCTCGGCAAGTAGATCATCCACGATGTCGACTACGGCGATGTGGACGCTCTCTGCAGAGACGGGTGGGTCCATGTCGCCGAGGATCAGGTGAACGACATCGACGACGGTGAATCGAACCCGGTCCGACAGTTCGGCCAGATCCACTCCGTATGGCGCTGCCAGTTCGATACGTAGTGAACGTATTTCGTGGCCGTCGACGAAGAACTCGATGCTGCTCGGCGAGCAGTGGTGCCGAGAACGTATCTCGGCGGCCAAGTGGGTGCGGAGTACGTGATCGCTCACCGACACCGTGCCTAGACGTGGACCTTCCGACGCGTGTGCGTCGAGCGGCCAACCGGACGCCGAGGTCGACCGTAGCGCCCGGATCACCTTGTCGCTGATTCGATCCCAGCCTGGCTCGGGAGCGTTCCGCAGGACGTCGGATGCGTGCGCCATCAACGCGTCGGTTCGTGATTCAGTCATCGCCACCTCGTCATTCGTTCACTCAGGTTAGCCCGTGCACGATGGTGATGCCCTCGCACTGCATCCGGAGTGAGTCTCAGAATCTTGCCGATTTGAACGAACGTGAGCATCTCCACCTCTCGCAGCGTCCAGGCCGCACGCTGGCGATAAGGCAATTCACCCAACGCTTCTTCCAGTGCCTCCAGGAACGCGGCGTTCGAGGTCGTGTCGAACGGGCCGGCCTCGGGAGACGGGACGAGAGGATCGAGCAGTTTGTCGTCGATCGGTTGCGCTCTCTTGATTCGATAGCTGTCCACGATCTTTCGGGAACAGATCGCGAAAAGCCATGTTCGCATCGACGATTCGCCACGAAATGAATCGAGTCGGCGCCACGCGGCCACGAAGGTGTCCTGGACTACCTCGAGAATGTCGCCTTCATCTGCGAGCATTCGACGCGCATAGCGGTGAAGTGTAGGTCCGTAGTAGTGGACCAGTGACTCGAATGCTTCTCGGTCGCCGAGTATCGCAGCGTCCACCGTTGCGGTGTCCAAGCCGTCAGGTGCTTCGGTGAGCCCCTGTGTGTGCGGTAACGCCACAGTCGCTCCTCTCGCGGAAATGCGGAAAACTCGGCTGCGTTCGAAGATTGTTCGCCCGGCCGGGGCGTTGAATGTTACGGACAGTAACTAACAAGTGTCAGTGATGCACGTCACCTGATTGGGGCATTCGGTTTTGCCTTCGAGTGACGACTACACAGGTAGATCGATCAACAGGAGGAGATGACAATGGTCAGCACACAGGTTGCGACAGCATCTACGAAGGATGTTGCATCATCGAACGACTCGGCTCTCGTGAGCTCTCAAGGAAAGACGTCGATCGCCGACACCGTTGTCTCGAAGATTGCCGGCATCGCCACGCGAGAGGTGAGCGGCGTGTACGACGTCGGCGGCGGAGCGTCGCGGGTTGTCGGGGCACTGCGCGAGCGGATCCCCGGCGCGAGTGTCAACCACTCCCAGGGAGTATCGGTCGAGGTCGGCGAAAAGCAGGCAGCGGTCGACATCGACATCGTGGCCGAGTACGGCGTATCGCTCGCCGATCTGGCCACCGGCATTCGCCGCAACGTCATTGCGGCGCTCGAACGGATGACCGGACTCGAGGTGACCGAGGTGAACATCACGGTTCACGACGTTCACCTCGACGAGGGCAGTGACGACGAAACCGGCGAGCCCAAGACTGCACGCGTGCAGTGAGTTCCGAAATCGCTGACACCATCGCGGCGGCTGTGACGGGGGTACCTGGGGTCGCCTCGCTTCATGCCGGAATGTTCGGCGAGGTTGGCACGTACCTCCCCGGCCGCCGCGTCGTCGGCGTGCGGGTGACGGAGTCGTCGACAGACATCCATGTGTGCATCTTCGCCGACGCCGCCGTTCGAGACACGGCTTTACGTATCCGCCAAGCGGTTTCAGGACTCGTTACAGGCCCCGTGAACGTGACAGTGGAAGACGTAGTCGGTCGTGCGCACGATGCCTGAGCACTCTCGGGGTTCAGTTCCCGATCGACGATCCGCACGCCGAGAGGCGATCAGGAACTACCACCCCGACGTGGGCGGATCTGCCGACGCGCTCAATCGAGCACTCGAACGCGTCGACCGGGACTTCGCATCCCCGATCGGTGTGGTTGTGCGCACGTCGCTGCGCGGCACGATGCGACAGATAGCCAAACCCGTTCGGGCCCAGTACACGCGGGTGCGCGCTCGGTTTCCGGGTGCAAAGACCTACACCGAGATCTGACAGGCACCATCGAACATCATCCACAACGGAGGATTCACATGACCACCTCGACTGTCGGCCTACTGGCAGGACTACTTCTCGGAGTCGCAGCTGCTGCAGGCGGTTTCACCGGATTCCTCATCGCTCTGGTTCTCGGTGTGATCGGATACCTCGTCGGTGGTCAGCGTGACGGCGAGTTCGATCTCGGTGTGATGCTGAAGGGTCGCGGACGTGGCTGAGACAGCTCGACCGGAGTCGTCTGTGCTTGGTGAGCCGGGCGATCGCGGAACGCTGACGATTCGAGACAGAGTCGCGCAGAAGTTGGTTCTCGAGGCGACGCGCGGAACCCCGGGGGTGCGCCATCACGCCGCCGGCATGGACAAACTGACCGGGCGCGAATTGCCGAGGGCGCGAGTGCTGGTATCCGGCAAGCGGGTACGGGCCAAGGTGGACATCGCGATCGAGTGGCCCGGATCCTTGTCGGTCATCGGTACCGCGGTGCGAGAGAACGTGACAACCCAGTTGCAGTCTGTATCGGGCCTGGACGTAGACGGCGTGGACGTGGCGATCGTGAGCGTTCTCCCGGCATCGACCAAGCGTGACGCGGGAAGGAAAGTGCGATGACCGCCGACAAGGTCGCACCACCCACTGCCTCGAGGGCTGCTGCTCCTGTTCCCCTTGCGGCGCCCGGATCGGCCGTCACGGGATTCCTCATCGCCGCGGCGCTACTTGCGCTCGGCGTGGTCGGCGTCCGCGACGCGCTGGTGGATACCGGCGTGATCACCGGGTCGCAGTGGATACCAAGTGCTGCCGCATATGTGGACGGGCTCGCGTACCAGGGTTGGATGTTGCCGGCGGGGATCGCAGCCGTCGTTCTCGGCCTGTGGTTCGTCATCCTCGGACTCAAACCGCGACGAAAGACTGCCAATGCCTTGGTCGGAGTCTCGAATACGTGGATCGATCCCGCCGATGTAGCGGCGATAGCGTCTGTTCGCGTCGAGTCACTGGCCCAGGTTCGATCCGCTTCGTCACACGCGACCCGGCGCAAGCTGGAAGTGAAGGCCTCGGTCACGCCCGATGGAGCCGCGACAGCTGAATCGGAAATCCGTGCGGTGCTGGGGGACTTGGCCGGGTCGCTGTCACCATCGCCGCGAATCAAGGTTCGTATCCAGACGGGATCGCTGTCATGACTCGGACGGCGACGGCGATGGATCGTATGGCGACATGCGTCGTAGGGATGCTTGCGATAGCGCTGGGAGTTGCAGCGATCCTGTGGAATCGCGACGTGATCAAGGATTTCCCGGCGCGTATCGAGATCCCGTGGGCTGAAGATCTTGTCGATCACTCGTGGTGGCCATGGGCTGTCGGAGCTGGGGGAGTACTGCTAGTCCTCCTCGCGTTGCGGTGGTTGATCGCGCATGTGCCGCTGCGTCGGGTGAAGGAGATCACGGTCCCTGGGTCGAACTCGCACAATTCCATCACCGCGGATCTGGGTGCAGTGGCGGAAGGAGCGAGCGCATCACTGGAGGACTTCGACGAAGTGTCGCGTGTCCGAGGAAAAGCGTTGCTCGATCGTGGAGTTCGCACGATCGATTTGCGAGTGACATTGAGACGTAGCGTCGTATCCGGATCGGAAATGTTGTCCGAGTTGATTTCTCGCGTCACCGATACGGTGGATCAAGTCGAGTCGATGGTCGGCGATCCATCCGTCGCGACCAGAACTCACATCGCCGTGGAAAGCGCGAAACGCGATGAGCCGAGAACTCTCTGATCAATCGAGGTTTGAGCCTCCCGACGGCCGGGTATTGGTAGACCTCCCGATCGTGCACAGAGTCATGGATGTTGCTGTGGCACTGTGCGTCACGGTGCTCCTGGCGACCGTGACCTCGATGGCGATCGCGATCGTCGTGACGCTGATCATGTGTGCGTCGGTGAGTGTGGTTTCTCGTATGCGGTGAATCGCCAGTCATTTTGGTTCTGTCGTGAACACCTGATAGAAAGGTAAGCAGACAATGTGGCTGCTACTGAGTGCACGATCCCCCGCGTCGTGCGGTGGAGAGTCCGGTTGTGTGCAAACACTACCCGCGATCACGGTCTAGTTGCGCGGGCCGATCGCTCGGAACTCTCCCTTCACCGGCAGTCTCTCATTGCGCCGCCCCTCTTTACTCTAAGGAGTTCAAATGCTTCCTCTCGGTATCATCGCCTGGATCATCATCGGTGGACTGGCGGGTTGGATCGGCAGTAAGATCATGAAAACCGATGCGCAGCAGGGGATCTTCCTCAACATCGTTGTCGGTGTGATCGGCGGTCTGATCGGTGGTTTCCTGCTTCGAGTCTTCGGGGTCGATGTCGAGGGCGCGGGCTGGATCTTCAGCTTCCTCACTTGCCTCCTCGGCGCTGTCATCTTGCTGTTCCTGGTCAAGGCAGTCACCGGAAAACGTTGACACGCATTTGTCCACGCAGTTCGAGTTCGACTGAATCCACGACCGAATTCCACGGCTGAACGCACGACCGAATCCAAGAAGGAGAAATACATGTCTGACTTCATCGACAAGGCAAAGCACCGCGCTGAGGATCTCATCGGCGAGGCGAAGGAAAAGTTCGGAAACGCCACGGGCAACGATGATCTGGCTGCCGAGGGTGTTGCCGATCAGGGCGAGGCGAAGGTCAAGAAGGCCGGAGACACTGTCAGTGACAAGGTCTCGGATATCAAGGACAAGTTCACAAGCTGAGTGAGCTTCAGCGCGGTTGATCGGCACGTCCGGTCAACCGCGCTTTTGTGTGCCTCCCCGGCCGTTGCGGCTACCGCGATACGCGAACTTGCGCGTTTCTGCGAGCCACTCCGGAAGCATGCGCATGTGGGCCGGTGTGTTCAGAATCGGATCGAAGGACGGCTGGAGGCAATCCGGGTGGTCCTCGACTTCGTCGAGGCAGAGATGTCCGATCGGTATCAACTGAAGTTGAATCCTCGCGAGGTACACGGAGAAGTGCAGCGGGGAATGATCGACCGCAGCTTTCAATGCAGACAAAGAAGTGCCGGCCGGATGGACGCCGCGCGGTGTCACGATCAGCCACGCCGCGGCACCGCCCGCGCGTGAGTAAGGAACCAGTGTGCTGTATCTCGCGCCGTTCCACGAGAAAGCCGGAGCTGGAAACATTTTCGAGAAGGTAGAAAGTCCTGATGTTGCGAGAAGAATGTCCCACGGGTTTTCATCTGCGCCGACATCGTGCAACCGAAGCGCCAGGCCGAGTACGTCGGGTAGGTCTCCGGGTGTTCCGAGGGCTTTCGACATTCGAGCGGTGACGGTAATCGTCGACGACTCCGATACCGGCCACCATGGGGTGGCCGGCTTCAATGTTCCATTCAGTTCGATCCCGTGAGGGTGAAAAACCCTGGCCATGCGCAGCGATGATGCGAAGTGGAACGGCGCACCGACCAGCTTTCCGATCGCGCTCTTGCCGGCGGGGATGATCGAATTGATCGTCACAGCTTCCTTTATCTGAGAATTCTCCGCCCGTGAAGCGCCCGGACTGGACGGACGTTCAGGCGTATTGACGGGCTTTACAGTGGCGTCTTTCGGCTTCCCAGTGGTGGTGATTGCTAATCATGTGACCTGCCGTAACAAAAGTCTCGCCCGGCGGGATAATTAGCCAAACGCATAAATTGGTCGTTATGGTTTGTTTGTCCGTAACGGTGCGATCGGACCTGCGACCGTCGCGAACTGGCGAGATTGCTACTCGTGATTTGTGTTTGGTGATTGCGCGGAAACAAGAAATGTCGAGGAGACACGCTGATGGGCCACTCTCGAACCTGGCTGACGCGCGCGCTGGCAATGCCGGTGGCTGTCGCGGTCACTTTGTTGCTTCCGCTCGGCAGCGTCGCCTCCGCCCAGGATTTCGAGGACGACGCAGATACTTCGGTGGCCGCCTCAGCCACAACTCCGATCTCCTTCACCGAACTCGGACGAGGAACAGACATCGTGTTCTCCTCCGATGACGCACCCGTCTTGGTGACCGTGCCGGTGCCGGACGGACTCACCGCAACAGCCGTGACCGGAATCCTGACCGCCCCGACCGACTTCAGTAGGGGTTGGCTCGAGGTGACTGCCGACGGCAGATTGGTGAGCCGCGTCGACTTCGACGCCGGGCAGGCCGGAACCGGTCTACCGATTTCGGTTCCGTTGCAAGGTCTCGAAGTGGTCGACCGGAGCGTGACCGTGTCGATGATCGCTCACCTCGTTCCCGTCGACGACCGCTGCTACGACCGAACGAGATACCAGCCCCTTGCGCTCCGGGATGCCTTTGTCACCTACGACGGTGCCGAGCAGCAGCCCACGACTGTTGCAACCTTCTTTCCGCCGATTTTGAGGAAGGCAACCATCTACGTCACGGATGGTTCGTCACGGTCACAGCAGAGTGCGGCTCTGCAGCTGAGTGCAGCGATTGTCAACAAGTACGGAAGTCAGCCTGACGCCGTGGTGGTGGAGCAACTGCCGAACGGCCAGAGTCTGCCGTCCGTTGAGCCGGGACTGTTCGAGAGAGCTGTAGTGCTCGGCAACAGTGGGGACGCCGGGATCGATCTCGCGACTGCTCCGAATGGTGCACCAGTGCTGCGAATTTCAGGGGACGACAAGACCCTCGTTCCTCAGGTCAGTCTGTTGGCGGCGAACTTCGACGGCTACTGGGCGGCGAGCAGGGCGCTCGCGTCACCGGACAACACAGTTGCCCAGATTTCCCAGGACGCCATCACCGTCGGTGAGCTGAAGCTCGGAACGTTGACGGCTTCCGGTCTCAATCACATCGAGGTCGACGTCCCGTTCAGCCAGTCGCAACTGGGGCGTCCGATGAAGGACGTGTCGATCCGAATGATCGGTTCCTATGTACCGCTGCCGAATTCACGCAACGGAGAACTGTCGATTTCGCTGGGGGACTCACGGCTTGCTTCGCAGACGGTGAACGAGACAGGGCGCTTCGACATCGGCGTCGATGTTCCGAACGAACTCCTGCGTCGCGACCTGACCTTCGAAGTCTCGATGGATGTGACCGGCGACTTCCAATGCGGCACCAGTAGCCCGTCTTCGCTCACTGTCGATCCGGCAAGCACCATCACGTCCACTACCGGATTCCCGCCGACGCCTGGAGGATTCCAGGCATTACCGCAGTCGATGCTGCCCACACTCGATGTCGGTTTGAGTCACGGTGATTTCGCAGATCTCGTTCGCGCGCAGCGCCTCGTTGTCGCGATGCAGCGGTTGAGCTATCTGCCGCTGCAACCGCGTGTGCTCCCGTTCGGCGACGCGGCGACCAGTTCGCTGCCGGCGTTGTTGATCGCGGCGGACGGGAAGCTTCCCACTCCGGTGGCTCTACCCATGGACACAGCAGATCAAGGGCTCCTGCGCTTGCAGGGTCTGGAATTCGGTGGACAATACGGTGCCTTGCAGGTGGTTTCGGGTTCGCACAACGAAGTGGTGGCGCTGACCTCTGAGGGTGATGCGGCCGATGCCGACGGTCTGCTCAACTGGTTGGAAGGTGGGAAGGACCGGTTCGCAGAACTGACCGGCGATCTCCTGGTCGCGCCTCGGGGAAGTGAGCCCTTCGATGTCGGAGTCAACGTCGCCCCGTTGGGCACCGCGACCTCGGCCGAAGAAGAGACCGGACTGAGCGCGGTCACGATCGGCTGGATCGGATTCGGGACCGTGGTTCTGATCGCTGTTGCCGTCGGTGGTGTGCTCGTGGCTCGGCGTCGCGGACAGTGACCGTCACCGATCGCCCGGCCCTGTCCGTCGCGGTCCACGATCTACCGGGCCGCAAGCCATGGCGGATGTTCGTCGCGCTCTTCGCGATCTACACCGCGTTGGGCGTGTGGATGAACGCGGGTATCGGGTTCATCTTCACCGATTCGCTCAGCCGCGTCGCCGCGGTGTCGGCGATGCTGCTCAGCCGTGATCCGCACTTCGCGGCGATCGGGTTCGTGTTCACCCCGTTGACGGCGGCAGTCCAGATTCCGATGGGCCTGATGGGTCATTGGTGGCCGGATCTGCTGCGGTGGAACATCACTGCGGTCGTGATGTCCGCGGCCTTCATGGCTGGTGCTGTGATTCAGGTACGTGGGATCAGCCGCGACCGTGGGTGTGCGCGATGGGTCACCGTCGTCCTGACCGTGCTGTTCGCTGTCAACCCGATGATCGTCATGTACGCGGCGAGCGGAATGAGCGAAGCTCCGTTCCTCTTCTTCGTTCTGTGGGCGACACGTCGATTGATTCGGTGGATGCGAAGCGACGACGTACACGACCTCATCGGTGCCGGCCTCGCTTTCGCTCTGGCGTACCTCACCAGATACGACGCATTGGCCCCGCTGTTCGTCGCGGTGGTGCTGGTGACCGTGGTGAGTTGGCTTCGTTTCCGTCCGACTGCTGAGGAGCGCGGCGAGGGCGCGGGGCCTGGCTTGCGGCTCTGGGCAGCAGCCCTCGACGGTGCCGTAGTGCTGATGCCGGGATTCCTTGCCTTCGCCTTGTGGTCGTTTGCCAGTTGGCTCATCACAGGTCAAGCGTTCCAACAGTTCTCGTCGGTCTACGGGAACAGTTCCATCCTGGAGCAGGCTGGTGCCGGAACCGACTCACCGATCGCCCGTCTTGCGTTCTCGATTACCGAAATGGCCGTACTCGGCCCGGCGCTCCCGGTGCTCGCGGTCCTTGCAATCATCTACGCACTTCGGCGGCGCGACACCGAAGTGGTCGTGCCTCTTGTGTTGTTCGGCGCCATCCTCGGTGCCCAAACCTTGCTCTACGTGATGGGATCGACGTTTCCCCTTCTGCGCTTCTACATTTCGATCATTCCGCTGTGTTTCGTGTTGGTCGTCCTGATCGCACCTCGCGGAGCGCCGGTCGTCACGCGTCGACCGGGGGCTGCTGCGTCACGCTCGGTATCGACGTACCCCGAGCAGTCGGGGCCATCTCTGCCCCTTGTGATCTCTCTGTGCTTGCTGGTCGGGTCGACGCTGGTCACGTTTGTCGCGATGGGTAATGCGCGGATCGCAGTGCTTGAGCATTCCATTGCCAGTGCGATCATTCCGGGCCGGCAGAACCTGGAGGAGCAGACGAATCTGCGCACGTTTGCGGCCGAGCGTCGCATCGCCAGATACCTGGACGACTTGGCTCTGCCGGAGGGGTCGGTTCTGCTCGACACCGTGCAGAGCTATGCCGTCGTGGCGTCGTCGGACAACCCTCGGCAATTCGTCGTGCCTTCCGATGCGGACTTCGTGCGCGTACTGAACAACCCCGCCGAACATCACGTCGAATACATCCTGTCGGTGCCGAACACCGGTCGCGGTGTGTCGGACGCGGTCAATCGGCGTTATCCGACGATGTACGACACCGGGGCCGGCGGTGTGGGAGCGCTGGTACTCGAGGTTCCCAACGACGGCGGCATGGACCCTTCGGCCTGGCGTTTGTATCGCGTCACCGGTGAACGGCAAACGGGTCGATGAGGCAATTCGTGTGGGAGGATTGTCCGTATGACGTGGATGGTTGTAGATGTCTTCTGAAGAAGTGCGTCCGCGTGTGCGTGGCACAGTGCGTCGCCGCATCGCTGCCGCTGTAGTCAGCTTCGCAACCGTCGCGGTGGTGACAGGAATGTTCACGACGCCGGTGGTTGCCGATTCGCCCAAGACGGTTCGGGTGGGAGCGTCGTCGAGCGGACTGACGCTCGACGGACAACCATGGTGGCCTACCGGGCTGAATGCTTATCAACTGGCCACTGATTGGTCGGTGAACTTCGGCTGTGGCGCCATGGTCGATCTCGATGCCTACTTCGGTTCTCTGCCACCGAACTCCGTCACGCGTTTCAACGCGTTCCAGGCGCTCGCGGTGAACAAGGTGTCCGGGGAGATGGATTTCGGCCCGATGGACGCGGTGTTCGACGCTGCGGCGCGACACAATCAGTTCACGATTCCGGTGCTCTCACCCCAGGACAGCGGGTGTGATGACGGGCTGTTCAAATCCAGGGACTGGTACACCGACGAGTGGAAGGTCGCGAACCTGATCCCAGGTCGAGCCACCATGAGCTTCCAGGACTGGATGCACACCGCCGTCGACCGTTGGAAGAACGAGCCTTCCGTCGCGGCGTGGGAATTGGTGGGGGAGCCGGAACCGAGCCTGTGTACCGATGCCGCCTGCAATTGGTGGACAAGAACGTGCCCGTCTGATTCCGCGCAGGTGTTGCGGGAGTTCTTCGACACGGCAGGCGCCGAACTTCGGGCGATCGATCCGAACACCCTGATCACGGCCGGATACGTCGGGGGCGGTCAGTGCGGCACCGCGGGTGACGACTACCAGTACGTGAGCGAGTCCGACTTCGTCGACGTTCTGCAGTATCACGACTACGGAGCAGACGGGGTTCCGCTTCCGGGCGACCAGTGGAACGGACTGGCGCGTCGCATCGAACAGGCCGCGAACGTCGGGAAGCCGTTGTTGGTCGCCGAGACAGGCGAATTGGCAGGCAGTTGTGAATCACTGGCGACCAGAGCCACGAATATCGAGACGAAGCTGACGGGGCAGAAGGTGGCCGGTACGGCTGGAGCTCTCCTGTGGGCATTCGTGCCGGATCCACGGCCGAACGAATGCACAATGGATATCGGGCCTGACGATCCACTCTTCGACGTGATTGCTTCACTGGCAAGTTAGGACACTGCTAGTAGTCCACTGGGAGTTCCATCCAGTGGGAGTATGGTCACGATTTGATAACAACCTGAATCTGGTGTTGTGGCGTGATGACCGTATTTCGTTCGTATTCAATGGTATTCAGTGGCATTCACCTGTGGATAACCGAACTTGAAGGCGGGTGAAGTCGCACGGGACCATCGATGCGACGCTTCCAGGACCTTCGTCCGGGTCGGCTGGGGACGGTCCGGTTGAGGTGCTGAGTTCGGAAGTTGTGTCGTACCTGTCTCTTTGGCCAGTTGCTACGTCCCGCCGTGGTCAACGTCGAAATACGATCACAACCGTTCGCCGCGGTAACGGGTAGTGCGCGGAGTGCGGCGTGCCCCTCGTGGAAGTGACATCGAGGGGTGGTGTGTAGCTCTCGCGCGCAACGAATTCCGAGTTCGAGTCAACTTGCGGCGGCATCGGCCGCCCGGTAGACCTTGTGCGCAGGCTGTACATGCGATGTGAGCTTTCGGTCGTCGAAATGAGGGGACGACCGCTGCATGCGCGTAACGGTAAGTGTGTGGAGCATCGTGTGAGCGGAGAGGTGAACGATGACTGGGTGCGCTGAACGGCCTTTCAAGACTGCTGTGGTGCCGGCTGCCGGGATGGGGACTCGTTTCCTCCCGGCCACCAAGACGGTTCCGAAAGAGTTGCTCCCCGTGGTCGATACACCCGGGATCGAGCTGGTCGCAAGCGAAGCGGCGCAAGCAGGCGCGGAACGTCTGGTAATTGTCACTGCGCCGGGCAAGGCATCGGTCGTCGGGCATTTCGTCGAGGACCTGGTGCTCGAGGGCAAGCTCGCCGCCAGCGGGAAGCACCATCTACTCGAGCGTGTGCGTCGGGCCCCGGGCCTGATCTCGGTGGAGCCGGTTGTGCAAGAGTCTCCGCTGGGATTGGGACACGCTGTCGGTCTGGTCGAATCGGTGCTGGATGCGGACGAGGACTCGTTCGCGGTGCTGCTTCCCGACGATCTGGTCCACCCCTGCGGCATTCTCGACGCGATGGCGAAGGTACGTGTCGAGCGTGGTGGTTCTGTGCTGTGCGCGTTCGACGTCGCGCCCGATCGTGTTGGGGCCTACGGAGTATTCGACGTCCAAACACCTGTGGAGGGCAGCGATCCCGATGTACTTGCCGTCGTCGGCATGGTCGAGAAGCCGGCTCCTGAGGATGCTCCGTCCACTCTCGCCGCGGCCGGACGATACCTTCTCGATCGCGCCGTGTTCGACGCGCTCAGACGAATCTCACCCGGGCAGGGTGGCGAACTACAACTGACGGATGCGATAGCGCTGTTGATCGCGGAGGGGCATCCGGTTCACGTCGTCGTCCATCACGGAACCCGCCACGATCTTGGTAACCCGGGAGGCTTTCTGCGAGCATCTCTCGACCATGCGCTCAGTCGCACCGAGTACGGACCGGAGTTGCGAGTCTGGCTCAAGGAACGATTGGATCAGCCGGATCCGCAGTTGACGTACTGAATAATGCCGTCCATGACAGCTGAGGTCGAAATATGTTTTGGTGCACGAGAATCTGCACCATGTTCGGCTAGCGCGTATGTGAATGTCGGTAGCCCGGATTCATTCACTTTGTCGGTCGATACCGCGTCGGGTGAGTTCGTCCACCAGGGACTGTGTCGAAATCGTCGCGACGATCGACGGTGGAGTCATCCCCGGCTCCGCTTCCTCAGAGGTCAGATAACCGGCGGCTACGAGGACCTCCATGATCGGAGCGTCGAAGACCTGACATGCCGTCCGCATCGTGTCCTGCGTGGGAGGGCGTTTAGCCGACAGCCATCGACTCAGCTCGGAAGGTCGAATCTTCAGCGCACGCGCAGCTTCCTGGATGTCGCCGAACGAGCGAAGTTCCAGTTGATTCTCGACCCATGCGGAGAAACCACTCATAGCGGTCATATTGCCTGAGCCGAGACGTATATGCCACTTCCTTTCGGCCACGAGTCGAGGACAATTGGATATCTGCCATGTCGTGGCAAAGTTTTGCGTCGACGATTCGCTTATTTGCAGTTACGCGACGTTGCCGACAGAGGATGACTTCTGCGCTGAGCGGGGATTATTCAGCCCGGCGTCGGCGAAGGGTGAAATCGAGGGTGAAATGCAAAAAATTCGATTGTCGGAAGCAGGAACTCAATGACAACGCCGAGTCAAGTCAGACCTCAAGGTCTTCGGAATGATGCCGCTTCGACGGCAGGGCGAACGGGCAGAATTCCTTTGTCGCCGACTACCGCCGTGTGGATGGCGATCGCGATCGCAGTTCCGATATACCGCTCGTTGCCCGGCGCCGTCACGCAGTTGTGGGCGATGGCAGTGCTTGCGGTCATCGTGGCGTCAGTAGCGCTGGGACGAGTTGCTCGGCCGCAGTTTGTCGGCGTCTGGTTGACCGCCGGCTACGCCGCTCTCGTCGCCACGGTAACAGCGACGCGTGGCAATGATATCGGCGGAAATCTTTATGTTGGAATCCAACTTTTCATAGTTCTCGGGCTCGGAATATTTGTGATGGTCGCCAATGTCCGGCGTGATCCGGGTTTTGTCAGGCGTGTATGCATTGCGTTCATAGCAAGCCAATCGGTTTCTGCTCTGGCCGCCGCTATCCAATTGGCCGGTTCATCCGTCTTCGGTTTCGGTGTTGTGAACGGTCGTGCTCCAGGTCTGGCAGGTCACCCGAACGTTCTGGGCATCATGTCCTCACTTGCGCTGATTCTGTGCCTGGGGGCTGCAGTGCGAAAGGTAGGAAATCGGGTCGTTCTGGTGCTGATCTCGATTGTGAACGCGGTGGGACTGCTGGCAACCGGTAGTTTGAGTTCGTTGTCGGCCTGCGCGATCGGATTGATCGTCGTGGCGATTTCTTCGCGAGTGAAGATCACCACCATCGTCAAGAGTTTTGTCGGCGCCTCTGTGCTCTTCTGGGTCGCAATCACCTACACCGAGTTCGGAAAGCACCTGGAGACGCCGGCCGATCGATACCTTCAGGTCACAGGGCAGACCAAAGCCGTCAGCACACTCGAGATCCGTAACGACACTTACGGATTCGCTTGGGATGCTATTCGCGCGCATCCGCTGTCCGGGGTGGGTCTGAACGCTGCCAATGCGGCCTCGTTCGACAACGTCACAGTCGTCCACAATGTGTTTCTACGGTCTTGGTACCAAGGCGGGGTGGTGCTTGCCCTGGCTGTGGGACTCATCATCTGCGCGACGGCATTGGTTGCGTTCAGATCGATGAAGTCCGGCAAGAACGCCGCCGCGGCCGGCGTGCTGGTCGCGATGATGACATTCGCACTGACGTCGGCATTTTTCGAGCAGGCGTACTACTGGCTACCGGTCGTACTCGCGTTTGCATGTCTTTCGGCCGGCAGCGATCGGACCGCAAGCTTCAAAGCTCAACCCGCGCAACAAGCGTTGATCGGGAATTGAGCTTACGTGTTCAAGCCATGGAAGGTCTTCTCCCAGTAAGACGGGTTGCGTATCAACTGATATGTGCCTTTGATGGCTGCGATGCTCATCAAGACCCAGTAAAGCGGAGCGGTCAGGCAAGCTATCAGCAGCATAGGATTTCGCGTCTCTCGGCATGCCACCAGGTTCATGTAAAGGACTGCGGCGTTACCGAATACGAGTGACACGAGGGCGGGAAAATAGACGTAGTTGGGAAACACGTCGTGGATGACCTCGGGCTGGCCGAGAATCCAACCCAGACTGATCAGCCAGAACGCCATGTTCAGTGTCGCCACAATGGGTGTCCCCGCCATCAAGATGGTGAAGCGTAGAAATCCGACCGTGCCGAGTCCGCGCCACAGTTTCACAGGTTGACGCATGTGAACCAACCAAGTCTGCAGGTAACCCTTGTACCAGCGTGAGCGTTGTCGGATCCAGTTGATCGTGTCGCTGTTGGCCTCCTCCAGCGTCGTCGAGTTCAGAACAGCGGTCCGGTAGCCGCTCTCCGCGATGCGAACTCCGAGATCTGCGTCCTCCGTGACGTTGAAGGGGTCCCAGGCGCCGATCTCGTCGAGCACACTTCGTCGAAGGTGATTGGACGTGCCTCCCAAAGGAATCGGTGACTGACTGCGCATCAGTCCTGGGAGGATGAAATTGAACCAGAGGGCGTAGTCGGCCGTGAACCACGCGGTCAACAAATTCTGAGTCCCGTTGTGAAATGCGAGTTTCGCCTGAACGCACGCGGTATTCGATGGAAGCTTCGCGAAGGTTGCCACCACACGGCGTAACTGGAGCGGATCCGGTGAGTCCTCGGCGTCGTAGATGGTGATTATCTCGCCCGTAGAGAAGTGCAATCCGTAGTTGCAGGCTTTGGGTTTGGTGCGCGGATCTGCAGCAGGGACCTTCAAGATACTCACCACGGCATCGACTCCGGCGGCAGTCGCCGCGTCGATGGTGACGGTGTCATCCTCTTCGAGGAGCAACAGCACCTGCAATTTGTTCGAGGGGTAGTCGATCGCACGCATAGCGGAAATCAGGTCTCCGACTACTTCCGGCTCGTTGTACGCCGGCACAAGGATTGTGTAGTGCGGTAGTTCTTCATCGGAAAGCGAGCTTGCCTCCTGATCGCTGATCGTCACGATCGAGGAGGCATCCAGACCTCGTGTGAACAGCACTAGGCGATCCACCATCGCCCATACGTACCCGAGCGTGCATGCCAATGTGAGAACGATGAGCGTGGGAGTAAGGAAGAAGACCAGACACACAACGGTGATCACGAGAATCAGGAACAGGATGTTGCGCTGCCACGGATAGAACGCAACTGATGCCGACGAAATCGGTTTACGCTCACGCAGTCCGTTCACAGCATCGTGGAGTGCAACTCGTTTGAATTCTTCGGAGCTTTCGTCCTCAACCGAGAGATCGGGATCTACCACTTCTGTGCCTCCACGACAAGCCTTCCGAGGGACTGGAGCATACCTAGATCCTTGTACTGAGATTCGCTGTCGACAGTAGATATCCTGCCTCTGAGTAGAACTGCCAAGGTGTTGCTTCCATTCGAAGCCATCGATGGTTTCGGTTCGGGGAACAAGGCATTCGGTTCATGATTGTCCACTGTCAAGAGTGTGACGCGTTGTGCGGCACCGTCGCCGCGTGTCCACACGAAATTGAGGTTGCTCCAGGTGAGTAGGAGGGAGTCGTCGACAACTGTGTACATTTCCGCGACAACTCCACGAGTCAACTCAACTCGTACGGTGGGGCTGACACGTGCGTTCTGGAGATCATAGGTTGTATTGCTCGGATAGACAGACAGAGTAGACGGGCGACGCACTTGAACAACGTCCATTTGGACGGTGCGTGGTCGCATCTGGGTGTCCCAGGCAGGGTTGGGTGTGTCAGCACGAATTGTCTGGCGAGTGAGTGCCGAGGTGGAACCGAAGTATTTTCTCGGCCAATCGTATTCGTCGGTTGAGATCTCACGCCAACCGGCGGGGACGATGAGGCGTGGATCAGCAGTCGCCGGCGGACCTACTGAGACCGGAACGCTCTGAGTGGTGGGCACTGGCGTAAAAAACATCACGATTGCCGCGGCGAACACCACCAGGATCGTCCAGTTGCTGGTTGACGTCGATGGATTCCGGAGCGGACGCTCGAACGGCTTCCATGACCTTCCACGTCGCTCGTACAGGTAGAAGAACCCGCCTACCAGTAACGCACTACCTATTGCTGGTAGCAGCTGGACGCTGAACAAGGGTGCAGTCGGGTACTGCCGCGAGAGGTAGTAGACCAAGGCAGCACCCAGGACGGACGAAGCGACGAACCCGGCGAATCCCCGTCTCCAGGTCCTACTGACGGCGATCGTCGTTGCGGCCGAGGCGACCAGCACCATGATGATGCTGTAGTCGAATCGCGTGCCGCCGAGTTCGGTCGCCAGCGTGCGGTAGATGAGCGGCGCCAGGACGATCGGAACAACCCAGATTGCCCAGTAGCGGTTCACCGGACGCAGCCCGAACATGAGAACCGCTGCGCTCCAGACAAATACCCATGCCGCGATTACATCGATATGCATCAATTCATAGTTCTCGGCAAAACGTGGCATGAGGAGTGCCTGTAAACCCAGAGAAACAAGTAAGCCGATACCACCGACAATCTTGTCCGTCTCACGGTCGTGGATCGGAAGGTCCGGGCCGCGTCGCAAATCTGTTCCGACGGCGGCTATCAGGCAGAGCAAAGGGAGGACAAAAACGTATCCGATGGCGGTACCGCTCGCGGTGCTCCTCCACAAATTGGTCCAGGTGGGCCAGAAAGCAAAGATTGTCGCGGCTGCAATCATCAGCCAACGTACTGTGAGGCGGGGGATAATTCCCGACTGCGTGCGTAGGTCGCGAATCTTCAAGATATGTAGTCCTATTCGAACTGGTCGTCCACTCCGGCTGTGTCGGCTGCAGCGAGGTTGTGTCAGCGAACCCGACTTTGGTCGACCTTACGTGATCGATCACAAGGTGCGAATCCGAGCACCGGCCGCTGCGGAACGGCCGAAGCGGGGCAGAAATCCCACATATTGAGACGAAGGAAAATTTTCTTTTCGGAGCTTGCTTGTTGCGAACTGGACGAGTGACCTGATCTTGTTTCGATGTTGAAGCCTGTATCAGCAAGGGCTGTAGGGCTATTCGCCTTCGAATTGCACATCGAATCGGCAATAGGGACCAAGATCCCTGCCGGGGACGTAGGTCCCCAACGGCGCAGGCACCTTATGTCGGCGAAAGTCATTGCGTTGGTTACCAATGGAAATGATCCTCTATTCAGGCCGTATCGGTAATGCGTTGCCCTGTGGCAACCGCCTACTGACGAGTAAGGTCCTTCGCTTTGCCGCACTTTCGTCGAAGTAACGCGATAGTTGCCTCTGAATCGATCTTTCGTTCTGTTGTTCCAGGCGCTCCGCCTCCGAACGGTGAGAGGCAAAGCGCTTGCGTTGCGGCCACATTGGAATAGGTAGGGGTGCGGGCGACTACAGGCCTGAACTGGGGCGACTTTGCGTTTGATCCTGCGCGCGGACAGTGCTGAAATGTAATCCACTCGGAGCGTGAGAGCGTTCCGATTCTCGAACAATTGCACTCTTCGGATCGAAGCGAGCAATTTGCTGTTCCAGTGGATTGCTCAAATCTGGTGAATCACGCTCAACACCTGTCAACGACACACGGATTCAACGACACACGGATTCCACGAATGAGGAAGGGACTGATCACGTGACGGCGCTCGACGTGTCCACACTGGGCAAGACCAAGCACACGCTTCCCCGCGCAGTGCCCGACCTCCGCCGCGGATCGACTTCTCGGAGGGAATGGGAAACGGCGTACCGCAGAAGGCTGTTCCTGGGCGATTCGGTGATCATCGTGGCGACGGTTTTCCTGGCTCAATGGCTGCGATTCGGTGGAGACAGCCGCGCAGTGAGCCCCGGAATCCTCGGGCAACTCAGCTACACCGGTGTGTCAATTGCATTGGCGGCGATGTGGTTATCGTCGTTGGGGATCTTTCGCACTCGCTCGATTCGTGTGATCGGCAGCGGACCCGAAGAGTACAGGCGAATCTTCGTCGCGACAGTTCGCCTCTTCGGACTCATTGCGATTGTCAGCTTGCTGTTGCAGTTGGACATCGCGCGGCTCTATCTGGCCTTCGCATTTCCTGTCGGTCTGACCGCGCTGATGGCGAGCCGCTGGATCTGGCGAAAGGTGATTGCGAGGAAGCGCTCGCGCGGCGATTTCCAGACGTCCGTCTTAGTCGTGGGAAGCCCGGTTGCAGTCAAGAAAATGGCCCAAACCTTCGAACGAGCTCCCGGTGACGGGTACCGGGTCGTGGGCGTCTGCCAACCCAGTCAACTAGGTCGTCGCGACAGAGTCATCGTGGTCGACGGCAACGAAATACCGGTCCTCGGGGACGAGCACGATGTGACCGACGCACTCGACTTGGTCGGAGCCGATGCGGTGGCGGTTACGGCGACGGAACACCTCGGCTACGACGGTATGCGGAAACTGGCCTGGGATCTGGAGTGTAAGGACGTCGATCTTGTTGTGGCACCGGGAATCCTGGATGTTTCCGGTCCGCGACTGTCGATGCGGCCGGTGGCGGGCCTTCCACTGATTCACGTCGAACGTCCGCGATACCACGGTGCTCAACGGTTCGCCAAGACAGCCTTCGACGTCGTTTTCGCATCTGTAATTCTCATTTTGATCAGTCCCGTTTTGATCGTGACGGCGTTGGCAGTCAAGTTCACCAGTCGGGGTCCTGTGCTCTATCGGTCGGAGCGAATGGGATTGGACGGGGTTCCCTTTCCGATGCTGAAGTTCCGATCGATGGTTCAGAACGCAGATACGCAGGTCGACAGCCTGCTGTCGGATAACGAGGGCGCCGGTGTCCTGTTCAAGATGCGTGACGATCCTCGGGTTACCAAGGTGGGGCGCGTCATTCGAAAGTTTTCGATTGACGAGTTGCCTCAGTTCGTCAATGTGCTCCGGCGCGAGATGAGCGTAGTTGGTCCGAGACCGCCGTTGAGGCGTGAGGTAGAGGCATACGACGGGGCCGTGAAAAGGCGACTGCTGGTCAAACCGGGTATCACCGGTTTGTGGCAGGTGAGCGGGCGCTCGGATCTTTCGTGGGAAGAAACCGTTCGGCTGGATCTGTCCTATGTCGACAACTGGTCGATGGTCGGGGACGTGATGATCGTCGTGAAGACGCTCAAAGCCGTAATGGCTAGTGACGGCGCATACTGATCCGTTCAGTCAGTCAGTCAGTCTTTCGTATTCGTATCGCGAATCCGATTCGCCATTCCCGGCGAACCCTGCCTGGGATCCGAAGTAAGGGAACTGCGCAATGCACACTGGCCAATCGGTGGTGCTCGATGAGAACTTTGGGGGAGCAGGCTCGATGTCATCAAAAAAATACTCGATGTATTTGGCGGTGATTCCAACGTATCGGAATCCGTGCATCGAGGTGTTGCGTGAGATGGAGGAAGGAAATCTCGATATTCTGGCTTCGGACTACGGGTTGGATTCCACGGTACGAACTGGAATCGACACGGATTTCTACGACCGCGTTCGACGGATCGGAATCTTCGGTGACAAGGTTCTTCTTCAGGTGGGTTCTTGGAAAAATCCGCTTTCAGCGTCCGTGACTATCCTGGATTTGAACCCCCGTAGTCTCACATCGTGGAGTATTTTGGTCCTTCGACGAATAGCGCGTCGCCGTACTCTTCTTTGGGGCCATTTGCATCCCAGGCAAGGTTCTTCGTCGAAGACGGCTTTCCTTCGGAGAACGATGCGCCGCTTGTCTCAGGGGACCATTCTTTACGGGTACGCCAGTGTGGTCCCAGCCAAGCTCGAGGTTCCAGGCCAACCAGTTTGGGTTGCACCCAATTCTTTGTACAAACGCGCTGACATCAACGCTGGTAACACCGGTGAATCGCGTAAATCAATTGTCTATGTCGGCCGATTGGTTGCCGAGAAGAACGTCGATCAATTGGTTCCGGCTTTCCACCAATCAGGCCTCGTCGACGAGGGTGCCGTGTTGGAAATCGTGGGTTTCGGCAATGCGGTGGAAACGATAGAACGGCAAATTCTCGATTTAGGTCTGGAAGAGTCCGTTGTGGTACACGGACGCATTGAAAGTCCGATCGAACTTGCTGAAATCTACGCACGCTCAATCATGTCGATCTCTCCCGGATACGTCGGGTTGAGTGTCACTCAGAGTTTGGGATTCGGAGTCCCGATGCTGTACCCCGAGGACGCCCCGCACGCCCCCGAGATCGAACTTGCTGCTGTCGGTCCTATGCAGAGTTACTCACCGACGACCGAGGAGTCGCTGGCTGCGGCGCTGCGAGACTACTTCTTGCATCTTGTCTCCAATCCCGTTCCAGCGGAGAAAGTTTCAGCGAAGGTAGGGGATCTCTATTCCGCCGAAACCATGGCATCGGGGATCTCTGCTGCGTTGCGAGGTCAGGTCGTCGAATTCGACAATGAGGGATGGCCCAAGGAGATGGTCGTACGATGAGCAACCGATCACGCCTACCGTCAGGTGTCAGGCGAGCCCTTCGCGGAATAATGAATGGACTCGCAATATCGAACGGGAATGTTTCAGTAGGGCGCGACTTCAACGCCGGCCGTGGAGCCATCATCAGTGCGCCTCACCGGCTGAATATCGGCGATAATGTCAGCGTCGGACCCCGAACCGTTATTCAGGTAGACGGCTCCATCGGATCCCACGTCATGATCGGAATGAACGTCTACATCGTGGGGCGCGAAGACCACGCGATCGACGAGGTGGGTATTCCGATGCTCGCGTCGACGTGGGTGGGGGACCGTCAGCCTGGTGCACGCGATTCTGTCGAAATTGGAACAGACGTATGGATAGGCGCCTGTTCGGTGATATTGAGCGGTGTGAAGATCGGTGACGGTGCGGTTATCGGAGCCGGTTCGGTCGTGACGAACGACGTCGAGAGTTTCTCGGTGAATGTCGGAGTTCCGGCACGGAAAGTCGCCGAACGATTCGAGAGTGACACGCAGAGAAGTGCACACCTGCAAGCTGTTCACGGACTGCCGTCCTAAGTTAGCTGAAAAGGGAAATGAGCACGATGGATAATCAGGGAAATAAAATCCTGATCGTGGGAATCAACTATTCTCCTGAGCCAACCGGTATCGCTCCGTACACGGAGGGTTTGGCAAATGCGATAGCGGATGCCGGTGCTGACGTCAGGGTAGTGACAGGGTATCCGCACTATCCATTCTGGCGAAAGATGGATGGCTTCTCAGGTCTGTCTTCCGTAGAGCAGTCAGAAAATCTGACGGTTCAAAGACTTCGTCATTACATCCCCCGGAATCCCAGCTTCCTGCGAAGAATTCTGATGGAGGCAAGTTTCGCTTTGAGGGCGACCTGGGCGACTCTTTTCCATCGAGCAGACCTCATACTGTGTTTAAGTCCTACACTTTTGTCCTCGGCGGCATTTGTCATCAGGACCAGGCTCCTTCGATCGCGCACACCCGTGGTGCTGTGGGTGCAGGACTTCTACGGACTGGGCGCGTCCGAGACCGGTCAGCTGAGCGGAGGCCTGTCGTCTCTCGTCGATCGAGCCGAATCCTGGATCTTGCGAAAGTCCGATCACGTCGTCGTGATCCACCCGCGGTTCGCGAAGCATGCGCAGGACAACCTCGGAGTCGACTCGAGCAGCGTCACAGTCATCAGGAACTGGACCCACCTGGATCTCTCCCAGTCTGCCTGCACCCGAGAAGATTCGCGAAAGCGATTGGGCTGGGGGCCGGAACAGAAGATAGTTCTGCATGCCGGCAATATGGGTGCAAAGCAAGGGCTCGAGAATGTGGTGAACGCCGCGCATTTACTTGGGCCGCGCCAGTCCGACATCAAATTCGTACTGATGGGGGATGGGAATCAGCGGGCCCATCTCGAAGAGCTGTCCGAGGGATGCACCGGGATCGAATTCATGGATCCTGTTGGCGGCGAGGACTTCACCGATGTGCTGCGAGCAGCGGACGCATTACTTCTCAACGAGTTGGCCGATCTTCGCAGTATGGCCGTTCCGAGCAAACTTACATCGTATTTCGCTTCAGGGGTACCTGTCGTCGCGGCTACATCTTCGGACAGTGCCTCCGGCGAGGAGATCGCCCTGTCCGGGGCGGGAGTACGTGTTGACGCCGGAAATCCGGAAGCATTGGTACGTGAAATAGAGATGCTGGTTTCCGACCCCGTCCGTGCCGCTCAACTCGCGCGAAACGGGGGGGAGTACGTGCACGAAACCTTGTCTCCCGGCTCTGCCACCACCGCGTTCGGTGACCTCTTCGACGGACTCATCAATCGAGACAGTTTGCCGACTCGACCGACGCAAGCCCGAGCGCGATGACACACCCGCAGCTCTCCCTCGGCGAATTCACCGGGGCAGGATACGACAAGGGACGTCCGGCATCAGTGCAGGTCGCCTGGCTCGCGGTGGCACCACTGTTCCGGGCCTGGTTCGTGCCGGCACGCATACGAGTTGCCATTCTCAGACTGTTCGGCGCTGAGATCGGTGATGGAGTCCTGATTCGGCACGGCGTGAAGATCCATTGGCCGTGGAAACTGTCGATCGGTGATAACACTTGGGTGGGTGAGGGAGCATGGATCCTCAATCTCGAACCGGTGAGTATCGGGTCGAACAGTTGTGTCTCGCAGGACGTCTTTCTGTGCGCGGGCAGTCACAGCAGACAGTCACGGACTTTCGAGTTCGACAACGGACCGATCGTCATCGGCAACGGAGTGTGGATTGCGGCCAGGTCCACAATTCTCCGCGGCACGTCGGTCGGTGACCACTCGGTTATCGGCGCAAATTGCCTTGTTACATCCGATGTTCCGGCGAGTTCGATCGTCCGCGCCCCGGTTTCGTCGATCGGACGACCATGAAGGGCGCACGACCGCGCTGCGACGGGGTTCCGCACGCGTTCGAGTGCCCGGGTGGTGGAACATGAAGGTGATGACGAACCCCTTGGTGGTTCAGTTTACGGGAATCGCCGGCGGACGTCTTGTCGGTGCGTTGATTCAGGCACTGAGTATGGTCCTACTCGCGCGTATCTCCGGTCCGTCCGGCTTTGGAATCTTCGCTGCGGCTTATGGTGTCGGACTGGTGCTTCAGACCACTCTGAACTTCGGGTTCACCCCATTTCTGGTTCGGATCCGTGCGTTGGGTGACCAGGAACCCCTCATCGCGTCGACCTTGGAGTTCTCGCGCCGCGCCAACCTGGCCGTCGGTGCATTGCTGGCATTTACCGCGGCGGTAGCCGCGGTCTTCGAGCCGAAGCTTTGGTTCGTAGTGCCGTTGACAGCTTGGGTTGTTCTGGACAATTACGTCGAGACGCTGCTCTCGCTACCACTCGCTGACGGGAATACCTGGCAGAACGCGGTGTCGTTGCTCCTCCGGCGAGCACTTGCTCTCGTTTTTGTTGCGGCCGCTTGGCTCGCAGGAGTCGACGCAGTGTTCTGGTATTCCGTGGGCCTCGCGTTCTCTTCGATGATCGCTGTCTTCGTGGCCATTCGGCTCGGACCGGCGATCACTCGTGTCAGATCGAGACGCTCGTACAAGTCGATCATCGGCAAGTCCTCGCACTTCTGGTTGAATTCCGTTGCTACTCAGACGCGCAACTTCGACGTACTGCTGGTTGGACTTGTCACGTCACCGGCCGTCTCCGGAATCTACGGCGTGACGAGTCGTATCACCACTCCGTTGCGGCTGATTCCCACATCGTTTGCGGCAGTTCTCATGCCTGCGGCGGCGCGCTCGACGACCGGGCGAATCACCCAGGGCATTCTGCGACCCGCGATGTACGTATGCATCGCAAGCGCGGTGATCTTCGGTGTGATCGCAGCTGTCATCCCTGTACTCGTTCCACCGATTTTGGGCGATGCGTACGTAGACGCGGTACCGGTAATGCAGGTCGTCTGCTTCAGTTTGATCTTCGCAGCGATCTCGTCCCAATTGAATGCGATCCTGCAAGGTACGGGCAGAGTTGAAATCGTCTCCTACATAACGGTTGTGAGCACCTTGATCTGCCTCGTCGGAATCGTGCTGGCTGCCCCCCGTTACGGGGCGCTCGGAGCGGGGTGGTCGCTCTCGCTCAGCTATGTACTTCAAACCGCATTGCTGACCTGTGTCGTTGTCGTTGCAATGAGGAGGGATCCCCATGCGTAGGTTCTTCATGAGTATCGCAGCAGCTCAGGGCAATCTGGGTGACATCGAGATACGCCGAACAGCAGTCGACTACATGCGTGAACTGGGGTTCAGACCCGTTGTATTTTCGGGCAGTATGAGCGCGGAGTACGTCGATGCCTTCGATTGGGAACCAACCGACGAGGTGATGGATTCGGGTATCAACTTCTGGCGAGCGATTTTGTCCGATACAGTGCGCCGAAAGCGGGCAGTGATCGTGATGGCACCTGGGCCGGCGGTTCTGGGGGCATCAGCAGCAAGCGTCGTCAAGCACTCGTTGTTGGTGACAGTCTTTGCGGTGCTTCGCATGTTCGGTACACGAGTCCTCGTTTTGGGACGGTCGATCGAGGTACGAAGCCCAATGGCGGCAGTACCCGAGAAGATCCTCGTCGGCGTAGCCGACGTCTACGCGGCACGTGACAAAAGGACGTGTGAGTACCTGCGAGGTAAGAGTCGGTTCTATCCCGATCTCGCGTTCGGGGCCGGTGTATCCGACGGAGCGAAGTCTGCTGGCCGAGAATCTGCGCGCCGAGAAATAGCCTTGCTTTCACTTCGGCATGACCGACCGGTGAACTACGCGTCCCTTCGGTCGATCCAAAGTCAGTTCTCGGCAAATGGTTTGGATTTGATGGCCTGTTGCCAGGTTGTCGAGGACGACAGCCACAACCGCGAAGTTGCTGCGACGCTGGGTATTCCCTACGTGGGATGGGACGATGACACGACCCATCGGCAACAGGAGTCGGCTGTCCGCGCCCTGTACGAGCGCGCCGCCGTAACCGTCAGTGACCGCCTCCATGTTTTGATCCTGAGCGCTCGAGGCGGATCGATACCGGTGATGTCGGGTAGTAGTTCGGTACCGAAGCTGAGGGATTCGCTGGAACCGGTACTCGCACCGCAGGCCTCCTGGATGGACGATGCGACGGGTGGCAGCTTGAATCTAGGGCACGACGAATCTACCCGAATCTCTCGCGGAATGGACTCCGCTGCCGCGGAACTGGAGGATCTGAGATCGCGGATCAAGGAGGCAGTAATGCCGTGAGGGTTTCTCAGTTCTGGTTGTGGGTTCGCTGCTCCCACACAACACAATTCGGCCGATGACTACTCGCAGACAAGTATCTGCTTCGAGGACGGAGTTTCAAGTGAAACGTGCACTGATTACCGGAATTACAGGCCAAGACGGTTCATACCTGGCCGAGCTGTTGTTGAGCAAGGGATACGAGGTCCACGGACTTATTCGTAGATCGTCCACGTTCAATACGGCTCGAATCGATCACATGTATGTGGATCCCCACACGCCGGATGCAAAACTGTTCCTTCATTACGGAGATCTCAGCGACGGGGCGCGTTTGGTCACTCTTCTCGCACAGATACGCCCGGACGAGGTCTACAACCTCGCAGCGCAGTCACATGTACGGGTAAGTTTCGACGAGCCCGAACATACCGGTGACACGACGGGAATCGGGTCGATCAGGCTGCTCGAAGCAGTCCGGATGGCTGGTCTCGAATGCAGGTTCTACCAGGCGTCCAGCTCCGAGATGTTCGGTGCGACACCGCCTCCGCAGGACGAGCAGACTCCCTTCTATCCGCGATCGCCGTACGGTGCGGCGAAGGTGTACTCGTACTGGATCACCAAGAACTACCGCGAGGCGTACGGGATCTTTGCCGTGAACGGAATTCTGTTCAACCACGAATCTCCGCGGCGAGGCGAAACATTCGTAACTCGCAAGATCACGCGAGCGGTGGCGCGGATCAAGGCCGGCCTGGAAAACGATTTGTACATGGGTAATCTCGATGCAATCCGCGACTGGGGCTACGCGCCGGAGTACGTGGAGGGAATGTGGAGGATGCTTCAGGCCGACGAGCCGGACGATTACGTGCTCGCGACAGGCGGTAACTACTCGGTCAAGGATTTCCTGACGGTGGCCTTCGAGCACGCGGGTCTGAACTGGGAAGATCATGTGCGCTTCGACGAGCGCTATCTGCGGCCGACGGAAGTAGACGCGTTGATCGGAGATGCAGGTAAGGCGGAGCAGAAGCTCGGCTGGAAGGCGACTGTACATACCCCCGAGCTGGCTCGAATCATGGTCGATGCGGACATAGAGGCTCTGAAGTGTGAGGGCAAGCCCTGGATCGACCGCCCGAACCTGGTGGATTGGGAGCATGCCCGATGACGGGGGAGTACGCGCAGAAGTCCCTCGATCGGAACGATGCGGTGTACGTCGCGGGCCATCGTGGACTCGTGGGTTCAGCGATCTGGCGTCGTTTGGAGGCCGACGGTTTCAATCGCCTTGTCGGTCGCACGTCCGCCGAACTCGATCTTCGCGACCGCGGTGCCGTGTTCGAGTTCTTCGCCGCCGAGAGGCCGAAGAACGTGGTCCTCGCGGCAGCCAAGGTGGGCGGGATACTGGCGAACAGCACACTGCCGGTGGACTTCATCTCCGACAACCTTCGCATCCAGGTGAACGTGATGGACGCGGCGGCCGAGTTCGACGTAGATCGCCTGCTGTTCCTCGGATCATCCTGCATCTACCCGAAATTCGCTCCTCAACCGATTCGCGAAGAATATTTGCTGACCGGTCATTTGGAACCGACGAACGATGCATATGCCATCGCCAAGATCGCGGGAATCCTGCAGGTACAGGCTGTTCGAAAGCAGTTCGGGCGTCCGTGGATCGCCGCGATGCCGACCAATCTCTACGGCCCGGGTGACAACTTCTCTGCCAAGGGCTCTCATGTGCTGCCAGCCCTCATCAGACGCTTCGACGACGCGCGCCGTGATGGAGCTGCTTCAGTCGTGAACTGGGGCAGCGGGACGCCGAGGCGAGAGTTTCTCCACGTCGACGACATGGCGGATGCCTGCCTTCATTTGCTCGACCACTATGACGGAGCAGAACACGTCAATGTTGGTACAGGCGAGGACCAGAGCATCGCGGAGATCTCTGCGATCGTGGCGGACGAGATCGGGTTCGACGGCGAGATCGAATGGGATCATTCGAAACCTGACGGGACGCCGCGGAAGTTGCTTGACATCGGGAAGCTTCGAGATTTGGGGTGGCAGCCCAAGATTGATCTTCGTGCGGGGATCGCATCGACCGTGGAGTGGTATCGACAGAACGTCGATTCGATCAGGACATGAAGTACTACAGCATTATTCGACGTAAACTCGACTTCGACAGGCAGACATCGTTATGACTTCTCGTATTGCGGTATTCGGCACAGGCTACCTCGGGGCGACACACGCAGCTTGCATGGCCGAGTTGGGTCACGAGGTTCTCGGGGTGGATGTTGATCCGAACAAGCTCGCTATGCTCGAAGCTGGGGAGGTTCCTTTCTACGAACCGGGACTCGAGGAAGTACTGCGCCGCAACATAGCCGCGGGACGTCTTCGATTCACGGCTTCCTACGAGGAGGCCGCAGAGTTCGCCGACATCCACTTCCTCGGCGTCGGTACGCCGCAGAAGAAGGGTGAGTTCGCGGCCGACATGCGATTTGTCGATTCGGTGATCGAGACACTCGCACCCCTCTTGACCAGGCCGACCGTAATCTTCGGGAAATCAACTGTGCCAGTCGGTACAGCAGAGCGATTGGGTGCGCGGGCACGGGAACTGGCGCCTGCCGGACAAGACGTGGAGGTGGCGTGGAACCCGGAATTTCTCCGGGAAGGCTACGCGGTGAAAGACACGCTTCACCCGGACCGGCTTGTGCTCGGGGTCGACCGCAATCGACCCGGACGTGCGGAATCGATTGCGCGTGAAGTGTACGAGCAACTCTTGAACGAAGGTATTCCCTTTGTTGTGACCGACCTTGCGACTTCGGAGTTGGTCAAAGCATCAGCCAATGCATTTCTGGCAACGAAGATCTCGTTCATCAATGCGATCTCGGAGGTGTGCGAGGCTTCAGGTGCGGATGTGACCGTTCTTGCCGATGCCATCGGCCATGACGAGAGAATTGGTAGGCGATTCCTCAACGCCGGAATCGGTTTCGGTGGGGGCTGCTTACCGAAGGACATCCGTGCTTTCATGGCACGTGCTGGTGAGCTGGGAGCAGATCAAGCACTCACATTCCTACGCGAAGTCGACAATATCAACATGCGTCGTCGTACTCGGATGGTCGAACTGGCTCGAGAAGCGTGTGGTTCTCTACTCGGAGCCAATGTGGCGGTTCTCGGTGCAGCCTTCAAGCCTGACTCCGACGACGTGCGCGACTCACCTGCGCTGAACGTTGCCGGGCAGATTCAGCTGCAAGGCGCTGCCGTCAATGTCTATGACCCGAAGGCGATGGGAAACTCGAAGGCGTTGTTCCCCACCCTCACTTACACTTCGAGCGCACTTGAAGCGTGTGCAGGCGCTGATGTCGTCTTGGTTCTGACCGAGTGGGCCGAGTTTCGAAAGTTGTTGCCGTCGGACCTCGAACCTGTCGTCCGCAAGAAGGTCATCATCGACGGACGTAACTGTCTGGAACCGACCACCTGGCGCGACGCAGGGTGGACCTACCGAGGTCTCGGAAGGCCGTAAACCGGTGAAACCTTCACGGAGGGTGGGTGTTGTAGGCATCGAGGGGAAGTGGCCGTGTGCCCGGGACCAAAGTCCGTCAGCGAGCGAGCTGTGGCCGGGGGAGATGCTGGGATAGCCGCTCGTGCATCACAGGGTGAGGGGCATGTTGCCTTGTTCGGTTGGTATGCATCAACTTCCGTCGGCAAGTTGCGTAGTTGGTCGTCGACGGACGTTGGTCCTACGGCCCGCTGTGGTATGTGACCCTTTCATGGTCGGCACAGTCGACTGACGATGTCTAGGAAGTTTCGAGGCTCCGTTGCGGTGGTGAAAAGACCAATGACGCAGTAGAGTTCAGCCTGGCTGCACGTTGTGTCTGCTCTGCGCGATGTGTGAGTGGGCCCGATGTCAGTGTCGCGGGTTTGTCAGTGTCGCGTGTTCGCCACTTCCCGATCATGCATCGGCCAGGAAGTGAGATGTGTGAGATGCCGTGAAGGCCTCTCCCCCCTGGCTGTTTCGGCAAATACCTCGCGCTGTGACGCAGGGACACGCGATAGAAGATTGGCTGCCTCGTTCAGCCTGCATTGAGTGCAGCGGCTCGACAGCGGCTGTCGATTACTACTCGAAGACGTGATACGTGTTCGAGCCGAAGGAGATTCGACGATGGATGTACGGGACTACCTGAAGATTTTGCAGGCACGGTGGAAGATAGTCGCTGTCGTCACTGTGGTCGTGATCTTGGGCGCATTGGGCGCCTCGTTGATTGCCACGCCGATCTACCAGGCTTCCACGCGCCTGTTCGTGTCGACTTCTACCGGAACAACCGTGAACGAGGCTTACCAAGGTAACCAGCTCTCACAGCAGTTGGTCACTTCCTACGCCAAGCTCCTTACCGGCGAGACACTGGCACAGAGAACGATCGATTCAGTCGGGCCCGATCGACTCGGCGGGCTTTCCGCTGCGGAGATTTCGTCCAAGGTGACCGCCACATCGGCGCCGGATACAGTACTGCTCGATTTGAGCGTGCAAGATGCGTCGCCTGAACTGGCACGTGAAATCGCAAATGCGCTCTCGGACGAGTTTGTCGTGATGGTCAAAGATCTGGGTACGCCCGCAAATGGTGGCACAGCACCTGCGCGCGTCGTTGTCGAACAGCGAGCACAAACTCCCGCGGAACCGGTGTCGCCGAAGACTTCGCGGAACGTGGCGCTCGGTGCCGCGATCGGGCTTCTGCTGGGGATCGGGTTGGCTGTGGTGCGTGATCGCCTGGACAACACCGTCAAAGAGCGCAAGGTGGTCGAAGACATCGCCGGCGCGGCGATGGTGGGAACAATTCCGTTCGACAAGGAACGCGAAGTTCATCAAGCGATCAACTTCCACGAGGGCAACTCCGCAAGTGCCGAGGCGTACCGCGAGCTGCGAACCAATCTGCAGTTCCTGGCCGTGGATCGCCCACCGAGTGTCATCGTCGTTACGAGTTCTCTTCCCTCCGAGGGAAAGACCACGACTGCGGTGAACATCGCACTCGTGTTGGCCGAGGCAGGCAAGAAGGTGTGTCTCGTAGAAGGTGACCTCCGTAAGCCTCGCGTTTCGAAGTATCTGGGACTTATCGGAAGCGTTGGTCTGAGCTCGGTCCTGGCCGGGCAAGCAGATCTCGACGACGTACTTCAAGTCACGAGCAATGCTGACCTGACGGTTCTTGCCTCAGGTCCGATTCCCCCGAACCCGAGCGAACTTCTGGGCACTGACACTGCCCATGCGGTCTTTACCGATCTCCGCAGAAGGTTCGACTACGTCATCATCGACGCCTCGCCGTTGCTTCCGGTTACGGATGCTGCAGTTCTTTCAGCGCTGGCGGACGGTGCGCTAGTGATTGCTCGTCACGGCACGACGAAGAGGGAACAGCTGAGCAGGGCGGTCGGCAATCTCCACAGTGTGGGCGCGACGATTCTCGGTACTGTCATCACGATGACCCCGCTGAACGGTCGTGGTGTCTACGAGTACAAGTACTACTACGATTCCGATCCGGTTGTCGCTGACGTGGCCGTGGAAGGGTCCGTGGACAGCAATCCAGTCGGCGAACGAAAGGTCACGTCGACAGTCATCTGACCTGGTCGTACGGTAAATCCCGACGCCTCACAGGGCCCTCGAGCAATGCTCGAGGGCCCTTCTCTGTGTGGTGAATCGGACGCAATTCTCTAGTCGGGTCCTCTGAGTCTGCGACGCGCAGTGCGGAATACGGGTTCATCGGCCGTCGCAGTAATTGGGTAGGCACGGGCATGCGGGATGTGACGCTGCGGTCTGAGCTGTCCCTGCTTGACCAGTGCCTCTATGACTGTCGATCTGGTTGCGCCCGACGGGGCCTTGGGCGTCTTGGTCGGAATCGCGTAGCGAGTGTGGCGGACCGCAGGCGGACCAGCCCGATTCGGCCTCGAGAGTTTCGCAACGCCTAGATGTCGATCTGGCATCCCTCGATGGATTTGGACAGCGGGTGCGGGGGTTGTCGGCCAGCTGCGACTCAGCATGAACGAGTTCTTGGCCGATGTCGGTGGTCATATCGGCCACGGGTCCGTCGGTCGGAGGGCCGGAAAGGGATAGCGTCGACTGCTCTGGGTGAGGCGCTCGCGTATGTCGGCGACCCGGTGGGGCTCAGTCGCGTCCTGGTTACCTGCGACGAAAGGAACCCGGTTTCGCGTAAGGCAATCGAAGCGTGCGGGGGTTTACTCGAGAGCGTGCGCCCAGCTGATCAGTTGTCCCGCAATGTCGGTTGTTCGAGAGACACGCTCCGCTACTGGGTGCGAACGAGCGTGTCGAGCGTCCGTTGACCCTACACGGCCACACACGTTTGCCATGGCCATAGCCATCGCCATCGGTAGCAGTCGCCCCGCTTTGCAGCCGAGCGGCTGCGCAACTCGCATGTCCCTAATTGGGCTGTGCTGCAACTATTTCAGGACATCACCGGCGATCGCTGGCGGTTCACACTCCTCCTTTTGCATGTCTGAATTCTCGGTGTCGCCCGATCGTAGGTTCGCGCAATGCCTGCCAGGAGTAGGTAAGACGCCCAGAGGCGAAGTGCCGAACAATCGTCCAGGGCTGAGTGGATGCTGAGCGCATCAAAGTATGGATTGCAGAGTGTTTACCAACCGCGTGCTGGTTTCCGTCCAAACGCGGAGCCCAAATGGGCTAGGCGATGAAAACTATAGGTACGCAATGGTAATGGTGAGCAATGTTCACTCCTTCTTGTCGGAGGGTGAATAACTGACGTCAATGCTGGCGTCGGGAAGAACTTCGGAAAGCGCTATTGCCACGCTGTCCGGAATGTGGCAAACTCCTCACTGGTACTGACCAGCTAGCCGAAGAGTTGCCAAGATGTGAGTCCTGGCAATATCGAGGCCGGTGACGTCAGCGGGCGAGGAGAAATCGCCGATCGTCCTGTGTTTGGGTTGTTAGTGGACTCTGCTTCAATCACGGGGTGTGAGCTGCGGCAATGCCGCAATAATCGACAGTTGGGCCGAGGCCTGACAATAGTCGCCGGGTTAACTGCAAGGCGCACGTAATGCGACCATACGCACTGAACGCAGCAATGCGGAGCAGTTGCTTCGCTGTCGAAGTTTCGGGAATCGGCAAGGCGGTCCGATGGACCTCGGCCGGTGAACATCTTCAGGCCGAATTCTGTGCATGGGGAAAGGTTTCTGAACACATGACGGTTCTCGAGATGGCCGCGCCCACGAAAGAGCGGCCACAACAACACCGACGAGTAACGCCGGAGAGGGCCGGTGGAGTTTCCGCACGCAGGAAATGGCAATCTGCGTATCTTCGTCGTCTGGCGATCACCGACACGATCATCGTTGCGGCAGTTGTGTTTCTGGCTCAATGGTGGCGATTCGGTAGCGACGCGGATGTCGTCGACGGTGAAGCATTCGGCCATTTCAGCTACACCGCACTGTCTTTCGCCCTGATTATCGGCTGGTTTGCCGTACTGAGGGTATTTCGGACCAGATCTCCTCGCGTGATCGGAAGCGGCCCTGAAGAGTACCGATTGATCGCTGTCGGAACGCTCCGCCTGTTCGGACTGATTGCGATCGCCAGCCTTCTCCTTCACCTGGAGATCGCGCGCCTGTACCTTGCCGTGGCGTTTCCGATGGGATTGACCGCCTTGATCGCGAGTCGTTGGATCTGGCGACGGGTGATTGCTCGTGAGCGAGCCCGAGGTGAATTTCGAACTGCCGTACTTGTGGTCGGTGTGCGAGGGGCGGTTGTCGATCTTGCACGCAACCTCGAGCGCGACGATGCCCATGGATACCGAGTTGTCGGAGTCTGCGTACCCGGCTACGGAGGAGACGTGGGCGAAGTTGTCACAGTGAACGGTCGGGACATTCCGGTGCTCGGAGACGAGCACAGTGTCACCGACGCGATCGAACAGGTCGGTGCCGACACGGTGGCAGTGACGGCGTCGGAGCGGTTCGGACCGGAAAGGCTGCGCACGTTGGCCTGGGATCTCGAGCGCGATCATGTGGACCTTGTTGTTGCACCAGGGATTCTGGATGTGTCCGGGCCGAGGCTCTCGATGCGCCCGGTCGCTGGATTTCCGCTGATCCATGTCGAGCGTCCGCGCTATCACGGCGCGCAGAAGTTCACGAAGACGACCTTCGACATCGTCTTCTCAACCGTGGTACTCGCCGTGATCAGTCCGGTGCTACTGGCGGCTGCGATCGCCGTCAAGCTCACGAGCAAGGGGCCCGTTCTGTACAAGTCCGAGCGGATGGGGTTGGACGGCCAGCCGTTCCCCATGCTCAAGTTCCGCTCGATGGTCCAGAATGCGGATTCACAGGTCACGGCGCTGATGAAGGAGAACGAAGGCGCCGGAGTGCTTTTCAAGATGCGAGACGATCCGCGTGTGACGACGGTCGGTCGATTCATGCGCCGATACTCGATCGACGAGTTGCCCCAGTTCGTCAATGTCCTCCGGCGTGAGATGAGCGTTGTAGGCCCGCGGCCACCGCTTCGGCGCGAGGTCGAGATGTACGACGGTGCGGTCAGTCGTCGGCTACTGGTCAAGCCCGGTGTCACCGGCCTGTGGCAGGTCAGCGGACGTTCTGATCTTTCGTGGGAAGACACTGTCCGCCTGGATCTTTCCTACGTCGACAACTGGTCGATGATGGGTGACGTCATGATCGTCGCGAAGACGCTCAAGGCGGTGGTGGGAAGTGATGGCGCCTACTGACAAGAAGGCGGTACCGGCGCCTTGCGAAAATGAGGCACCGAACAATCCGCTGATCTTGCGAACGGCATTGGTGATCGCGGTCATCGGCGCGAGCGGAGCCTTTCAGGCGTACACGCAGAGGACAGCGCTCGGATCGTTGCTCGTACACGGTTCGGCCGTTCTTTCGGCGACACTTGCGTTGGTCTACTTCCTCGACCGGCGATACTCACGCAATACGACGTGGCCTGTCTTCACGCTTATGATCTCGGCCGGCGTCCCGGCAACCAGCTGGTACTGGTCGACACTGCCCCGGAACTCCGCCGTCGCCGGCATCGTCGTCGTGTGCCTGGCGATCACGGGAATCATCGTCGCCCGTGAGTTGACCTTCGCGGTGCGAGTGCGGACTGTTGCCCTCACCTTGCTGGTACTTCTCGTGCTGTCGCTGATGGTCGTGTTCCTCGATCCTTCGACTGGCATCGACGTGGACACCCGCGCCGTTGCTTATCGCGGAATCTTCACGCACAAGAACACTTTGGGACGAATGGCTGCCATCGAAGTTGTACTTGTCGGTGTCATGCTCATGCTTCCCGACGGCAAGCGTATTCCGTGGGTGGCGGCGCTGGCTGTCGCCGGCATCGTGTTGTTCGAGGCCCGGAGCCAGACCGGTCTCGTCGCTGCGGGGATTGCGCTGGCGACAATGCTTGCTCTGAGGTGCTTTCGACGGACACCGAACGCTCACCTCGCCTCGACTGTGATCATCGGCCTGTACCTCGGGGTGTCCGGCGCGATGAAGGTGCTCGGACCCGATGTCGCGGCGCTACTCTCGCGAGATGTCACGCTGACCGGCCGGTTACATCTCTGGACGGTATCCGACTACTACGCCGAACAGCGGCCTCTGCTCGGATGGGGCTTCGGCTCGGTGTGGGCGCCGGACAGTGCAGTGGGGCAGATGATTCGGTCAAAGCTGTCCTTTCCGGCGACCAGCGCACACAACGGAATGCTCGACATTCGGCTGCAGATCGGTTGGATCGGATTCCTGCTGCTGTTGGCCGGCTATTACCTGCTTCTGAGCACGGCGCTCGGGCGAGCCCGCAGCAGAACGGAGTACATCGCCGTCGTCGCGATCATGGTTCTCGTCTTCTCGATGGACTTGACGGAGTCGACGCTCTTCTTCGGCGCCATGTGGCTGATCGCATGGGTCTTCCTGGCGCCGTACGGACCCTCGACCCACCGCTCTCACAGTGCGGGCAACGCCGAGTTGTCGATCCGTGGGGTTCGTGCCGACAAGAACGACGCGTACAGGTTCGCTCCGGAGCGAAGAGGAGGTCACTGAGATGTACAAGTCGTTCGATGTAGCGCGTTCGAAGCCTGAAGTGAACCCGACGTCCACCGGTGGATTCACGCCGCCGAAAGCCTTGATGTTCCATGCGATCTATCGGAATCCGGGTGGTGAGGAGCAGAGCTTCGCCAACGAATCCAAGCTCCTGAAATCGATCGGATACGAGACGGTTCAGTGCACCACCGAGAATTCCAAGATCTCCCGGGGACCGTGGGCGGCAGTCACCGCAGTGTTCAGTCCTCGCGTACTCGTCGATGCGTTGCGCATCATCCGTTCGGAGCGCCCCGACGTCATCTACGTGAACAATCTCTGGCCGGCGTTCTCGGCTTCGTTGCTCGTGGCCTCAAGAGCCGCCGCAATTCCTACATTGCAGGCGGTTCGGAACTATCGCCTCGCCACACCGTCAGCCAAGTTGCGCGCAGATGGCACGTGCACCGAATGCGGTTCCACCAAATACTTCACGAGTTGTGTCCGCAACGGATGCTACGGAAACAGCCGACTGCAGAGCCTTGTCTGCTACCTGAGCGCTACGGCGGTCAAGCTGAGCGTCTTTGGGTGGAAGCAGCACAGGTTCGTCGCAACGAGCGCGATGACAGCACGTCTGGTCGAAGGACGACTGATCAGTTCTGGCCGCGTCGTGGTTCGTCCGAACTTCGGATTCGAAGAAAATGAACCCGAGTTTCGGAGCACTGATTCGGTTGTGTGCGTCAGCCGACTGACACCGGAGAAGGGCGTCCTGGATTTGGTGCGCAACTGGCCGCAGGGCGCTGGAAGTCCCTCGCTCACAGTTCTCGGTGACGGACCGCAGTACGGCGAGATCTCCAGCATAAGCGCAGCTCTCGACAACGTCACGCTGGCCGGATTCACTTCGCACGAAGATGTGATCGAGATACTTCGCGACAGTGCGGCGTCCGTGGTGCCGTCTCAATGGGCAGAACCGTTCGGACGCGTTGCGATCGAATCGATGTCGGTTGGCACCCCGGTGATCTACGCAACCAACGGTGCACTCGCGGACATCGTCGGACCGGGCGGAACGCCTCTCCATACCTTGGAAGAGTCGTCGATACGCGAGGCCCTCGATCGAATCTTCGGAGCGGACGATCGATCGGCGATACGCAGATCTGCTTATCGTCACTACTCGAATCGCTTCACATCGCGCAAAGCGGCGACGTCGATGCGTGAGCTCATCGACGAGGTGAGATCGTGAAAGATCGCACTCGGCATGTGACATTCATGGCCGATCAAGGGCTTTCGAGCGTCCTCACTTTTGTCGTTCTCACCTCGGTGGCACGACTCGGTGGTCCGATCGAAGTCGGCCAGGTTGCCGTGATTCAATCGGCGGGTCTGTTGGCACTGGCACTGGGGAGAGCGATCGGCGTCGACGTCTGGCTGTCGCGAGGGGCGGGGTCCGACGAGCGTGGACCGGCGTTGGCGCCCACGATCGTGCTGGCGGCGGTATCGGTGACATCGGTGTGGGCACTGTTCGTGATCGCCGGCTCGGACTCGATGAATCTCACGGTATACGCCTTGGCTGCAGCTGGTTTCGTGGTGTTGGACGTGATACGCACGATGCTGATGCACGACGGTGCGAGTTGGATCTCTGTGTCGATACAGATCGTGACACTCTCGTTCGTCCTTATTGCAGCTTTCCTGGTCGAGAATCTGACACTTGCACTCGTGACCTATACGGTCGGTGTCTTCGTCGCGCTCGCTCTCGGTCACGCATCCATGCGTCTGGTACCGCCGGTACCGTCGATCAGGTACTCGCGCACTCACCGATATAGATCCGTGCCGTTTGCGATCGAGATATTGATGGGATCAGCTGCGCAGCAGGCGATGTTCTTGATACTCACTGTGGTGGCGTCGATCTCGATGATCGGTGAGATCAGAACTGCCCAGACACTGCTCGGTCCGCTGTCCTTGATGTTCGCGGGCATCTCGCCAATTCTGATGCGTAAGTTCGGCAGTGGTGTCGAAGCGATGAGCCCGAGCGAGTGCATGGCACTCGGCCGCCGAGTGGGCTTGCAGATCTTCTGGGTTTCGATCATCTGCGTTTCGCTGATCTGTCTCACGCTCGAGATTCGATTCTCGGGAGTGCGATTGATGGATCATCTGGTCGGGTCGCACTTTCCGAACTTGATACCGGTCATTCTGCTGTGCGGGTTGGCGGTGGCGTTCAACGGGATTCTGCTGGGAGTCGGCACGTCGATCCGCGTCGTGGACAAGACGGGAAACCTCAACAGATTTCGCGCCTTGCTGTTACCTCTGCAGTTTCTGATCGTTCTCGGGGCGGGACTGACCGACAGCGCCGTACCCGTCGCAGGAGCATTGGCCGCGTCGGCGTGCGTCAGCGCGAGCGTCGCACTGCTGGTTTCGATGAACCGTGACGCCCGACCGAAAGTTGACCTCTCATGAAGAATCCCAGCGGCGTCGTAGTGGCGATTCTGACCTTCCGTCGTGAATCGGAACTGGCTGTCTGCATCGACAGCGTCCGGGCATCGATCCAGGCTTCCGGTGCCTCCGCCCAGGTCGTAGTAGGCGACAACGATCCGGAATCCACCACGCCGACGTATGTTGCCGACGGGATCGAACGACTGCATCTCGGATTCGGCGGGGTATCTCCGGCGCGACGTGCGCTGGTCGATCTCGCCCGTGCACGAGATCGTCGTTACATCGTCTTCGTCGACGACGACGAGTACGTCGATGTCGACTGGCTGTCGAATCTCCTCACCTGCGCCGCAGATTTCGACGCAGGTGCTGTGGCCGGTCCTGTGATTCCGGTGGGTCTGCCTGCCTCGGAACTTCCATTGCACACTCGCGTTCGCCATTCGACCGGCACCCCGGTTGCGTCTGCAGGCGCTGGAAATCTGTTGTTGGACCTGAAGGCTTTGAACGGCTTGAACTTCAGTGACGACTGGGATCTACCTGGCGGCGAGGACACCGAGTTCACGCTCAGGATGAGCGCCGGCGGTGTCCGGTTGGTGTGGTGCGACGAGGCGCTTGCGTACGAACCGGTAGGCGAGGATCGGCGTCGGGATTCCTGGCTCTTCGCCCGGTATGTCAACAACGGACGAATCCTCGCGGTCTGTCAGGGACAGCTCGAGCTGCCACTGTTGGCGGCTCAGAGTGCCAAACGCGCTCTGCTCGTCCTCGCGTCGGCGACGTTGATCCCCGTTGCCTTGATCAGTCCACGGATCAAGCGCGTGGTTCTCGACAACGGTGCACGCAACATCGGTTGGTTCTCAGAGCGATTCAGCCGCAGCGATTCTCGGACGCCGCGCGCACAGAGGCTGGTGGTAGCGCGATGACACGGTTGTTGATGACGGCATACGCCTGCGATCCGAATCAGGGGAGTGAGTCCGGTGCGGGTTGGGCGCTTCTCTCGGCAGCTTCCGAACTGTGTGAGTCGATCACGGTGGTGACTCGCTCCGGTGAGGCTCCCGCATTGGAATCAGAGTGTGAACAGCTCGGTTGCGAAGTTCGTGTCGTGCGAATAGCGACTTTGCCCGCGGAAGAAGCCGGATCGTACGGTCGATACCTCCGATGGCTCTGGCACACTTCACTGTTCGTTCGGCGTGAAGCGGCAAACTTCGACGTCCTGCACCATGCAACTTTCGCCTCCGACTGGCTGCCCCCACCGGTGCTGTTCGGTGGAGCCGGCGGAGTACGACTGGTATGGGGGCCTGCTGGGGGCAACACCTACCCGCCGATGCGGCTCGCCAAGCGCATCGGTATGCGGTATCTGGCATCCACGGTAGTTCGAACCTGCTCGACGAAAGCCGTTCGGTCACTGACACACATCTTCATGTCCGGACGAGTTGACACTTTCATCGCGATGAACTCCGACAGCGGACGTGGCGCACCGCGGGCACGCAACGTCGTCGTCCAACCCAATTGTGTTCTGGGCTACGACGGAATCGAGAAGCAAGCGGTACCCAGACCGAAACGAAGACTCTTGTTCGTAGGAAGACTGTTGCAATACAAAGGAATCGACCTGATTCTGGATGCGCTCGAGCAGCTGGGTACCGAGTGGTCCATGACCTTTGTCGGGGAGGGACCCGCCCGCGGGCGGATCGAGAAGTCGCTTCCGTATCGGCGCGGTCAGATCACGCTTCGCGGATGGCGCGACAGATCGGAAGTGGTGGGCGAGATGGGGGCCTCCTCCGCTCTGCTCTTCCCGAGCATGCACGATTCGGGCGGCTGGGTGGCGGCCGAAGCGGCTGCGGTGGGCCTGCCGGTGGTCTGTTTGGATCTCGGCGGTGTGCCGACACTGGCAGGTAGGAACGCCGTGACGATCCCGGTTGCTCCGGCGTCGACTCTCGCCTCTCGTATCGCTCGATCGATTGTCGAGACCGAGCTTTCTCTCTTTGAACCGCAACGTGATTGGGCTCGGTCCCGGTTGACATCGGTCTTGTCGCGCAGCTACGGCCAGTGCAATGAACGTCGACAAACGAACTCGGAAAAGTGGTGAGACAGATGAGCAGTCCGTTCGAGGTCATCGAGGTGGGTGGCATTCCGTTTGCCGCGACCAATCTCGAGAGAGCTACCGATTGGGTGGTCAACGACAGACGAGAGGGAGCCGGAACCGGAGTCTCCGTGAGGTTGTCGAATTCCTACTGCGTGTCGGCGGCGCACAGTGATCGCGACTACTCCGCGGTTTTGAAGGGTCCCGGTGTGAACTTCGCAGACGGAACCCCGGTCAGCTGGGTGATGCGCCTGATCGGCGGCACCGCCGATCATGTCGGTGTTCGACCAGTCCGGGGTCCGTCGTTCTTCGAGGCCACCCTGGACAAGGGACGCCGCTACAGCCTTCGTCACCATTTTGTCGGCACGACAGAAGAGACGTTGGGTCTCTTGACGGATCGAGTCGAGGAGTTATACCCGGGAATCAAGGTGGCCGGCACATATGCCCCGCCGTTTGCCGCGTTCAGCAAGGAGTTCGTCGACGACATCATCGCGAAGGTCGATCCGACGTCACCGGACATCGTGTGGGTCGGTCTGGGTGCGCCGAAGCAGGACTTTGTCACGAAGGCGATAGCGGATCGAACCGACTACGTGGCCGTCGGTGTCGGCGCGGCCTTCGACTTCTTGGCCGGAACTGTTTCGGAGGCACCATCTTTCGTCCAGAACTCGGGTTTCGAGTGGTTGTATCGACTTGTATCCGAACCCAAACGTCTGTGGCGGCGCTACCTGTTCGGTAACTCGACATTCATACGGCTGGCATCACGTGACATACGAAAAGTCTTCGGCCGTTTGGGGGGACGCGCATGAGCGAGATCAAGACTGCCGAGCGATTCGGAGGACTACGGACCACAACCGTGGTTTCGCAACTATCAGGCGGGCTGTCCCGCAACGGAAGGAACGCAGGATGAAACGCGCACTGATTACCGGAATCACGGGGCAGGACGGCTCTTACCTTGCCGAGTTGCTGCTCTCCAAAGGCTACGAGGTTCACGGACTGATCCGTCGATCCTCGACGTTCAACACTTCGAGGATCAACCACATCTACGTTGACCCGCACGATGCGGATGCTCGACTTTTTCTTCACTACGGTGACCTCAGTGACGGAGCGCGCCTGGTGACACTACTCGCGCAGATCAAGCCGGACGAGGTGTACAACCTCGCTGCGCAGTCTCACGTCAGGGTCAGCTTCGACGAACCCGAACACACCGGGAACACCACTGGCGTCGGGTCGATCCGACTACTCGAAGCGGTTCGGATGGCCGGACTCGACTGCCGGTTCTACCAGGCGTCGAGTTCCGAGATGTTCGGTGCCACACCGCCACCGCAGAACGAGGAGACACCGTTCTACCCACGTTCGCCCTACGGTGCGGCGAAGGTGTACTCGTACTGGATCACCAAGAACTATCGTGAGGCATACGGGATCTTCGCTGTGAACGGAATTCTGTTCAATCACGAATCCCCGAGGCGTGGTGAGACATTCGTGACGCGGAAGATCACGCGCGCGGTCGCACGCATCCAGGCAGGTATCGAGGATCAACTGTACATGGGCAATCTCGATGCGATTCGCGACTGGGGATATGCGCCGGAGTACGTGGAGGGAATGTGGCGCATGCTGCAGGTCGACGAGCCTGAGGATTTTGTGCTCGCCACCGGTGGCAACTACTCGGTGCGCGACTTCCTGACCGTCGCGTTCGAACATGCAGGTCTGAACTGGGAAAACCACGTTCGATTCGACGAACGGTATCTTCGGCCGACCGAGGTGGACGCACTGATCGGGGATCCGAGTCATGCCGAGCGCAAACTCGGTTGGAAGGCCGGCGTGCACACACCCGAACTGGCCCGGATCATGGTCGAGGCAGACATCGAAGCGCTCGAACACGAAGGGCGACCGTGGATCGACACTCCGGCACTTCCCGACTGGTCGGCGACGCGATGAGTGATTCATTCGCAGCGCGACCACTCGATCGAGGCGCACCGTTCTACGTGGCCGGCCACCGAGGTCTGGTCGGCTCTTCGGTGTGGCGACACCTGGAATCTGCGGGCTTCACCAGGTTGCTCGGAAAGACGTCGGCCGAACTCGATCTACGTGACCGGGAAGCTGCTTTCGATTTCTTCGCCCGCGAAAAGCCGACCAACGTGATCCTCGCAGCAGCAAAAGTTGGGGGGATTGCGGCGAACAGCACTTTCCTCGTCGACTTCCTGTCGGAGAATCTGCGCATCCAGGTGAACGTGCTCGACGCTGCCCTCGCACACGGCGTCGAGCGTCTCCTGTTCCTCGGATCATCTTGCATCTACCCGAAATTGGCACCGCAACCGATCAAGGAGGAATACCTGCTCACCGGGCATCTCGAGCCGACCAACGACGCCTATGCAATAGCAAAGATCGCGGGAATACTCCATGTTCAAGCTGCCAGGCGGCAGCATGGTCGCCCCTGGATCTCAGCTATGCCCACCAACCTGTACGGCCCGGGAGACAATTTTTCGCCGCACGGATCGCACGTACTTCCCGCCCTCGTTCGGCGTTACGACGAGGCGCAGTCGTCGGCAGTCCAGTCGGTTGTCAACTGGGGGAGTGGCAATCCGCGACGTGAATTCCTGCATGTCGACGACTTGGCGTCGGCGTGTCTGCATCTGCTCGACAACTACGACGGTGCATCGCATGTCAACGTCGGAACCGGCGAGGACCACACAATTCGTGAGATCGCTTCGATAGTCGCCACGGAGGTCGGATACACCGGAGAGACGCGGTGGGACACCTCGAAGCCGGACGGAACGATGCAGAAACTGCTGGACGTGAGCATGATTCGGAAACTCGGATGGCGGCCGACAATCGGATTGCGCGAAGGAATCGCGTCGACGATCTCGTGGTACCGCGACAACATCGGTGCCGTACGTACCTGAATCACTTTTCCCATCAACACACTTCGCACACTCTCGAGAAAGCAGATCGAGCAACATGAGCACTCGCATAGCAGTATTCGGCACGGGATACCTGGGCGCGACACACGCGGCCTGTATGGCCGAACTCGGTCACAAGGTCCTCGGAGTGGATGTCGATGCGGCAAAGCTGGAGAAACTGGCAGCAGGTGAAGTTCCGTTCTACGAGCCAGGGTTGGGCGAGGTCCTACGAAACAACATCGGTCGAGGGCGACTGAAGTTCACGTCGTCGTACGAGGAAGCCGCAGAATTTGCGGACGTGTTCTTCCTCGGGGTCGGGACGCCGCAGAAGAAGGGTGAGTTCGCCGCGGACATGGTCTACGTGGATGCCGTGATCGAGACTTTGGCGCCGCTGCTCACCAAGCCCGCGGTCATCTTCGGCAAGTCCACGGTACCGGTGGGAACCGCGGAACGGCTCGGTAAGCGCGCGCGGGAACTGGCACCGATCGGTGACAGCGTCGAAGTCGCGTGGAATCCCGAGTTTCTGCGTGAAGGATTTGCCGTCCAGGACACGTTGCACCCGGACCGACTTGTGCTCGGAGTCGATCGAAATGTCCGCAGTCGAGCGGAATCTGTTGCGCGCGAAGTTTATGCAGAGCTCATCGATGCGGAGATTCCGTTTCTCGTCACGGACCTTGCGACGGCGGAGTTGGTGAAAGCGTCAGCGAACGCTTTCCTGGCCACCAAGATCTCGTTCATCAACGCCATCTCCGAAGTGTGCGAGGCCGCTGGCGCCGACGTCACAGTGCTTGCCGACGCGATCGGGCACGACGTTCGGATCGGACGTCGATTCCTCAACGCGGGAATTGGTTTCGGCGGAGGGTGTTTGCCGAAGGACATCCGCGCCTTCATGGCTCGCGCCGGTGAACTCGGTGCCGATCAAGCACTGACGTTCCTGCGCGAAGTCGACAACATCAATATGCGCCGACGTACACGCATGGTCGAACTGGCGCGGGAGGCATGCGGATCGCTTCTCGGTGCGAGAGTCGCAGTTCTGGGTGCCGCGTTCAAACCGGACTCGGACGACGTTCGTGATTCGCCGGCGCTCAACGTCGCGGGTCAGATTCAGCTCCAAGGTGCTGCAGTGAACGTGTACGACCCAAAGGCCATGGACAATTCGCGCGCGCTGTTCCCGACGCTGACCTACTCGGCAAATGCATTGGAGGCCTGCGAAGGTGCCGATGTCGTCCTGGTATTGACCGAGTGGCCCGAATTCTTGAAGTTGCAGCCGTCCGATCTCGATTCGGTGGTTCGCAAGAAAGTGATCGTCGACGGGCGCAATTGCCTTTCCCACGACGAGTGGCGAGGCGCAGGTTGGAACTACCGCGGACTGGGACGCCCGTGAGCACAGGACGTCTCGTCCGTCGCAGCTGATCTATATCGAAATGAGAAAGCCCGGTTCGCCCTCGCGGTCCGACCGGCAAAGACCGCTCAGACCCGCAGTGGACATGCGTGAGCCGAAGGAGACATCAAGATGGAAATTGTCGACTACCTGAAGATATTGCAAGCCAGATGGCGAATCGTCGCTGCTGTAACCTTGCTCGGAATCCTCGGAGCCCTTGGCGCTTCTCTTCTTTCGACGCCCGTTTACCAGGCCTCGACGAGGCTGTTCGTTTCGACGTCGGCGGGTACCTCGGTCAACGAGGCACTGCAGGGCAGTCAACTTTCACAGCAGCGAGTTCTGTCCTATACAAAACTCCTGACCGGCCGAACACTCGCACAGCGGACGATCGACGAACTGGGACCGAGGGTGGTCGGCGGGATGTCGGCTGACGAGTTGGCCTCCAAGGTCACTGCGACGTCGGCGCCCGACACCGTGTTGATCGACCTCGCAGTCAAGGACGCGTCACCGGAACTCGCACGCGAGATCGCGAACACTCTCTCATCCGAATTCGTGGCATTGGCAAAGGAACTGGAGACACCCGAGAACAGCGGAACACCGCCTGCACGTGTGGTCGTCGAACAGCAGGCTCAACAGCCGACTGTTCCGGTGTCACCCAAGACTTCGCGCAACCTCGCGCTCGGCGCAGTGGCGGGACTGGTTGTGGGGATCGCGCTTGCGTTGATTCGTGATCGACTCGACAACACGGTGAAAGATCGTCGAACTGTAGAAGAGATCGCGGGTTCGGCGATGGTGGGCACGATCCCGTTCGACAAGGACGTCGAAGTCAATCACGCGATCGCTTTCAGTGACGGAAGTTCCGTGAGTGCCGAAGCCTTCCGTGAGTTGCGCACCAACCTCCAGTTCCTCGAGGTGGACCATCCACCGCGTGTCATCGTCGTCACGAGTTCGCTTCCCTCCGAAGGTAAGACGACCACGGCCGTGAACATCGCTCTCGTCTTGGCGGAGGCCGGCAAATCAGTGTGCCTGATGGAAGGCGACCTCCGGAAGCCGCGAGTATCGAAGTATTTGGGATTGCTCGGAAGTGTCGGCGTCAGTTCGGTGCTCTCCGGTCAAGCGACGCTGGACGATGTGCTTCAGCCGACTGAGTTCGACGGGCTGACAGTGCTCGCCTCCGGACCAATCCCGCCGAACCCGAGCGAACTACTCGGCACGGACACGGCCAAACATGTTCTCGAGGAACTGCGGGCGCGATACGACTACGTCATCATCGACGCCTCGCCGTTGCTACCCGTCACGGATGCCGCGGTCCTGGCCGCGATGTCGGACGGTGCACTGGTGATCGCCCGACACGGCTCCACGAAGTGCGATCAACTGGCGCGCGCGGTCGGAAACCTACAGAGTGTGGGTGCGCACGTCCTGGGCACTGTCATCACGATGACGCCGTCTCGCGGACGCAATGCGTACGAGTACAGCTACTACTACGAGTCGGACAAGTCGCTACCGCAGTTGACCGCGGTGCCCGCGCTCAACGCTCACCGAAGCGAAGTCGGCTGAGCAGCGGGCCGAGGAGATCGGCGATCTCGAGTCCGATCTCGTGAAACACGTTCTCTTCCTTACCCATCGGATCCATGACGTCCTCGGGTTCGGTGGCACGAAATCGGGGTCTGGCGGCGGCGAGGTCCTCGACAGTTCCTGCATCTGCGAGCGAGCCCAACCGTGCGGCTTCTCGAAGTGTGAACGTGCGCTTGAGCCGCGCCGGAGCCATCGCCAGGACTTTGTCTCGCTGACTTTCGGTCATCGTGAGAATGAGGTCGGCGTCCGAGGCCAGCGCTGTTGTCATGCGTCGGGCTTGAAACTTCGTGGGGTCGCCGCCGAGCCCCGTGAGAACCCTCGCAGCAGTTGGCTCGATCGGGTGTCCGACCATCGCCCGGGTTCCGGCACTCGAGGCGGTGAATCCGGTGACCCCGGCTTCGGCGGCATAAGCACGTGCAAGGCGTTCGCCCGTGGGTGATCGGCAGATGTTTCCCGTACAAACGAAGAGAACGTGCATGGCAGAAGCATAGGTTGCACACGCGACGCACTCGTCGTACGCCCGATGTTGGTTTCGCGCCCACCTGGCGTACGCGTTTCGGAAAGTTCGGACGCATACCAACAACACATGAAGATGACCGTGTTCGGAACGGGATACCTGGGGGCGACCCACGCAGTGTGTATGGCCGAACTTGGCCACGACGTGCTGGGAGTCGACATCGACCAGTCCAAGGTCGACAAGTTGTCTCGTGGGGAGGTCCCGTTCTTCGAGCCGGGTCTGACCGACATGCTGGAGAAGAATCTGGCGTCGGGTCGGCTGCAGTTCACGACTTCCTACTCCGATGCCGCGGATTTTGCGGACATCCATTTCGTCGGTGTGGGGACGCCTCAGAAGAAGGGGGAGTACGCCGCAGATCTGAGTCATGTTCATTCGGTGATCGACATGTTGGCGCCGTTGTTGCGAAAGCCTTCGCTGATAGTCGGGAAGTCGACGGTGCCGGTAGGCACGGCAGCGGCTCTCGGCGAGCGGCTCCGAGCGACTGCGCCGGCGGGTGGCTCGGTAGAGGTGGCCTGGAATCCGGAGTTCCTGCGTGAAGGACACGCGATCGCGGACACCTTGAGCCCTGACCGGTTGGTTCTGGGGATCGATCGTGACCGGCCGGGAAACGCCGAAGGCCTTCTTCGCGAGGTGTATGTCGAGATACTGGACGCAGGGGTGCCCTTCCTCGTGACCGATCTGGCGACGTCCGAGTTGGTCAAAGGATCTGCGAATGCGTTTCTCGCGACCAAGGTGTCCTTCATCAATGCGATTGCGGAGGTGTGCGAGGCGACCGGGGCCGACGTCACGATGTTGGCCGACGCTCTCGGGTACGACGCTCGGATCGGTAGACGGTTCCTCAATGCGGGCTTGGGGTTCGGCGGTGGTTGCCTGCCGAAGGACATTCGGGCGTTCATGGCACGCGCCGGGGAGTTGGGTGTCGACCAGGCGCTGTACTTCCTCCGCGAGGTCGACAGCATCAACATGCGACGACGGACAAAAGCTGTGGAACTGGTGACGGCAGCCTGCGATGGCAGTTTGCTGGGAGCTAACGTGTCGGTGCTGGGAGCTGCGTTCAAGCCCGAATCCGACGATGTGCGCGATTCGCCTGCGCTCAACGTTGCAGGAATGATGCAGTTGCACGGGGCGGCGGTCACCGTTTTCGATCCGAAGGCAATGGATAATTCTCGCCGACTGTTTCCCACCCTTCACTACGCAACCTCCACGTCAGAAGCTTGCAGGAATGCTGATGTGGTCTTGATCGCCACTGAATGGGACGAGTTCGCCTCACTCGTGCCCGCCGATTTGGAACCACTCGTTCGGCGGCGGGTGATCGTTGACGCCAGAAATTGCCTCGATCCGGACCTGTGGCGCTCCGCCGGTTGGAACTATCGCGGATTGGGGCGGTAGGTCGAACGTCCAGGTAGCGAAAAAATAGCTGCGAGAAGGCCTTAGGTGAGATGCGCGAACCTCGCAGACCATGCCCAGTGGGTAGACTTCCGGCCGGGGAATGACGGGGTCTGGTGACGGAACCCGTCGACGGTCGACGAAGGTGGATCATGAACTTGGTTTTGGGTGTGACGGTGGGAGCCAGCGCTGTGCGTTTGGCGCGCCCGGGGACGCCCGACCACAGTGGTCCGGTGTTCCGATCCAGAGCGGTCGATCGAGGCCGCGAGATTCCCGAGGAAGTCGCAGCGGAGGCAACCGGCGTGGCCTTGACCGAGAATGCCGACCTCGGCAGCAATACGGTCGTCGCTTACCGGGATCAAGCGCAGGCCGGAGCACTCCAAACAGCGTTCGAACAGAAAGGCATCGACAACTTCGAGCTGGTTCCCGAAGTAGTCGCGACGCTTCGAATGCTCGAGGAGTCCGGTGCGTTGACCGACCAGAGCACACTCGTCGTCGTCGACATCGGTAGTTCTGGATCGACGATCAGCATTGTGGACAGGCAGATGCGGTCTACCGTCGTCACCGCCCGGTCGACGCGGGTCAGTGGAGATCACTTCGACGAGCTCGTCTACTCGGATCAGACCGTGCGTCGCCGTATAGCTACGCCGGCCGACCCGGGCGGCGATGCCGAACTGCAGGCGCGATGCCGACTCGCGAAGGAACAGCTGTCCTCACGAAGTGCGGTGTGCCTGCCCGGCCCCGGCGGGCTTCTCCTGCTGTCGCGGGAAGTTTTCGATTCGTTGGTCGTCACGTCGGTGGAGGCCTTCGCACGCGAGATACGAGAGGTCATCGCAACGTCCGGCCGTAACCCCGACGCGATTCTCCTGATCGGTGGCGGTGCACGCATTCCGATCGTGCGGGCGACCCTCGCCGCGTGGCTGGAGTGCCCCCTCATCGCGCCCGAGCAGCCGGAACTCGTGACTGCGCAAGGTGCTGCGCTGATCGCGGAGTCGTCGATGACGCCATCGGCGCGCGCGGTATCTGCCCCGGTTCAGGTTCCGGCTGTAGCGCCGATCTTTGCGCCGTATCCGATCCACACCCCGGCGGAGGTACCCGTTCCGGTTCAGGCGTTCAGCCACGGAGGGGTGGCAACGCTCGCGGAATCGGAGCGGCCGAATGCCTTGTCCGAAGCCGCTTCCGGTACGAAGTCCGTTCCGCAGGAACAGGTGCCGAGCCCTTACGCGGCGGAACTGCCTCAGCCGCGACCGAACCGACACGAGCAACGATTCGATCCGGCCGCAGATCTCGTGGTCGCCGACAGCGACCAGGCCACGGACGGATTCGGCACAGAACGTGACGCAGACACCGAGGCCGTGATGGTTGACGCCCAGGCGTACTCGGCGATGTACGAAGGCGAGGGACCCGGGGCAGGAACCGCACACCCGTCCTGGCTCGCCGGGACACAACCCGTTGAATCGACATCCAAAGAGCCGAGAAACCCGCTACGGTTCGCGGGCCTCGGCGCCGGTGTGATCGCGGCGATCGTGATCGTGGGGCTGGGATTGGGCTACGGAGGAAAGGTCTTCGATTCCGAGGACGCCGGACCCGTGGCAACCGAGGTGACCACGACGGCACCGACGACCACGACTACTCCGCCGCCGACGACCACAACGACCGCGCCCCCGACGACGACGGAGGAAGCCCCTCCGGTCGTCGAGGCTCCGCCAGTCGTGCAGGACACTTACGTGCCTCCCGCGCCCGCGCCCGCGCCCGCGCCGCCACCGCCGGCGATCTACATCCCGGGGCTTCCGCCGATTCTGTTGCCGGTTCTCCCACCGATTCCCGGACTCTGAGGCTCGCTTTCAGCGTTTGGAGTGTCGGCCACCTGACGTGGGGCCGGCCTTGACCGCGCTACCGGGCGGACGGGCGAGAATCACGGCGATGGCAGTGGTGAGTGGAACCGAAAGCGCCAGGGCTATTCCGCCGACCGCGGACCGTACGATTTCGATCGCTACAGCGTCACCGACCAGGACGTCCTGAAGAGGGCGCCCGCTGACGCTGAAGAGCAGTAGCAGTGGCAGCGCCCCACCCGCGTACGCGAGAACCAAGGTGTAGACCGTGCTGGCGATGTGATCACGTCCGACCCGCATCGCACCGCCGAAGACTTTTCGACGGGACGCATGCTTGTCGAGTTCGGCCAACTCGAATGCCGAGGATGCCTGGGTGATGGTGACGTCGTTGAGAACGCCGAGCGAGCCGATGATGAAGCCCGCCAGCAGCAGGCCGGTGATGTCTATGTGCTCGATATAGGTCTGAACATTGGTGTTCTGCTCTTCAGACAAACCGGTGAGGTGTGTCAGTTCAATGCAGAGGTAGGAGAGAACCGCGGCGAGCACCATGGCGGCAAGGGTGCCAAGCAAAGCAGAACTGGTCTTGAGTGAGACCCCGTGCGCCAGATAGAGAACCGCGTACAAGATCACCGCCCCGGCGACCAGCGCAACCGGTATCGCAGGCTTGCCGTCGAGCAGAGCGGGTAGGAGAAACCCGACGACTACGCCGAAGGCGATCACCAGGCCGACGAGTGCGCGCAGCCCTCTCCACCGTGCGACTGCGATGATGACGACGGCGAACGCGATGACGATCAACGCCAGCGGGAGCCCACGCGAATAGTCTTCGAAGGAGTACTGCGTGTTTCCGTTCGGGTCGGTCTGACGCACCAGGCGAATGTGGTCACCCACGCGAAGGTCCGGCTGACCGGCGCCCGGAATGACCTCGAGCAATGTCTTCGTTCCGGCATTCGGCCCGGATTCGATATCGACGATACTTCGCTGGCACTGGTAGGCGGAGGTAGGCGGCGGTTGCGGGGCACCGACGAATACCCTTCCGGCAGAGGAACTTCCGCAGTCACCGAGATCCTGCATCGTGACGGTGCCCGCCTCGGTTTCCACCGAGCTGCCGTCGGCATTCTGGAAGGGGAGTGGGACGGGAATGGTGTTCTTGTCCGGCCACAGTGCGACAGCTGCCGCGACGACGACCATGCCGATGACGACGAGCAACCCGATGACGACGCGTGATGCGGTGGGGCCGATCTGAATGGGGCCACCGTGGCCGTGGCCGTGACTCATCGGAAACTGAGTGTCGGACTGGGGATTTGCACCGGTGCAATGTTATCGGCTCCGAAGCGAATGGTCAGCTTCTGACGGCAGTGTCGGTGAAAGGCAGTGTCGCTGCAAGGCAGAGTCGGCGAAAACCGGTGCTACCGATGAGGGGTTGTGAAACTGGGATTGGTCGAGCTGGGTGGCGGGGAACAGGGGGGGTTGTCCCCGCCACCAACCTGGTATCCACAGGGGGGGGAGGGATACCAGGTGCTCGCGGCACCGAAGTGCTGCTAACTAATGTACCCAATTTCAAACCGATTTGGCGCGTTGTCCAACTACCAATTTCACAACGAATCACGTACCGATTGGACCGTTTTCACATCGGGGCAGGTCACTAAATAGTTAAAGAGTCAATCAAACCGCATGGTTTGCGAAAAATGTGACCAAGGTCGCACAAATGCCCCGCAGTTTTACGTTTACGGGGCATTTGTACAACGAATTGTTTACTCGATTTCAGCCGGATTCAGCGTGAGAATCTACTGTTTGTAACTGGTGAGGAAGTTGCCGAATCGCTCGATGGCCACGGCGAGATCTCGGGCCCACGGAAGGGTGACGATCCGAAGGTGATCGTGATTCGGCCAATTGAACCCGGTGCCTTGAACCATCAGGATCTTCTCCTGGAGAAGCAGGTCCTGAACCAATTTCTCGTCGTCGTGGATCTCGTAGACGTTCGGATCCAGACGAGGGAACGCGTAGAGCGCGCCGCGAGGCTTCACACACGAAACGCCCGGAATCATGTTCAATCGCTCCCAAGCGACGTCGCGCTGCTCGAGCAGGCGGCCGCCGGGCAGGATCAGGTCTTCGATGCTCTGGTGACCGCCGAGGGCGACCTGAATGGCGTGCTGTCCGGGGACGTTGGGGCACAGACGGGTCGACGCCAAGAGATCGAGTCCCTCGAGGAAGCCGGCCGCGTGATCCTTCGGGCCCGTGATCGCCACCCAGCCGGAGCGGTAGCCGGCGACGCGGTAGGCCTTCGAGAGGCCGTTGAACGTCAGGCACAGCAGATCAGGGGCAAGCGTTGCCAGCGAGATGTGCTTGGCGTCGTCGTAGAGGATCTTGTCGTAGATCTCGTCGGCGAGCAGCAGAAGCTGATGCTTGCGTGCCAGATCGACCAACTGCTGCAGAACCTCCATCGAGTACACCGCACCCGTGGGGTTGTTCGGGTTGATGACGAGGAGAGCCTTGGTCTTGTCGGTGATCTTGGATTCGATATCGGCGATATCGGGATTCCAGTCGTTGGCCTCGTCGCAGAGATAGTGGACGGGCGTGCCTCCGGACAAGCTCGTCATCGCAGTCCACAGGGGATAGTCCGGTGCTGGGATCAGAACCTCGTCGCCGTTGTTGAGGAGGGCCTGCATGGTCATCGTGATCAGCTCGGAAACACCGTTGCCGAGGTAGATGTCGTCGACGTCGAGCTCGGGGAAGCCGGGAACCAGCTCGTAACGCGTCACGATTGCGCGCCGCGCCGACAGAATGCCCTTCGACTCCGAATAGCCCTGTGCATAGGGCAGGGCGGCGATCATGTCCCGCATGATCACATCGGGGGCGTCGAATCCGAACGGTGCCGGGTTGCCGATGTTGAGCTTGAGGATCCGGTGTCCTTCCGCCTCCAACCGGGCGGCATGCGCGTGCACCGGTCCACGGATTTCGTACAGGACGTTCTGGAGCTTCGACGACTGCTCCAGCTCGCGCTGCGGCTGACGGTGGCGGACGGGTTCTGGTGTGCTCACGAGTTACATGATTCCACCACTGTGCAAGTGCATTGTCGGGGACCGTGTCGCACGCCCCGTTGGCTATTGTCGAGCGATGACCCCCAGCGAGCAGATTGCAGCCCCGTACGGATCGTGGACTTCTCCGATCGGAGCAGCTGATCTGGCTGCAGGTGGGCACCCTGTCGAGGGTGGACGATACGTCGGTGACGAGATCTGGTGGGCTGAACTTCGTCCGACCGAGGGTGGTCGGACCTCGATCCGTCGATCTGGTCTCGACAACCAACCCGTCGACATCCTCCCCGCGTCGTGGAACGCGCGTACCAGGGTTCACGAGTACGGCGGTGGCGCCTGGACGGTCACCGAGTCCGGAAAACTGGTCTTCAGTGAATTCTCCGATCAACGGGTGTACATCCTCGAAGGAGTCACTCCACGGGCTCTGACGCCCGAACCGGCGTCGCCGGCCGCGTGGCGATACGCAGACCTGCAGATCGTGAACGGCGAGGTGTGGGCGGTTCGGGAAGCGCACGCGGAGGACGGGGCGATCACTCGCGATATCTGCGCGATTCCGCTGGACGGTTCCGGCAACATCCGCTCGATCGTCGGCGGCTCGGACTTCCTCTCGTCACCGAGGCTTTCGCCGAGTGGAACCAAGATCGCCTGGATCGCATGGAACCATCCGCAAATGCCCTGGGACGGTACCGAACTGCGGGTAGCTCCACTCGTCGACGGCGTCGCTCAGGCGTATTCCGTGCTGATCGGCGGACTTGAAGAGTCCGTCCTGCAGCCGGAGTGGATCACCGACGACGAACTCTACGCAATCAGCGATCGCAGCGGCTGGTGGAACATCTATCGCGTCGGCGGCAAGATCAGCCCGATTTGCCCGGTGAACGCGGATTTCGGTGGCCCGCAGTGGCGCTTCGGTGGGCGCTGGTTCGTCGAACTCGGCAACGGGCACCTTCTCACCGCACGCACCGTCGGAACCGACACGCTGGCGGTACTCGACCCGGCGTCGGGGGAACTGCGCGACATCGCGACCCCGGGTGTCACCAGCATCGGCCTCATGCAAGTTCGCGGCGATCGGTTACTGCTCATCTCGGGAGGCGCGAAACTGGCGGGCGCGCTACGTGAACTGGACCTCGGTACCGGCGAACTCACCGAAATCCGTTCGTCGGTCGAAGAATTGCCCGAGTCTGCCTACCTTCCGGAAGCGCGAGCCGTCGTGGCTCACGGACACGGGCGAGAAGTTCACGCCGTTGCGTATCCGCCGCGCAGTCCGCGATACAAAGGGCTCGACGATGAACGACCGCCGTATGTCGCGTTTGTTCACGGTGGGCCGACGGCGCACGTCGCACCGGCCCTCAACCTCGTCTACGCCTTCTTCACCAGCCGCGGAATCGGCGTCGTCGACGTGAACTACGGCGGGTCGACCGGTTACGGACGTGAGTACCGTAATCGATTGCGTGGTCAGTGGGGTGTCGTCGACGTGCAGGACGTCGTCACCGCCGTCAACGGGTTGGCCGAGCAGGGGCTTGCCGATCCGGCCCGCCTTGCCATCGAAGGCGGATCCGCCGGTGGTTGGACCGTTCTGGCCGCACTGACGACGTCCGACGTGTTCGCTTGTGGTGCTTCCTATTTCGGCGTGGCCGAACTGGACCTGTTCGTGCAGGAAACTCACGATTTCGAATCGCGTTACGTCGACGGTTTGATCGGCCCGCTGCCGGAATCTGCCGACCTGTACGCGGAACGTGCTCCACTCAACAACGTCGACGGGTTGAACTGCCCGGTGTTGCTTCTCCAGGGTCTCGACGATCCGATCGTGCCACCCTCGCAGGCGGAGCGATTCCGGGATGCTCTGGTGGCCAAGGGCATTCCGCACGCGTACCTGGCCTACGAGGGTGAATCTCACGGATTCCGCAAGCAGTCGACCATCATCAGCTCGCGCAACGCCGAGCTGTCCTTCTACGGGCAGGTGCTCGGATTCACTCCACCCGGCATTCCGACGATCGAGCTGTGGAAGCCTGTGATCAGTAGCTGACGGCCCCGTGGCTGCGCGCGAAGGCCGCCAGGATCCGACTTGCCACCAGTGACGGGGTCGACAGGTCGGCCCACGTCCACCTCGCGACCTCCCACCCTGCGTCACGGAGTCGGTCTTCGCGGAGCTTCTCGTTCCAGAGCGCGTCCTCGGGGCTGCGACCGGCGGGCACCAGTCGGCCGTACTTGACGCGGCCGTCGAACTCTCCGATGGTGCGCTGCTCACGCCACAGGAAGTCGACGCGGCCGGCGAACCCTCGGGCGTCGTGGATGTCGACCTGGGGTTCGGGGAGTGGCAGGTGTTCGTGCAGGAACAATGCGAGGCTCCGTGATTCACCGACGCTTTCGATGCGGGAGTCCATCGCGGTGAGCGCGTGGAGCGCATGTCGATGGCGCGGATGGTTCGGGCTGAGTGCCAGCGAGGCTGCAACCGCGTCCTTGGTCAACCTTGAACGGTGCAACGCTGAATTGCCCACGACGAGAGCCTGTTCGAAAGTGAGTGTCCTCGCGAGATCCGCAACAGTTCGTGCCGGAGTCGTGACGCGCAGCCCATCGACTTCGGTGATCTCGTTGTCCGCCAGCCATGTCGAGTGCACGTGACGTCGAGCGGACTTTCGGCCACCACCTCGCCGGTTCCGGGACAGGTGAACGACCTCGAGCGGAGTGTTCCAGAGTTCGAAACCGTGCAGAACCGCAGCCGAGACGTGGCTGACAGTGGCACAGGGTGAAGCGGCGCAGGCCACGGCCTCTGCCCGCAATCGATGTCGTCCGTATGCGTCGAGGCGGGACAGGTGGCCGCTGTCCACGTACGCACCACGATGGATTCTGGCCCAGGTTCCACTAGCGCAGGCCTGTCGGATCTCGGCATCGGTGCGACCGATCGACAGTTGGTCCGGCCTGCGGATGATATGTGTCTGTTCCCCCATGTCGATCGATCTTGCTGCGCCCGGCGATGGAAAGGAAGCCGTGACCCCGGGGGTGTGGATAGCCGTGAGTGAACACCACTTGTCCACAGTTCGAACCGGTTTCGCGTCGCTGGAGAGGGTGTTCGGTATGGGGAAACGGTGGCAGGTTCCCGCTGTCGCGCTCTAGGAAACCCTTGCGTCCGGATCGTTCGCGTGCCAGGCTGTTCAGCTATGACTACAGGAAAGGCGGACACCGCCACCGTCGCGTGAGCGCCGCACCGATTCGCTCGTCGGCATCACATCGAGCGACATTGCCCGAGAACTTCAATCTCTTCGATGAAGACAGTCTGGCCCTGGAAAAGATCCGCGACGTGTGGCTCGAGCGCGGATTGTGTACTCGTCCTGCTGATCGAAACACCGCAGAAGCCTCTGTCGCGCAACTGTATCGACGCTCCGGGCTCCCGAAACCGGAGTTCGTCTGGGTCCCGTCGCCGTCTGCTGGTTCGGACCTGATCGTCACCGAAGGACTGTCGACCAAGATGTCATTGGACGGCACCGGCCTCGACTGCGCTTCCGGGTATATCGCGAGCATGTTTGCGGCTTCGCGCCGACGCATGGACGCGCGAATCGAATGTCGGAGAACTGGCTGGCAGATGGAACGCCGGCAGGGGGAGCGCCTGATCAGGGCGTCCATTTGGGAATCGTTGCACACCACGCTGTTCGACGGCGTCGCAGCTGCGATACGAACGATGTCGACTCCGGTGGCCGGGGAAGTGACCTGGTACGGGCAGCAGGACGCACATCGAATCGCGTACTACGACACATGTCATCGATTCGGTCTTGCGACTTTCCGCTCGGAAGACCGTGAACTCCTCGACGTGCAGACCGCACTGGCCGACTCGACCGGGTGGTGGTGGGCGTTCGACGACGTGTGCATCATGGCGGAACGACCCACCGCCTTACATGCCGAACCGATTCCGGGCAGCGCGCAGGGAGCACGGCGCTTGCATCATTCTGATTCCCCCGCAATCGAATTCGTAGACGGTACAACGGCGTTCGTTCTACACGGAGCGATCGTTCCAGAGTGGGTAGTGCTCGACCCCACCGCCGAACGCATCGCGCACGAGCGCAACGTCGAGATCCGTCGATGTGCAATCGAGCGGATCGGCTGGGATTCCTACATCGAGCTGGCGGGCCTGACACTGGTCGACCAAACCGACGATCCCGGTAACGCCGGTTGCCTGCTGCAGCTCTACGCGTCGCCGGAGGGCTGGGGTCGAAGTGGACGGATTCTCCTCGCGGTCAACGGTTCTCTCGAACGCGACGGGCATCGGCGTCGATACGGCCTTCACGTACCCGGATGGTTTACCTCCGCGTTGGATGCCGCCGGATGGACTTACGGCATCACCGGTACCGACTATTCCCGTCTCGTTCGTCGAACCTGAATCCCGAACCCTCTACCCTCAATCCTCAAACCCTGGGAGATACTTATGAACTCGAACATGACCTTGTCCGCTCTCACCACCCTCACCGGCCTGGATGTCTTCGACTACCTGGACCAGGAAGTGTCCATTCCTGTGATCGACGGACTTCAGGCGCAAGGCGATCTCATCGTGGTCCCGTTTTCGCTGCTCGCAAATATCGTGGCGCCTCTGCCATGGACACGCTCTGTGAGAGTGCCGCTCTCCGGCGTGGAACTGCTGCGAAGTGCGGCGGGAGGGAACCCCCACAGTCTGGTTGCAGACGAAGGGGAGTGCACGTGGTCGACGCCGGTGAAAGATGCTCGGGGCCTTGCACTCGGCATGCTCGACGCCCGAGTGACCGCGTACCTCATCCACCCGGAGCACGGCGCGACCGGCATCGCTCCGGGACGATACGTCATCGGCCGGCAGCAGGAAAGGGGCGTCGGGCGTGCGCGCGGTGCGGTGATGCTTGTCGCCGATTGACACGCCGGCCTCGAGTTGGCGGGGGAGTGAGCACCACTTGCACAGGGCGAGCACCGGTTTCCGTGTGCTGGACGGTGTGTCGGGTCGAGGGAAAGGGTGCTCGGTCGGCAAAGGCTCCCGCACAAACACGAATGCCCTCACCGTGACGGTGAGGGCATTCGCGTGTGGTGCGCTTACTTCTTGCGGCCAGGAGCCTTCGCGCCGGCCTTGAATCCGAGTCCGCCTGCCTTGGGGGCGGGCGGCGCGGCAGCAGGCGCCGGAGCTTCCGCGGGTGCGGACGCCTCAGCAGGCGCTTCAGCGGGTTCTGCCTTCACAGGTTCGGCCTCGGGAGCCGGGGCCTCTGCAGCCGGCGCCGGGGCCGCAGCGGGAGCTGCCTTCCGGGCACCGGGAGCCTTTGCGCCCGACTTGAATCCGAGTCCGCCGGCCTTGGCAGCAGGCGGAGCCTTCGGGGCTTCCGCCTCGGCGGCCGGAGCCTCTGCCGGTGCAGCCGGAGCCTCTGCCAGAGCCTCTGCCGGAGCAGCAGCAGGTGCTTCAGAAGCAGGAGCAGCCTTTGCACCAGGAGCCTTGGCCCCACCCTTCATCTGCAGTCCCTTGCCGCCGGGTGCCTTGGCGCCGGACGCCAGGCCCAGACCCTTCGGCTTGGCGACGGGTGCAGCAGCCTCAGCAGCCGGAGCTTCCGCTGCCGGCGCGGCAGCGGCCTTTGCTCCGGGTGCCTTGGCGGCGCCCTTCATCTGCAGTCCCTTGCCGCCGGGAGCCTTGGCCCCGCCTGCCAAGCCGAGACCCTTGGGCTTTGCGACAGGTGCTGCCGGTGCAGCAGCTTCGTCAGCGGGAGCTTCCGCGCTTGCGGCGGGAGCCGCTTTCTTGGCGCCGGGAGCCTTTGCCCCGCCGGCCATTCCGAGCCCCTTGCCTGGTGCCTTGGCGCCGGGAGCTTTCGCACCTGGTGCTTTGGCGAGTCCCTTCATGGCCAGACCCTTGCCTGCCGGTGCAGCCTTGGCTTCGGGAGTCGCGGCAGCTTCCTCGACTTCGGCGACCCGATCCTGCTCGTCGGTCTCAGCCTTTGCCTCAGCAGCGACCGGTGCCTTCTCGCGCGGGATCACTTTGATGTTCTCGCCGAGCTGGGCGGGATCGAGACGAGTGACGGAGTTCAGCATCAGCTGCGCGACATCGACGACCTCGACGCCTTCGCCCTGGCCTTGCTCCTGGCGGGCAGTGACGCCGTCGGTGAGCATGACGCGGCAGAACGGGCAACCCGTGGCGATCTTCTTGGGGTTGGTGGAGAGCGCTTCGTCGACGCGGTCGACGTTGATGCGCTTGCCGATGTTCTCTTCCATCCACATGCGAGCACCACCGGCACCACAGCACATGGAACGTTCGCCGTGACGCGGCATTTCGACGAGCTTGGAGCCTGAGGCTTCCATGAGTTCACGGGGAGCGTCGTAAACCTTGTTGTGGCGTCCGAGGAAGCACGGGTCGTGGTAGGTGACGTCTTCGCTCACGGACGCAACCGGGATCAGCTTCTTCTGGCGCACCAGACGGTTGAGCAGCTGAGTGTGGTGCACGACCTCGTAGTCGCCGCCCACCTCCGGGTACTCGTTGCCGAGGGCGTTGAAGCAGTGCGCACAGGTGACGACGATCTTGCGCTTCTTCTGCTCGATACCGTCGAAGACCGAATTGAGCATCTCGATGTTCTGCATCGCGAGCTGCTGGAACAAGAACTCGTTGCCGGCACGACGTGCGGAGTCGCCGGTGCAGGTTTCGTCGGCGCCGAGGACCATGAACTTCACTCCCGCGGTGGCGAGGAGTTCGGCGACAGCCTTGGTGGTCTTCTTGGCACGGTCTTCGTAGGCGCCGGCGCAGCCGACCCAGAAGAGGTACTCGTAGTCCTCGAAGCTGTCGGCGTCCTTGCCGAAGACAGGGATCTCGAAGTCCATCTCGTTGATCCAGTTGAGACGGTCCTTGGAGTTCTGACCCCAGGGGTTGCCCTTGTTCTCGAGGTTCTTGAACAGGCCGGCGAGCTCGGAGGGGAACTCCGATTCGATCAGGACCTGGTAGCGACGCATGTCGATGATGTGGTCGACGTGTTCGATGTCGACGGGGCACTGTTCGACGCAGGCGCCGCAGTTGGTGCAGCTCCACAAGGTTTCGGCGTCGATGACCGGGGCCATCTCGCCTTCGACGGTTTCACCGACGAGCTTGCGGTCGGCCTCGAGGCGTGCCGCCTCGGGGATGGCTGCGAGGGCGCCTTCCTTGACATTGCCTTCGCTGTCGACGAGACCGATCTCGTCGCCGCCCATGTCCTTGCGTCCACCAGCGAGCAGGTACGGGGCCTTGGCGTAGCCGTGGTCACGCAGCGACATGATGAGCAGCTTGGGCGAGAGCGGCTTTCCGGTGTTCCACGCGGGGCACTGGGACTGGCAACGACCGCACTCGGTGCAGGTGGTGAAGTCGAGCCAGCCCTTCCAGGAGAAGTCTTCGATGTTTCCGGCGCCGAGAGTGTCGGTGTCGGGGTCGACGTTCTCCATCGTCAGGACTTTGCCCTTGGACATCATGGGCTTTGCCGCGCCGAGGGCGACGGTGCCGTCGTCTTCACGCTTGAAGTAGATGTTGAAGAACGCCGAGAAGCGGTGCCACGCGACGCCCCAGGTTATGTTGCGGCCCACGATCGCGAGCCAGATCATGCCGGTCATCAGCTTCACGAATGCGAACACCGAGATCATGACGGGGCTGGCGGGAAGCAGTTTCGCGACCTGCATGGTGAAGAAGTCGGTCCACGGGTTGGCGTGACCGTAGGTCGCGATCTTGCCTGCCTTGACCATGATCATGCCCAGGCCCTCGAGCAGGACGATGCCTTCGATGACGTAGGCAGCCTTGAAGTTGGAGCCGCCGAAACGGGACAGGCGCGCGGGCAGACGCGGGTGGTTGAGCTGACGGATCACGATCAGCGTGGTGATACCGATGACGGTGCCCAGGCCGAGGATCTCGTCCCACAGGTGCCACGCCCACGTGTTACCGAAGATGGGCCAGTGGAACTCGGGGTTGAACGTCTGGCCGTAGGCCTCGAACCACAGCAGGAACCCACCGAGGAAGCCGACCATGACGAGCCAGTGGGCCCAGCCGACGCTGCGGAACTTGTTCATGCGCGTGTGCGCGATGAACTCGATGATCATCTGCTTGAAGCGAGGGAAGAACGGGCGCCATCGATCGGGTGCCGACTGGCCGATGCGCACGGTGTTGAACATCCTCAGCGCGCCTGAGAGGAAGATGTACCAACACACCAAGCTCAGCAGAGCACCAATCGTGCCCAACGTAATCGTCAGGGCATTCATGTCGCGGCCTTTCGTTTCAGGGCGACGCGTCGGCCACCTCGGGACAGCCCACTGATACTAACCTGCGTTATGTTACCCGCCAGTAACTAGCATTACCAGCCTGTAGGTACCGGCTGGTAACCGCTCGTGGCCTGGAGAGATCGATCTTCTGCGTCGGACGGGCTGGGCCAGACGCAGACATGTCTGGTCGTCACGTTAGGCGGTGCCCGTCAGGTGTCCATCTGTCAGGCAGCCCTAAGTCGGGTTCCGAGCAGGTGAGAACAACCGACCGGCTGTTATCGTTACGCCCGTCACGCACAGGGGAAACGGGTGGTGTGAGTCATCGACTGACGCCCGCCCGATCCCGGGGAGGATCAAAAATGTTCATTCGAAAAGCTGCGGCCGTCGCAGCGATGACCATTGCCGCTACGGGCATCGCTGCAGGTACTTCTTACGCAGCTCCGGAGACGTCACCCGACGTTTCGTACACCGCCGAGGTCGTCGACCAGGCCGTTGTCACCACCATCGACGCCGGAGCATTCCGGGTCTCGGGCGACGGAACTCACGTCGACTTGCAGAACAGCCAGGGCGCAACTCTCGTGAGCCTTCCGCTCGCGTTCAACCTCGGCGACGTTCAGTTCCCGTTCGACGAGACCGTCAGTGAGGACGGCAAGACCCTCACCCTCAAGCCGAACCTGGACCCGGCCAGCTCCAAGCCGAAGCCGGTCGCTGCCGAGTTCACCCCGGTTGCTTCGCCTGACGAGGATCAGAAGGCAATCGAGAAGTTCCAGTCACAGCTCGGGCTTGCCACGCAGATCGGTAGCCTCACCGGCACGATCGTCGGGGCGGTCATCGGTTGCATCGTGGGTCTGCCCGGCCTGGTCGTCGGCTGCCTGCCCGGCATGGTCACAGGGGCCGGTATCGGTGGAGTCGCCGGTACCATCCTCGCCGGCGGCGGAACCGCCGTCGTCGCGGGCTTGGACCTGATCAAGGTTCTGAACGCTCCGGCTGGAACAACTCTCTTCCAGTAGAACGTCACGAACGCCGAAACGGGCGCCACACCTTCAGAAGGTGTGGCGCCCGTTTTGCTGTCTCGAGGAATGCGTGTGATCAGTAGTCGCGAACCTTCAGGCCTGGGTTGGCGGCGAGGATGTCGTTGATCGGCGTCGCGTACTGGGTCGGGGCTTCTTGCCCGAACAGTGTCTCTGCCTGAGCGATCTCGCACAGGGGAGAGGTGGCGACGTTGGACGCACTCGTGATGCCCACTGCCAATGTTCCGGAGACGATCGGGCCACCGCTGTCACCCTGCAGGACGCAGATGTTGGTGGTGAAGCCGTTGTCGAGGGTGTGATCCAAAACCTTTGCGACGCGGTTGACGCCGGTGACGACGCCGCAGCTGAAGCCCGTGGTCGATCCTGCCTTGCAGACCGGGGCGCCCACGACAGGATCGGCGGTACCGGTGATGTTGACCGAGCGGTTGAACGGGACCCGCACGCTGTTGTTCTCGAAGCGGTACTTCGCGTTGTCGTCGATGTTGATGATCGAGTAGTCGCGCCCGTCGAAGCTGCTCTTGGCGAAGTACCCGACGCGGGGCCCGGTCTGGTTGTTCACCATCGGGAAGACCTGGCTGGAGTTCGAGGTGCCGGCAGCGGCGCGATTGGGATCACAGTGACCGGCGCTGATGTTGACCGTGCGCCCTGAACCGTCGGTGCCGTTGAAGCCGAACGAACAACGCAGTCCAGTGTTACCGGAGGTTGCGCCGAAGGCGTCTCCGCCCAGTGCGGCGTCGCCGGTTGCGGATCCGGTTGCGGGGATGAGGTCCGCGACGATCGGGGGAACCAGTAGCGGAGCAGCGGTATGGACGACGGTCCGCTTCAGGAACTCAGGCAATTCGATGCCGGCGGCAGGATCGGCGGTGAGGGCGACTCCGTTGCCGACGACGTCGACGGCAATGCCACGCACGAGGTCTGCGACCTCGGCAGGCTGCGAATCGAGCCAGGTGTTGAGTGCCGAGAGTTGACTTTGCAGAGCCTGCTCGCTCTGCGCGACGTCCTTGACCTCGAAACCGGCCTTCTCGGCGGCCTCGCGGGCAGCATCCTTGTCTCGACCGTCAGCGAGAGCGACTACGCCCTTACCGAGGTCGTCGAGCCACACTCCGGCAAAAGAGTCGGGAAACTGGACGCGCGCGATGGCGGCGAACTCCGCGAGCTTCTGCGCGAGTTCGGAACGCGAGACGAACTGGTCGGGCGTCAGCGCCAAGTCGTGCTGTAGGGCTTCGGCGAGTTCGACGGGCAGATGGGCTGCCTGATCGGATACCCCGGATTCGTTCGGTTCTGCGTTCGCGACCGCGGTGATCGGTCCGAGGAGCAGCAGCGCGGCCGAACCGAACACTGCGGCGCGACGTGCGATGGAGCTTCGCATGTGGGCCTTTCCACTTCGTTGACCGCGTACCACCCCCCTGGGAGCACACGGATACGGCTCACGGACTTGTGGTGAGCCGATCACAGTCGACCATGACTATATGGGTTCGAACGCGCTATTCCCACCCGTTACATGAGCAGACAGCGCTGACCCCGACCGACAACAGCACTGTGCCCGCCGATCGCGAAACGGATCGGCGGGCACAGTGCGTGAATCAGTGGTTGGTCAACCTGCAGTGCGGACGCGGATTCCGGCACCGACACCGCCACCGGAAGCGCGATCCGCCGCGTCGAGGATGTCTCCGACCGGAATACCCAGATTCGAGGTTCCACCGGAGGTCGCCAGTACCAGGTTCGCTTCGTTGCAACTGGGTGCTCCGCTGCTGTTGGAGCCGCTGGTGATGCCCAGAGCCAAGGTTCCGGAGACGATGGCGCCGCCACTGTCCCCGGCGAGGGTGCACGCGGTGCCGGCGAATCCGCGAACGGTTCGTGAATCACCGTCCGCCATGACCAGTTGAGTTTCGACGCGATCGGCTGCCACGACACCACAGGTGAAGGACGACGTCTGGCCGGACTTGCAGATGGGAGCGCCGATCACGGGACGTGCTGTTCCGGTGATCGCGAGGGTGGTCCCGTTGGCACCGCGGACGGCAGCACGGTCGAGGCCCGCGTCGATGCCGGACTGGTCGAACTTGATGACCGAGTAATCGAGATCGCCGGCGTTGTTGCCGACGGAAGACTGTGAGAATGCTCCGATCAACTGACTGTCGTCGACGTTCGCGTGATTCGGCAGGTAGACGGGCGACTTCGAACCCTCGGCCGGATTGCAGTGTCCGGCACTGATATTGAGAGCATTGTTCTGATCGTCGACGGCGTTGAACCCGAACGAGCAGACCGAGATGTTCTCGGTCGGTGTCTCGCGAATGGGGCCTGTCGACGTGATGTAGGTGTCGCCGCCGAGTGCTCCGGGATCAACCGATCCGCCACCGTCCGGGCTGAGAACGATCTTGGTGTTCTCGAGCAGGGTCGGAAGATTGAGCGCCTGCCCGACGGGGCTGTTCGCGACGTCGATGACGACCTGGTTGTTCAGGACGTCGATAGTCGCCGAATTGACTGCGCGTGAGATTTCCTTGGGCAGCCCGGCAATCCATCCGTTGACGTCGGCCAGCGTCTTCTCGAGGGTGTCGGCGGAGACGGGGGCGACGTGCGTGCGGTAACCGTCGTCGGCCGCGATGCGTGCAGCTTCGGTGGTGGTGACGGCTACGACGGGTTGACCGTCGAGTCCCATCCACGAGCCGGCGTAGTCGCCAGGGCGCGCGGACTTGAATTCCTGGGCGTATGCACCGAGTTCCTGAGCTTTGGCAGCGCGGTCCAGATACTCCTGTGGGGAGATCTTCAGATCGCGTGTGATCGCTTCGATCAGCTCAGCCGGAAGCTGATCTGCCCCGAGCTGTTCGACATGCGTGTCGGAGGCGGGCTCTGCCGATGCCGTCGTGGTGAATGGAGCTGCGAGCAGTAGTGCCGAGGCGCCGACCACAGCGGTGCGGATCGCCAACGAGTTACGCATGAAATCCCTTCAAGTCCCCGGCACCGAGCCGGTAGGTACCGCACCCACCATAGGGGAAAAGTTTCGACGAGGAATATGTGCCTATTGTCGGCAAGTCGAATTATTCTGTCTAACTTGGCATTCCGGGTCTCGGGGCCAATGGCATGACGGGCATGTCGGGATTCGGAACCACCGGATCGGTTGTGTCGGTCGGGTTGGACGGCTGCGTCGGCGTTGTCTGTGTATCAGTGGGGGCGGTCACGGCGGGAGTGTCCGGGGTATCCGGATCGACCGGATCCAGCGGTCCGACGACCGGCGGCAGGTTCTCGATCCGAAGGGGATCGATCTGGATGGTGATCGGCGATCCCTGTTGCGCGGGGACGTTCGCCGTAGTGGATTTCTCTGTACCGGTGCCCGGACTCACCGGAATGGGCTGGGATTCGGATGAGGTCGATTCCGCTTCGGATGCCCACGACTGCGCCGTCGGCTGCGCGCCGAGAGCGGGTACTTCCGGTGGGGGTGAGGTCGCTGATTGCGTGCCTGTCCCGGATGAACTCGTCGGGGTGGCAGCTGTGTCCGTCCCGGGGGACAGGGAAGATTGTGCGTCGAGAATCCTGGGTGCTGAAATGGTCGGAGTGTGTCCGATGATGACCGCGGCCGCGCAACCCGACACCGTCAGAAAGACTGCGGCGGCTGCTGCGGCGATGATCGGTCGGCGCTCCGACCGCCACTGGCGATTCAGCCAACCGTCGATGCTCGGTTCTTTCGTGACCGGTGCCTCCACGCCGGATTCCGGCTCCGGTTCGATCAGAACGAACGGCGGAAACTCTGCGGGGGTGTCTTCTGGCTCAAAATCGGTTGGCTGGGGTTCGGGACAGGTAGAGGTGATCGAGAAGGGTGCGGCCAACGCTGCGGCTCCGCGAGCAGCACGGTCGTCGGCGTGCGGATCCGCGAGCCAAGCCGCAGAGGCTTCATCTTCTGAAATCAGTTCGACGCCGTCGAGATTCATGCTGTCGAGTGCGCCGCGCAGTACGTCGACGGAATCGCTCGACCAACCCGCGGGGATCACCGCAGAGATGTTCAGGTTCTGATCGGTGAGTGTTCGGACTTCCTTGACCAGGCAATACATTGCTGTCGCTACCAGTTCCTCCCCTCGCGTCATGTGCTCGGAGAAGTTGTCGGTATCGTCGGTGCCGACCCTGTCGAGGAACCCGCGCAACCCGGTGGACCCCGCCGCGGTTCCGCCTAGCTGCACGGTGCCGTCGGGGGCGTGGTGCAGAACCGATTCGCGTTCGAGGGTCACCAACTCCGAGTCAGGTCTCGCGATCGCAGCAATGCTTCGTTTGTTGCCGACGGCGAGTCCGACTCCCCACTTCATAGCGATCCCCGTTTCACAGTTACCGAACTTTGCTCGGCAGGCATGTCCTGATTGCTGTGAAAACTATCACTTAAACGGATATACGCAACCCTCTGGACAACATGCAGCTAACTACTTGTTCGACGGTGTCATGCTGCGAAGGATGGTGAGCAGTTCCGAACGAGACTGCGCCCCGACGCGCCGCTTGATGCGTGCGACATGGTGCTCGACGGTTTTAGCGGAGATGTAGAGGCGTTCGCCGATTTCCCGATACGTCAGTCCGACGACGACGAGTTCGGCAACTTCTTGTTCGCGCTCGGTCAACACCGACGGTGGCGCCGCACTTGTGGCGGTATCGGTTGCACTTGTCTCGGCCGTCGACGTTGTGCGTAGCGAGCGCGCAACGTGGAGCAGTGCCGTGGCCGATCTGGTGTCCGGGGTGCGCAGCGCTGCTTCGCCGGCGAGGCGAGCGGCGTCCCACGGGAGTCCGATCCGACTGAGCGTTCGTGCGGCGGCTTCGACACCGTCTGCGTCGACGTTGCCTTGCATGAGTAGGAGCCACTGGCGTCCGGCGATCGCCAAACCGGCTGCGTAAGTGTGAGTTTTGGCTGATTCGGCGAGTGTATGGGCGTGTGGGAGGAGATCGGCCGGCGACTGCGAGAGGATCGACGCCTGGACGCCGTACCAATGCAGCGGCGACGACCACAGCGGCGGCTCGCCGAGCGCGCGGAGGAGTGAGCGCGCGTCGTCGACGAGATGCTCGACCTGCTCGGTCTCCTCGAGCCGTACTGCCGCGAGCCACAGTTCGCCGATAGGAAGCAGATTGAACAGATCAACGCTGCAGGACGAGAGGGTGCCTGCCGCGCCCGACCAAGCTCGACGCAGCTGGGCGAGATCGCCGGAACGCCGAGCGAGACCCACGATCAGAGCATGCAGAAACAGTGCGTCACGCTCACGGAGGGGGCCGCGGACTACCTCCTGCGGTAGGTCTTCGAGAATCGCGTCCTGCCCGCGGACCATCGCGATCCAGGCGCCGAGGAGGTGAAGTCGCGCCCACGTGTGGCTGCTTGCGTCGTCGGCGGCGATCGCGGCCGTGACGACAGCGGCGGCCCGTTCATGGGCGCCGTTGTGCAGGAGTGCGAGAGCTACCAGCGCCGGGGCGGAATCAGGCTGGAATTCAGATGTGTCGGCTCCGCCGGGGAGCGAGAGTGCGCGCGACATCGTGTTGAGCGCACTCGGCGCGCTCCCGGTGACCGATTGCATCAGTCCGTTGGCCAGTGTGGTAGCGCCGACCGTCGAGCTCGACGGTGATCCTGTGTGTCCGGTGAGCGCGGCGTTCGCGTCATCGACCTTGCCGATGCCGAGGAAAGTGATTGCGGCGAAGGGGGATTCGTTTCCGGTGCGCCCTGGCCCCAGCCAGGTGTAGAGATCTGCAGCGGCGCCGAGTTGGCCGCATGCTGCGGACGAAGCTGCGCGGATTCGCACCGCCGCAGCCAATCTCGCGTCGTCGAGATCGGGTGCGGCGATGACGGAATCGGCCAGACGGCAGGCAGTGTCGAGGTCACCACTGCGAGCCGAGACCTGGGCGTACAGCAGCGTGTCGGCCACGCCGAGAGGCTCGATCGAATTCACGCGGCGAAAGAGATCTGCCGCGACCGCCGGCGTGCTCGCCTCGACGGCGTCTCGTAGTACACCCGTGAGATCGCGGTGGCGGATTCCGGAGTCGAAAAGTCTTCGTGCTGTGTCGATATCGAGGGTTCTCGTGTGTGCGCGTGATTCGACGATTCTGATCAGCTCGCTGCGGATACGCCCGGTGCTCGTCGACTCGGCGAGTACGCTCGCGACGAGTGGTGATCGCGAACCGAACAGTCCGGTCGCCAGTGCCCGGTCGAATGCAGCTGTGAGGCTGAACTTCTCCTGTCCCAGATCGAGCTCGAAGGCGTCGATGTCCGGGACGGCGAGTGAAACTTCGAGGATCTCGCGCTCGATCGGATGCAGAGCGGTGACCTGGTGGAGGATGTGTGTGCGTATGGCGTTCGGCATTTCCAGGCGGCCTGCCGAGGCGGCGGCGAAGTACGCTTCGATCGCCCCGAAGGAACCACCGGACAGATGCTCGAGCGCCACCACGGCGCGGTCGTCGAGCGGGACTCTTCGCTCGGCCGCGATCTTCCGAATATCGTTTCGGTTCAACGGGTTCAGATGCAACACGGTGCCGAAACTCGAGATGTTCGAGTAGATCGGTGCGAGTGGTGGATCGATCCGATCGGAGGCTACGACAACTCCGAGGTCGTCACGTTGGACAAGCTCTTTCAGGGCACGGATTTCATCGGAGGTCAGAGCTTGCGCGTCCGCGATCACCACAATCGCGTCGGCGGGGACGTCATGCGTGACTGCGGTGACCACGGGCTTGTCACCCGATTCGATTCGCTTCCGTACAACCCTCGTCACTTGGGGCCGAGCGCTGGCATCGGTCCCGGTGACGAACAGGCGCAGTGGCGATGCAGTCAGGTCGACGTCTCGCAAAAGTCCTGCGATGAACGACGATTCGGTGCCGTTGTCACGGTTCATCGAAAGACCGCCGGTCAGCGGATCGGTGCGGTGACGCCGCCGACGACACCACCGACCACGTTTCCGACACCACCGACGACGTTACCGAGACCTCCGACCACGCCGCCGACTCCGTTGCCGACACCGTCGACCAGACCGCCGACTCCGTTTCCGATGCCGGTCGCAGCGTCACCGACACCGGTCCCGACGCCGGCTCCAGGCGCGGGTGCGGGTGCTGGTGCCGGGGCGGGAGCAGGTGCGGGCGCCGGGGCGCCGGGTGCGGCAGGTGCAGGCGCCGACGGAGCGGTCTCGCCCGGTGCGGGCGAGGATCCCGCCGGTGCGCCGGCAACCGGAACTGCCCCCGGCGCCGTCGTCGAGCCGCCTGCGGCAGCAGGAGAACCGGGCTGATTGCTTTGAGTGCCGTTGTTCGCAGTCGTGGATCCGGTGCCTGCCGCTTCCGCTGCCGTGGTGCTGCCGGGAGTAGAGCCCGCGGTGGTCGAAGCGGTCGAGGAGGTGGACTCGCTGGTGGTGTTCGCCGAACTGGACGGAACGTTGATCTTGTCCATGGCAGTTCCGATTCCGAGCCCGCCTGCGGCGAGCACGATGAATGCTCCCACCACTGCAGCAACGACGCCGACCCTCGACGAGCGTCGAGTCGCCGTGTTCTCTTCTTCGGTCGGCTCGGCAAGCAACGGAGTGGAGAAGGCGGGAACCGGTGCGGGCTTGCGAGACGGCTCGGCGGGAATCACTGCAGTGGCAGCGGCCGGCACTTGCGAGTCTCTGGCGTCGAGTGCGAGGGCCGCGGCGCCGGACGCCGCGCACGACGCTGGATCGGCGTCGGCGATCACCGGGACACGAAGCTCCGCCGACAGTAGTTCGGCGACAAGGGGAATGGACGAGCTTCCGCCGGCCAGGACAACCTGATTGACGTCACTGGACTCGACGCCGGCAGATCGCAAGCTTTCGCGAACCAATGCCACCGATTCGGTGAGGGCGGGCCGGATCAGATCTTCGAGTTCGGAACGAACGAGTCGAACGTCGCTGACGGCACCGGGAAGCGCCACGCGGGCAACGGTTTCCGTCTCGGTGGAAAGTTCCTCCTTGGCTGCGCGGGCATGCTCGCGCAGAGTTTCCAGCGCTGCAATCGTCTCGGGTGCAAAGGGATCAAGGGTTGCGAACTGGTCGGAAACCGCATCGAGCAGGTGAACGGTGACGAGGTGATCGAATTCGTCGCCGCCGATGTCCTCGCTGCGCAGCGGCTTACCGAATATCTCGCTTCGTCCGTCGGTCGTGGACATCATCGTGACGTCGAGCGAGCGAGCACCGAGGTCGTAGACGACGGTCAGACCGTCGCTGACGACAGTTCCGGAAGCGGCGAGCCACGCCATGACGGCTGCGGGTTCGGCGACGAGAGTCGCCCCGTGAATTCCGGCGTCGTCCAGAGCGGACTCCATGGTGCGTGCTGTGTGGCGGTTCCACCCCACCGGGTGAGCCAGGACGACAGTTGGCCCTTCGTTACCGCCGGCCTGGTCTACCAGTGCGCCGACCGCTGTCGCCGCGAGAGCCTCGCCGCGGTACTCGGTACCGTCGGCGGCAAGTATCGGAATCGGGTCCCCGACGCGCTCGACAAATCCGGTGATGACGGATCCGTCGTCCAATTGCAGCGCACTGGGTAAGCGGACCTGTTGCGTTTCACCGGTCGAGCCGTCGGTGACAGCTACGAGAGTGGCCGAACCGATGCTGATGCCGAGCCCTGCCGCCATGAACGAACTCCCCTGGTCGTGGGCGACAGAAGGACTGTCGCGGTTGTCTGCGATGTCGGTTTCAGGACCTAGATCGTTACCGGATCGGAGGCGTCGCGACGAAGTAGGGGACCGATCCCCTAATCGGGGCAAATCCCCTATTCCGACCGGGCGTAGCCCAATGGGGGGCTTCCCCACCTGTCCCTGGAGAAGAGGGGGGTGCTCCCCGTTGGCCCCAGTCGCAAAAGTTCTTAGCGTTGATTCCACTCGCTACCTCTGGCAGCGCACCAGTTTCCGGACCACCGGCAACTACCCACCGGCAACAACCCGGTCAACGAACTTCAGGAGAACCCGCCATGGCAACGAACGCCGTACTCGAATTCATCCTCGGGCTACTTCGTGACGACGAGGCAGCTGCCAACTACTGCGCCAACCCGACCGCGGCACTCGATGCTGCCGGTCTGTGCGACGTCAGCCCCGCCGACATCGTCGCGGTCGCTCCGCTGGTCGCCGAGTCCGGACTCTTTGCCGGTGGCGGCGCCGACCTGTCCGCGATCGTCAACGCCGGTGCGTCCGCTGCCGGTGCAATCGGCGGCGGTCTCGGACTCGGCGGTGGTCTCGGTGGTGGACTCACCGGTGGTCTCGGTGGTGGCCTCGGCGGCAGCCTGGGTCTCGGCGCCGGTGCAGGAATCGGAGTCGGAGGCGCCCTCGGCGGCCAGTTCGACCTGGTCGGCGACTTCGCAGCAGCCCTCAGCGCTGCGCTTGCCATCGGTGGCGAGATCAGTGCCGAACTCGGCGCAGCATTCGGCGCTGTGATCGAAGCCGGTCTCGGTTTGGGCGGCGCACTCGATCTCGAAGGAGCTCTCGATCTGGGCGCACAGCTCAGCGCGGCTCTGGGCGGCGCCCTCGGTGTGACCGGCGGCCTGACTGCGGAGCTGGGAGCAGCCCTCGACGCCGCGATCGGCGCAGTCGGCGGACTCGACCTGACGGCAGGGCTCAGCGGAGCTCTCGCACCCGTATTCGCCATCGGTGGTGACCTCGGAGCCGATCTCGGCCTGGCTCTCGGTGGACTCCTCGGCGGCGCAGCAGACCTCAGCGGTCTCCTTGACATCGGCGGCGAACTGGGCGCGAGCCTGACCGGCGCACTGGAATCCGCTCTTGCACTCGGCGGCGGCCTGGATCTTGCCGGCGCTCTGACAGGCGACCTCAGCACGGCATTGTCCGGCGCGCTCTCGGGCGTCCTGGGAGCCGGCGGCACGATTGGCGCCGATCTGGGTGCATCGCTCGGTGGCGTCCTCGGCGCGATCACGGATGTCAGCGTTCTCACCGATATCGCGGGCGGCCTCGATCTCGGTGCTGCCCTGAGTGGCGCCCTCGGCGGAGCACTCGGCGTCGGCGGCGGTCTGGAAACTGCATTGGGCGGCGCACTCGACGCAGCACTGGGTCTCGGCGGCGGACTCGACCTCGACGCCGTACTCGGCGGCGGCGCAGACCTCGGCGCGCAGCTCAGCGCGGCACTCTCCGGCGCCCTCGGTGCCGGCGGAACGGTCGGAGCCGACCTGGGTGGCGCACTCGGTGGACTGCTCGGGGGAGCACTCGACCTCGAAGGTGGTCTCGGCGCAGACCTCGCGGCAGCTCTGGGCGGAGGCGCGAATCTGTCGACGGCCCTCGAGGGTGTTCTCGGTTCGGCACTCGGCGTCGATGCCGGGCTCGCGGGCGGTCTCGGCGGCGCTCTCGACGCAGCGCTGGGCGCAGGCGGACTTACCGGAATCGACCTCGGTGGTGCACTCGGTCTGGGCGGTGAAGCAGGCTTGGCAGCCGGTGTCGCTGCGGCTCTCGACACCGCCCTCGCAGGTGCAGGCGGCTTGGGTGCTGTCGGTTCCGTGGGCACGGACCTGACCGGCGCGCTGGACGGTGCGCTGGGCGCGGGCCTCGGGCTGGGGGGCTCTCTCGACAGCGTTCTCGGTGCCGAAGGTGCACTCGGTGGAGCGCTGGACACGGCACTGAACCTCGGCGGAATCGACACCGGTTCGATCGGTGCCGACCTGCCCTCCGTCGACCTCGGCGCTGTGAACCTCGGCCCGATCTCCGCTGAACTGCCTTCCGTCGACCTCGGAAGCATCGCGGCAGAAGGCCTGAACCTCGGCGGTGTGACCGGCGACCTCGGAGCAACTGTGGGCGGCGCGCTGGACGCAACAGCAGGTCTCGACGCAACAGCAGGTCTCGACGCGGCCACGAACGCTGCGGCCGGTTTGGGTGGGTCGCTCGGCGGAGCACTGAACGGCATCACCGATCTCGGTGGATCGCTCGGCGGGGCTGTCGGAGCAGTCACCGACGTGACGGGTTCGATCGGTGCCGACGCAGCCGCAGCTGCCGGTGGCACAGTCGACGGCGGCGGTACCGTTGGCGGCGGCGGAGTCGCTGACCTGGGCGGATCCCTCGGTGGAGCAGTGAGCGGAGTGTCCGACCTGACGAGTTCGTTGACCGGTGCGCTGAACCCGTGGTCGTCGATCGATGCGACCGATGCTTTCGGTTCGGGTTCCACTTCGGGTCTGAGCGCCGATACCGAACACTCGCTCTTCGCCGAGGATTCGGTTGCAGCGCCGGTCGATCACATCGACCCGGTTGCGGTTGTCGATCACCTGCATCCCTGATCTGCTGACGCAGGAACTGAAATCGGTCAAAATGACCTGATGTAACAAATCCGGCCCTGCGCGCGCTATGCGTTCGCAGGGCCGGATATTCGAGTCGGGAAGAATTGCGGGTCAACGTAGCTCATGAGTGATTCAGCGAGTCAGGTAAGCAGCCGGAAGGCGCGCGTCGCGTCGTCGACGGCGTCGTTGCTCGAACGAACAGCCGTCGTGGCGAAGGATTTCGGGCGCACGGATCTGGTGCGCCGACTCGAGAACGCTCAGGTGAGAGTCAACGACCCGCGTATTCGCATCGTGGTGGTCGGACCCCTCAAGCAGGGCAAGAGCCAGTTCGTCAATTCTCTGCTAGGCATCGACGTGTGCTCGGTCGGTGACGACGAGACCACGGCCGTGGCGACGGTAGTTCAGTACGCGGAGACCGCGGTCGCCGAACTGATTCTCGCCGATCCGGGTGCGGCGCCCATTCGGGTGCCCCTCCCGCTCGAGGAACTGATGGGGATCACCCCGGCCACGCCTCGCGCCGAAGGGCGTGAGGTTCTGCGTGTGGAAGTGGGTGTTCCCAGTCCGCTGTTGGCCGACGGTTTGGTTCTGATCGACACTCCCGGTGTCGGCGGTCACGGAAATCCTCATGCTGCAGGAACATTGGGATTGATCACTGCGGCCGATGCAGTGTTGGTGCTGTCGGACTCCAGCCAGGAGTTCACCGAACCGGAGCTGGGATTCATCCGCCAGGTCGTCAATCTGTGTCCTGCGGTAGCCGGGCTGATCAGCAAGACCGATCTGTACCCGCACTGGCGGCAGATCCTCGACGCCGATCGCGGACATCTCCAGCGTGCCGGGTTGGATCTGCCGCTCATTCCGATCTCCTCGGTACTGCGCTCGCACGCGCTGAGGCTGGAGGACAAGGAACTCGAAGCGGAATCCGGATTCTTGGACCTCTATCAGTTCTTGCGGGACAACGTCGTTGCGCGTGCCGAATCGAATACTCGACGCGCAGTTGCGATGGATGTGCGTTCTGCGGCAGCGCATCTGACGTTGGAGATGGGCAGTGAGCTTGCGGCGCTGAAGGATCCGTCGACCGCTCAGGCAGCGGTCGCGGGACTGCAGCGTGCCCGGGCAGCGGCCGAGGAACTGCACAAGAAGACCTCACTGTGGCAGCAGAGCCTCGGTGACGGCATCGCAGACCTCGCCGCCGACATCGATCACGACCTCCGGGACCGGTTGCGCCGGGTGACCCGCCAGGCCGAGGAGACGGTCGACGAAGGCGATCCCGGTAAGGACTGGGACGTCGTGGGGGAGTGGCTCGAACAGGAGATCGCCACCGCGATCGGTGACAACTTCGTGTGGGCGCATGATCGCGCACAGTGGCTGGCAGAAGTTGTGGCGCAGCACTTTGCGGAGACCGGTGACGTCGCGCTCCCGCATCTCGACGTCGCCGACACCGACGGTTTCCTGGAACCGGTCGGTGCATTGGCGGACCTCGAATCCGGCCGAATCGGCATCACTCAGAAAGTCCTGGTCGGCATGCGCGGCTCGTACGGCGGCGTGCTCATGTTCGGCTTGATCACCACGATGATGGGCATGGCTCTGGTCAACCCGATCTCCATCGGCGCCGGGGTTCTGCTGGGCACCAAGGCTTATCGTGAAGACAAGCAGGCTCAGGTGCTCAAGCGTCGCGCTGAGGCGAAAGCGGCCATCCGACGGTTTGCCGACGACGTCAGCTTCCAGGTGGGCAAGGAGTCGAAGGACCGCCTGCGCCTGGTGCAGCGACTCCTGCGGGATCACTTCACCGACATCGCCGAGCAGGCGCTGCGCTCGATCAACGAATCCCTCCGCGCCACTCAGGAAGCCGCGCAGTTGGAATCGAGTGAACATGCCGCTCGGATCAAGCGTCTGGAGACCGACATGCGCGTCGTCGCGGAGCTCGACGCCGTTGCCGGAACGCTGATCGGCGAAACTCCCGCTCCTGCCTCGGCAAAGGTGACCAACGCATGAATGCCACGACCACCGTGACCGCAGTGGAGTCGGCACACGCCCTGATCGACCACGCCAGACGTGCCTACGCCGATCAGCCGCAGACGCGCGCCCAGTTGGAAGAATGTGCGGCCAGGCTCGACGAGCCACTCCGGGTGGCGCTCGCCGGCTCCCTCAAAGCGGGTAAGTCGACGCTGCTCAATTCGCTTGTCGGACAGGATATAGCGCCTACCGACGCGACGGAATGCACACGCGTCGTCACCTGGTATCGGAACGGGACGACGCCGCAGGTGACCGCGACGGCCGAGAACGGTGCCGAGTTCAACGTGCCGGTGACGCGCCGCGACGGCAGGCTCACGTTCGATCTGGGCGAGTACACCGCAGACTCGGTGGACCGCATCGACGTCGACTGGCCGTCTTCGGCATTGGCTCGTACGACGATCATCGACACACCGGGCACCTCGTCGCTCTCGACCGAGGTCTCGGCCCGCACCTGGGACATGCTCGTTCCCGACGGTGAGGCACCGGGCGCGGATGCAGTGGTCTACCTCTTGCGGGCTCTCAACGCCAGTGACATGCAGTTCCTCGGGAAGATCGCGGATCACGTGGGCGGAGAATCCGGGCCACTCGGAGTGATCGGAGTGCTCTCGCGTGCCGATGAGGTCGGCGCAGGCAGGCTCGACGCGTTGTCTTCGGCGAAGGACGTCGCGGCGCGATTCGCCGAGGAGTTGGAGCGAACCGGCCTGTGCCAGTCGGTGGTTCCGGTGGCAGGTCTACTCGCGCTCGCTGCTCGGACGATGAGGCAGAGCGAGTTCGCGGCCTTCTCGGCGCTCGCGCAGGTTCCGGCCGAGGATCTGAGCCTTGCACTGCTCTCCGCGGATCGCTTTGCCAGGCAGGACAGTCCGCTGCCGGTCGATGCGGCGATGCGGGCGCAATTGGCCGATCGGTTCGGGCTCTTCGGAATTCGCCTCGCCGTGACGTCGATCAAGTTGGGGGCGACCGATTCACCGTCCCTGGCGGCCGAATTGTTGGAGCGCAGCGGCCTGGACGAACTGCGTCAGGTGATCGACGTTCAATTCGGGCAGCGGGCAGATCAGCTCAAATCGCACACGGCGCTGGTGACGCTGGGAAGAATCCTCGAAGCCGATCCGAGCGAGGAAGGCGATCAGATCGCGGCGGAGGCGCAACGGTTGCTTGCCGATGTTCACGGCTTTCACGAACTTCGCCTGCTCGGGCGTCTTCGTTCGGTACACACGGATCTGCCACCCGACGACCTGGCACAACTGCAAAGACTGATCGGCGGCTACGGAATCCGGGCAAGTGACCGGTTGGGCTGCGAACCGGAAGAATCGCCGGAGGTGCAGCGTGCGCGGGCCACGGCGGCTGTCCGCAGATGGCGCGAGTTGTCCAGACATCCGCTCTTCGACAGGTTCACCTCGCGCGCCTGCCTGGTCGCCGCCCGCAGCGCCGAGGGCGTCCTGGCTGAAATTGTGCCCGAATAGGGACCCGTTCACTATGCGAGCGCCGGACGAGGGTTCTATCTTGAGTTCGGGATGATCCGGACATAACTCCCAGGTTCGGGTCCCACCTCGATGGGAGCACGCGCATGGCGAGTGACATCAAGTCCGCTTCACCGGATCGAGCCACCCTCGTCCTGGGGACGCTCATCCTGGTCGCTGCGGTCGCGAACCTCAATCTCTCGGTCGCGAATGTCGCTTTGCCCGATATCGGGCGGGCTTTCGACGCCAGTCAGACGCAACTGAACCTGATCGCGGTCGGCTACTCGCTGGGCCTGGCCGGAACGGTGCTCTACCTGGGGGCCTTGGGAGACCGATACGGCCGCAAGATGTTGCTGGTCACCGGCATGGCGCTGTCCATTCCGGCGTCGATCGTGGCGGGATTCGCCGGGAACTTCGAAGTGCTGTTCCTCGCTCGGATAGTCGGAGGCGTCTCGGCAGGTCTGGCGTTCCCGACCACGCTGGCAATCATCACGGCGTTGTGGGCCGGACCGGCACGAACCAAGGCGATTGCCATGTGGTCGGCAATCGGTGGCGCGATTTCAGCACTCGGTCCGATCGTCTCGGGGGCGCTGCTCGAGCAGTTTCACTGGGGTTCGGTCTTCTTCGTCACCCTTCCCTTGGCCCTTGTGGCACTGATCTGTTCCCTGGTGTTGGTTCCCGCTCACGTCAACGAGACGACCGAGCGAGTCGATCACCTCGGCGGCATAGTGTCGATCGTCTTCATCGGGGCGCTGGTATTGTCCATTAACTTTGCGCCGGTGAAGGGTTCGGGCACGTTGGCTCTGGTGCTCGGGGCGATAGCAGTTGTCGCGGGTATCGGGTTCTTCCTGCAACAGCGACGCGCGGTCAATCCGCTGTTCGATCTTCACGTAGCTGCGCGCCCGACCTTCTGGGTCGCGGCGGTGGGTGGGTTGGTCGTGTTCGGTTCGCTCATGGGCGCGATGTTCATCGGCCAGCAGTTCCTGCAGAACGTCCTCGGGTACTCGACGCTGGCAGCCGGTGCGGCGATCATTCCGGCTGCGCTGGCGATGGTGATCGTTGCGCCGCGCTCGGCGACCATGATCGAAAGGTACGGCGCCCGCGTCACGCTGCTCGCCGGCTACCTGTTCGTGGTTCTCGGTTTGTTCGTCGCGCTGTTCCTGTGGAACGAAAGCACACAGTATTGGCAGGTCGCGCTGGCCTATGCGCTTGTCGGCATCGGCGTCGGTCTGGCCGGCACACCGGCATCGCGTTCGCTGACCGGATCCGTTCCCGTGCACCGCGCTGGTATGGCGTCGGGAACCTCGGACCTGCAACGCGACCTGGGCGGCGCCATCATGCAGTCGATTCTCGGCGGAATACTCACGGCCGGGTACGCAAAATCGTTGGGAAATGCGATCTCGTCCTCGCCGAACGCATCCGAAGTGACTCCCGAAACTCAGGCCGCGCTCACCAAATCCTTCTCCAGCGCCGAAGTTCTCGCGGAACGCTACCCGCAATACGCGGACCAAATCATGACCGCCGCCAAAAACGCCTTCCTGGACGGGGATACAAACGCCTACATCGCGGCGATCATCATCGTGTGTGCCGGTGCCGCGGTGGTGACGTTCTTCTATCCGCGTCGCGAGCGCGAACGAGTCCTGCTGGCGCAGTACGCGGCGGAATCCGATCTAGCCGCGGAGAAGAGTTGAGCGCGCTCTGGTAGTGATGAGGGATGCCACAGCTACTTCACATCGATTCGTCCGCCGAACTCCACCACTCGACTTCACGTGATCTGACCGCACTGTTCGCTCAGCAGTGGTCGAAGAACAGTCCGGATCACACGACGGTGACGTTGGACCTGCACCGGGATCCCTTGCCGCACCTCGCGGACGCGGCCCTGCACTATGCACCACGCTTGCGAGTCGAGGGCGAGATTCCGGATCCCGCCGCGGAAGCACTCCAGGCTCGGGTCATCGAGCAACTTACCGCTGCAGACGTCGTCGTGATCGGTGCGCCGATGTACAACTGGTCGATCCCGTCCACGTTGAAGGCGTGGATCGACTACGTACACGTCCTGGGGACTACGGTGCCTTTCGACACGCGTACTCAGCCTCTGGCAGGTAAGCCGGTGGTGATCGTCTCCAGCCGCGGAAACACCTATGCGCCGGGCTCGGGAAACGAGGCCAACGATCACACCGTCCCGCCACTCGTTCAGGTGCTCGGGGTGTCGATGGGAATGGATGTCTCCGTCATCACCGCGGAACTGACTTTGGCGCAACGTATTCCGGCAATGGCACCTTTGATCGAGCAGGGTGACGCGAGCCTGCGTGCTGCCCGGGAATCGTTGACCGAGCTGGCCCGTACCTTGGGAGCCTGATCAAGAAGTTCGACCGGGTTCAGGTGAGAGACGAGATCATCGACGCCACGTCTGACGGTTCTACGTCGTAACCGGGGAAATAGCAGCACACTTCGTCGGCATGTTCGCCGAACCGCCGCCGAATCTCGGTGGCGCACTCTTCGGGAGTGCCGACGACGGCGAGTGTGGTCAGCATCGGATCGGTGATCAGCGACGCCATCTCGGTGTAGCCACCTCGCTTCGACAGGGCATTGAGTTCCGGTTGGACCTCGCCCCACCCTTCGACGTCGAGCACCGGACGGTATGCGGGCGTCGAACCGTAGAACGAGAGCAGGGCTCGGACGCCTCTGGCGGCCGCGGCAAGTTGATCCTCGCCGCGGCCGACGCCGACGATGACCTGCGGGATGATCGTGAATTCGTCTCGGGTGCGGCCGGATTCGCGAAGACCGGCATCGACGGCCGGAAGTGTTCGTTCGAGGAAATGACGTTGCGTGTGGAACGGCATGACCAGTAGTCCGTCGGCCACCTCGGCAGCCGTCCTGGTCATCACCGGTCCGAGCGCACCCATCAGGATGGGCGGTGGCCCATAGGGGTTGGGGCCTGGATCGAACGTCGGAGGCATCAACGTGTGGGTGAAGAACTCGCCGCGGAAGTTCAGCGTCGAGGTGTTCTCCCACGCAGTGAAGATCGCCTTGACCGCTGCGACCGTCTCCTTCATGCGGGCCGCCGGACGCGACCACGTTGCGCTGTAGCGTTTTTCGATGTGCGGTTTGATCTGCGATCCGAGACCCAGTCGAAAGTGGCCGCGACTGAGCAACTGCAGGTCGTTGGCCGAATGCGCCAGATGCATGGGACTGCGGGGGAATGCGATGGCGACGTTGGTCATCAGGTCGAGGTCGACGGCCGATGCTGCTTCGACGAGCGGGAAGAACACGTCGTGTGGTCCCTCGAACGTGAACAGGCCACCGGCGCCGGTCTCCGCGAGTTCACGGCTACGAGCAGCGCCCGCGCCCGGCGCGGAGTCCAGTTGTACGTGAACCTTCATCGGCGTCCCCGCAGCCAGGTGCTGACACCGGGAGCGAACGGAGCGATCGCCGCCACCGCGACCAGGGCGCAGTAGAGAATCGGACCCCATCTCAGAACTCCGGCGCCGATGTCTGCTGCGCCGTCGACCAGAGACATGAAGCCGAGTCCGGCCGCGATGCTCACGACTCCCACGATCGCCGTCATCACCCGCCCGGCGTTCTTGCGTGCGCGGAGGAGTTGAAGGCTCATGAGTGCGAGCAGGACCAGGACGAGAGCGCCGCCGCCGCTGCCGGCGAGTACGACGGTCACGGCATCGGAGATGTCGGTGGACGAGTATCCGGGATTGTCGCGCGCAGTCGATTCTTCGAGAGCCGACCGGACGTCGTCGAGGCTGGTGACTACCACTCCGGCGATTCCGGCCAGGACGACGAACGAGCCGATCCAGGCAGAGGTGGACAATGTCACGGCTTTGGGTGTCTCGTCGCTCGCTGCAGGTCGGAGCGGCCGAACCGAGACGTCGGGTCGCTCGGGTGCCGGGCGTGGAGGTGACGGGCGAGGAGGTCGAGCGGGAGAATTGTCGGGATCGGTCACCGGCCGATCGTAGCCATTCGGAGAGATGCGGAAGTGATGTGGCGCACTTTTTCGGCTTTTCGGGGAAGGCGGGAACAAATCTACGTGGGCTGTAGTTGACCATTTCGACAAGCTTGAGCGCCCTCGGCTCAACTTCAAGTTGACTCTCGGCCACGGTCGGAGGCAAACTTGAGCGGAGGACGCTCACCAAGCGAAAAACTCGCGGTCATGTTCGAGATCAACCACTCGGGCAGAGAACCGCAGAACGAAAGGTAGGAACACTATGGCTCGTGCAGTCGGTATCGATCTCGGTACGACCAACTCGGTAGTTGCAGTGCTGGAGGGCGGCGAGCCCGTAGTGGTCGCCAACGCCGAAGGCTCACGTACCACCCCCTCGGTGGTCGCATTTGCCAAGAACGGCGAGGTTCTCGTCGGTCAGCCCGCGAAGAACCAGGCAGTCACGAACGTCGACCGCACCCTCCGCTCCGTCAAGCGCCACATCGGCACTGACTGGAACGTGGAAATCGACGGCAAGAAGTACACGCCGCAGGAAATCAGCGCCCGCACGCTCATGAAGCTCAAGCGTGACGCGGAGGCTTACCTCGGCGAAGACATCACCGACGCCGTCATCACCGTCCCCGCGTACTTCGAGGACGCACAGCGTCAGGCAACCAAGGAAGCCGGCCAGATCGCCGGCCTCAACGTCCTTCGTATCGTCAACGAGCCCACCGCGGCTGCACTGGCATACGGACTCGACAAGGGTGACACCGAGCAGACCATTCTGGTCTTCGACCTCGGTGGCGGCACCTTCGACGTCTCCCTGCTCGAAATCGGCGACGGTGTCGTCGAGGTTCGCGCAACCTCCGGTGACAACCACCTCGGTGGCGACGACTGGGACGAGCGCGTCGTCGCTTGGCTGGTCGACAAGTTCAAGGCTCAGAACGGCATCGATCTGACCAAGGACAAGATGGCCCTGCAGCGTCTGCGTGAGGCTGCGGAGAAGGCGAAGATCGAGCTCTCCAGCTCGCAGAGCACCTCCATCAACCTCCCGTACATCACGGTCGACGCGGACAAGAACCCGCTCTTCCTGGACGAGCAGCTCACCCGCAGCGAGTTCCAGAAGATCACCTCGGACCTGCTCGATCGCACTCGTGCGCCGTTCCAGGCAGTGATCAAGGACAGTGGAATCGCCGTCAAGGACATCGACCATGTCGTGCTCGTCGGTGGCTCCACCCGTATGCCGGCCGTCTCCGATCTGGTTCGTGAACTGACCGGTGGCCGTGAGCCCAACAAGGGCGTCAACCCGGACGAGGTCGTCGCCGTCGGCGCCGCACTCCAGGCCGGTGTGCTCAAGGGTGAGGTCAAGGACGTTCTGCTCCTCGACGTCACGCCGCTTTCCCTCGGCATCGAAACCAAGGGTGGCGTGATGACCAAGCTCATCGAGCGCAACACCACGATCCCCACGAAGCGTTCCGAGACCTTCACCACCGCTGACGACAACCAGCCTTCGGTGCAGATCCAGGTCTTCCAGGGTGAGCGCGAAATCGCTTCGCACAACAAGCTGCTCGGCTCCTTCGAGCTCACCGATCTGCCGCCCGCCCCGCGTGGCGTTCCGCAGATCGAGGTCACCTTCGACATCGACGCCAACGGCATCGTGCACGTGACGGCGAAGGACAAGGGCACCGGCAAGGAAAACACGATCAAGATCCAGGACGGCTCCGGTCTGTCCAAGGAAGAGATCGAGCGCATGGTCAAGGACGCCGAGGCTCACGCCGAGGAAGACAAGGCCCGTCGCGAAGAGGCAGAGGTTCGCAACCAGGCCGAGTCGCTGGTCCACCAGACGGAGAAGTTCGTCAAGGAGCAGCGTGAAGGTGAGAACGCGGGCAAGGTCTCCGAGGAGATCCTGACCAAGGTCGAGGCAGCGGTCAAGGACGTCAACGACGCCCTGGCAGGCACCGACATCGCTGCAGTGAAGACCGCAGTGGAGAAGCTGGGCACCGAGTCGCAGGCTCTGGGCCAGGCCATCTACGAGGCTTCCGCTGCAAACGAGGCCGGAAACACCGACGGCGCAGGCAATGACGACGACGTCGTCGACGCCGAGGTTGTCGACGAGCCCACCGACTCGGACAAGAAGTGACCTCGGACAACCCCGAGAACAACCCGGTCGACCCCGAGACCGGTGCACAGGGAGAGGCGGCGGGGGAATCCCTGCCGCCGCTCGACTCGGAAGACACAGGGGTAGTTCAGGAAGCAGAGTCGATCGTGGAGGAAGCATCCGCCACCGATCAGCTCGCCGAACGGACTGCGGATCTGCAGCGACTTCAGGCGGAGTTCACCAACTACCGTCGTCGCGTCGAGCGTGACAAGCAGGTCATCAAGGAAACCGCGCGGGCTTCGGTCATCACCGAGCTCATCGGAATTCTCGACGACCTGGATCGCGCTCGGGCACACGGTGACCTCGAATCGGGTCCACTGCGTGCACTCGCAGACAAACTCAACACGACCCTGACGGGTCTGGGTTTGACCGACTTCGGCAGCGAGGGTGACGATTTCGATCCCGCACTCCACGAAGCGGTGCAGCATGAAGGCGAAGGCCACGACCCGGTACTCGGGACGGTCATGCGCAAGGGATACAAGCTCGGCGACCGGGTCCTTCGGACCGCAATGGTGGCCGTGACGGACCGGGTAGGCGACAAGCCTGCAGACGGTTCAGAACAAGAAGCGAAGTAAGAGTGAGAGGAGGAGACGCCCAGTGAGTCAACGGGAGTGGATCGAGAAGGACTTCTACAAGGAGCTGGGCGTCTCGTCCACCGCGACGGCCGACGAAATCAAGAAGGCGTATCGCAAGCTGGCTCGGGATCTTCATCCCGACGCCAACCCTGACGATGCGAAGGCCGAAGAGCGTTTCAAGTCCGTCAGTGAAGCTCATGCCGTTCTGTCTGATCCGGACAAGCGCAAGGAGTACGACGAGGCTCGGCGCCTCTTTGCCAGCGGCGGCTTCGGCCCCCGCGCGCAGGGCGGCGGCGGATTCAACCCCGGCGCTGGTGGTTTCGACATCAACGACCTGTTCGGCGGCGGGGCCGGTGGGCAGGACTCGGGTCTCGGAGACATCTTCGGCGGATTGTTCAACCGCGGGGGAGCGGGCCAGCGAACAGCTGCGCCCAACCGCCCGCGTCGAGGCAAGGATCTCGAGACCGAGACGACGCTCGCCTTTCGTGAAGCAGCGCTCGGTGTCACCGTCCCTCTTCGTCTGACCAGCCCTACGTCGTGCACCACGTGTCACGGCAGCGGCGCAAAGCCAGGCACCAGCCCGCGAGTGTGCCCACATTGCAACGGAACCGGCGTGGTCAGCCGGAACCAGGGCGCCTTCGGATTCAGTGAGCCGTGTGACGATTGCCGGGGAACCGGCTCGATCATCGACTCGCCGTGTGAAGACTGCCACGGTAGCGGAGTCACCAATCGCACACGGACCATCACGGTTCGCGTGCCTGCCGGTGTGAGCGACGGTCAGAAGATCAGACTCAAGGGCAAGGGCGAAGCGGGACTTCGCGGCGCTCCGGCCGGCGACCTGTTCGTCAACATCCGCGTCAAGCCGGACAGTGTCTTCGGACGCAACGGCGACGACCTGACACTGACGGTTCCGGTGAGCTACGGCGAGCTGGTGCTGGGAACGACACTGTCCGTGCCGACTTTGGAAGGCCGTGTCGGAGTGAAGGTTCCGGCTGGAACGGTGGACGGACGCATTCTGCGAGTTCGCGGACGCGGTATCCCCAAGCGGCCGGACGGTGCCGGTGACCTTCTGGTCACGGTCAAGGTATCCGTTCCGCAGAAGTTGGACGACCCGGCGATCGAAGCGCTGAAAACCTATCTCGAAGCCGAGAAGGCGAGCGGGTTCGATCCACGGGCCGGGTGGGCCGGTGCATGATGACAGAGCGACCGCAGAATCAATGGGATGCGACGGTCGATCCTGACGCTCAGATCTTCGTGATCTCGGTGGCAGCCGAGTTGGCCGGAATGCACGCGCAGACTTTGCGTAACTACGACCGACTCGGGTTGGTCACCCCGCATCGAACCACCGGTGGCGGACGACGCTACTCCCCGCGCGATGTTGCGCTTCTTCGTGAAGTACAACGGCTTTCGCAGGACGAGGGAGTCAACCTTGCCGGAATCAAACGAATCATCGAACTGACCAACCAGGTCGAGGCTCTGCAGCATCGCGTCCGCGAATTGGCCGAGGAGATCGCGAAAGTCCATGCGGGCTATCGCCGGGATCTCGTGCCGATTCCGCGCAACAACGCGTTGGTGGTCTGGAAGCCCCGCAACCAGCGATAGTCGGACCTTTACACAAACGGCTCCACGCCCTGTCGGATTCATTTCGTCGAATCCGCCAGGGCGTGGAGCCGTTTCGGCGTTTCCACCCAGCGGGAAGAGATCTGTCGACGCCGCCTCAATGTGCATAGCGTCCGCTTCCATGACTCCACTTTTCGCCGTTTGACGTTATCCAGATCACATTCTATGCTCCATCCCAAGCAACTGCTTGCTAGATCATCAAGCGGGTGCTTGGTTGGCTGGTGCTCGAAATCAGGCACGTCCACCGGCCGATCATTCTTTCGTCAGGTATTCGCCTGACGTTCGGTGCATACATGTGTTCTAGGAGTGCAGACATGAATCGTCGGCCCATTCTTGTTGCGGCAGTTGCCGTGACGGCTCTGGCTCTTGCAGGGTGCAGTGGTTCTTCGGAGTCCGACGGAGGTGCGGACTCGCCCTACCGTGTGCTGCTGACCGGCGGGATCAGTGCACAGGGAGTCCTCGCGGCTAATTCGCAGACCTCGCTGCTCGCCACCAAGGCGGGCGTTCAGGTCCAGAACGAAGCCGGGGGGATCGGTGGCCGTCAGATCGAGCTCACTACGGTGGACGACGCGGGTGACGCAACCATCGCCGTCACCAAGCTGCGCGAAGCCATCAATTCGGGGAACAAGCCTGACCTCTACCTGAACTCGGGTCCGTCGTCGATCGCGGCTGCGGTTCTGCCGATCCTCAAGCAGAACAACATTCTCTCGATGAGCATGGCTCCCTCGCCCGATTCGACGGACCCCTCGAAGTTCCCGCTCAACTTCGATCTGGCTCCGGGTGCGACCGATACCGCTCGCGGAATTTCCGAGTACGCGAAGTCCAAGGGTTACAGCAGCGTCGGAGTCTTGCACGGCAGCACCGCTTACGGTGAGCTGTTCGGCGAAGAAATGACCAGTGCTTTGCAATCCGCAGGTCTGAAGGCCGCCGGTAACGAGGAGTACGACGCCGCCGCTTTGGACATGACGGCGCAGTTGCAGTCGCTCAAGAATTCGGGTGCCGCGGCAATCGCCTTGGATGCGTACGGCGCTCCTCTCGGATACGTGTTGCAAAGCCTCGAGCGACTCGGCTGGGACGTGCCGCTGGTCGGAAACACCTCGGTGTCTGCCACCAACCTGATCGCGAATGATCCGCCGGCCGGTGTGCTCGGCACCCCGCAGGTGAAGAACCTGGTGACGCAGGTGTTCAGCAGCACGGTATTCGATCCGAACAACGCACTCGTCAACACGATGGTGGACACGATGGCTTCGCTGGGCTCCATCCCGTCGACGCTGATCCTCGCGGACAACTACGACGCTTTCCCCCTCGTCGCGGCGGCAGCGGAGAAGGTCGGCAGTTCGACCGATCCGAAGAAGCTCGCCGAAGCACTGGAAACCACTGAGGTCCAGGAGAATGCCAAGACCGCATTCCTCTCGCGCTACAACTTCAGCTCCGACAACCACGGCCCGAACCCGGACACCAGCGAGCTGAAGTTCATCAGTCCGACGAAGATCCTCAACGGTCAGTTCGGAAACCCGGCTGCGTCATGACCATTCTGTGGTCCGGGTTGGCGCTCGGCGCGGTCTACGTGCTGGTTGCCATCGGGTACAACATCGTTTTCGTTTCCTCCAACACATTCAACTTCGCTCAAGCTCAGCTGATGATGGTGGGCACCTTTGTCGCCTACACGGGTCTGGTGACCCTGAAACTCCCCGTTCTCGTGGTGGCCGTCATGGCTACCGTGACCGTGATGCTCCTCGCCTCGGTCGAGGAGATCGTCGCGATCAGACCGGTGGCCGATCACCAGAACCAGTTGGTCACGACGTTGGGTGTCGCAACTCTGCTCAACGGCGCCACTCAATTGATCTGGGGTAGTGAACCTCTCACGGTTCCGTTCTTCGGATCGAACGAACCGATCACCCTGCTCGGCGGCCGTACCTACCCGGTCGAGATCGCTCTGCTGGTTGCGGCGATCGCACTGGTCGTCGGGTTGAGTTACGTCTCGAAGAAAACGATGACGGGTCTGGCTCTGATCGGCATCTCCGAGGATCGTGAAGCGGCGATGCTGCGAGGAGTCAACGTACGACGGTTGGCACTGGGAGCGTTTGCCTTCTCGGGTGCCTTGGCCGGTGTCCTCGGACTCTTCGTCGGCCCCAAGACGTTTGCAGTTGCGACGTTGGGTGCAGCGTTGGCCCTCAAGGGATTCGTGGCGTTGGCGATCGGCGGGTTCGGCTCTCTGCCTGGCGCTTTGATCGGCGGTCTGACCGTCGGCCTGGTGGAATCGTTCACCGCCCTGTGGGCGGGAAGTCAGTACAGCAATATCGCCGTCTTCACGGTGCTGATCGTCATCTTGATGGTCAAACCGGCTGGACTGTTCGGCAATGTCCGAGAACGGGTGGTGTGAGATGGTAAGTGCGTGGCGGACTTTCCGTTCCCTACCGAGCTGGATCATCCCACTCGTCCTGGCCGTGGTGATCCTGCTGCTGCCCGTGATGGGACTCGACCTGTCGACATCACGTCAGATTCAATTGGCCTGCATCCTGGCACTTGTGGTCAGTGGCCTGAACTTGAGCCTCGGCTTTGCCGGTGAACTGGCACTCGGCCAGGCAGCGATGTACGCGGCCGGTGCCTACACCGCGGGTCTGATGTCCCAGGCAGGTCACACCGACATTCTGCTTCAGCTTGCTGCCTCCGGAGCAGTGGCACTGGCGGTTGGAATCCTGACCGGTGTTCCCGGTCTGCGCCTGGGCAACTGGTCCCTGGCGATGACGTCGTTCTTCCTGGTTCTGCTGGTACCGGACGTACTGGCGATCTTCGGTGGCAAGACCGGCGGCCGAAACGGCCTCACCGGTATGGAGCCGCCGACGTTCTTCGGTTCCGAACTCGACACCCAGCAGTACTACATGGTGGTCGTCGTCGTGACCGTGCTCTGGTTCGCGGTGATGCGTAACCTGGTGGTCTCGCGGCACGGCATCGCGTTCCGCACGCTCAAGCAGTCGCCGGTTCTGGCGTCGTCGCAGGGTGTATCGGTGTTCCGGATGAAGCTGCTCGGTTATGCCATCGGTGCGTTCCCCGCCGGTCTGGCGGGTGCGCTGTTCGCCAACACCGACCTGTTCATCTCGCCGGAAGCCTTCGGGTTCACCTTTGCCACAGCAGTTCTGGCGGCGTCGATCCTCGGCGGTGCGGCAAGTGTGTACGGCGCCGTGGTCGGTGCCGCGATCATGCAGCTCGGTCCCAACCAGTCGACGGCGTTCCAGGAGTATTCGCTGATCTTCTACGGCGGCTTCCTGATCATCGGCGGTGTGCTTCTCTCCGGGGGTTTGACCAAGGTCGGGCGAGCGATCGTCTCGAAACTCGATCGCAAGGCCGGCCTGGGCGTAGTCACCGCAAAGGAAAACAGCTGTGGGACAACGGAACTGGCGCCGATCAACGGAGCACGGTTGGTGGTCGACGGAGTGTCCAAAGCGTTCGGTGGCAACCAGGCGCTCAATGCGGCAACCCTGACCGCAGAGGCCGGTAAGGTCACCGCGTTGATCGGGCCCAACGGTTCGGGTAAGACGACCATGCTCAACATGATCTGCGGCTTCTACACCGCAGATGCGGGCGTGATCACGATCGGTGACACGGTGGTCTCGCAGTCGTCGCCGCACAAGGTGGCGCGCGTGGGTGTGGCGCGCACGTTCCAAACTCCGACGATTCCGGAAAACATCACGGTTCTGGAAGCTGTTGCATCCGGACGTTATTCGGTGCACCGAGCGTCGATGGCGTCGGCTGTGCTTCGCCTGCCCAGCTTCCGCAGGATCGCGAAGGCCGACATCGTCGAGGCCGAGCGTGTCCTCGAACTCGTGGGGATGTCGCACTTGCGCAACGAGATCGCGACGTCGCTGCCCCTGGGGATGCGTCGCATGCTCGAGGTTGCTCGCGCCGTCATCGCCGAACCGAGGGTCGTCCTCTTCGACGAGGTGGCATCCGGACTCGACGAGGACGAACTCGAACGCCTGGCAGATCTGATCCGGGTACTGCGAGATGCCGGGGCGACAGTGGTGTTGGTGGAGCACAACTTCCGCCTCGTCCTCTCGCTGGCCGACGAGATAGTCGTGCTGGCGCAAGGGCAGGTGATCGCCACCGGCGATGCGGCAACCATCGAACATCACCCACGCGTCTTGAGCGAGTACCTCGGAGTCAAGTCCGGTGACGAAGAAGCACTTCTCGAAGAAATCGGCGCGGTAGACCATCAGACCAGTGAGGTGAAGTGATGGAACCGATTCTGAAGGTCCGAAACTTGCAGACCGGGTACGGCGATCTGCGCGTCGTCTGGGATGTCTCGTTCGACGTCTATCCCGGTCAGGTGACCGCCCTGCTCGGACGCAACGGCGCAGGCAAGACGAGCACGCTCCGTGCCCTGTCCGGCCTCAACAAGGTGGCCTTCGGAACCGTCGAGATGGACGGCGCCGACATCACCGGAGTCCCCGCGCACAAACGGGTACGACAGGGGATGGCGTACGTGCAGGAGGGCAAGCGGGTCTTCCACAAGCAGACCGTCGAGCAGAACCTCCTGCTGGGCGGGTACACCCGCAAGGCAAAGCGCGGCGAGCTTATGGAATCCGTCGAATCGATGTACGAGATGTTCCCGATCCTGGGGGAGAAGCGTTCGCTTCCCGCCGGTTCCATGTCGGGCGGTCAGCAGCAGATGCTCGCGATCGGCGCAGCGCTGATGGCGCAGCCTAGGTTGCTCCTTCTCGACGAACCTTCGGGCGGTCTCGCTCCCGTGATCGTCGGTGAGGTGATGGACCGCGTCCAACAACTCAAGGAAACCGGCCTGGCTGTTCTACTGGTCGAGCAGGCAGTCGAGGCCGCGATGAGCGTCGCCGATCATGTCACGGTCCTCGACATCGGCAAGGTGGTTCTCGACGCCGATGCCAAGGACATCGACGACCTGGCAGTGCTCAAGGATGCGTACTTCGGACGCGTCTGAACGGCAATGACGACTTCAGCCCGGCCTTCTCGGCCGGGCTGAAGCCGTTTCCCGCTCCGTGGCACGGGCCCTAGCCGGCTCGGGGCCATCGATCTACCGTCCTGCAAACAACTCCCGCGAGAGGCAAACTCGATGACCACTGCTCCCGACGTGCTCGCCCCGGCGAAGCTCGGCCCGGTGACCCTTCGAAATCGAATCATCAAGTCCGCGACATTCGAAGGCAAAACTCCCGACGCCCTGGTCACCGACGAGCTGATCGAGTTCCATCGTCGCCCAGCCGCCGGCGGAGTCGGGATGTCCACCGTCGCGTATTGCGCCGTCGCACCGGAAGGGCGCACCGAATACGGCCAGCTCTGGATGCGACCCGATGCCCTCCCCGGGCTTCGGCGGCTCACCGATGCCATTCACGCCGAAGGTGCTGCTGCGTCGGCGCAGCTCGGCCATGCCGGTCCCGTGGCGAATCAGAAGTCGACCGGACTGCCCGCGCTGGCACCGTCGAGTTCGTTCAATCCGTTGAGCATGAGGATGATTCGCACTGCCACGACAGCGGACATCACCAGAATTGCGGCGGCGCACGGGAGCGCTGCGCGACTTGCCGTCGAGGCAGGATTCGACGCCGTCGAGATCCACTTCGGTCACAACTATTTCGCGAGCTCGTTCCTGAGCCCGAAACTCAACCGTCGTAAGGACTCCTACGGCGGATCGCTGGAGAACCGGGCTCGCGTAGTACTCGAAACTGCACGCAGTGTGCGCGATGCCGTCGGTGACAAGATCGCGATCTTGGCCAAGCTGAACATGGACGACGGTGTGCCAGGCGGATTCTGGGTGGACGAAGCAATCCAGGTGGCGCAGTGGCTCGAAGCATCCGGAAGCGTCGACGCGCTCGAGTTGACGATGGGCAGTTCACTGCTCAACCCGATGTACCTGTTCAAGGGCGATGCGCCGATCCGCGAGTTCGCCGCCGCGATGCCGCAACCTGTTCGACTCGGTGTGCAGTTGGTGGGGAAGAGCATGTTGCATACCTATCCGTACAAGCCGTTGTTCATGCTGGAAGAGGCTCGGCAGATTCGTGCTGCGGTGAAGTTGCCGCTCGTGCTGCTCGGGGGTGTCACGGACAAAGCGGGCATGGATACCGCAATGGCGGAAGGGTTCGAGTTCGTCGCCATGGCACGGGCGCTGCTCAGAGAACCGGATCTGATCAATAGGATCGCGGCCGAATCCGATACCCAATCACTGTGCATCCACTGCAACAAGTGCATGCCCACGATCTTCAGTGGCGCCCGCTGCGTGTTGGTCGAACGCGTCTGAGCTGGTCAGCGCACACCACGTCCCGACATCCATGCGGATACCGGGTCGTGGGCCGTAGCGGATCAAGTTCGTGGTTGCATCAACGCTTGGTTCAGTTCTGCGTGAAGACGTCGTAGGAGGCGTTCATCGTGGGGTAGCCGGTGGCCATGTAGTCGGTGAGGATGACGTGCGTCGGGTCGCCGATGATGCGAGTCCCGTCGAGGGTGGGGTTGCCGACGTAGTTGTTGGCAGCCATGACCGTCTGGACGCCGTCGGCGACGTTGTAGGTGACGTCGACACCGATACCGCGGGGATCGCTGCTGTAGGCGGTGACGATCTCGGTGGTGTGCGGGGCCAGGTAGGAGCGGGGGCCGTTGATCCACTGTCCGTAGGGGTTGGACGCGCTGTCCAGCAGCATCGGGTTGTCGGTGTTGTTGGTGATGGTCATGGCAACCGTCGGGCCGTCGGTGGGCATGGTGCCGGCGTTGGCGATCGCTGCGGTTCCCAGTGCGGTTCCGCCGACAGCGAGGGCGATTGCGGTGACTGCTACGAAGCGAGTGGTGTTGGTACGCATGATGTCTGCTCCTGGGATGGTGTGTGGTTGCCGTTCTCGGCGATGAATCAATCTTGTCGCGAATGAGTGATGCAGTATGTCCGCCGACGGGGCCGTCGCGGGGTTGAATCTCTTGTCCCCCGATCGGGGGAGGCGTAAGTGCTCGCATTGCTGGTACGGGCGTGAGAAAGTGAGCAATGCGCGAAGGCACGAAGCCGCTGGCCGGCAAGGTTTCCGTGGTGGTCGGCGACGACCACCCACTGTTCCGTGAGGGCGTGGTTCGGGCTCTGACCGGCAGTGACAGCATCGACGTCCTGGGCGAGGCCGACGACGGCGCAGCAGCGCTCGCAATGATCCGCGAACTACGCCCGCAGGTCGCGCTGCTCGACTTCCGGATGCCGCACCTGGATGGAACTCAGGTCGCCGCCGCAGTCGTTCGAGACGAGCTTCCGACGCGTGTGCTTCTGCTCAGCGCTCACGACGAATCGTCTGTCGTGTACCAGGCCCTGCAAGCCGGTGCTGCCGGGTTCCTGCCGAAGGAATCCACTCGCGCCGAGATCGTGAGTGCCGTGCTCGACTGTGCTGCGGGACGAGATGTGTTGCCGCCCAGTATCGCCGTCGGATTGGTAGGAGAGGTTCGGCGTCGTAGTGAACCGTCCGGTCCGACGCTCAGCGCCCGCGAACGTGAGGTTCTCGGATTGATCGCGCAGGGCGCCAGCATCCCGGCCATTGCCTCACAACTCTTTCTTGCGCCCTCCACCGTCAAAACCCACGTGCAGCGCCTCTACGAGAAACTCGGAGTCAACGATCGAGGCGCCGCCGTCGCCGCTGCAATGCGGCAGGGATTGTTGGAGTGAGCAAGCGTCACCGAAGCACGTACGTGACGTTCATGGCCGGGTAACCCGAGGTCATCGTCACCGTGACGTCGTGGCTGTCGGGGGCGTACGTACCGCCGGCATCCGCCCTGGTCTTCGAGTTGGTGGCACTGAAGACAAACACTCCACCGTCGTCGGAGCGGTACGTGAGCACGATGGGGAAGTCGTTCTGGTTCTTGCTCGTGGCCACAACGTTCACGTTCATGTTGGGGAGGATGTAGTCCGCCGGCGGGACGACCCAGTCGCCGTTCGGGTTGGATGCGTCGACCAGATACAGGGCCCCGCGACCCGAATTGCTGATCATCGCCGTCGTGACGGATGTGTCGGTCATCGACTTCACCGTGTTCGCACCGGCGGAGCGGGCAACCAGAGCTGCCATGCTGAGGCCGGAGAAGGAAAGTGCTTCGGGTCGAATTGTGTTGGTGCTCATCATGTTCTCCTCGATTTGTCGGTCTCGGTGACCGTGTGTTTCTGTGATGAGACAACTATGGCCCCGAAATCCCTTCGGGTCTGTCCACCTACGGGTCCGAGTGCTGGACGACATCGCTGTCCCCCAATCGGTGGACACAGTGCTCTCCGCCCACCCAGTGTCATGGGGTGGAGGCTCCGCCCACCCAGCGGGAGAACCTGTTCCTCTACCATTCAACCCACTCGTAGCGTGGCCACCATGACCGATCCTGACTTCTCCACCGCACCACTCGACGTCGTAGTCATCGGCGCCGGCGTCGCCGGCATGTACGCCATGCACCGACTTCGCGAGCAGGGGCTGCGTGTCCACGGCTTCGAGGCGGGCTCCGGAGTGGGCGGCACGTGGTACTTCAACCGCTACCCGGGCGCACGCTGCGATGTCGAGAGTTTCGACTACTCCTACTCGTTCTCCGAAGAGTTGCAACAGGATTGGGACTGGAGCGAGAAGTACGCCGCGCAGCCGGAGATCCTGTCCTACCTCGATCACGTCGCCGATCGCTTCGACCTACGCAGTGGGTTCACTTTCGATACCCGTGTCCTGAGCGCACAGTTCGACGAGGACTCGTCGACGTGGCGAGTGCACACCGACGGTGGTCATGACGTCACCTCGCGGTTCGTGGTGTGCGCCACGGGCAGCCTCTCGACCGCGAACGTTCCGAACATTGCAGGTCGCGAGACTTTCGGCGGTGAGGTCTTCCACACCGGCTTCTGGCCGCACGAGGGCGTCGATTTCACCGGCAAGCGAGTGGGAGTGATCGGCACCGGATCGTCGGGCATCCAGTCCGTTCCGTTGATCGCCGAGCAGGCCGATCACCTCTTCGTGTTCCAGCGGTCCGCGAATTACAGTGTGCCGGCGGGAAACACGCCTCTCGATGACAAACGACGCGCAGAGATCAAGGCCGACTACGCCGAGCGTCGAGCGCTGTCCAAGCGCAGTGGCGGTGGATCTCCGTTCGTTTCGGATCCTCGCAGCGCGCTCGAGGTGTCCGAGGCCGAGAGAAACGCGGCCTACGAGGAGCGGTGGAAGCTCGGCGGTGTCCTGTTCGCCAAAACCTTCGCCGACCAGACCAGCAACATCGACGCCAACGCGACGGCGGCCGCATTTGCCGAGGCCAAGATCAGATCGGTGGTCGAAGATCAGGCCATCGCCGACCTGCTGATCCCGAACGACCACCCCATCGGGACCAAGCGGATCGTGACGGACACCGACTACTACCAGAGCTACAACCGTGACAACGTGAGCCTGGTCGATCTCAAGAGCGCACCGATCGAGGCAATCGACGAGGCCGGGATCAAGACGACCGACTCGCACTACGAACTCGACGCATTGGTGTTCGCCACCGGCTTCGATGCGATGACCGGGGCACTCGATCGCATCGAGATCCGTGGCCGCAACGGCGAGACCTTGCGAGAGAACTGGCATGCGGGTCCGAGAACCTATCTTGGTTTGGGAGTTCACGGCTTCCCGAACCTGTTCATCGTCACCGGGCCGGGCAGCCCGAGTGTGCTGTCCAACATGATTCTCGCTGCCGAACAGCACGTCGACTGGATCGCCGACGCGATCAACCACCTCGATTCGGCGGGCATCGACACCATCGAGCCGAGTGCCGAAGCCGTGGACAACTGGCTCGAGGAGTGCTCACGCCGGGCGTCGGCAACATTGTTCCCATCCGCGAACTCCTGGTACATGGGAGCCAACATCCCGGGAAAGCCGAGGATATTCATGCCCTTCATCGGAGGCTTCGGTGTCTACTCCGACATCTGTGCAGACGTGGCAGCAGCGGGATACCGAGGCTTCGAACTGAACAGCACGGTGCACGCATGAGCCGGCTGGAGGGCAAGCGGGTACTCGTGACGGGTGCTGCCGGAGGAATGGGACGCTCACACTGTGAGCGGCTCGCCGAGGAAGGCGCGTCCGTGATCGCGTTGGATGTCGAACAGGCACAATCGGGGTTGGCGGAAACCGCTCAGGCAGTGCGTGATCGAGGCGGTATCGCGGTGACCGGTGTGGCGGATATTCGGGACTTCGACGGTCTGGCCGCCGTCGTGGCCGAGTGCGTTACCGAACTCGGCGGGTTGGACGTCGTGGTCGCGAATGCAGGTGTGTACGACACGCCGGGACCGTCGTGGACCATCGATCCTGCAGTGTGGAACCGCTCGCTGGACGTCAATCTGACCGGGGCGTGGCACACCGTCAAGGCCTGCGTTCCGCACTTCGGCGACGGTGGATCCGTCGTTCTGGTCAGCTCGACAGCGGGAATCAAAGGTATTGCCGGAGCAAGTCATTACAGCGCAGCCAAGCATGCCGTGGTGGGCCTGGCCAGAACGCTGGCCAACGAGTTGGGGGCGCAGAGTATCCGCGTCAACTCCGTGCATCCGGGTTCGGTACGTACCCCGATGATCATCAACGAGCGAGTGTTCGCGAACCTGTGCCCGGACATCGAGAATCCCACCGAAGCAGACGCTGCTGCAGTGCTCAGCGCTCGCAACTTGCTGCCCGTTCCCTGGGTCGATCCGGTGGACGTCAGTAATGCGGTCCTGTTTCTCGCATCCGCGGAGTCCCGCTACATGACCGGCTGTCAGTTGGTTGTCGACGCCGGCCTGACCCAGAAAGTGTGAATTGATGACTTCTCGATTGGAAGGCAAGATCGCGCTGATCACGGGTGCGGCACGAGGAATCGGGCGGGCTCAGGCCGTGCGTTTTGCCGAAGAGGGCGCGGACATCATCGCGGTCGACGTGTGCACTTCGGTGGAAACCACAGTCACGCCGCCCGCGACGGAGGCCGATCTCGATGAGACAGTGGCGCAGATCCGGGCGCTGGGGCGAAAGGTCGAATCTGCGGTAGTGGACGTTCGGGATCTCGAGGCACTACGCAGTGCCGTGGACTCGGCCGTCGGAACGCTCGGTGGTCTCGACATCGTCTGCGCTACAGCTGGTATCACGTCCTCCGACGGGGCCCTGACCATGTCGGAAACGATGTGGCAGACCATGCTGGACGTCAATCTGACTGGCGTGTGGCACACCACGACCGTCGCGGCTCCGCACTTGATCGCGCGGGGCGGGGGATCGATGACACTCACAAGCTCCATCGCCGGACTTCGGGGGCTGGTCGGAGTCGCGCACTACACCGCAGCCAAGCATGGAGTCGTTGGTCTGATGCGTTCGCTGGCAAAGGAACTGGCTCCGCACAACGTACGCGTCAATACGGTCCATCCCACCAACGTCGACACCCACATGATTCAAAACCCGTTGGTGCGCGGCAAGTTCCGCCCCGATCTCGAGAACCCGACGCGCGAAGAATTTGCTGCCGCAGCGATGACGATGAACATGCTCGCCATTCCGTGGATCGAACCGGTGGACGTAGCGAACGCTGCTCTGTTCCTGTCTTCCGACGAGGCTCGCTACATCACGTCGGTCGCCCTGCCGGTGGATGCAGGAAGTTCGTCCCGCTGAGGTTTCGAACAGCTGAAATCTTGAACAGCTGAAATCTTGAACAGCTGAGGTTTTGACACGCTGAGTTCCGCCACGGTGTGTAGCGTCGGTTTCACCTAACCGAAAGGCGTACACCGTGGCGGAACGGCGCTATCTGGAAGTCACCGTCGGGACCAACATCGTGATGGTCCTCGACCACCGCACGGTGGAGGTCTTCGACCGCACCGCCGCGAGCACGAGCGAAGTGGCTCGTTGGCATGTCGAACACATTGCGGTGAAGGCGAAACCGTCGAAGTCGGGACTGAAACTCACCATCGGGAACAGGCTCGCCGACGACTCGATCGCGGTAGCGGGTCCACGGGCATCGCTGACTGTTCCGCCGGAGAACGAGGCAGCCGTCATCGCGTTCTTCGACGAGGTCAAGGCTGCTCGGGTGTGAATCGGCAGAAGACCTTCGGCGCGGATGATTCGGGTTCTCTAGTCGAGCACGTCGTGCGCTGCCACGAAGATCGGGCCGGACGCACTTTTGTCGGGATCTCGGGAATCGAGGCTTCCGGAAAATCGACGATCGCGGACGAGTTGGCTGCCGGTATCTCGAAGTCGGGCCATGACTTCATCATGATCCATGGGGACGAGTTCTCGACTGCGAAAGCGGTACGGAACAAAGATCCTGACACGGTGCGTGGGTATCTCGAGGATGCGTACGACTATTCGAACCTGAGTAGCCGTGTGATGGTGCCGCTACGGTTGGCCGAAGTTACCGAAATCTCCTACGTCTCGACTGATCCGGAGACAGACGAATCGGTGGTGTCGAAGCCACGAGTCCCGGATCGCGCCATTGTGATCGTCGAGGGAGTGCTGCTTTTTCGCGGACTGATGCGAGATCAGTTCGACCTACGAATCTGGGTTGAAGCAAGCTTCGACGAGTCCTTGCGGCGTGCGAAGGGACGTCCGCGCGATGTGAGCTATTACGGGACGGCCGAGGCGATAGCGTCCCGGTACGAATCCCGGTTTCATCCGGCGCAGAGGATTCATCTGCGTGACGATCGACCACAACTGACCAGCCACGTAATCGTGCGTGGCTAGTCAGTCGAAAGGCCGGCGATATCAAGCTTTACGCGCGGCGGCATGGGCCCCGGCGACACGGCCGAATGCGAAGGCGTCGGCAATGTGGAATCCGCCGTCCTTCGCCGCGCTGTAGGTGGAACTGACCGCGCCCGCGGCGTAGAGGCCAGGAATTGGATTGCGGGCAGTATCGAGTACGCGGGAATGACCGTCGCGGCGCGGCCCACCGCTACTCCATCCCAGCAGTGGCGACCCGGAGACGGCGTAGAACGGAGCGGTAGCCACCGGGGCCAAAGTTTCGGGATTGCGGCCGAACGAATGGTCGATGCCGTCCGCGCACGCCTCGTTGTAGCGTCGCACGCTCGTTTCCACGACTGTTGGGTCCAGTCCGAGTTTCTCGGCGAGTTCGGCGAGCGTGTCCGCCTTTAGGATCCATCCCTTGTCGATCTCGGCTTGATTGTCCGAGCTCCACTCGTACCCTTCGTCGAGAACCCTGTGGCCGACGGGCAGTGCGTCGCGGCCGGGGCTCAGCTGTCCGGCCAACCTCATCGTCTCGTCGAAGACGACGTTCATCGGTTGCACCGGAAAGTGTTGGTAAGAACCCTCTCTGAACACATGACCATGCCGCATTTCGGCTGACTCGTCGGTGAAGCGTCTACCTTCCCGGCTGAGGAACACATAGTTGTGCGCGTTCCACAGTGCGAGGAAGAATCCTGTCGGATTCTCGAGGTCGCCGGGAATTCCCGTAATGGTCATCATGTTGTTCATGTGCCACAGATCGGCGCCCACGGCCTGTGCCATGCGGTGACCGTCGCCGGTTGCCGATGGTGAGCCCCAGATCTTCGGATTCTCCAGACGCAAGTAGTCGCGCACCATCGTCGGATTTGCTTCGAATCCTCCGGTGGCAAGGATGACGCCCCGGCGTGCCTGGATCTGCGAAGTCTTTTCACCCGAACGGATCTCGACTCCGGTCACCGCTCCGGATTCATCCGTCAGCAGTCCGGTGGCTTCGGTGTCGAATAGTGTTGTGACGCCGCGTTCAGCGAGAGCGGAGACGAGGAACCGGTAGAGAAGTTCATTGCCCATCTTCCCTTCGACGGTGTCCATCCCTGCGTAACAAGAACTTCCGTCAAGTTCGGCGAACTCTGCCGCGGAATGGAAATCGCCGGTCATCGCTACAGTTGCACCCAGACTGCGGATCCAGTCGGACAGTCCGTGAGTGTTCTCGGCCCAGGCATCGATGACGTCCTCGGCAACGGGGAACTCCCCGTTCAACGAACGCAGGAAGGTTCGGGCGGCAGCGGGGTCCTGGTTGACGAACCATCCACTGCCGGACAGTCGAGTGTTGCCGCCCGCGGAATCAGGTCCGCTCTTTTCCAGAATCACGACCGATGCGCCGTCGGCGTGCGCTTGGAGCGCTGCGGCCGATCCGGCAGCGCCCGATCCGATGACGAGTACGTCGACAATGTTATCCATGTCACAGAAGGTATTGCGGAATGGTGGTGCGGCGAACCCACCTTCCCGATGAGCGAGAAAGCCAGTGGTCGACGCCGCAGAGACGTCGCCCCGCAGGCACGTCGGGGGCCAGGCGAGGTAGCGGTTCAGTGCGTCGGGGGTGGCGCCAAAAGTGCGATATCGCGCTGTGACGTTTTCGAGACCCTAGCGTTATAGATGTGGTTGTGTCGGCGAAACCTGCCGGTGGCAGAGTTCGTCTGGAACGCAGTGACCGACACGGTTGGTTATCCGACGCACAGTGATTCATCGCTGATTCGGGCGGTGGGGCACGCCGAGTCCAGACAAGAGGCTTTCATGACTACGATCAACGAACGTTCTTCAGCTGCAAATGTTCTCGATCTCTTTGACAGCGCCGGCCGAGAAGGGCATCGGTACAGTATCGACGTGGAAAGCTACACCCCTTCGTATGCGGTACTGAGACTTGCCGGAGAATTGGACATGGGTCAGCGGGTGGAATTGGTGCACGCGCTCGACCGACTTCTCCTGGTCGGAACCGATATTCACGTCGATCTCTCCGGCGTGACCTTCATGTCGTCCGGAGTGGCGAATGCCGTTGTCGATGCTGCGGGGCGTGGCAACAACCGCATTCGCTTGTTTGCCCCGACGCGAGCGGTCTCCATGATCTTTCAGGCTCTCGGCGCCTCCGAACTCATTGCGGGCGATGCCACGTCGACTGCTGATGCTCTCGGTGCTTGAGCCGGAAACAACTCCCACGAACGATGTGAAGTGAGCAGTGCTCGATACGCGTTGACTTGGTATCTGGTCTGATCTGCGTGTCGATGTGCACTTTGCGGCGCGGGATCAGGTTGTCGTCACCGGGTTGCGCCGAGATTTGCGGTAGTCTCGTTCGGTGTCGAGCAGCCGGCGCTGCCATCGACGCGTCCGGCCGCATGAACGCTTGGTGGTCCCGACTCGTAGTGAAGAGCCACACCATGGCGTATGACACCAGCAACGGTTCGACATCGTCGAATTCTCCGATCACCCAGTTCTCCGATGTGATTGGTCTGGAAGTAAGCATGCAGTTCGCACCGATACGCCGCCTCGACGACCACGCACTTGCAGGCGCCGAGTTGCAATTGCGTGGGCCTGACAATTCCTCTCTGTGTTCGGCGCATGCCCTTCGTCGCGCCTCGCAATTGATGCAGCAACGCTCGGAATTCGACAGTCACAAACTGGCCATGTCCCGTACTGCACTCGCATGCACCGTCGCGGATCGCCTGCCGTTGCTGGTGGCAGTCGACTCGGCTTCCCGGGCAGCTCTGAACGCTCCTGGTGTCGAAGGAGCGACGAGAAATCTGCAACGGATCGTCATCACGGTTGACAGCGCATCGGTGCTTACCGATCCCCACAACTCTCTGGCAGTGATCAGAGAAGCCCGCGCGGGCGGGCGTCTGATTGCACTCGACGGTGTCGGCATCGACAGGCACTCGGCGACACTTCTGTCTTTGGTCGAACCCGACATCATTATCACTTCCGCTGAATTACTTTCCAAGGCAGCATATTTCGAAGTCGGAACGACGGTGCACGCGCTCGGCGCCTACGTCGAGCGATCGAACGCGATTATCCTTGCCGAGGGTGTCGACTCGGAATCGTCCCGTCTTGCCGCAATCACCATCGGAGCCACATACGGAACGGGTGAGTTGTATCCCGCAGTCGACGATCCGAGTTCACTGTTGTCCGAACCGGTCGTCGCGATGCCCGACAGTCCGGTGTGGAGTGATCCCATCCCCGACGTGGGCACTCCCTACTCGATCGTGTCTGCTCACAGCCGGATCCGGCGCGGTACCAAGCGTCTGTTGATCCAACTGAGTAAGTCTCTCGAAGCGCAAGCCGCCACATCGGGTTCCTCGATGCTTGTTCTGGGCACCTTTCAACAGGCCGAGCATTTCACCGCATCCACAACAGCACGGTGGCGTCACCTCGCCGATACCGTAGGGTTTGCCGGTGTCTACGGTGTCGGACTGTCCGTGATGCTCGACGGTAAAGTTCAACACGCACCGCTCGACCCGGGTGATGATCTCGTCAACGAGTGGACGGTCGTCACTCTGGGACCACACCATGCGGCGATGCTGTCGGCGCGAGATCTTCATGACAACGGTCCAGATCTCGAGCGGACCTTCGACTTCGTGCAAACCTACGATCGCACCACCGTCACCCAGGCAGCGCACTCTATTCTTCGTCGTTACCCCAAGACGAATTCGTGAACCCCGTACCGATGTTCTCGACGTTCGCCGCGAGCGCTGCCCGACCGGCGATCGTGGCTAAGGAGTGGCCGGGCGCCGCGCAGCACGTCTCTTTGCTGCAGAGTTGAGTAGATACCTTTCGGCGACCGTGTAGTCCGTGACGGTTGCGCCATCCGGCGCTGTGGTGTGGGTGAGCAGTTCGAGATAGCGGCGACGGAAGACATGGGCGTCGGATTCTGCGAGTAGGAACTCCGCCGCTGAGACGACCTCTGGTTTCGGAGCAGCGCGTGCATGCCGGTTTCGGGCGGGCCGAGTGCTCATGTTTTCCTCTGGATTTCGAAAGCGTCTGTGCCGGTAGTCATGTGCGAGTTGATCCTGACGTCTGTTCGGTCGCTACCGGTCATGAGAAGTCGTGAGTGGTTTCAGATCGATCGGCTGTCCGTCGGAGGGGAACGGCAAGGACATGTAGTTGAGAGGGGCGGTGTAGCCGGGCGCGACCTGCCAATCGAAGCGTGTGAGCAGGTGGTGCATGATCGTTTTGATTTCGACGCCGGCGAAGTGCATGCCGAGGCATTTGTGCACGCCTCCACCGAACGGTTCCCAGGCATACCGGTGCACCTTGTCTTCACGTCGGTGGTCCGCGAAACGTTCGGGATCGAAATGTTCGGGGTCGGGCCAGTACTGCGGCATGTGGTGAGTGAAATGTGGCACCACTGACACGTAGGTCCCAGCGGGTACGAAGTGGTCCTGTATCTGGGTGTCACACACCGCTCGGCGAGCCATGACCGGCACGGGAGCGACGAGTCGGAGGCATTCTTTCATCACCAGGTCCAAGCCGGCGAGTTGGTCGAGTTCGGCATAGCTCGGCGTCGACGTACTCAGTGCGAGTGATTCCGCCCGACATCTGTTCTGCCACTGAGGATTCTGGCCGAGATATTGCATCATTGTCGAGATGGTGATGGTGGAGGTGTCATGTGCGTCCATCAGCAGGAAGATCATGTGATCGATCACCTCGCCGTCGCTGAAGCGCTGTCCGGTGTCTGATTCGATGTGACAGAGAACGGAAAACAGGTCGTCGGTTTCGCGTGAACGGCGCGCAGGTAGGTAGCGGCGGAAGAAGTTTTCGAGGGTTCGGCGCCCGTCGAGGCCGCGCTTCCATCTGGTGCCGGGAACTCGATAACGGATCACCGAGGTTGCAGCTTGCACGCAATCGACGAAAGCTTTTTTCACAGAGTCGATTTCGCTTTCAGTGGTCCCTTCCGCGCCGCCCATGAAGATGTCGGTCGCGAGGTTGAGTGTGAGAGCTTTGAGAGCGGTGTAGGCGCGGAAGCCATCGGACGGAGTCCAGGCGTCGAGCGCGGAGGCGATCGCGGGATTCAGCACGTCCACGGTCTTTTCGAGACGCGATCTCGTGAAGGCTTGTTGCATGATGCGTCGTTGTCGTAGGTGCTCTTCGGAGTCGAGAAGCATCAGACCCCCGTGAAAGAAGGGACCGATGAGCACTGACCACCCGTCGCTGTTGACAAAAGCGCGGTCTTTGTTCTGGAGAACTTCTTGGCATGCGTCGGGCCCGAGGGCTGCGACCCATCGTCTACCGGCCATCGAGAACCACGAGACTTCGCCGTAACGATCCCAGCGTTTTTGCATCAGAGCGAGAGGGTCGCGGATGTATTCGAAAGTTTGCCCTATTCCGGGTAGTCCCGAGTTGCCTGAGATGGGACGCAACTGCGACCGGATGGGTGGAGCGGCCAGGATTTTCGACATCACGTACCTGCCTTCCGTTTGCATCTGACAGTGGCGCCTGTCAGATGGGGGTAGTCTGCGTCACAGTCGCGTCGTCTGTCAAGATCGACTCATGGCTTCTCCCACACCCCGTCGATATGCCGGTCTGAGTGGTGAGCAGCGGGCCGCGCTTCGGCGTGAAAGCTTGCTCGCAGCAGGACTGGACGTGTTTGCGGCCGCGGGCAGGCAGGGTGCCACCATGACCGCCATCTGTGCGCATGCGAAGCTGACAGAGCGATATTTCTACGAGAGTTTCGCCAGCAGGGACGAACTCCTCCAGCAGGTTTTCGACGGAATCGTCGACGAGGTGCGCGTGGCCGGAATGGCTGCACTCCGAACGACCGAGGGGACACGGGAGGAGCGCGTGCGGAGCGCCATTGCTTCGTTCGTCAACATCCTGACGGACGATCCTCGAAAAGGGCGTGTCGCGATGGTCGAGTCGGTGGCTTACGAGCCGCTGCGCACTCACCGGCGGGGAGCGCTGCGTGGGTTCGCGCAGATGGTGGCCGACGAGGCTGCGCTCTTGTACGGCGATCGAGCTTGGCCTCCCCATCAGGGTGAGATCAACGGATTACTGTTCGTGGGCGGCCTGGCCGAATTGGTGACGGCCTGGCTCAACGGCGAAATCGACATCACGCCCGCTGAGATCGTGGATGCCGCAACCTTCCAATTCACATCCACAGCGCACCGATGAAACGCGGGGCCGGCGATGCGGACTGCCAACTCTAGTGGGCGGCATGTGTCGTGATTCGAGGCAGTTTCGGGTCTGAATTGTCGATGACACTGTCCGCGCGGGTCCAGGGCTCTGCAGCCGCGAAGTACAGACGTTGGCCGCCGACATAACGGTTCATCGACGGGTGTTCCGGATCCGCGTTCGTTCCGTCGCGAAGGTTCATTCGCTCGGCGGTGATCTCGAAGGGCACGTCGAGAAAGATCGAATAGTCCCATCGGGAAGCAAATTCGTCCCGATGCAGAAAGAGTCCCTCGACGAGGACTACGGCTCCGTCGGCTGCATGCAAGTACGCGTCGCTGTCCCGTCGTGGTCGGTACTCGCGGTTACCTCCCGGTCTCAGAGGGGCGAGAACATGACGCTCGAGGGCGTCGTAGTCGTAGCTGTCGAGCCAGAAGCCTTCCGGTGACAGCCGACCTCTGCGATGGCGAATCTCCGGCGGATTGAGGAAGTCGTCGACGTGAATCACAATGGCGGGGCGTTCATTCAGCTGTGCTGCAAGACTTTTCGTGAATGTCGTCTTGCCGCTCCCGTCGACGCCGTCGATCGCGACGACGGGAGAGCCGCGCAGCGCGTTTATTTCGGCGGCCAAGGTCTCGAAGACCGTCTTGGTGCTCATCGAGCAGTTCTTCCCGCGCTCGTAGCGACGCGAAGAGGCCCGGTGTCGTACAGGATTCGGTGGCCGTCTTCGAGGACGCGTCGAGTGCCCGCGTCGAGCGGAAGGTCGGCCCAGCTCTCGCTCGCGAAATTCAGTTCGACGAGGAGGCCGGACCGTAGGCGGAAGCGTCGTTCTCGGACTGGCCCCCAGTTGGCGGCTCTGATGAATCGCGCGTCGGGGCGGAGCCGGTCGAACCAGTCTTCATTTGCGAGCGCGTTCGCGTCGTCGGCCGGGATCATCAGATCAAGATCACTCGCCATACGCTCCGCGCCGCGCGCGTAGGACCCGACCAGCGCTACAGCTTTGACGTCATCGTGCTCAGCGGCCCATCGTTCGACGTCGACGAGCAGCGCGTTCACCGCACGTCTTCGTCCCTTCAACCTTGCTGACATACCGGCATCATTCCCCATCGCCACCCTTCTCCGTAGCTTCGCCGGGGCCTCTATCCTGGAACTGTCAGTGACAAACCAGGCGGAGGGATGCGTATGTCCAAAATGAGAGAACTCAGCCGATGAAAGCAATCATCGTGTGTACCTCTGTCTCCCATGGCAATACGAAGCTGATCGCCGACGTCATCGGAGAAGTTCTCGATGCTCGCGTGGTCGAGCCCGGTGACATCGACGCCGCGCAGCTCGCCGACTACGACCTCGTGGGGTTCGGCTCCGGCATCTACCTACGCTCGTACCACGCAGATTTACGCTCGTTCGTCGAGGCACTCCCCGAAGAACGGCGATCCAAGGCTTTTGTCTTCGCCACCAGTGGTTTTCCTGACAAGGGGATTCATCGCTTCTCGCGTCCACTGGTTCAGTTGCTCGAACAGAAGGGCTTCGATGTGGTCGCAGCCTTCTCGTCCCGTGCGTGGGATACCTATCTCCCGTTCAAGCCGTTCGGCGGTATCCGGAAGGGGCGGCCGAACGCCGACGACCTGGAATCGGCGCGCATGTTCGCCGAAATGCTACGCGGAAGCGTTCAGGACAGCTTGCCCGGCACCGGGTAGCTGCGCAGGCTCATCTCCAGCTCACCGGCGTCGGCAAGGTCGTTGATCGTCTGGCGCAGAGCGCCACACGTCCGCTGAGCGTTGGCACGGCTGTTCGCGCGACCCAACTCCGGGCACACTTCCTGCGACTCTTCGAGCCATTGGACGCTGGTGTGCGCTTCGCTGTACTTCTCGACGAGGACACGGTTTCCGCAGTTGCGGCAACTGACCTGACGCATCAGCGTGCAATCAGATCGGCCGGTGACCAGAAGGCGCGCATGCTCGTGATCTTGGCGTCCTCGTCGAAAGTCATGACGTCGATCGGTTCGACCTCGTAGACCTGATCGCCCACCGGTGTGACGACGCGGAAGTGGAAGGCCGCGCTGGATCCGCTCACCCGCAAGGTAAGCAGTTCCGTCTCTTGCGAACCGCCCTCGAGAGCGCCGTAGAACTCGGTGATCGCGGCCTTGCCGACGCGGGGTTCGCTGCCGACCGGGTCTTCGAGCGTCGCGTTCTCGGCGTAGAGGGCGGCGATGTCCGCTGACGCTCCGCGAGCCACGGCGTCGAGGTAGGTGGTAACCGTCGCCGTGATCGCGGCCGTGGTGTCTGGTTCGAGAGTGGTCATCGAGTTAGTCCGATCAGTCGAGAAGTTCAGGGTCTGACAACTACTTCGGACGCTATCGGTGCGGGCTCGATTCGGCGCCGGCATCTCCCACGCAGCGGGACAGCCTGAGCACTCAGGCGTCGAAGCGTCCGAACCCGCCGCGGTAGAACAGAAGCGGACCGTCGTGGCGCAGCACGTTCAGATCGGTGATGCGTGCGACGACGATGGTGTGATCACCGGCGTCGTGCTCCTGCTCGACCGTTGCTTCGATGCGGGCGAGCGCGCCGCTCAGCGCCGGAGCACCGTTGCCGGCGGCATCCCACTCGACGCCGAGGAACTTGTCCGTCCCGCCGCGAGCGAACGCCGAACACATGTCCTGCTGATCGTGGGCGAGAACATTGATGCAGAGAGTTCCCGTTTCGCGAAGCTTCGGCCAACTTGTCGACGTCTTCGCCGGGCAGAACGAGAGCAACGGGGGATCAAGCGATACCGAGACCAGGGACTGGCAGGTGAAACCGAGGGGTGAATTTCCGTCGTGAGCGGTGATGACGGTGACGCCGGTGCAGAAATTGCTCATCACGTTGCGAAGTGTGCGTCCGTCCAGAACTGGCGGCTCGGCGTTTTCCACGGTCATGTCGTCTCCTTGTTCAAATCTTTTGTTCAAAACTCTGCAAACAGCTTCAGAAGCAACGATGTGTGGCGCCGCGGCCGTAATCCAGCGGCAGTCCCACTCAATGGCAGCAATGGCTTCTCGGCACGGGTCAGGACCGACCGAGTGGCAGGTGGTGGGGTTTCGAGCAAATTTGATCCCGCTCAGCGGTCCGTTCGGATTCTACGAAACCAGCAAATGACCAGTGATTGTTAGACTTCGGGCATGTCCGAACCTGATGACGTGTCCCGAGGACTTCCCGCTACCAGCTGGGCAGTGCTCGGGATGCTGACGTTCGGGGAGGAGCTGACCGGAAACGATTTGAAGAAGTGGGCTGACTGGAGTGTCGGCTTCTTCTATTGGAGCCCGTCCATCAGCCAGGTGTACGCAGAACTGAAGAAGCTCGAAAGCATCGGGTTCGTGGAGTCCCGGGTCGTCTCCGAACCAGGGGTGCGAGGCAAGCGCCTTTACTCCATTACTCAGTCAGGAACCGACGCCGTCCGGACGTGGTCACGGGAGGCACCGGTGGAAGTTCCGGTGCTCAAGCACGGTGTGATGTTGCGTCTGTGGATGGGACACCTCAACGAGCCCGAGCGACTGAAGGCGCTGGTGGAAGCCCACATCGCCAATGTCGAAGAGCAGATTCGACGCGCGAAACTCCACGCAGATCATGCCGAGAACGAGCCGGCCTGGTCGTTCCCGGTCATGACGTTGCGATGGTCGGAACGGTACTTCCGAGCCGAGATCGAACTTGCTCGCGAACTGCTCGACGACATCGATCGTGCGACCGCCGAGTTCGCGAACGTCGCCGAGCACGACCGACTGGGATCACCGTTGCCCTCGACGCCTGGCAAATGGAAGAACGTCGAGGAGTACGTGTTGGCGCTCGAGCAAGCCGGGCTCACCGGCAACGGTTCGAGTATCTGAGTCAGGCCCCGGCTGCGGTCGGCATGTTGCGCAGCAGATGACGACGTTGCAAAGTCGGAGTGACGCTCAGCGATCCGCCGTCGATGCCTCGCCAAATGGCAGCGGCCGCCATACGGACCGGCGCTGCGCTGACGTGGTCGAGGCGGAGGGCCTTCGACGGCGCGCAGATGGATACCGCGGCGACGGCGCGGCCGATGGGGCCGATCGGTGCCGCAAGACAGCTGAATCCCGGTAGGCCGTTTCCGGATTCGAAGGCCACCCCGGACTCGCGGATTCTGGCGAGGTGGGGCAGTGCGTAGCCCGAGGACTTCGGCGAACCGAACGCGAGCAGTGCCTGACCGATCGCAGTGGTCTCGGCGCGGCGTCGACCACCGACACGCGTCGGCACTGCGGCGGCGAGGCGTCCGCCGATCTTCTCCATGTAGACCACATCGGGCCCGTCGAGGATGCCGAGGTGAACCACGAATCCGGTGACTCGGTAGAGCTCATGGAGAAGGGGCATGGCTGCAGCGTGGAGGCGGTCCTGATGAACCGCGAGCGATCCCAGTTCGACGAGGCGCATACCGAGTTCGTAGTCACGGCCGTCGCGACGCAGCCAACGCATCGAGACGAGACGTTCGAGCATGCGGTGGGCAGACGAGCGGGGAAGGCCCGTGCTCCGAACGACTTGAGCGAGCGTCAACCTGCCGGGACCGTCGAAGGCGTCGAGAACCAGCGAGACGCGATCGAGAATTGCTGTCGGGGCCGAATCGGCGCCTAAAGCATCCACAGCCTGCAGTGTCATCGTGTACCTCACTTCTCTTAGAGCTCCACAACCAGTGAACTGGCTATTTCAATTAGAAATAGTGTCATAGAGTTACGGATTTGTGAAGTGGATCACCGGTCTGTTTTCGGGCGCGTCGCGGTGGAAACGACGAGGGGGTTTGCGCGAATGCTCGCGCAAACCCCCTCGTCGTTTAACTACTGGCAGGTATTACATCGCCACCGGCAGGTATTGATCGCCACCGGCGGGTACTACATAGCTGCCAGTGGTTCACTTCCGGACCAGTCGTGGCCCCAGTAGCTGTCAGCGGTGATCTCCTCGGAGGAGTACGAGTCCTGATCCACCCTCGCGCCCTCGGTGCCGAACTCGATGTCCCAGCCGCCGGGTGCGCGGACGTAGAAGGAGATCATCTTGTCGTTGGTGTGACGACCCAGGGTCGACGACACGGAGAATCCGTTCTTCATCACGCGGTCGAGTGCCTGGCCGACGGCGTCGAGGGTGTCCACCTCGACCATGATGTGAATCAGGCCGGGTGCGCCGCCGTGCGGTGCCGGGCACAGGGCCAAGCTGTGGTGACGCTCGTTGACGCCCATGAAACGGATTCGCAGCGGCCCGAATTCCGGCGGGGCCGGCAGGCGGAAGGCGCCGCGCGGGTAGAAGCCGAGCACCTCGGTGTAGAAGTCGAAGCTCGCAGCACTGTCCATGACGGGGAGTACGACGTGGCCGAGACCCTGTGAGCCGGTGACGAATCGAGCGCCGAAGGGCGTCACCACGGGGCTGTGGTCGAGGATCGCTCCGTGGAAGACCTCGATGGCTGCTCCGCCGGGATCGGTGAAGGCGATGACCTCTTCGACCCGTCGAGCATCTGCTTCGGCGAGCGAAAGCTGCTCGACCTCGGTGCCGTTCTTCTCGAGTGCTTCTTGAACGCGGCGCAGTGCGGCGTGGTCGGCGACCTCCCAACCGATGTTGACGATCTCGTCGCGCTCACCCTCGACGACGACGATGCGAGCAGCACGCTCGTCGAGTCGTAGGTAGAGCGCGTTCTCGTCCGGCCCACTGCCCTTGGCGAAGCCGAGAACGTCGAAAGCGAAAGTGCGCCAACGTGCCATGTCGTTGGTCGAGATCTTGACGTAGCCAAGTCCCTTGATGTCAGTGCGTGTCATCGTGTCTTTTTCCTGTCGATTTCTTGTGTCGAAGTCTGATCAGATCATCGCCCGCAGCGGACCCTGCGGGTCTGCGCCGAGACGGCTCAGTGATGCGGCGTGGAAAACGGTGCTCGGCACGTGAATTGCGTGATGCTGTCCAGCATGAGCATCGCGCCAGAATCGCTGAAGCGGCTTGTCCATCCGCAATGCGTTGCCACCGCAGCGTGGGTAGACCTGATCGATTGCGTTGACGGCGCGCCAGGCGGCCTGTACCTGAGTCTGACGTCCCTCCGCGCGCTGCTCGAAGGTCACTTCCTTGCCAGCGTCCACTCGATCCCACATGCGGTCGACGTTGGCAAGCAGGGTGTCGCGCGCAGCCCGGATGTCGGCGGTTGCCTGACCGATGGCGAACAAGGTGTACGGGTCGTCCTTGATCGCCGTGCCCTGCGCGTTGATGCGATCGGCTTGGTACTCGTTGGCGTGGAAGAGCATTCCCTCGCAGATGCCGATCGTGGCGGCGGTGATTCCGAGGGGGAAAATGTTCGACCACGGCATGAGGTACAGCGTCTCGGTGCGCCCGTACTTGCGCACTGCCGTGCCGTCGATGACCTCGTCGCAGTCCATGACGCGGTAATCGGGGACATACGCATCCTTGACTACGAGATCCTTGGAGCCGGTGCCGCGAAGTCCCATGACATCCCACGAGTCTTCGATGATCTCGTAGTCGGTGCGCGGAATGATCACATGGAGCATGCGCGGCGGCATCTCCATGTTGCCGTCCTTGTCGCACGCCATCGCGCCGAGGAATGCCCAGTCGCAATGGTCGGTACCGGAGGAGAACTGCCAGCGACCGGAGAACTTGTAGCCGCCGTCGGTGGGGATACACATTCCGCCGGGCATGTACGGCGATGCCATCCAGGTGTCGGGATCGGATCCCCAGATCTCCTGCTGCACCTTGGGATCCGCGAACGCGAGTTGCCACGGGTGAACTCCGACGATCCCGTGGACCCAGCCGGCCGACGGGTTCAGTGAAGCCATGCGCATGACGGTTTCGGCGAATTCGCGCGGATGCGCCTCCATGCCGCCATGCTCCTTGGGCTGCAGCATGCGGATGGAACCGATTGCCTTCATCTTCTTGGCGGTGTCGTCGGCCACCCGGCCGATCCGCTCGGCCTCGATGCCTTCGGCGAAGATGTCGTCGGCCATCGCGTTGATCTGTTCGAGCACTTCGTACGTCATGTTGTTCCTTGCATCCAGTCTGGTTGTCTCAGCAGTGTTTTCGACTGCGGATCAGGAGGTTGTCTCGAGTGCCTGGGCGTCGCGTGCGGCAACGTTTTCGGCGACTTCCCGCTTCCAGCTCTCCACTGCGCGGGTGGTGTCGATCTCGAATTCGAAGCGCTTCGTCATGTCTTCCGTGACATTCTCGACGTCGGTGTAGAACTGGTTGTACCAGCGACGCAACTGGTAAACCGGGCCGTCCTCCTCGGAGAGCAGTGGGTTGTCGATCGGAGCTTTGTTCTTCCAGATCTCCACGTCCTGAAGGAATCCCATCTCGACGCCCTCGGTGAACTGCGCGGCCATCGCGGCAGTGGACTCGTCGTCCATACCGGGTAGCTTCTTGACCATCGCGCCGTACTGCAGGACGAACGCATTGTTCGAGATCGGGTAGTGGCAGTTGATCAGGACGGTCTCGATGATCTGCCCGTTGGCTTCGCTCTTGATCCAGTCGATCATGTACGACGGTCCGAAATATGAAGCATCCGAACGGAGCACAGCGTTGGGATCGCCGTAGTTGGTGCCGCTGATGACGTCCTCACGTCCCACCGATTCCATGTACTGGCTCGCGACATGACCTTCGAAGATGTTCTTGAAGTACTTGGGGAACGAGTAGTGAACGTAGAAGAAGTGGGCCATGTCCACGACGTTGTCGACGATCTCGCGGCAATGAGAGCCTTCGATGGTGAGCGTGTTCCAGCTCCAGTCGCTCCACTCATCGCTTCCGAAGCCCTCGATGTCGGGGATCGTGACCTCGGCGGGCGGGGGATTTCCCTGGGGATCGTGCCAGACGAACAGCTGACCGTTCTTCTCGAGAGTGATCCATGCCCGCGTCTTGGCCAGCGGCGGAACGCGTCGTGCGTAGGGGATCGCCGTACATTTTCCGTTACCGCCCCAACGCCAGTCGTGGAACGGGCAGGCGATCGAATCGCCCTTGACGGTTCCGTGAGCAAGGTTGCCACCCATGTGGCGGCAGTATGCGTCGAGAATCTTGATGTCGCCCTTGCTGTCGGCGAAGACGACAAGGCTGGTGCCGAATGCCTCGATCTGGTGGGGCTGACCGTCGCGATAGGTATTGCTCAGTCCGAGGCAGTGCCATCCACGTGCGAACCGTGCGGGAGGCGCTGCCGCTTCGATTTCTCGAATTTCCTCGCCGGCGCCCGTCTGCGTCGGGGTGTCCGTAGTGGTGAGTGGGCCGGTTCCGAGTGCCATGTCTTCCTCCGAGCCGCGTCTTGCGACGCTCCAGTGATGTGATCCGTCTCATACAACGACGAAGCGTCCGCTGGAGATACGGCAGTTCCCGCTGGATGGAACGCCTACTCGGTGACCTGCAGAGATTCAGCTCGCGAGTGTCGCCACATCGTCGATCGCGTAAGTCGCCCAGGCCCGGGCAGTGACGACCCCAGCGGGATCGGTGGCGACCAGAGCTACGTCGGCCACGCTCTCGTGGTCCTTCTCGTACGTCGCGAGCACTGTCACGGAGCAGTGCAGATCTGCTCCCGTGGAAGTCGCGGTGGAACGTCCGCGGAAGCGTCGTAGTGACGCCGAGCCGTAACGACGAGCAGCGAAATCAGCAAGGGCGGCAACGGAATCGGTTCCGGTGCCCGCTGTCGGGACTTCCCGGACGAAGACCTCGGCCACCAGATGTCCGGTCTGGTCGTGGTATTCGGTGATCCGCTCGAGTGTCGAACTCAACGCCCTCACGGATCCGGTGAGCAGTGCGCCGGGATCGGGGCGTCCGAAGAACACGACGTCCTGCTCGACGACGGCCCCGTCGGGTGCCGAGCGCACGGTGCCGTACAACGAGTCGAAATCGGAGAGGAGCGTGGTGGCAGTACGCGGAGCAGTTGCCGTGAAGTGGGCGGTACCGAGGTTGGTAGTCATGACACTCTCCGTTGGACGCGACCGAGACGCTGTCGTCTCGGTGGGTACATCGACGCTAACCACCGCTCTCGCGGGTGACGACGGGCTTCCCGCTGATCGGGAGCATTCTCGGATTCGATCGAAGAGGTGGAACCTGTTCCAGTTTTGTGCAATTCTGGATATCGTATCCGTGACCGGGAGCACATCTCGATGACTGCACGCGCCGAGCAGAAGGAAGACCAGATGACAGACGAGTTCGCTGACCTGCACCGACCGGTATACGGTCCGGACCTGCTCATCACCGCTCTGGAACGCAATCACGACAAGCCCGCGCTGTACCTCGGCGACGTGATCCTCACCGGCGGTCAGATGCGCGATCAGATCAGCTGCTTCGCCCAGGCGCTCGCGTCTTTGGGAATCACTCAGGGCACCAGCACCGCGATGCTGTCGAAGAATCGCCCCGAGGTTCTGATCAGTATGGGCGCGACCATGATCACCGGCTGCCGGGCGAGCGCCTTGAACCCGATGGGATCGCTCGACGACCACAAGTACATCGTCGACGACGCCGAGATCGAGACGCTGATCTTCGATCCCAATGCCTTCGAAGAGCGCGCCGCCGAGTTGAAGGCGTCGTCACCCTCGTTGACCAACGTGCTCTCGATGGGGCCGTCCGAGGTGGGAATCGACATCCTCGCGCTGGCTGCCACGTTCGAGCCCGCGCCGCTGAAGGCAGCGCACGTCGACGCCGAAGACGCCAGCAGCATGGTTTACACCGGTGGAACGACCGGCAAGCCCAAAGGTGTTGTCGGATCCTTCCGTTCGGGTGCTGCGCTCAATCAGATCCAGATGTCGGAGTGGCAGTGGCCCGAGGACAACCGCTTCCTCATCTGCACGCCACTCTCACACGCAGGTGCAGCGTTCTTCATCCCGACCTTGCTGCGCGGCGGTGCGTTGATCGTCCTGCCTGCCTTCGAGCCAGGTGCTGTGCTCGAAGCGATCGAGAAGCACAAGATCACGGCAACCATGTTGGTGCCCACCATGATCTACATGCTCATGGACCACCCCGATCTGCCCAAGCGGGACGTCTCGAGTTTGCAGACGCTGTTTTACGGAGCGTCCGCGATGTCTCCCGCCAGACTGCAGGAGGGCATCAAGAAGTTCGGTCAGATCTTCTTCCAGTTCTACGGTCAGACCGAGTGCGGCATGACTATCTCGGTGCTGCGCAAGGAAGAACACCTCGCCGACGATCCGGCCCGCCTCGCCACGTGTGGGCGTCCGGTGCCGTGGCTCGACGTCCGGTTGCTCGACGACGACCTCAACGAGGTGCCGCAGGGAGAACTCGGTGAGATCTGCGTCCGTGGCCCGCTGATCATGAAGGGCTACTGGAAGAAGCCGGCCGAAACCGCCGAGGCGTTCCGGGGTGGTTGGCTGCACACCGGCGACATCGCGCGCAAGGACAAGGACGGGTTCATGTCCATCGTCGATCGCAAGAAGGACATGATCGTGACCGGTGGTTTCAACGTGTTCCCCCGCGAAATCGAAGACGTGATCTCGGCGCATCCGTCCGTCGCGTCGGTGGCGGTAGTCGGTGTGCCCGACGACAAGTGGGGCGAAGCCGTCAAGGCCTGTGTCGTACTTCGTGCCGGACTGACCGTCGACACCGAGGAACTGGTCGACAAGGTGAAGGCAGCCAAGGGTTCGGTTCACGCTCCCAAGAGCATCGACTTCGTGGATTCACTCCCGCTGACACCGCTGGGCAAGCTGGACAAGAAGGCGCTGCGCGCGCGGTACTGGGAGACCAGCGCCCGCGCGGTCTAGGAACCAGCGTCGTGTAGCGAAGGGTCAGCGTTTCCAGACGTAACGACGTTCCGGGCGGCCCACCACTCCGTATTTCAGCGAAGTGGTGGACCGCCCGGTTTCGTAGAGGTATTCGAGGTAGCGCCTCGCGCTCGCGCGTGAGATGCCGACCCTCTCGGAAATGTCTGTGGCCGAGGCGGGTTCGGTTTCGTCTCGTAGTGCTGCCTCGACCAGCTGAAGGGTCTCAGGACTGAGTCCTTTCGGTAGACCCTTGAGGGACGACGCCGTTGTCGCGCCACCTGCCACGCCGAAAGCCTCGTCCACCGCCTCCTGTTCTGCTTCGCCGGAGCTGTCGAGGTTTGCGTATGTCGATCGGTAACGCTCAAGACGCTCACGGAGAACCTCGAACGTGAAGGGCTTCATCAGGTAATGCACGACGCCGCTGCGCAGCGCTTTCTTGACCGAGCCGGCCTCGCGCTCACTAGTGATGACAAGAACATCCAGCTCCGGTGCCAGCTCGCGAAACGGGGCGATCAGATCGAGTCCGGTGGTGCCGGGCAGGTGGACGTCGAGAAGCACCAGGTCGGGTTGCAACTCACCGACTGCGGCCAGCGCGGTCTCGGCCGAATGGGCAACGCCGCACACTTCGAAACCGTCTATCCGTGAGACGAATCCGCTGTGCACCTTCGCCACCATGAAGTCGTCGTCGACCACCAGTACCCGGATCATGCGCCCTCTCCGTCGTGTAGGACTGCGCTGAAGACAGTCCACTCGATGTCCTCTGCCGAACGAGTGCTCACGGTGACGTCGCCGCCCCGCCGACGACACGTCAGGCGCACCAGCGCCAAACCGAAACCGTGTCCGTCGCTCGATTGTCCCTTGGTGCTCCAGCCCTGGCCGAACACCCTGTCGCGATTCTCCGGCGCGATACCGGGGCCGGCGTCCTCGACCCGAACTTCGACCGCGGTGCCACGGCCCCGAATCGACAACCGAACCTTGCGGCGCGAGGCTTCCGGCATCTCGCCGACGGCGTCGACGGCATTGTCGACGAGGTTTCCGACCACTGTCACGAGATCTCGTCCGAGTCTGCGGTCCACCGGTTCCAGATGCGTGTCCGCCGCCAGCTCGACCGTGACCAACCCCTGTGCAGCAGCACCTATCTTGGCGATCACGAGTGCGGCGGTGCCGACGTCGGCGATCTTCTCGGTCACGGTCGCGCTGACCTGCGCGCGCTCCATGGTCAGACCCTCGACGTAGCCGACCACCTCGTCGTATTCGCCGAGCTGGATGAGGCCGGAGATGGTGTGCAGTTGATTGTCGAACTCGTGGATGTGGGCGCGTAGTGCGTCGGTGCTGGTTTTGGTCACGTCGAGTTCTTCTTCCACGGAGCGCAATTCGGTGCGGTCGCGGAAAGTGGTGACCGACCCGATGGTGCGGCCTTTCGATTCGATCAAGACGGTGTTGAGGACGAGCAGGCGATCGCCGACAAGAACCAACTGATCGGATTCGGTTGTGCCGGAGGTCAGTACACTCTGGAGGCGGTCGTCGAGACCGAGGTCCCGCACCGATCTACCGGCGCTGCCGCGTGGGATGTCGAGGAGTTGGTGGGCACTGTCGCTCATCAGCACCACCTTTCCCTGCGCGTCGAATGCGATGACGCCTTCCTTGAGACCGCGCAGCATTGCTTCACGTTGGCGAACCAGGTCCAGGATCTCGCCGGCTTCCATGCCGAGGGTTTGCCGTTTTACCCTGCGGGCCAACAGGATCGACCCGACGCCGCCGAGAAGGGATGCCACCGCGAGGTATACCAGGAGATTCGGTGCAGACTGCAGCAGCCGTGTCCAGATCGAGGGGTACTCGATGCCGACGATCGCGGTTCCGGTAATCGCTCCTTCGCTGCCGAGAATCGGAACGTGCGCCTCCACGGCCTTGCCGGAGGGCGTGTCGACCAAACCCGTCCACGACCGATCCTCCGTCTGACGTGCGTCGATGCCGACATCACCGGGACGCGTCGAAATGACGACACTGCCGTCGGCGTCGGCAAGCGAGACGTAGGTGACGCCCGAGATGGCGCGTACCGAGTCGACCGAACCTTGTAGTCCGGAGCGGAGACGGGTCTGCGCCTGGGGGAGTAGCTCGCGTACTGCCGGATTGGCTGCGAGCGATTCCGCTGCCGAGAGTGCGCGACGTCCCTCCTCGCGTTGGAAACTCGCGGACGACTGTGCGAGGGAGAGGGCGGTGACGCACACGAGAACTGCAACGACGATCAGAAGTTGCAGTTCGAGAAGTTGTGTCGCCAGAGTGTGCCGGCGGCGAAACAGTCGGGCAAACAGAGACGACTTGCTCTCTCGCTCCGCCTGCTCGTTTCCTGAGGACACCAGCCAGACCCTAGCCTTCAGTTCGATGCCGGGAAAGCGGCCGTTCGTGAGCACAATGAGCACAAATCAATTTGCTTTCCCAATGGTGACCCCAGTCACAAAGTGCGTCAGTATGAAACCTGTTCACACATCGGTACCGGCAGACAAGGACGAAGCCATGAGCACATCGAAGCGGCTGAGCAGGCATATCGCCCTGCTCGGTGCCTGCGCGATGACTCTCGTGCTCTCGACCGGATGCACTCCGGTCGAGTCCTTCTTCGCCGGTGGCCGAGCGGGTGAGAGTTCCGAAGAACTGCGCGTACTGGTGCCCTCGGTGGCCGGTGGTGGTTACGACCTGACCGCCCGGACCATGGTGCAAGCACTGGCCGACGAAGGGACCGTCGACGCCGACGTCGTTGTGCTGCCCGGATCGGGCGGCATCGTCGGACTCAACCGGTTGGCTCTCGAAAGCGGGAATCCCGACCTACTCATGGTCATGGGCCTCGGAGTTCTCGGTTCGCTCGAGATACTGCCGTCCGAGCACACACTTGCCGACGTGACACCGATTGCGAGACTCGTCGAAGAACCGGAAGCGCTACTGGTTCCAGCAGATTCACCGTACAAAACTCTCGCCGATCTGACGCAGGCCTGGGTGGCGGATCCGTCGTCGATCTCGATCGGCGGTGGTTCGAGTGAAGGTGGACCGGACGGGTTGTTCCGCCTTCTGTTCGCACGGGCGGTCGGCGTCGATCCGTCGCGCTCCCCGTACCGCATCTACGACGGCGGCGGCGAACTGCTTCCCGCACTGCTCACGAGGCAGGTCGACGTAGCCGCCACCGGTATCGGTGAATACCTCGATCAGATTGCGGCAGGCACGGTTCGGGTCCTTGCGGTCAGTTCGCCGGCCCGTACCCCGGCGGTGGATGCGCCCACGATGGCGGAGTCTGGCGTCGACGTCACGTTCACCAATTGGCGGGGTCTCATGGCGCCGCCGGGCCTGACGGACGATCAGCGTCAGCACTTGCAGAATTTGGTGCGGGATCTGGCGGCAAGCCCGCGCTGGAACGAGCTGTCTCGCCGAAACGGTTGGAACAGTGCAGTTCTCACCGAACCCGAGTTCTCCGCATTCCTCACCGATCAATCCAGGTTCGTCGACGCAACACTCGATCCGCCCGGCATCAACTGAGCACTACCGAAGTTTCGTTTCACCTCCACGAAGGTCACCGGCTCGATTTGCCGTGCCGTTTTTCTCGGCAATTCAGCACTAAAGGAGTTCATCATGCTCGTCACACTCGGCTTCCTCATGGTTGCGGTGTTCATGTTCCTGATTCTCACCAAACGCGCGACCCCGGTGGTGGGACTGACTCTGGTTCCGGTGGCCTTCGGACTACTTGCCGGGGCCGGCCTCGGAATCGGCGACATGATCACCGACGGCATCAAGTCGCTCGCACCCACCGCGGCGCTGTTGTTCTTCGCGATCATCTTCTTCGGAATCATGATCGACGTCGGCCTCTTCGATCCGCTGGTCAAGCTCATCCTGCGGATGGTGCGAGACGATCCGATGAGGCTCGTGGTCGGAACCGCAGTGCTCGCGATGGTGGTCTCGCTGGACGGAGACGGTTCGACGACCTTCATCATCGTGACCTCGGCGCTGCTTCCGCTCTACCTCAAACTCGGTGTCAGTCCCGTCGTTCTGACGGTGATCGCCGGCCTGTCCAACGCGACGATGAACATCATTCCGTGGGGCGGCCCGACCGTCCGGGCCGCGAGCGCGCTGGGACTCTCGCCCTCCGACGTGTTCGTGCCGATGGTGCCGTCGTTGATCGTCGGCCTGATCATGGTGCTCGGATTCGCGATTCACCTCGGGATCATGGAGCGCCGCAGGATCGGGACTTTGGTCCTGACTTCTGAGCGCATCCTTGAAAAGGTCGGAAACGGTGGAAGTTCCAGCACCGGTAGCGCCGGCACCGGCGGCTCGAACGACTCCGAGGACGACGGCGGCGACACCGGACGATTCATCGACGGCCTCGACCCCAAGCGAGACACCTTGCGGCCGAAATTGCTCTGGTTCAACGCTGCGCTGACGACGATCCTTCTCGTCGTACTCGTGATGGACATCCTGCCCATCCCGGTGCTGTTCATGATCGCGTCGTCGATCGCCCTCGCGGTGAACTTCCCGGCGGTCAAGGATCAGGGTGAAGCAATCGCACGCCATTCGTCGAGCATCGTCTCGGTGGTCGCGATGGTGCTGGCAGCAGCGGTGCTGACCGGCGTTTTCCAGGGAACCGGCATGGTCGAGGCGATGGCAGAGTGGCTGCTTCAGGTCATCCCCGACGCGATGGGCCCGCACCTCGCCGTCATCACGGGCGTCCTGAGTATCCCGCTCACGTTCTTCATGACCAACGACGCGTTCTACTTCGGTGTGCTGCCGGTGCTGTCCGAGACTGCAGCGCAGTACGGCATCGAGCCGGTGGAGATGGCGCGCGCCTCGATCACCGGGCAGGCCGTGCACATGCAGAGCCCGCTGGTCCCGGCGATCCTGCTACTGGTCACACTCGCCGGTGTTTCTCTGGCGGATCACCACAAGAAGGTTCTGTGGCGAGCGGGCCTGATCTCGATCACGATGCTCGTGGTCGGCGTCGGATTGGGGCAGATCCCCTTCTGAGCGCGATCAGTTGTGGAAGGGGCACCGGCCTTGGTCGGTGCCCTTCTTCTTTTTTGTCACGAAATTGGGCCGGATGTCGAGATCGGGCTCGTCGTACAGGCGGTGGAACGTCGGCGTGAGCGAGCTGGACATGGGCGGGTTCACCCATGACCAGTCGGTCGGGCACTTGCGCCCGGCCTTGTCCTCACGCGCGATGTGATCGATGAATTGCTTTGCGACAGTGTGATGGTCGACCATGATGACGCCGGCCTTGCGGTAGCTGTGGATAACTGCACGGTTCAGTTCGACCAGTGCGCGGTCCTTCCAGAGCGTGCGGTCGTGGCTCATGTCGAGCTCCATCATCGCTCCGATGGTGGGCAACATGTTGTAGCGATCGGTGTCGCTGAAGTTGCGTGCGCCTACCTCGGTGCTGACGTACCAACCACTGAACGGCGTGCAGGGATAAACGATTCCGCCGATGTCGAGGTTCATGTCCGAGACCGCAGGGACGGCATGCCATTTAAGCCCCAGATCAGCGAACCAGCTGTATTCGGGATGCTCGATCTCGACCTCGAGAATCAGGTCGGTCGGGACGTCGAAGTACTGCAGGGGTTCGTCGGGAACCGAAATCAGTACGGGGAGAACGTCGAACGGCGTACCGGCGCCCTTCCACCCCATCGCGGTGACCTGAGCAGTCAGATCGACGTGCCACGGGTCGCCCAGAATGGTGCCGTCAGGCTGCCGGTAGCCGGCGTAGCGGATCAGTTGCGGGCTGAGGATTCGGTACTCCTGACCGTCCTCGCGGGGAAGCGGCCCGACCGTCACGACCGACTGCAGAGCGCCGCCGTTGGTCGACAGTCGCAGGTGCTCCCAGCATGCTTCGGCGAGAGCGGAAGCCGTGACGGCATCGCGCGCGTCGATGAGTTTGAGGGTCCGCCAATGCGCGCGACCGACGCACCTGGCGTGGTTTCGCCACGCGAGTTTGGCGCCGACGAGCAATTCCTCCGCTGTGTGCGTGTAGGTGCCGGTCCGATGGAGTTCACGCAAGGCCTCACGCCGCCGAGACGTCGGGAGGTGTCCCAGTTCCGGAGAGTCGAAAAATTCGACGCACTCGAGTTCCCGACGTTGAAGCTCGGTCAGCGTCGGGGTAGTGGAGGCGATCTGGGACGTAAGCCCGCTATCGGTGGGCAATTCGTCCTGTCGAACAAAATCCACGGCACGACTCCTGTTTGGCTGGTTGAGATTTCGCTGAACGTTAGCTCGGCGATCGAGAGTGTCGAAGCTCTTGTTTATCTTGCACGCAAGAATAAGAAAGGGACGGTCACACCGCGAAATGGGGTCGCATTGTGACACTTGTCCAGAATGATTTACGAGTCAGACATTTGTGACATAAGCTGCAGACGAAATTCCGCGGCGGGTCTTGCCGCGTCTAGTCGGGACGAGGATGAGCGTGGATTCGCAAGCAATCTCTCTGGTCCGGTCGAGCTTCAAATCCGTCGCTGCGGTAGAAGATGGTCCGGAACGGCTCGCCCGTACCTTCTATTCGATCCTGTTCGCTCGATCGCCCGAAACCCGGGAGTTCTTTCCGGCAGCGATGGATGTGCAGCGTGACCGGCTTGTCAGCGCTATCGCTCACGTCGTCGAACGCCTCGACGAGTCCGACGCGATACTCGAGTACCTCGCACAGCTCGGCCGCGATCACCGTAAGTACGGCGTCACCGACGAGCACTACACGGCAGTCGGCAATGCCTTGATCGAAGCACTCGAGACCTTCGGTGGCGCCGAAATGTGGACCGACGAGGTCGACAGCGCGTGGCGTAACGCGCTCGCGATCATCTCGGCGGCGATGATGGATGCCGCCAACGCGGAAGACGGTCCGCCCGCGTGGAGTGCCACGGTCATCGAATGCCGCCCGGTCATCAAGGGCGTCGCCGTCGTGCGGCTGCAACTCGACCAGACGATGGAGTACCGCGCCGGTCAGTACGTCAGCGTGCAGGTCGCCGCGAGGCCACGGATGTGGCGCTACCTCTCTCCGGCCACGCCGTACGACGGGACCGGAATCCTCGAGTTCCACATCCGCCAGGTCACCGGCGGGTGGGTCAGCCCGGTCATGGTGAACCAGACCGCTGTCGGTGACACCTGGGTGGTCGGTTCGCCCATCGGCGCCTTGGGGATTCCGGAGAACTCCAAGGACCTTTTGATGATCGCGTCGGGAACAGGTGTCGCGCCTCTTCGCGCTCAGATCCTCGAACTGATCCGACGCGGCAACACTCGCAATGTCCAACTGTTCTACTCCGGACAGCATCCGTGCGATCTCTACGACCTTCCGCATCTGTGGAAGCTGGCCGAGAAGTACCCGTGGCTCACGATCATCCCGGTCTCCGAAGAAGACGAGAATCCGTGGTGGCACACCGAAGCGGAGCCACTGCCGCCGATCGGCATGAAGCGGCGCATCGTCGGCAAGGTCGGTAAGGTCGTGACCTCGTTCGGGGACTGGGCGGGCTACGACATTCAGGTCGTCGGCAGCGAATCCATGGTCAACAGCACCAAATTCAGGCTTCGCGCAGTGGGCATCGACGTCGACACCGTTCGCAACGACCCGACGTACTGACCGTCAGTACGGATCGAACTGAATGACCTCGGCCGGCGTTCCGGCCTCGATCAATCGATCACGCGTCGACCGAACCATGGCCGCCGATCCGCACACCAGGACCTGATGTTCGGTGAACGCACCGTACGACGCGACGACGTCGGCGAGCGTGCCTTCGATGAGATGATCGTCGCCGAATCCGATGTCGACGTTCAACCGGTCGAACCATCCGTCGGGCGGGCCGCCGTCGGAGAGATCTTCGACGACGGGAATGGGCTGCAACCACGGAAACTGATCGGCGAGTAGCCACAACATGTCCGCCGCATAGAGATCGCGAAGCGTTCGGCCGCCGAAGAAGAGGTACACCTGCGGCGGGTTCGGGGTCTGAGCCAGATCGAGAATAATCGACCGGAGTGGGGCCAAGCCGGTTCCGCCCGCGACCATGATGACGGTGGGGCCGTTCTCGTCGACGGACAGGTTGCCGCGCGGGTCGAGGATCTGCCAGACGTCACCAGGCTGGGTGTCCTTGACTATCGAACCGCTGACCCAACCGCCGGGAACCGTCTTGACGTGAAACTCCAACTTCCCGTCGTGTGAGGGAGGCAGTGCGGGGGAGAGTCGGCGGAGCAACCGCGAATTCTGCGGGACGCTGACATCGACGTACTGGCCGGGGCGGAAGGGGACGACATCGCCGACCAGGCGGACAACCGCCAGATCCTCACGGAGACGGTGATGTTCGACGACTGTGCTCGACCAGGTTCGCTGGGCCATGAAAGTTCTCCTGTAGTCAGTAGAGCGGGTCGTGCCGGATCTGGTCGAGCGGAGTTCCGCCGGCACGCAAGGCGTAGACGGTTGTCTTGATCATCGACGGTGACCCCGAGATCTGCACCTGGCGGTCGGCCCACGAGCCGAACTGTGCGACCACTTTTCCGATCGGTCCGATCAGCCGGCTGTGCATTCCGAACGGTGGTTCGAGCACCGGTCCGTTGTGCCACCAAGGGTTTTCGGGTTCTTCGGAAACCGGTACGACGGTCAACCACGGGTTGCTGAGCGAGATGTGCCAGAGGGTTTCGAGGTCGTAGAGATCGCACGGATAGCGGCCGCCGACGAACAGGTGCACGCGCGGGTTGTGCGCGCGTTGAGACATTTCCATCACCTGTGCCCGCAGTGGAGCGATACCGGTGCCGGACCCGATCATGAGAACGTCACGGTCGCTGGTGAAGTCGACCTCGAGACCGCCGAGGGGAGTGGACATGACCCAGCGGTCACCGACGTTGGTTTCGCTGACGATCGCGGGGCTGACCCATCCTCCCGACACCTTGCGGATGTGGAACTCGAGCTGACCGAAAGGGTTGGTCGGAATCGCCGGTGAGTAATACCTCCACATTTTCGGGCGCTGGGGAATCTGAACACCTACGTATTGCCCCGCCCCGTACGGAATGGGTGGGTCGGCTTCGAGGCGCACAATCGCCAGATCGTCGAGGACTCGTTCGTGGCTGACCACGGTTGCGCCCCAGAGCGCCGGGGTCGTATCGGATTCGGCGCCGTCGGCCATCGTGCCGACGACGAGGTCGGTGAACTGAGACCAGGCCTCGTCCAGATCCGGCGTCCACTTGTAGCGGCTGTGCGCGCTCGTGCCGTACATCGACCGAACCGCACGCTTCAGAGCGACGCCGGCGGCCTCGTAGTGCTCACGCTCGACGCCGTAGCGACGGTGGTCGCGGCCGAGTTGGGTGAGGAACTTCCGGATTCGGCGATGCTGGGGCAGATTCTTCACGACGAACTCGATGGCTCTGAAGAAACGGTGGCCCTGCGATTCCATCCCGGCGGGGAACAATGAGCGGTACAGAGGATGTTCCGCAAAGAGGCCGGTGTAGAACACTGCCGAGAAGTGCGCACGGCTCTCTTCGTCGTCGGTCAGGGAATCGAGGCTGGATTGCAGACGGGCGATCACTGTCGGATCCAATCCATCCCCCTTTCGCACCAGCTGCAACTCTCGCCACAATTCTAGTACGGCTGAAAATGTGACCTACGAAACCAACTCGGCCTGGCGAAAACAAACTTGAGCGGAATAGACTCAAGTTTGTCCGCGTTGAGCATATTGACACAGTCGCAATACCAACCGGTCGCGGCTCTTCCCGTTCGACTTCGCCAGAAAGGTGACAAGTGGACTCGTTCACACCAACAACCAAGACCCAGGCTGCGATGACGGCTGCACTGCAGTCGGCGTCGTCGGCGGGTAACCCCGATATCCGGCCTGCCCATCTGCTGGTCGCATTGCTCGACCAGACCGACGGCATCGCTGCCCCACTACTCAAAGCTGTAGGCGTCGACCCCACGGTCGTACACCGTGAAGCACAGGCAATCGTCGATCGCCTGCCCAAGACAACCGGCGCAAGCTCCACCCCGCAACTCGGGCGTGAGGCACTCGCGGCACTCACTGCTGCTCAGCACCTCGCCACCGAGATGGACGACGAATACGTCTCCACCGAGCACGTCCTCTACGGACTGGCCGGCGGCGACTCCGACGTCGCACAGTTGCTCGTACGGCACGGCGCCACCCAGGACGCATTGCGTGAAGCCTTCACCACCGTCCGCGGCAGCGCTCGCGTCACCAGCCCGGAGCCCGAAGGCACCTACCAAGCGCTGGAAAAGTACTCCACCGACCTCACCGAAGCTGCACGTAGCGGCAAGCTCGACCCGGTGATCGGTCGCGACACCGAGATTCGCCGTGTCGTGCAGGTGCTCTCGCGTCGTACCAAGAACAACCCGGTACTCATCGGTGAGCCCGGCGTCGGCAAGACCGCGATCGTGGAGGGCCTTGCCCAACGCATCGTCGCGGGTGACGTCCCGGAATCGCTGCGAGGCAAGACCGTCGTGTCCCTGGATCTCGGGTCCATGGTCGCCGGTGCCAAGTTCCGCGGTGAATTCGAAGAACGCCTCAAGGCTGTCCTCGACGACATCAAGAACAGTGCCGGACAGGTCATCACCTTCATCGACGAGTTGCACACCATCGTCGGCGCCGGAGCCACCGGTGAATCCGCGATGGACGCAGGCAACATGATCAAGCCGATGCTCGCCCGTGGTGAGCTACGGCTGGTCGGTGCGACCACACTCGAGGAGTACCGCAAGTACATCGAGAAGGACGCAGCACTCGAGCGTCGTTTCCAGCAGGTGCTCGTCGGTGAGCCCTCGGTCGAGGACACCATCGGTATCCTGCGCGGCCTCAAGGAGCGCTACGAGGTGCACCACGGCGTGCGCATCACCGACTCCGCGTTGGTGGCGGCTGCCGCGCTGTCGGACCGCTACATCACGTCGCGGTTCCTGCCGGACAAGGCCATCGACCTCGTGGACGAAGCCGCATCGCGACTTCGTATGGAGATCGACTCGCGTCCCGTCGAGATCGACGAGGTGGAACGCACGGTTCGCCGACTCGAAATCGAAGAAGTGGCACTCGAGAAGGAAACCGACGACGCGTCCAAGGCGCGGCTCGAGAAGCTGCGTCAGGAACTCGCGGACGACCGCGAAAAGCTCAATCAGCTCAGCACCCGCTGGCAGAACGAAAAGCAGGCCATCGACTCGGTGCGCGTGCTGAAGGAACAGCTCGAAACCCTGCGAGGAGAGTCCGAACGCGCTGAGCGTGACGGCGATCTGGGCAAGGCAGCCGAGTTGCGCTACGGCCGAATCCCGGCGCTCGAGAAGGAACTGGAAGAGGCAGCAGCCGCTTCCGGAGCTGCCTCCGACGGTGACGTGATGCTCAAGGAAGAGGTCGGGCCCGACGACGTCGCAGACGTGGTCGCAGCCTGGACCGGAATCCCCGCCGGCCGGATGATGGAAGGCGAAACCGAGAAGCTGCTCCGCATGGAGTCCGAACTCGGCAAGCGCGTCGTCGGCCAGACCGACGCCGTCGTCGCCGTCTCGGATGCGGTTCGCCGCGCCCGAGCAGGTGTCGCCGACCCCAATCGGCCCACCGGTTCCTTCCTGTTCCTCGGCCCGACCGGCGTCGGTAAGACGGAGCTCGCCAAAGCCTTGGCGGACTTCCTCTTCGACGACGAGCGCGCGATGATCCGCATCGACATGAGCGAATACGGTGAGAAGCACTCGGTGGCCCGACTCGTCGGTGCTCCTCCGGGATACGTCGGCTACGAAGCCGGTGGCCAGCTCACCGAAGCAGTTCGACGACGCCCGTACTCGGTGGTCCTCTTCGACGAGGTCGAGAAGGCACACCCCGACGTGTTCGACGTCTTGCTCGCAGTACTCGACGAAGGCCGACTGACCGACGGTCAAGGCCGCACGGTGGACTTCCGCAACACCATCTTGATCCTGACCTCCAACCTGGGATCCGGAGGCACGCGGGAGCAGGTCATGGATGCGGTACGCCACGCGTTCAAGCCGGAGTTCATCAACCGTCTCGACGACGTGGTCATCTTCGACTCGCTCTCCGAGGAGCAGTTGGAGCACATCGTGGACATCCAGCTCGAGCAGTTGCAGAAGCGTCTGGCTGCGCGTCGTCTCACCCTCGAGGTGAACGGTGCGGCTCGGATGTGGCTCGCAGTGCGCGGCTACGACCCGCTGTACGGCGCTCGGCCATTGCGTCGACTCGTTCAGCAGTCGATCGGCGACCAGCTCGCCAAGCTGCTCCTGGCCGGCAAGGTCCAGGACGGCGACACCGTGCACGTCGGTGTCAGCGAGGACGCGGATCAGTTGGTTCTCTCCTGATTCGGTAAGCGGAATGCCCCGTCGATCCACTTGGATCGGCGGGGCATTCGCATTTTGTTCTACCCTGGATGGCTGGATGCTCGAACCGGGGACGAGTGCAACCGCGCCTCTCCGAACGACTCCGACGCTCTTTCGTCCCAACCGAAGGTGAGCCAGGCATGACCGATCAGAACGATCCGCGTAACTCGGGTGGGCCGCGCCGTGAGGATCCCGAGGCGACCGAGGTGTGGGGGCGTACGCCCGACCAGCCGACGGAGCAGTACGGGACGGTGTCCGGCCAGAATCCGAACCAGCCGACGGAGTATTTCGGTCAGCCGCCGGGGGCACAGCAGTATCCGGGGGCACAGCAGTATCCCTACGGCGGACCGGATCAGAACACGGAGTACTTGGGGCAGCAGGGGCAGCAGCCGAATCCCACTCAGGCGTTCCCTGCCTACAACCCGCAGTTCGATCCGCAGGCGCCGCCGCCTGGTGCGACGCAGGCCTATCCGCCGTACACCGCTCAGCAGTACGGGAACCCGGATCAGTACGGGAACACGCAGCAGTACGGAAATACACAGCAGTATCCGGTTGCCGGTGGTGGCGGTGGAGTTCCGCCGGAACAGCCGTTCATCGACGATGGATCGTCGGGCGGCGGTAAGAAGCGCAAGCTCGCGACGTGGGTGGCCGCTGGTGTGGTCGGGATCCTGGTCGCCGTGATCGCGATCATCGCGTTCTCGGCGTTCGGCTCGAACGACAAGGGCACCCAGACCGCTTTCGTTCCCCCGACCACCACGACGCAGGCGCCGACCACGACACCGCCGAAGGCCAGCACCACGGCGCCGACTCCGACGACGGATTCTCCGCTCAGCCAGCTTCCAGGCGGGCTCGGCGAAGTCATCGGTGACGCCGGGGGAGCCGTCGGCACCGTGAAGTCGAACGACGGCGGCACGTTGGTCATCGATTCGATCGGGGGTTCGCAGGTGACGATTCTGACCACAGCGGACACCACGCTCATCGCGCTCAACCGCGCCACCATCGCCGATCTGCAACCGGGAGACAACATCGTCGTCGACGGCACGCCGGTGGAGAACGGCACGATGACCGCCAACACGATTCTGAGTACGTCGCTGCCGAAGTTCGGCAACTGAGTCGTTCACGACACATCGGGCGAGTCCACCAGGGTGTCGCGGGAGGTTGAGGCCGCGAGTCGCTACCCTGGAGGGTGATGACTGGAATGTGGTTCGGACTGGCAGCAATTGCACTCGCAGGCGCGGGTGCGCTTCTGTACGTCGACAGGACGAGGCGAGATCAATCCGGGCGAGTGCGTCAGATCTGGGCCAAGGCGCAGGGTTACACGTACACGGCCACTGACGATCAGCTGGCAGGCGAATGGCACCGCGCGGTCATGGCCAAGCAGGACTACCTCACTGCTACCGACGTCGTCCGCGGCCGCCGTCGCGGAGAACAGTTCGTGCTGTTCGACCTGGAAGAGACCGCAACCATCGTGGCCGTTCGCCGCGAGATCGGGTCGGACGTCGACATCGATCTTCGGTTGAAGTCGACGGCTCCGCCCAAGGACGGCGACCTGAACCTGTTGGGTGCGATCGGTTCCCGGGTGGTTTTTGCAACGGACCTCGAGATTGCTCGTCGCGTCTGTGATCAGCGCATGGTGGCGTTCACCGAATCGGTTCCGCCGTCGATCAGCATGCTGTGGAGCGAAGGGCAGTGGACGCTCGGTTCGCTTCCGGTGACCAGTAACGGCCGGGACTGGGACGCGGCAATCGAGTCGGTTGCGCGCCTGTCCGGCATTCTGCATGTCCTGCCTCCCGTCACCGATCCCAACGAACTCGAGGTCGATCACGATCCGAGCCGCCCGCGGCCGGGCGCCGAGAAGTCTCGCCCAACTCCGGATCCGGTAGAACAACCCCGTTCGCGTCAAGAGCAGCCGCCCCGTGACGCTCCGCCGCGTGAATTTGCCCCGCGTGAGTCCGCACCGCGTGAGCCCGCACCGCGGGAATCTGCGCCACGTCCGGATCAATCGCTGCGCAAGCCCGAGGCGGCTGACAAGCCGGCTCAGCGCCCGGCGTCGCAGCGCTCGGGCACAATTCGCCCGGTCGACTGACCTTTAAGGTTCCCGTCCAGGCGCGATAACCACTAGCGTGGCCGGTATGTCGACTTCCCACTCGGATCGCCCTGTGCGTCCCGTTGCCCTGGTGACCGGACCCACCTCTGGTCTCGGCGCCGGTTTCGCCAAGAAATACGCCTCCCTCGGATACGACCTGGTTCTCGTCGCACGTGACGAGGTCAGATTGCACGACCTCGCGTCCGAGTTGAAGACGATGTTCGGCACCGAGTCGGAGATTCTGGTTGCCGATCTCGCATCGGAGGCCGGACGCGACACGGTCGCGCTTCGTTTGGAGAAGGGCGTCGAGGTGTTGGTGAACAACGCCGGATTCGGTACCTCCGGCGAGTTCTGGACCGCCGATCCAGCGCTCCTTCAGTCTCAACTCGACGTCAACGTCACCGCCGTGATGCGGCTGACCCGTGCGGCGCTGCCCAGCATGATCGCGTCGGCGCACGGAACGATTGTCAACGTGGCGAGCGTCGCGGGCCTGCTGTCCGGGCGGGGTTCGACGTATTCGGCAAGCAAGGCCTATGTCATCTCGTTCACCGAAGGGCTGTCCGGCGGGTTGGCCGGGACGGGAGTGCGCGTGCAGGCGCTGTGCCCGGGCTTCATTCGCACCGAGTTCCACGAGCGCGCGGGCATCGAGATGTCCACGATCCCCAAGCCGATGTGGCTGAGCGTCGACCAGGTGGTTGCGGCGTCGATGAAGGATCTCGGTGACGACAAGGTCATCAGTATTCCGGGATTCCAGTACAAGGTCCTCACGACGGCCGGGCGTCTCGTTCCCAAGGGGCTGGTTCGCCGGCTGACCAACATCGTCGGACGAGGCCGCGGGCGGACGTAGCCCAGAGGCGGAAGCCGGACGTAGCCCAGAGGCAGAAGCCGAACACAAGGCAGTGGTCGGTAGGCTGAGCACTCATGAGCGATCGTGAGGATTTGGCTGCGCTGGTGCGCGAATTGGCTGTTGTACACGGAAAGGTGACGTTGTCCTCGGGCAAGGAAGCCGATTACTACGTCGACCTTCGCCGCGCGACACTTCACCACAAGGCAGCGCCGCTGATCGGCTCGCTGCTGCGTGAACTGGTCGCGGACTGGGATTTCGACGCCGTCGGCGGTTTGACGATGGGCGCCGACCCGGTTGCCATGGCGGTGATGCACGCTCCCGGCCGACCGATCGATGCGTTTGTCGTCCGCAAGGCCGCGAAGGCCCACGGGATGCAGCGCCAGATCGAGGGCCCGGACATCGTCGGCAAGCGTGTCCTGGTTGTCGAGGACACGACCACGACGGGCAATTCGCCGTTGACAGCAGTTAAGGCCCTGCGCGAGGCAGGGGCCACCGTGGTCGGAGTCGCTACGGTCGTCGATCGCGCGACGGGTGCGGATGCGGTGATCGGTGCCGAGGGCGTCGAGTACCGCTCGCTGCTGGGCCTGGAAGATCTGAACCTGAGCTGACGCCCCGTGAGTGGTTAAGGAGTCCCTGCACTCCTCAACCACTCACAGGGGTCAGTCGCCTACGGTGACGGCGAGTGCTTCGTCGACGCTGTGCGGCGCGGGATCGTGGTCGTCGACGTGAGCGAGAACCTTACGTCCGCTCGACAGGACGAATACGGCGGCGAGGGTGAGCACCGCGCCGACCCAGAACGGCATGTGGACGTTGGATTCGCCGAGCTTGCCGGCTACCCACGGAGCAGCGGCGCCGCCGACGAATCGGACGAAGCTGTAAGCAGCCGAGGCGGTCGACCGCTCCACGGGAGCTGAGATCATGACGGTTTCGGTGATGAGTGTGTTGTTCACGCCGAGGAACAAACCGGCGAGGACGACACCGACGATCAAGACGATCTTGTTCTCGGTGAAGAGCGCCATCATGCCCAGGTCGAGTGCGAACAGGGTCAGTGCCAGCATCATCATCGGCAGGGTGCCGAAGCGTCGTTGCAGGCGAGGGGCGAGGAAAACCGACGAGATCGCCAGCATCAGGCCCCAGCCGAAGAAGATGAATCCGATCGGGTACGCCCCCATGTCGAGGGGGAACGGCGTGTACGCGAGCAGCGTGAAGAATCCGTAGTTGTAGAGCAGCGCGGTGATGGCAACGGTGAGTAGCCCGCGGTGCCGCAACGCCTGGAAGGGCGCAGCGATGGACGTGTGGTGTTCGGGCTTGGGTGCGCTCGGAAGCATCACCACGATGAGAATGAAGGCGACCGCCATCAGGGCTGCGACGCCGAAGAACGGTGCGCGCCAGCTGATGTCACCGAGAACTCCGCCGACCAGCGGTCCGACTGCGATACCGATGCCCAATGCAGCCTCGTACAGGATGATCGCCCGTGCCACGCCGCCGCTGGCCGCGCCGACGATTGCCGCGAGCGCCGTTGCGATGAACAGTGCATTGCCGAGTCCCCAGCCCGCACGGAATCCGACGATCTGGCCGATGGTGCTGGAAGCGCCTGCCAGAGAAGCGAACACGATGATGATGGCAAGGCCTGCAAGAAGTGTTTTCTTGGCGCCGATGCGGCTGGACACCACACCGGTGATGAGCATGGCCACGCCGGTGACGAGCATGTAGCTGGTGAACAGCAGCGAAACCTGCGACGGTGTGGCGTCGAGTTGTTCGCCGATCGGCTTGAGGATCGGATCGACCAATCCGATGCCCATGAAGGCGATGACGCTGGCAAAGGCTACCGCCCACACCGCTTTCGGTTGTTTCAGGAGGCTCGGCGGAGCCTCGTTCTGGTGCGTTGATGTCGCGGTCGTGTTGCTCACGGCCACCTCCTTTTTCAGTGGTGGGTGTTTCAGCTGGGATCGGAAGTCTTGATGATGGACCGCAATTCGGCCAATCCGTCGGCCAGTTTCTTGATCTGCTCAGGCCCGAGTTCGACGAAGTGGGGGACTAGAGCGTCGGCGATCTCGTTTCGACCGTCGTTCAAGATCTTTCGGCCCTTGTCCGTCATGGCCACTCGGACTGCCCGGGCGTCCTCGGGGTCGGCGCGGCGTTCGACGTAACCGTTCTCGCCGAGTTTGCGCAGTAGTGCAGTGGCAGAGGGCTGCGAGCTTCTGTCGAGTCGAGCGAAGTCGCTGATCCGCATTTCGCCGTATTCCTCGAGTAACGAGAGTGCGCGCAGCCAGGCGCGTGCGTACTGATCGGACGCGAAGGAGCCTGCCAGCTTCGCGAAGCGGTGCGTATTGCTCACGAGGTCGACGAGTAGTTCGTGCAGTTGCTGTTCTTCGTCTGTCACGAAGAATATTATTGCATAGGTTAACTATGTAAATCAACGAGTCCGTGGAAGGTGGTCCGTCACGGCGGTGGCTACCAGCGACGGCACATCGAGGTCGGGTGCGACGAGTGTGAGGCTTCGATTTGCCGCCAGCACTGCGATGCCGTGGGTTCCGGTCCAGATGTTCAACGCAGATGTGGTGGGATCGGAGGCGTCGGCCTCTTCGGTCAGGGATTGCAGGGCGGCGAAGAGTGGGAGAGAAGACTCTCGGAGGTTGCTGCCTGCGCCCTCGAGGAGGTCGTGGCGAAACATCAACTCGAACATCGCCGGTCGCTCCTGGGCGAATGACACGTATTCGATTGCTGCCGAGATCAATCGGCTACGAGCGGGTTGTTTGCCGGCGAGGACGGGATCGAGTCTGTCGGCGAGATCGCGCAGGCCGTGTGAGGCAATTGCGGCTAGCAGGCTGTTGTGGGTCGGAAAGTATCTCCGCGGGGCGCCGTGCGACACGCCCGCCCGACGCGCTATCTCCCGTAGCGTCAGTTCTGTGGCGCCGTCGGCATCGAGAATCTCGACGCCGGTGGCGACGAGTGTTTCGCGAAGGCTGCTGACAGTCATGGAAGACAGTGTCTACTATTCTCGTCGTAGACACTGTCTACTAGACGGAAAAGGTGATGCCCTGTGCTCTATTGGCTGTTCAAATACGTCCTGATCGGCCCGGTCCTCTGGCTGTTCGGGCGGCCGACGATCGAGGGGCAGCACCACATCCCCAAGAAAGGGCCGGTGATTCTCGCCGGCAACCATCGGGCAGTCGTCGACTCGTTCTTCCTGGTTCTCATGGTGCGCCGACGCATCACCTTCGTCGCGAAGAGTGAATATTTCACCGGGACCGGTGTGAAGGGCGCGATGCAGCGCTGGTTCTTCGGTGGGGCCGGTCAGGTGCCGATCGACCGTAGCGGCGCCGACGCCTCCCGTGCGGCGTTGGATACGGCCATCGGGATTCTCGACAAGGGTGGTGTCTGGGGGATCTACCCCGAGGGAACACGATCACCCGACGGTTGCCTGTACAAGGGAAAGACCGGAGCGATTCGAGTTGCATTGGAAACCGGGGCGCCGGTCATTCCCGTCGTCGTACACGGCGGCGACGCAGTCAACCCGCCGGGTACGCGGATGTGGCGCTTCAGCAAGGTCCGGATCACGGTAGGGGAGCCGATCGACTTCTCTCGGTACCGCGAACTTCGTGGCTACCAGGCCGTCGTGCGTGCGGCGACGGACGAATTGATGGCAGTGCTCTGTGACCAGTCGGGGCAGGAATACGTCGATGTCTACGGCGCGGACGTCAAATCCGGCGATGCCGCCTGAGTGACCCAGTACGGTCGCTGTTGGACGTGTAACCAACAGGAGGATTGTGATGGCGGGCAAGTGGGGCATCGAGCACGCAGTTTTTGCGGCGGCGACGGCAGCGACAGTGTTCGGGGCAGTAGTCGGTAACGAGCGGGTTCAGCAGATCGCGAAGCCGTTGATCGCACCCGCTCTGGCCGCCCGAGTGCTGCGCAAGCGCTCGGAGACGGAAACTGCCGATACCGCACTGCTTCTGGCCGGTCTCGCCGCTGCAACTGTCGGCGACGTGTTCATGATCGACCCGGACAACGATGCTCGTCTGATCAAGGGCGCGTCCTCGTTCGCGGTGATGCAGGCCAGTTACTCGGCGCTCCTGCTGCGGCGCGGCGCTCGGCCGACCCGCGCTGCCCTGCGGCCCCGCATCAGCGGTTGGTCGACGGCGTCCGGACTGCTCCGTGCCAAGGCCCCGAGCGTGTCGACGCCGCTCACCGGATACGGATTGATGTTGGGAACCACCTCGACGTTGTCGGCGGACCCCGCTCTGGCACCGCAGTCCAAGGCCGTGCTCGACGTGGTCGTCCCGAACAAGGATCGACGCTCCTGGCTCGGATTGGGCGGAGTGCTCTTCACCGCATCCGACGGACTGATCGTGGTGCGTCGTCTGTTCATCCGCGGGACCGCCGGCCGCGCTGCTGCCGAGGGTGTGATCCTGGCGTCGTACGCGGGAGCGCAGCTGATGCTGGTGGAGGGCATGTTGGCGCTGGGGCGCAAGAAGAGCGTCTAGTCTTTCACGGGCACAGCATGATTCGGTCTCGGTTCTTCGGATCCACCATGACGGTGACCGTGGATCCGGGAGTGATCTTGTCTTTGTACTCGGGTCGGATCTCGTACTCGATCCGGCCCGAGTACGAATCGGAACCTGGAACCGTGAGGTGGAGTGCGAGCTTGGCCAATTCGCCGTCGACGGTTCGGCGCAGGGGTGTGACGGTGTCGATTCGTGCCCACCCTTCGAGGCCGTGCTTTTCGAGTTTGCGCTCGGCGCGGGTCGGGCGGTTGGCCCATGCCATTCCGAATCCGAGAACCGAGCCGAAAGCGGCGAGCAGCCCGCCGATCTGATAGGGCAGCGTGCCAGGTGGGGTGTGCTCGACCAGCCATCCGAGCCACACGGCGAGCACGATCAGATACCCCACCGCGATGAAACACACGGTGTGTACGACGCGACGGTGATTCATCAGATTTCCTCCACATCCAGGATAGCCTGACCGGATGAGCGAACCGAACGTCTTCATCACCGGTGCTGCGGCTGGAATCGGGCGGGAGACGTCGCTGTTGTTCGCGCGCAACGGATACCGCGTCGGCGCGTTCGACATCGACGACGCCGGCCTTGCCTCCTTGAAGGCCGAGATCGACGGTTTCGGCGGCAGTGTCGTGACGGGTGTCCTGGATGTCACCGATCCGGCGGGATGGGCGCAGTGTCTGGCCGATTTTGCCGGGGAGTCCGGGCGTCTGGACATCCTGATCAACAATGCGGGCGTGCTCTCGTCGGGACGGTTCGAGGATATTTCTCTTGCGGCGCATCGCCGAATGGTCGACATCAACATCACCGGCACCCTCAACGGCACGTACACGGCTTTCCCGTACCTCCGCGATACCGTCGGCGCCCAGGTGGTCAATCTGTGCTCCGCTTCGGCGATCTACGGCCAGCCCGAACTGGCGACGTACGGTGCAACCAAGTTCGCGATCCGCGGCCTGACCGAGGCGCTCGATCTGGAATGGGCACAGCACGACATCCGTGTTCTCGCGCTCTGGCCGTTGTTCGTCCAGACCGCGATGGTCACTGGAATGGACACCGGAGCCACCAGATCGTTGGGTATCAAGCTGACTGCAACCGACGTCGCGCAGGAACTGTGGGCGGCCACACGCGGCGCCGGACGGATGCACAAGGTTCACTACCCGGTCGGAACTCAGGCGAAGCTCTTCCTCAGCGCGTCGCGGTTCTCGCCCGCGTGGCTCTCACGGCTGATGAACAAGCGCGTCACCAGCACTTAGTCGACCACACGATAGAGTGCACTGTCGGCTGTTGCTGGGCCAAGATGACGTGTGTGGAGGTAGTCGGGTGGTTCGTGTTCGGGTGGGGTTCGTCTTGTTGGGCGTCGGGTCGGCGCTCGTGCTCGCAGGGTGCAGCGGGGAGGCGGATTCAGCGCCGACCGTAGCGGCGCAGCCCAGTTCGTCCACCACTACCGCAGTGCCGACGACAACCACCACCGTCGCGCCCGTCGTCCCCACGACCACCGAACCACCGACCACGACGCTGCCACCGACGACGACACTCACGGACGTGCAGTTCGAGCGCAACGAGTCGTACTACTTCACCACTCCCAACGGAAACTTCCAGTGCGGCATCATCAAGTTGCCCACCAGAATCGAAGCCGGGTGCGAGGGAACGACCACTCCCGTTCCGCCGCGGCCGGAGAGCTGCATGGTCAACTGGGGCAACGGTATTCGCGTCACCGACGAGGGTGAGGGTGCTTTCATGTGTTCGGGCGGAGAGGTGTACACCTCTGGCGGCCCCGACGCCGATCCGGTGCTGGCGGCCGGTCAACCGCTGAGCAAACTGGGTTTCACCTGTACGACCACCGCGACAGACGTCTCGTGTGTCAACGATCAGACCACGCACGGCTTCACCGTGGCTGCAGATTCCAACGAGGTGTTCTGATGACCGAAGTCGCAGCTGACGACGTGTCCGGCGGGGCCGGTGAACCGGGGCCCACCGAGTGGGGCGAGAATCCCAACGGCGTCGGACCCTGGGCCGAGGAGCACGACACGGAACCGCCGACCGACGCGCGCTACGACCCGGTACTTCTGGCCGAGGGTGATCGTCGAAACGTCTTGGACGAGTATCGGTACTGGACGCGGGAAGCGATCGTCGAGGACATCGACTCGCGCCGTCACACGATGCATGTCGCCATCGAGAACTTCGCGCACGACGCCAACATCGGCACGGTGGTCCGCACGGCCAACGCGTTTGCCGCGGCCGCGGTCCACATCGTGGGGCGTCGGCGCTGGAATCGGCGGGGCGCCATGGTGACCGATCGATACCAACACATCGTTCACCATGCAGACATCGGCGAACTCGTCGAGTACGCCCGTGAGAATTCACTCACGATCGTGGCCGTCGACAACACCCCGGGGTCGGTGCCGCTGGAAACGGCAAGCCTGCCGCGGGAGTGCATCCTGCTGTTCGGTCAAGAAGGCCCCGGAGTGACCGATCATGCGAAAGAGGTTGCGTCCATGACGGTCTCGATCGCACAATTCGGTTCGACTCGCAGCATCAACGCCGGTGTCGCGGCCGGCATCGCGATGCACGCGTGGGTACGTGAGCATGCCGATCTCGCCGATTCCCGCTGATCTCGCTCGCGAATTCCGGCTAGCGTGTAGCGCCTCGACCAGACAGGATAGGTAGTTATGCAGGAAGTGTGGGCAGAGCGGGCCGATGCGGCTGAGGGCGCGATAGTCAGTCGTCACCTTCGGCGCCTGTGGGGAATGCCCCGGACAGCACTCGGCGTGGTTGCCTGGCCTGCTGTTCGACGCGAGCGGATGTTCAAGCCGTGGCACTACTGGTGGCAAGCACACCTGCTCGATACTGCGATCGACGCACTCGAACGTGACCCGACCCCCAAGCGTCGTCGCCGGGTCGCGAAGGTTGCCCGCAGTGTGCGGGTCCGCAACGTCTCGGCGTGGACCAACAACTACTACGACGACATGGCGTGGCTGGGCCTCTCGCTCGAACGTGCGCAACGCATGTTCTCGGTCGATCACCGAACCGCGGTTCAGGCGCTCGAATCGCAACTCTTCGATTCGTGGTCCCCGGCCGACGGCGGCGGTATTCCGTGGTGCAAAGGCTCCGATTTCTACAACACACCGGCAAACGGACCCGCCGGAATCATGCTGGCGCGCACCGGAAAACTCTGGCGTGCGCAGGCAACGGCCGACTGGATCGACGAGACGCTGCGGGATCCGGACTCCGGACTGATCTTCGACGGTATCCGCCGCGACGGCACCCTCGAGCGCGCGATCTATTCGTACTGTCAAGGCGTCACGCTGGGGTTGGAAACCGAGTTGTCGACGCGATTGGGCGAACCGCGCCACCGCGAGCGAGTCCACAAACTCGTCGACGCGGTGTACGACGGCATGACCGAGTACGGAGTCATCACGGGCGGTGGCGGAGGCGACGGCGGACTGTTCAACGCAATCCTGGCTCGCTACCTCGCGTTCGTGGTGGTGAACCTGTCCTGGGAGACTCACGAGGACCTGCGAGCGCGCGAACTCGCAGCGCAGATCGTTCTCTCCTCCGCGGAAGCTGCCTGGAACAACAGACTGCAGATCGAAGGCCTGCCGCTGTTCGGGCACGACTGGACCAAGGATGCTCAGTTGCCGAGTCTGTCCGGCGACATCGCCACCTTCGCCGCCGGAACGGTGCGCTCGTCGAGCGTGCCCGAGCGAGACCTCTCGGTGCAGGTAGGTGGGTGGATGCTCATGGAGGCGGCATTTGTCGTCTCGGCGGCTGGATACCCGCGTAAGCGTTAGGCTTTTCCCTCATGGAATCCCGGCACGTGGTCGACACGGACGGCGTACGTCTTCACATCGATGTCGGTGGGGCAGGGGCGGACGTTCTGGTTCTCTCCGGCGGCCCGGGATGCGTTCACTATCTTGCTCACGACGAGCTGGTTCCGGAAGGAATGCGCGCGTGGTGCCCTGAGCCACGCGGAGTCGGCCGGTCCGGTGGCGGCGCTCATACGATGGCGCAGGCGGTTGCGGACCTCGAACTCGTCCGACGCACGTTCGAGATCGACAGCTGGGTCGTGTTGGGGCACTCGTGGGGATCCGACTTGGCGGTGCGGTACGCACTCGACTGTCCGGAATCGGTGTCCGGCGTCGTCGGCATCGCGGGGCACGGCCTCCACAAGGACCGGACCTGGTCGAAGCAGTACGAAGCGGGAATCGAGCCGGACCCGCAGATACCTTGGGAACCTGTTGTCTGGCAATCGCTTCAAGAATCGTTCATCGAATGGATCCATGAACCACAGCTGTTTCGGCAGTTGGCCGACTCACCCGTGCCCATGACATTTCTCGCGGCGGCCGACGATATTCGCCCGTCGTGGCCGTTGCAGCAACTGGCCGAGCTCGTGCCTAACGGTAGTTTCGAGGTCGTCGACGGTGTCGCGCACAACTTCTGGCAGTCTCACCCGCTCCTGTGGAGGAAGATCGTCACCGAGGCTTGTGCGACGCATTCTCGACTCTCCTGATCTCCACCAGGATCCGCTCCGCAACGGTCTGGTATCCCAGGCTCCGATTGACGGTCAGCATCGGGTGGTTTTCCGCGTTCACCGTTGTGTAAATCTTTTGCAGCGAGGGAAATTCAGCTGCCAACACAGACGCTTGTTGCTCCTTGACCCACCGAGCGAGACCGTGTCCGCGGTGCTGGGGAAGTACCACGGTGTCGTGCTGCGATGCGTGGGTGCTGTCATGTTCGTCCACCGTCACCACTGTTGCTGCGGCTACTTCGCCGACGCTGTCGTCGACCGCGCAGCACACCAGGAGTACTTGAGAGCCACCCGTCATCTTCTGTTCCCACGATCTGACCTCGTCGGCTCCCCAATTACGTTCGGGTATCTGCAGTTCGGCGCCCGGCGCGTCGAGGAGTCGGTTCAATGCCTCCGAGAAGGAGTGGACCAGCTCGTCCGGGGTTCGGTTGCGCCAACTGACGATTCGATAGCCGGGGCGGGTGCTGTGTGCGGTGGGAGCACTGAGGTGCTGAACCTGGTTGGCCAACCGAAGCAACACGCGGTGACCGTCGAACGATCGCAGGAAATGCTCGGCTGCGCTTCCGACGAGCGCCGTCACTCTGATTCTTCGCACGCCGAACCCGGCGATGTCGACTTCGACGAGTTCGGCAAGCGCTCGTCCTACCCCTCGTCGCTGCGCGTGGGGTGTCACGTACATCCGAAACTCTGCGAGATCGGCTTCGGCCGAGTTGCGTCGTGCCTGGGCGATGCCGAGGACCTCGTCGGTGCCGGCGTCGCGTGCAATCCAACGCCGTACATCGGCCGAATTGTCTTCGGCCTCGATCATTTCCATCAGCGCAGTCGCTGTCGGCGCAGTCCCGGACAGGTGACGTTGGCCTTCGGCGAACACCTCACACCACTGATGAAGAACAGTTGCTGTCGCTCCGGACGGTACGAACTCGGCTACAACTACGGGGCTCACCCATGTGACGATACCGACCTGCCCACCCTGAGTTGGAATCACGCGAACCCTAACCCTGTCGGACTGCGGCGGCAGTTGCCAGCATTCAGGCATGTCTGATTCTCCGCGCCAACTGAGCCTCAACGCGTTCATCCACCCCGCCGGTCATCACGAAGCGGCGTGGCGTCATCCGTGGACAACCCCGGAACGTCTGTTCGACGTCACGTATTTCCAGGAGATCGCTCGCACTGCTGAGGCGGCGAAGTTCGACGGAATCTTCTTCGCCGACGGTCCCGCGTTGCGCAGCGACGTCGAGCACGGTCCCGCAGGGACATTGGAGCCGATCACCTTGTTGACGGCCATTGCAGTGGCGACCGAGCGAATCGGATTGATCGCGACGGCGTCGACCACGTACTACGAGCCGTACAACCTGGCTCGGCTGTTCGCCTCGCTCGACCACATCTCGAACGGACGCGCGGGGTGGAACATCGTCACCACGGGTACGGATCTGGCGGCAGCCAACTTCGGGCTGGCCAAGCACCCGGATCACGGGGACCGGTATTCGCGTGCAAGGGAATTCGTCGACGCGGTGGTGCGGTTGTGGGACAGCTGGGAGGACGACGCGATCAGTCTGGACCGGGAGAACGGAATCTACGCGGACAGAAACAAGATTCACGAGATCAACTACGTCGGCCGGCATCTGCGGGTGCGGGGACCGTTCAACGCACCGCGAACTCCGCAGGGATACCCGGTGCTGGTGCAGGCCGGTGCGTCCAACGACGGTCGCGCGTTTGCCGGTCAGTATGCGGAGGCGATTTTCACAGCGCACCAGAGACTTTCCGATGCGCAGGCGTTCTACACCGACATCAAGTCGAGGGCTGCGCAGTTCGGGCGCAACCCCGATCATGTCAAGATTCTGCCGGGAATCAGCCCGTTCATCGGTGACACCGAGGAACAAGCCAAGGCGCTCGAGCGAGAATTCAACGAGTTGACTTCGCCGGAGTACGGGCTCGCGCAACTCGGTGCACTCACCGGGACCGATGTTCGGAATCTGGAACTGGATGCACCGGTTCCCGTCGAATTGTTCGCGGCGGCAGGTGATGTCACCGACAACAAGCAAAGTAGATTGCAGGTGATCGCCGGCATCGTCGAGCGTGAGCGTCCGACGGTTCGGGGACTGCTTCATCGTTTGGCGGGTGCGCGCGGACACCGGGTGTTTGCCGGAACCGCCGAGCAGGTGGCTGACACGATCGAGGAATGGTTCACCAGCGGTGCTGCTGATGGCTTCAACGTCATGCCGCCGTACTACCCGGGTGGGCTCGAGATCTTCACCGAGCGTGTGGTCCCGATCCTGCAGGATCGCGGTCTTTTCCGGACTGAATACACGGGTACGACCCTTCGTGATCATTTCGGTTTGCCGAGGCCCGAGAGCCAGTTCTCGGGTAGTGCCTCTGCAGTGCAGTAGGCCCGCCCGCTGTTGTCGATAATGACAATGGTTACCATTAAGGAATGAAGCAGCTACCGGTAACCGTGCTGTCCGGATTTCTGGGCGCAGGCAAGACCACACTCCTCAACCACATTCTCGCCAATCGCGATGGCCGTAGGGTCGCCGTCATCGTCAACGACATGAGCGAGATCAACATCGACGCGGCCCTCGTCGCGGGCCAGGGTCATCTCGACCGCACGGAAGAGAAGTTGGTCGAGCTGACCAACGGATGCATCTGCTGCACGCTGCGTGAGGATCTGATCGACGCCGTCGGCGCCCTGGCCCGAGAGGGGCGATTCGATCAGTTGGTGATCGAGTCCACCGGCATCTCCGAACCGATGCCGGTGGCGGCCACCTTCGACTGGGAATTCGAGGACGGTTTCAGCCTCGGCTCGCTCGCGAAGCTCGACACCATGGTGACCGTGGTGGACGCGTCGACCTTCCTCGGCGAACTGGCAAAAGGCGAACGACTGGACGAGCGCAACCTCGAAGCCGGGGAGGGGGACGGACGCAGCATCTCCGATCTCCTGGTCGATCAGGTGGAGTTCGCCGACGTCATCTTGCTGAACAAAACCGACCTGGTGAGCCCGCGGGCGGCAGGAACCGTCGAGGCAACGCTTCGTAGGCTCAACCCCACCGCTCAACTGATTCGAACAGATCACGGCAACGTCACCCTCGACCGTGTCCTCGAAACCGGTCTCTACAACCCGGAACTTGCTGCGCAGGTACCCGGTTGGGACGAGGAACTGGCCGGTGGGCACACCCCGGAAACCGAGGAATACGGAATACGCAGCGTCACATACCGCGCCTCGCGACCCTTTCATCCGGCGCGACTCGAGGCCGCGCTCGGTCAGTTCGCCGGACTCCTGCGGAGCAAGGGATTCTGCTGGATCGCCAGTCGGCCCGAGTTCGCCGCGATCTGGTCGCAGGCAGGCCCCAACCTCGTCATCGAACCGGCTCAGCTGTGGGCGTCGGCGGCGGAGGTGCCAGGGCAGGAGATCGTGTTCATCGGAGTGAAACTGGACCCGGCGGCGCCGTCACGAATACTCGATCCGGCTCTGCTGACCGATGACGAACTACGCGAAGGTCCGCGGGCCTGGACTCGCTACGAGGACCCGCTTCCGGCGTGGGACCAGAGCCACCTGCACTGAGCAGACAGCTTCTAGTCGAGGACTTCTTCGACCTCGACGTCTTCGGCCGGTCGGGCCATCTCCTTGCGGTACTGCCAGATTCCCAGCGCAGTACCGATGACCAAGCTGACCATCATCACGATCAGCACGGCGGGCAGCAACCATGGCACGCGATCGAGGAACGAGCCACCGTAGAAACCGAGTAGCAGGAGCACGGGCGCCCAGATGATCGCGCCGATGGTGCTCGCGATGGTGTAGCGCGTGTGGTTCATCTTGGCTGCGCCCGCGACCATCGGGCACAGGGTGCGCACCCACGGAACCCAGCGAGCAATCAGGACCGCCCAGAACCCGTGTTTTTCCAACAGGATGTTCACGCGGTGCAGGTTCTTCTCGGTGAAGTACTTGCCGCCCTTACGGGCTTTGATGTGATTGCCGGTCCGGTGGCCGATGACGTACCCGACCTGGTTGCCGGCAATGGCCGCGATCATCGCACCGACAGACAACGCCCACACGTGGCCCGCGCCGGATTCGTGGCCGGCAAGAACGATTCCGGCTGTGATCAGAAGCGAATCACCGGGGAGAAACAACCCGAGGATGATCGCGCACTCGATGAAGACGAACGTGACGACGATGATCCAGACCAACAGAGGCCCGGCAGTCTCGAGCGGGGAGAAACTGCCGGATGCGAGCGTCATCGTCGTCAGTTCTTCGCCTCGTTCTGCAATCAGGGGGTGGGGTCTTCGGGGACTGTCACCGTCGAATTGTCCGTAGTGGAAGTATTCGCCGTTTCACCACGTCTCGACGCCAGAATTCGCTTCCCGATTTCGAAGACGATCGGCAGAACCGACACCAGGACGATCAAGATGAAGATGTAGTCGACATTGTCGCGGATGAATTCGATCTGCCCCAGGAGGTAGCCGAGCAAAGTCACGCCGGCACCCCACAGGATGCCGCCGACGATGTTGTACGTCAGGAACAGTGAGTACTTCATCTTCGAAGCGCCGGCGACAACCGGAGCAAAAGTACGCACGATCGGCACGAACCGAGCCAGGATAATGGTGATCGGGCCGTGCTTTTCGAAGAAGGCGTGTGACTCGTCGATGTACTTCTTCTTGAAGAACCGCGCGTCGTCCGTCTTGAACAGGGCAGTTCCGCCCTTGGTGCCGATGTAGAACCCGACTTGGTCACCCAGAATCGCGGCGATCGGAATCGTCACCAGGAGCACCCACAGTGGCGCGAACGGTTCGATCTCGGTGGACTTGGACGCCGCGATCAGCCCTGCGGTGAAGAGGAGCGAATCGCCGGGCAAGAGCGGAAACAGCAGGCCTGATTCGATGAAGACCACCAGAAGCAATCCCACCAGAACCCACGTTCCGAAGGAATTCAAGAGGTTCACGGGATCGAGGAAGCCGGGCAGCAAGGCCAGGTTCGTCACGGATTCAGTTGCTGCCTGCACATTCACGGTGGCCAGAGTACCGGCCGAATCTGAGTGTTTCCCACCACCGCAGGTCATCGCGTCGGTGGCGGCAGGCCGAGACCGCAAAGAGACGTGACGAGTCGGACTTGCCATACTGCTAGGACCACACGAAGCGCTTTCACATCGCCGAGCGCTCCGAACGACACGTATATGGAGGACTCCCGCCGTGCCTATCGCAACTCCCGAGGTCTATGCCGAGATGCTTGGTCGGGCCAAGGAGCATTCCTTTGCCTTCCCCGCCATCAACTGTGTCGGCTCCGAATCCATCAACGCAGCCATCAAGGGCTTCGCGGACGCCGGCAGTGACGGCATCATCCAGTTCTCGACGGGCGGCGCCGAGTTCGGTTCCGGTTTGGGCGTCAAGGACATGGTCACCGGCGCTGTTGCGCTCGCCGAGTTCGCACACGTGATCGCGGCAAAGTACGACGTCACCATCGCGCTGCACACCGATCACTGCCCGAAGGACAAGCTGGACACCTACGTGCGTCCGCTGCTCGCGATCTCGCAGGAGCGCGTCGACGCCGGTCGTAACCCGCTGTTCCAGTCGCACATGTGGGACGGCTCGGCTATCCCGATCGACGAGAACCTGGCCATCGCCAAGGAACTGCTCGCCCTCTCGAAGGCTGCACGCATCATCCTCGAGGTCGAGATCGGTGTCGTCGGCGGCGAAGAAGACGGCGTCGAAGCCGAGATCAACGACAAGCTCTACACCTCGAGCGAAGACTTCGAGAAGACGGTCGATGCTCTGGGCATCGGCGAACAGGGCAAGTACCTCCTTGCCGCCACCTTCGGCAACGTCCACGGCGTCTACAAGCCGGGCAACGTCAAGCTCAAGCCCGAGGTTCTCGAAGAGGGCCAGAAGGTCGCCGCTGCCAAGCTCGGCCTGGCTTCCGGTTCGCAGCCCTTCGACTTCGTCTTCCACGGTGGATCGGGATCGTTGAAGTCGGAGATCGAGGACTCGCTGAACTTCGGCGTCGTCAAGATGAACGTCGACACCGACACCCAGTACGCGTTCTCCCGTCCGATCGCCGGACACTTCTTCACCAACTACGACGGCGTCCTCAAGGTCGACGGCGAGGTCGGAAACAAGAAGGCATACGACCCGCGCAGCTACCTCAAGAAGGCCGAAGCCGGCATGACGGCTCGCGTCGTCGAGGCGTGCAACGACCTGAAGTCGGCCGGACGCTCGGTGTCGGCAGGCTGATCGGTTTCACAACTGCGCTTCACAGAACAAAATGCGCGCCGGCGAAATTCTCGCCGGCGCGCATTTTCTGTTCAGGTACCTACTTGCTGGGATCGCAGACCTTCCACGTGCCGTCCTGGCGCTCGAGGTCGAACGTGCGCCACGACTGCTCGCCCGTGCTCGGCAAACTCGCCTGGACCTGAGCGATCGCGGTGTCGTCGGTGATGCGCACCGCGTCGACGGCTCCGACCTGCGGGATCGTCTTCTGAGCGACGGCATTGTCGTGGACCTGAGCGAACGCTGCGTCGGGAATGGTGCGGTAGTACTCGCCCAACGCCCCACAGGTCGACGTTCGCAGCGTTGCCAGATCGCCGGTCTGCAGAGCGTCGACATACGTCGAGATGGCGGTCTGGACCTGAGCTTCGGGTGAGCTTTCACCGCTACCGCTGTTGGACGAGACGAATACGGCGACGCCGATCGCCGCGAGGACGGCGACGCCGGCCGCTGCTGCCGCGATGTACCAGCCCTTGCCGCTGCGCTTGGTCTTCTCCGGCGCGGCGGGCTCGATGCGAGTCGGCATCGGCTGAGCCGGCGGTGGGGTCGCTGCGACACCCACACGTTGAGGCGCGGCGCGCTGCTGCGGTTGAGGCGCAGCGCGCTGCGGTGGTGGTGGTGTCGGCTGCGCGGCTTTCGGAATCGCGACGGTGGCAGGCTCCGGCTTGGGCTGGGGTGTCGGTGCTGCTGTGGTTGCCTGAGTTGCCTTGGGGATCGCGACGGTTGGTGCGCTGGCAGCTTTGGCGTCGCCGTCCGCTTTCGAGGCCTTGTCTGTCTTCTGGATCGCCACAGTCGCAGGTTCGGTCGGGGCCGACTTCTCGGGCGCACCCTTCGGTGCTGCGCTCTTTTTCGAGTTGTCGTCTTTCGAGTCCGGCACGGGTAACCCTTCGGTCTTATGCAGCAATGACCATGTCAGGGTAACGACCGGTATGTAGCCTGCATAACTCCGACCGTCGGCGAGGCGGTCCTGTGGCAGAAAGGCGTAGCGGGCACAATGAGCGCATGACCCAATTCGGTGACCTGCTCGGACCCAAGCCCACTCTGCTTCCCGGCGACGACGACGCGGAATCGGCACTGCTCAACCACGCTGAACCGGCCCAGGTAGCGGCCGACCACCCCACTGCCTCCATTGCGTGGGCCTACCTGGCCGAGGCTGCCCTGGACAAGGGCGAAACCATCACGGCCTACGCCTACGCGCGTACCGGATACCACCGCGGACTCGACCAACTGCGTCGCAACGGTTGGAAGGGTTTCGGTCCCGTGCCCTACAGCCATGAACCGAACCGTGGTTTCCTGCGTTGCGTCGCAGTCCTGGCCAAGGCCGCGAAGACGATTGGTGAAGCCGACGAGTACGCGCGTTGCCTCGATCTGCTCGAAGACTGCGATCCCAACGCCGCCGAAGCGCTTGGCCTCGGTTAGCAGTTTCCGTCCGAGCCGGGCCGGCATCAAGGACCGGGCTCGCAAATCGGTGCGTCGACTTCAGACGTCGGCGCTACCGATCATTCAATGTGCCTTGGCGGCCGGATTGGCGTGGTGGGTTGCCACCACGGTGATCGGGCACCACGCGCCGTTCTTCGCGCCGATTGCCGCTGTGGTCTCGCTCGGTCTGTCGTTGGGTGCACGACTACGACGCTCGTTCGAGTTGGTTGCGGGAGTCACGGTCGGTATCGGAATCGGTGATCTGATCATCTCCGGTATCGGGAGCGGACCGTGGCAGATCAGTTTGGTTGTCGTGCTGGCGATGTCCGTCGCGGTGCTTCTCAACAGCGGGCCGATCTTCTCCATGCAGGCGGGAAACTCGGCTGTGCTGGTGGCGACGCTGATCCCGCCGGGCGGCAGCGGCGGTCCCGATCGCATGATCGATGCCCTTGTCGGTGGCCTGGTGGGTATCGCGGTGGTCGCGATCATCCCCACCCACCCGGTACGACGCGCGCGCAAGGATGCTGCATCGATCCTCGGAACCGCTTCCGAGGTACTGCAATTGGTGGCAGACGGCCTCGTCGCGAATGACCCGGACCCGATCGTGAAGGCACTGCAGAAGGCGCGCGCAACTCAGGGTGCCATCGACGGGTTGCGCAGTAACCTTCTCGGCGGGCGCGAGATCAGCCGAATCTCCCCGCTGTACTGGAACAGTCGGCCTCGCCTCGAAAGGCTCATGGCGACAGCCGATCCCATCGACAACGCGATGCGCAACATTCGAGTGCTCGCGCGTCGTTCGTTGACGTTGGTCAGGGACGACGAGATCCTCGATCCGCGCCTGGTGGCTCAGGTCGAGCGCTTGTCGAAAGCCGTCGAAGTTCTCGAGGACATGATCCTGGCGGAGCCGGGGGAGCAGCCTGATCAGGCCGAAGCAGCGCGCGTCCTGCGCTCGGTCGCGAAGGAACTGAAACCGGCGATAGTGGAGAACGCAGGCCTGTCCTCGACGGTGGTGTTCGCCCAGATTCGATCGCTGGTCGTCGACCTGTTGCAGGTCGCGGGCATGAAGCGAATCTCGTCGATCGCCACTCTGCCGCCCACCGTGCCTCATCCCGCCTACGAGCCGGATCACTGACCTCTGCCGTTTCCCGCTCACTGAGCAACTCATTGTATGTATGCGAATGTATGCATATGCTCTGAGAAGGACTTGGGAGGGAACAGGACAAATGGGAGCAGGGCACGGTCATTCACATGGCCACTCGGCAGCAGATTCGGTCGGCGTAGGACCGTCACCGCAACGCATCAGAAAAATGGCGATCGCGCTTGCGATCCTCGTTGCGTTCCTCGTACTCGAGGCCACGGTCGGCATCCTGATCAACTCGTTGGCTCTGCTTGCCGACGCCGGTCACATGCTCACAGACGTGGTGGGTATGGCCATGGGACTGACGGCGCTGCTGCTCGCGAAGAGGGGCAGCACCACCGCGGCCAGGACCTTCGGTTGGCACCGCGCCGAAGTGCTGACCGCCATGGCCAATGCGGTGATGCTGCTGGCCGTCGCCGTTTGGGTCTTCTACGAGGCAATCGGCCGCATCGGTAACGAACCCGAGATCCCGGGCGGCGCCCTGATCATCACGGCGGCCGCCGGCCTGGCCGCGAACATCGTCGTGATGCTGATGCTGCGCGGCGATTCCAAGGACAGCCTGGCCGTGCGTGGCGCCTACCTCGAAGTGCTTGCCGACGCCGTCGGTAGCGTCGGCGTTCTGATCGCCGGTGGCCTTGTCCTGCTGTTCAACTGGACGTGGGCAGACGTCGTCGTCGGTGTTCTCATCTCGCTCTGGGTGGTGCCGCGCGCGATCAAACTGGCCGCAGCATCGCTGCGCATTCTGACGCAGGCGTCGCCGGCCGACGTCGACGTCGAAGCAGTCGAGGCCGACCTGGCGGCGCTGCCGAGCGTGATGGGTGTTCACGACCTACACGTCTGGACGCTCACCACCGGCATGGATGTCGCGACGGTCCACCTGACCAGTGACGCGAATTCGTTGAACGTTCTGGAATCCGCGCGCACCGTCCTCGAGAGTCACGGTCTTTCCCACGCCACCGTTCAGGTGGAATCGTGTGCCAACGGCGAGCATTGCGAGAAGAACGTCACTTGGTGAAGCGGGTGATCTCCTTGCCTGGCTTCCAGAGATCGACGTACATGTGCTCGTCGTCGACCGTCGTGTGCACCACCTCGTCGATGTCGAGGACAAAGAGGTGCAGTGGTTTCGGAACCTCGTAGGTGTAGCTTGCGAGCACGGCTTCGAACTCGTCGCCGGTCACCTCGCGTGCGAGTCCGGCGATCTTCGCATCGCCGCCCTCCATGGTGTGCTCACCGGGATTGCTGTGGAGGGCGTAGCGCCCGTCACGGATGAGATCCTTCGCCTTGAGTGCGCCGAACATCGAACCGAGCACCAGACGCCCGTCGAGGATTTCGACTTCGGTGCCGCTGACCCGCGGTGAACCGTCCTTGCGCAGCGTTGCGAGGACGTGATGCTTGTGGGCTTTGAATCGTGCTTGGACCGCGACGGCAAGAGCGGGTACTTCTTCGGAGAACTGCTTCCAAGTGACCATGACGGTCATTGTGCACCGCTATTCCTGACAACTTCTGTCAGTGATTCTCGGTAATGTTCGGTCCATGAGATCCGCGCGGTTGCTCCAACTCATGCTGCGTTTGCAGGGGAGTCGCGGCGTCGTCGCCGAGCAGTTGGCCGACGAGTTCGGTGTGTCAGTGCGGACGATCTACCGCGACGTGGCCTCGTTGTCGGCTGCCGGTGTGCCGATCTGGACCGAGAGCGGCCCCGGTGGTGGCATCCGTCTGCTCGACGGTTGGCAATCCAAGCTGTCCGGTATGACCGACGACGAGACGTCCGCACTCATGCTGTTGGGCGTGCCGTCCATCGCTGCAGATCTCGGGCGATCCGACGCCGTCGGTTCGGCGGGGGCCAAACTGCTCCGCTCCCTGCCCGGTCCCCTGCGCGAGAGTGCACGACTGTGGCAGGACCGCATTCTCGTGGACGTTCCGGGTTGGTTCGGCGGCGTCGACGACATCTCTGCGCTTCCGATCGTCACATCCGCTGTGCTGGACTCGCGTCGACTGCGCTTCGCCTATCGCGATCGCGAGCGGACGGTCGAACCGCTGGGTCTGGTCATCAAAGCCGGTGTTTGGTATCTGGTGGCGGGGATGAACGGTCGAACGCTGTCGTTTCGAGTCGGCCGCATCAAAAATGCCGTGGTAGAAGATGATTCGTTCACTCGGCCGGTGGATTTCGACCTGCCGTCGTGGTGGGCGGCGTCGATGGCCGAGTTCGACCGTTCGCTGCTTCGCTTCGAGTGTCGCGTGCGGTTGTCACCAGAGGGCAGGCGCCGGCTCCCCGATGTGGTGGGCGAGCTTGCCGCTGCAGTCGAAGTGGGGCCAGAGGACTACGACGGATGGGTCAGTGCCGAGCTGAAACTCGAGAGCGAAGCTGTCGCGCTCTCGCAGCTGATCGGGCTGGGAGCCGACGTCGAGGTGCTCGAACCCTCGTCTTTGCGTGAAGGGATACGCACCGTGGCGGAGCAGATGGTGCTCCGCCACACTCGCAGTGACTAGGCCGTTGCAGAACGCTTTGCGAGCAGGCGAGTGATACCCAGTTGAGCGGCGACGATGACGGCGCCAACCACCAGACCCAGTGCCGCCGACGCAAGTGTGTTGACGATCCACGCCAGTACCCCGCCGACTCCGGCGATGTCACTGACTGCTTCTTCGCCGTGATGAACGGCGTCGTAGAGCGGGTGGAAGCCCAGTTCGTCGATGCCGACCAACAGGATGTGGCCACCGACCCACAGCATCGCGGCGGTACCCACGACCGAGAGCACTGACATCACGTGAGGCATGCCGCGAACGAGGCCTCGGCCGACCTTGTGGGTGAAGCCAGACGACGTCTCGGCGATCTTCAATCCGATGTCGTCCATCTTCACGATCAGTCCGACGACGCCGTAGACGACCACGGTGATGACGACCGCTACGACGGCAAGGATCACCAATCGGCTCCAGAAGCCTTCGCCTGCGATGGTGTTGAGTGCGATCACCATGATCTCGGCGGACAGGATCAGGTCGGTGCGGACGGCGCCCGAAACCACTGCTTCTTCGTCGCGAGGATGCTCGTCAGCGGCCTCGTGGTGGTCACCGTGGCCGAAGATTGCACCCCAGATCTTGTGAACCGCTTCGTAGCTGAGGTAACAGCCGCCGACCATCAACAGTGGCGTCAGCAGCCAGGGGAGGAACTGACTCAGCAGCAGAGCGATCGGAAGGATGATCAGCAGCTTGTTGCGCAGCGATCCGATGGCGATGCGCTTGATGATGGGCAACTCGCGTTCGGCTGCGAGCCCACGGACGTACTGCGGCGTGACGGCTGCGTCGTCGATCACCACGCCGGCCGCTTTGGCGGTCGCCTTACCGGTTGCGGCGGCAACGTCGTCGATCGAGGCGGCAGCCATGCGAGCCAGGGCTGCGACGTCGTCGAGCAGGGCGAAGAGTCCGCCGGCCATCACAGACCTCCAGTGGAATCAGTGGAAAAAGGTGGCCGGACCGAACCGGTGACGCAGTTACTTGATCGCACGAGGTCTCTATCCATGATCGTCGTAGGTGAGGTCAGGGTCACCTGGAACGATACCGGGGGCATCCGTCAGGGACGACCTCGCGAGGTCGGTTGCCCTTCGTCACGAAAGGTCTTCCCGACCCGGTGCTCGCGTGTAAGACTGCACAGAAGATCGATCGAAACGGGGCACTATGCGTGAACCAGACACTGCACAGGTCGCCAAGACTTTCGACGCAATGGCGGCGCACTACGACCGACAGATCGGGCGCTTCGAACGCTTTGTGCTCGGTGACGCCCGGAAATGGGCCGTGGACCAGGCGCATGGCCGCGTGGTCGAGATCGCCGTGGGTACCGGACTGAACCTGCCTCTCTACGGAGACGACGTCGATTACGTCATCGGCGTGGACATCTCGACTGCGATGCTCGATCAGGCCAGGCTCAAGGTCTCCGAAGGAGTGAAGACCGAAGTCGACCTACGACTCGGAGACGTGCAAGCACTCGATGTTCCCGACGAGTGCGTGGACACGTTGGTCTCGACCTACGCCTTTTGCACGATCCCCAATCCGGACCGAGTTGCGAACGAAGCATTTCGAGTCCTGGTACCCGGTGGTCGATTCGTCCTCGCCGAGCACGGACCGAGCAAGAACGTTGTTGCTCGTACGTTGATGAAGGTCGTCGAACCGCTTTTTGTTCGGTTCGGTGCCGATCATCTCACCCGTGAACCGGTTGAATACCTCGAAAACGCCGGTTTCCTGATCGACGAGGTGCAGCGCAGCGGCCGGGGCGGAATCGTGTTTCGGGTCGTTGCGCGCAAGCCGGATCCCGAATGGACGGCACTCGGTCACTGATGTCGGAAAGCCGTCCATCGGGGATCGCTCAGCCCAGGCGCTCCAGGATGGTCGCGTTGGCCAACCCACCTGCCTCACACATGGTCTGGAGTCCGTAGCGCGCGCCGCGCTGCTCCATCGCGTTGACCAGGGTGGTCATGATCCGCGTTCCGCTGCCACCCAGTGGGTGGCCGAGCGCGATGGCGCCGCCGTGGACGTTGACCTTGGACAGGTCGACGCCGGTGTCCGCTGCCCACGAGAGGACCACTGGGGCAAAGGCCTCGTTGACCTCGAACAGATCTATGTCCGAGACCGTCAATCCCGCACGGGCCAGGACCTTCTGCGTAGCCGGGATGACCGCGGTGAGCATGTAGAGCGGATCGTCGCCGGCAACTGCGAAGCTGTGCAATCGTGCCTTCGGGGTGATGCCGAGTTTCGCGGCGATCTCACTGGTCGTGATCATCACCGCCGAACTGCCGTCCGAAAGCGGGCTGCTGTTGCCCGCGGTGATGGACCAGTCGATCTGTGGGAATCGCTGTGCGTAGTAGTCGGATTCGAAGGCGGTCCGTAGGCCGGCCAGGGTCTCGACCGTGGTGCCGGGGCGGATTGCCTCGTCGACCGACAGCTGCGGGAGCGTGGCGAGTTCCTTGGTGAAGTAACCACTCTCGGTTGCCAGCGCGGCTTTCCGATGGCTCGACGCCGAGAACTCGTCGAGTTGGGTGCGGCTCAGCCCCCACTTGGCAGCGATCAATTCGGCGCTGATGCCCTGCGGTACCAGACCGTCCGGATAGCGCTCTTCGAAACCCACGCCGAGTGATTCGCGCCCGATGCTGCTCGAGCCCATAGGGACTCGGCTCATCGACTCGACTCCGGCAGCGACAACGATGTCGTACGCACCGGCAATAACGCCCTGAGCGGCAAAATGAACTGCTTGTTGGCTACTTCCACACTGTCGGTCGACGGTGGTTCCCGGTACCGACTCAGGGTAGCCTGCGGCGAGAAGGGCAGTGCGAGTGACATTCTGGCTCTGTTCACCGACTTGGCTTACCGCTCCACCGATGACGTCGTCGATCAATGCTGCATCGATTCCAGTGCGTTCGACTACCGCCTTGAGGCTGTGGGCGAGGAGGTCGACGGCGTTGATGCCGTGCAGGGCGCCGTTCGCCTTTCCCTTGCCGATCGGAGTGCGAACGGCTTCGACGATAACTGCGTCTCTCATGACAAATTCCTTTCAGGGATGGCGGATTCAGCAGGGACAACCGGGGTGGGTGTGGTCGCAGGCGTCATTCCCAGTGATGCCAGGGCAGACACAAGCGCGACGCCAAAGATCACCCACCAGGCCTGGCGGAAGGTGTCGTAGTCGACAGCAGAGCCGAGAACCGCGATCAGAACGCTCACGCCGAGAACGGTTCCGATCTGTCGGCTCATGCTGACGATTGCGCTACCGGTGGCCGATCTGGCAGGTGCCAGATCCGCCGTGGCCTGCGACAGGATGGTCGGCAGGGCAAGGCCGACACCGATCCCGGCGATGATCCAGCCTGGTAGGAGTCCGGTCGCGTAGTTGGGCGTCGTATCAACCGAGACGAGAACGAGTACGGTTCCGACTGCCCACAGAAGGCTGCCGAGTGCGGCGACGCGTCCCGCCGAGTACCTCCGCGTCAGCGATCCGCCGGCGATGGCGAACAGCGGAACGAGAAGCGGACCCGGTGAGACGGCGAAACCGGTTCGCAGAGCGGAGTATCCCCAGGCTTCCTGGAGCCACAGGATGTTCGAGAGAAGACCCGCGGCGAATGCTGCGCTGAACAGGATGGCGGTGACGTTGGACCAGGCAAACGAGCGGATCTTCAGAAGATCCGGTGCAATCAACGGAGTCCGGTGACGAGAGTTGCTCCACCAGAACGAGAGTAGTGTCACGGCGGCCACGGCGAAGGCGATCAGAACGCGATTGTCGGTCCATCCCCAGTCCGGACCCTGGACGAGTGCCAGGGCGAGAGAGCCGATTCCGACGGTGAGCAAGGCGGCGCCGACGAAGTCGATACCGGCATCGGGGTCCTTGTGTGTTGTATCCGGTACGAGTCGGACTGCGAAGTAGAGCAACACGATGCCCACTGGAACATTGATCAGGAAGACCCAGCGCCACGAGGCCTCTACGAGGATGCCGCCCACGACAGGGCCGAATGCAGCTGCTGCAGCGCCGGCGGCTGCCCAGATGCGAACGCCGGATTGACGTTTCGCGGCGGGAAGCGCATTGATCAGAAGCCCGAGGCTGGCCGGGGTGAGCGCAGCGGCGCCGACTGCCTGGACGATACGGAAGGCCACCAGTGCCCACAAGGACGGGCTGAAGGCACAGGCGGCGCTGGCGAGGGTGAACAGTGCGAGGCCGGCGATGAAGGCGCGCTTGTGCCCGATCCTGTCCGCCCAGCGTCCGAGGGGTATCAACAGTGCGGCGTAGACGATCGCGTAGCTGTTGAGGATCCAACTGAACTCGCCCAGCGAGTGACCCGGGTAGCTCTTGGCGATGTCGCCGAAGGCCACGTTGACCACAAAAAGATCGAGGCTGGCGACAAACGGCGCCCCCGACAGTATCGCGAGCAGGGGTCCGATCCGCACCGGCTGGCTATGAAGTTCCATAGTCAGCAATCTAGACTCTGGCTATGGTTATGGCAAGCCAGGGGGTATGGTGAATTGCATGGACGCTGTACGACTGACCGGAGTGCTCGAAGATCGCGACGCCTGGCGGGCCACGCACTGTTCGATCGGGCGGGCCATGGAAGTGGTCGGCACTCGATCCGCGATGCTCATTCTGCGAGAGGCCTATTACGGCACAACGCGTTTCGACGACTTCGCGTCGCGAGTCGGCATCACCGAGGCGGTTGCGTCGGCGAGGCTGAAAGAACTCACTGAGGCGGGACTGTTCGAGCGTGTGCCGTACAAGGAGCCTGGAAAGCGGACGCGGCACGAGTATGTGCTCACCGAGAAGGGCCGTGACCTGCTGCCGGCGGTTCTCGCGCTGATGCAGTGGGGCGACAAGTATCTGCACGGCGGAAAAGGTGGACCGTTGGAGGTGGCCGACGACGCTACTGGTGAGCGCGTTCGCGTCGAGGTGCGCAGTGAGTCGGGTCGTGAAGTGCCTTTGGGGGAGTTGCGAGTCTCTGTCAACGAATCGCGTCGGCGATTGCGCGAATAGCGATGCATCTCAACAGCTCTCGAGTGTGGGTCTTCTTGAAGTTGTCCGGTTTGTCTCTGGTTATCGAAAGTATGTTCGATTAAACTTTGGGCATGGACAGTCGGGATGCGTGGCAGCTGGATGGCGAGGACCTCAAGGGTGAGGTTCTGGATCTGGTGCGCGCCCGGCACGAGTTGCAGTCGCGGATGGTGTTGCTGATCGTGGAGATGTTTTCCCGGGACGTTCTCGGTGGGAAGGGTTTTCGGGCGATCGCGCAGTGGTTGCACGGTTCGACGAATTTGGAGATCGGTGAGTGCAGTCTGCTGGTCGGGTTGGCGCGGTTGTTGATGCTCGAACCTGTTGTCGGCGATGCGTTTCACCGCGGGGATGTTGATGCGTTGAAGGCGCGGCAGGTGGCGTCGTTTTGTCAGCATCCGCCGAAGAACATGACCCTGGCGGATGTGGACAAGGCTCGCGGGATTTTGTTGTCGTTGGCGTCGAAGAACATTGCGGATTGCGATGCGGTGCGGGCGGCGATTCGGCGGATCGAGAAGCAGTACGGCAAGCGCGAGGACGGCGTCCCGGTCGGCGAGGATTCCGAACGTAACGAGTTCTACGCCTCGAAAGGCTTGTACGGGCGGGTCACTGTGAAGGGTGATCTGGATGCTGTTAACGGGGCCCGGTTGATCACGTTGTTGTCGAGTCTGTCGGCTCCGACGCCGGAGAAGGACGGCGTGAAGGACACGCGTACTCCGGCATTACGGCGTGCGGACGGGTTTTGCGAGTTGTTGCGCCGGTACGAGCGGGCGGGGTTGGGCCCGATCGAAGGCGGAGTGAAACCGCACATCACGGTCACCGCGTCCGCGAAAGACATGACCGACCTTAAAGTTCTGAAAGACCTGTTGCCGTCCACCGAGGAGCTGGGATTTGCGTGGGCGGATTGGGTGGGCCCGATCAGCATCGACACCGCCCGGATGTTGGCGTGCGACTGCACAGTCACCCGGATCCTCCTGGATGAGAGTGGTGTTCCGCTCGACTGCGGTAAGGAAGCGAGAACGGCGACCGTTCCGCAGCGGCGGGCGTTGACGGTTCGTGATGGCCGGTGTGCGTTTCCGGGATGCGGGACACCATCGGGGTGGTGCGATGCCCACCATATTGTTCACTGGAACGATGGCGGCCCAACAGATCTCGACAACCTGATCTTGTTGTGCGGTCACCATCACCGGACACTGCACCACACCGAATGGCGGGTCGAGATCGGCCCCGATCGAAAAACGGTGTTCTACCCACCGATGTCGATCGATCCGTATCAACAGCCGATCGGCGGGAACAGCCCACCGACAGCGGCGTGAACCGCGACAACTGAAGACGTGAGCACCGGGGCACCTCTACGCCCCGGTGCTCGAGCTCGCGTTTGGGAGTTTTGTGGCAAGGCGTCAGCTCAGTGATTTCTTGAACCCGACATGGGAGGCCACAAATCCGAGTCGCTCGTAGAAGTCGTGAGCTTCCTTGCGAGTTTGATCCGAAGTGAGCTGCGCCAGAAACGCGCCGCGCCGGGCACCTTCTTCGCAGGCCCATCGGATCATCGAACTGCCGATGCCTTTACTTCGGTAGTCCTCGTGGACGCGAACTGCTTCGATCTGCAGTCGCGTGGCACCCATCCGGCTCATACCCGGAATGAAGGTCAATTGCATTGTGCCGATTACCGCGTCGCCGACCAGAACGGTGACGAGAAGTTGAGCCGGATCCTCGTCGATTCGCTTGAACGCGTCCTCGTAGATCGTTCGAGCTTCGGGGTTGGTCGTCTCCCGGGTGCTGCCGATCGGGTCGTCGGCGAGCAAGTCGATCAGTGCCTCCACGTGTCGAATCTCGGCCCGCGTGAGGGTGTACTCCACTCCGCCGGACTGAAATGACGTCGCAATCATCGATGCTCCCCTGAAGAAGAATGAATGTCTGAAATGTCAGACTCTCACGAGTCTCCTCCAGCGCACTCGATCACGTCCAAAAACGCATGAGGGCGTTACCGAGCATGGCGTAGTAGTCGGACACACCGCTCAATTCGAAGATCCAGTAGATCGCGTCGAAGAAGACGACATTGATCTGTGGGACGAACAGGAGCGCAACCAGCAGGAGCAGTCCGTACGGCTTGAACTGGTCGAGTTGGTGCCGTGTATTGGGTGCGAGGTAGGGCTCCAGCGCGTTGTAACCGTCCAGACCCGGGACTGGGAGCAGGTTCAAAACTGTTGCCATGACCTGCAAGAAAGCCAGGAAACTGAGGCCGGCCCAGAACGTCAGATGCTCGGCCGATGAGCCGTACGTACGTATGACGACGAGGAGGATCACGGCGGCGACGGCATTCGTGAACGGACCGGCGAGCGATATTCGGGCCTGCACCTTGGGCGGGAACATCCCGGTGCGCAGGTACACGGCGCCGCCGGGAAGCCCGATGCCGCCCAATGCGATGAACAGCACCGGCAGACCGATCGAGAGCATCGGATGGCTGTACTTGAGCGGGTTGAGCGTCAGGTAGCCACGAGCCTCGACGTCGGTGTCTCCATGACGCCACGCCAGATAGGCATGCGCGAATTCGTGCAAGCAGAGCGTGACCACCCAGCCGGCAACCACGAGGACAAAAACACCCGCGCGGCCCGCGATGGAACCCCACGTCGAGTTCCAAGCGACGATTCCGGCGATGACAGTGATCGCAACTACGCCGAGGAAGACAGGGCTCGGCCGAACCGCCGACCGTGCTGCTCCGGTTCTCACCTGACCAACAACCAAGTCTTGTCGTGCCGGTAGAAGGTCGAACGCTTCAGATCGCGTGGGTTGGCCACCCCATCGCGAACCAGTCGCGCTGCCGGCGAGCCCAGTTGAATGGCTCGGCCTTCCAGCCAGCGTCGCCCGCTCCAGCGGCTCTTGCGGTCGACTGATGCCTTGATCCCGGGGAGCTTGGGGCTCGGCACTATCCGGATGCCGGGGACTGTGCCGGAGAACAGCTTGTTGTCGTCGACGTAGGCCTCGCCGATCAGTTCGTCTGCATCCGCCGGACCCGTGACAGTTGCTGCACCGACCAGCGCGATTCCAGCGTCGTCGCGAATGAGCGGCACGGTGTGGACTGTGCCTTTCAAGGCCGTGCGCGCAGCTCGTGCACCGGTCGCGAGTTTGTACGCGTCGGTTGCGTCGGACCTGTTCTCGGTGACGTAGGCGAGTTCGACGTTGAGTCGCTCCAATCGCATCAACCGCGTCAATGCCGCGGCAAACGCGCCGTCGTTACCCACGACGATCAAGCGAGGCTCCGTCACGACCTGCAGTTGGGACAGTGCCTCGTCGAAGTCTTGCTTCTCCGGAAGTTCAGGGACAGTGAACGACGTGAGTTCACCCAGGGGGAGTGGAACCGGCGAATCGCCACATTTGAGCACCACAGGGGTCAAAGCCACTCCTAGCTCGATCAAGACTTCTTCTCGGGTAGTGGGACCTCGCCACCCTTCCCCGAAATGGCCGTCCGAATCACTGCCGACGATCTTAGTGCGAGTCTCTGTGTCGACTCGCAATCGTGACGGTCACCGGCCAAATTCTGGACCGTCAGGTCTGGTCTGATGCTCTGGGCTAGACTGCTCCTTCGGTCACTGCAACAGTTCGGCGCTGCATCATGTGCGCGGAAGCCAGGCAGTACCAATGCGGCGGGACAACTGCTGCACGTCGACCGTAGGAGACAACGTCATGCCGGCAATCGTCCTGATCGGCGCCCAGTGGGGCGACGAAGGTAAGGGCAAAGCTACAGATCTACTGGGCGAGCAGCTTCAGTGGGTCGTGCGATACCAGGGCGGTAACAACGCCGGACACACCGTGGTTCTGCCGAACGGTGACAAGTTCGCACTGCACCTCATCCCGTCCGGAATCCTCACCCCCGCCGTCAACAACGTCATCGGTAACGGTGTCGTCGTCGACCCGGGTGTGTTGTTGACCGAATTGGCAGGCCTGGAAGAGCGCGGCGTGGACACGTCCCGCCTGCTGCTTTCTGCTGATGCGCACCTGATCATGCCGTACCACGTGGCCATCGACAAGGTCACCGAACGCTTCCTGGGAGCGAAGAAGATCGGCACGACCGGCCGCGGTATCGGCCCGTGCTACCAGGACAAGATCGCCCGTGTCGGTGTCCGTGCCGCGGACGTCCTTGACGAGAAGATCCTGACCCAGAAGGTCGAAGCAGCACTCGAATTCAAGAACCAGGTGCTGGTCAAGATCTACAACCGCAAGGCACTCGACCCGCAGCAGGTCGTCGAAGAGGTACTGACGCAGGCCGAGGGTTTCAAGCACCGCATCTCGGACACGCGCCTGGAACTCAACCTCGCCCTCGAGCGCGGCGAGACCGTTCTGCTCGAAGGTTCGCAGGGCACTCTGCTGGACGTCGACCACGGCACGTACCCGTACGTGACCTCGTCCAACCCCACTTCGGGTGGTGCGGCGGTCGGTTCGGGAATCGGTCCCACCAAGATCACCACCGTGCTCGGCATCCTGAAGGCGTACACGACGCGTGTCGGTTCCGGTCCGTTCCCGACGGAGCTGTTCGACGATCACGGCGCATACCTGGCGAAGCAGGGCGGCGAGGTCGGTGTCACCACCGGACGCGCTCGTCGTACGGGGTGGTTCGACGCTGTCATCGCGCGCTACGCGACGCGCGTCAACGGCATCACCGACTACTTCCTCACCAAGCTGGACGTGCTGAGCAGCCTCGACACTGTGCCGATCTGTGTCGCGTACGAGGTGGACGGTGTCCGCCACGACGAAATGCCGATGTCACAGAGCGATATTCACCACGCCAAGCCCATCTACGAAGAGATGCCCGGCTGGTGGGAAGACATCTCGGAGGCTCGCACCTTCGAGGAACTGCCGCAGAATGCGCAGAACTACGTGCTTAGGCTCGAAGAGCTTTCGGGTGCGTTCATCTCCTGTATCGGTGTCGGCCCCGGCCGCGACGAGACGATCGTCCGGCGCGAGATCGTCCGCTAGTTCGTTCCCTCGAAATCCCCGCTCATGCAAGCATGAGCGGGGATTTCGTGTTTCAAGCCAGCTTCGACAAGTGCGCGGTGACGGTCATCCAGTCGGGAAACTTGGTGCTGCCGAACTTGATCCACTCGCCCTCGAATCGATCTGCTCCGTTTGCTCCGCGGTCGTCGACGAGGTAGTCGCCCCGATTGAGGTGTTTGTGGTGCGAGAGGATCAGACGTTTGTACGCGACGCTGCCTTCCTCCATTCCGAGGTGCTCTTGTACCCACAGAACCTTGTCGTGCCAGGCTGTGGCGTTCTTCCACGGCGCTGTCGAGAGGATGTAGGTGTCGAACTGCTGTGCCAGTTGGTGGTAGGCGTCGATAGCGCCGTCGAGAGGATCCATGCGAGAGAAGATGTGCGGCGCTTCGTCGAGGTCGTTCTTGTACTTCTCTCGGACGCTGTCGGTCAGGCGATCGATGCCCGACTGGAAGTTGACCAATGTGTTGTCGAGATCGATATAGAGAATTTTTTTGGAAGCCGGCATAGGAACCCTTTCTGGAGACTTTCTGAGTGCGAAAAGAGTCCAGTTTTACGCAACTGGACTGAGATCAGTGAATTCTTCCCCCTGATCACAATCGCACGGGGGTCTGACAGCGTCGTTCTCGCGGTCTGAAGTCTTGTCGTGGAAGATGCCGCCGAGGGGTGCTGCCAGGCGAAACTGCTCCAAACGAATGTATGTACCTTCACCTTCGGCGGGCGCGAAGAAGTAGACGAGTGCCACGAAGAGTCCGATGCCGATCAGGGTTGCGAAGGTAGTCATGGACATATGATCAACTCGACTGGTATTGAGTTACATAGCCAAGTTGTCGATACTGGACTGCATGATGACTCGAGTTCTCGGTGCCCGTTCGCTTGCGCGCGATCTGGGATCCTGGCAGGAAGAGTCCGGACGCAGGCCCGCGTACCGTGCGCTTGCCGACGGTATCCGCCTGCTCGTGCACGACGGTCGCGTTCCGCTGGGAGTCGCACTGCCGAGTGAGCGTGAACTTGCGGCGGTACTCGAACTCAGTCGAACCACGATCACGTCGTCGTACTCGGTGCTGCGAGACGAGGGGTACCTGATCAGCAGGCAGGGTTCGCGAAGCACCGTGGCATTGCCTGCCGGCGCGCGGCCGAACGGGTTGATGTTCCGCTCCCATCAACCCGGGCCGAGTGGACCCGTCGTCGACCTCAGTTACGCGGCGATGGCAGCTCCCGCCGCTCAGGTCGAACTGGCGTATGCGTCTGCGCTGCAGGAACTTCCGAACTTCCTTCCCACGCACGGGATGGAACCGGTCGGGATCGCCGACTTGCGTGACGTGATCGCGCAGCGCTACACGGCGCGGGGTCTTCCCACCACCGCCGAACAGATCATGGTGACCTCGGGTGCGCAGCACGCGCTTCGATTGTTGCTGTCGGTGCTCACCTCACCCGGCGAGCGAGTGCTGGTCGATCATCCGACGTACCCCAATGCGCTGGAAGCGATTCGGCGAAACGGCGCTCGGCCCGTACCGGTTCCGGTCCGACCGGAGTTCGCAGCAGCCGGAGCCTGGGATCTCGACGGGATTCGTAGTGCAGCAAGGCAAACCGCTGCCAGAATGGCATACCTGATCCCCGACTTTCACAACCCGACCGGCCTCTGCATGGACTCTTCCGGCCGCGCCGAGCTTGCGAAGATTGCGCACGAAACGCGAATGACTCTGGTCGTCGACGAGACGATGGTGGATCTGTGGCTCGACGCACCACCGCCGGCGCCGGTCGCCTCACATGGGCGAGGCGCAGCGAAAACCGAAGTGGTGACGCTCGGTTCGACGGCGAAGTCGCTGTGGGGCGGGCTACGTGTCGGTTGGATTCGCGCCGATGCCGCGCTCATCACCCAGTTGGTGGGGGCGCGTGCCGCGGTCGACCTCGGTACTCCCGTCATGGATCAGTTGGCAGCCGCCTACTTGCTCGCCGACGACCGCTCGTTGCTCGAACAGCGTCGCGAAGTTCTGCGAGAACAGCGTGCGGTACTCCTCGGTGCGGTGGCCGAGCATCTGCCGGACTGGCGTCCCACCATCGGTTCCGGCGGAATGTCGGTCTGGATGCGAATGTCCGCGCCCGTCTCGACGGCGTTGGCGGCGGTGGCACCCAACTTCGGCGTACTCCTTGCCGCCGGCCCCCGTTTCGGCGTAGAAGGTGCGTTCGAACGATTCATCCGCGTGCCGTACGCACGTTCTGCCGAGGACCTCATTCGCGGCGTTGCGTCCATCGCCGCTGCGTACGACACTCTCGCGACGGATCGCGACACGGCAGACCAACGAATGGTCGTCGTCTGAGAACTGGGTACACACCCTGAAAGTGGTGTGAAACCAGGAGGTAGGGCATGACGGCGGTAGACGGTACAGGCGCAGCGGGAACCAGTGCGGCGGAAGCGCTCGCAGAACGATTGTTCGCGGCCACGCTCGGGGCATCGGAGCTGCAGGCCGTGTATCTGGGCGACCGGTTGGGCTGGTACCGCGCGCTGAGCGATCACGGCCCGCTCACGTCGACGGAGCTGGCGGACCGGACGGGGACCGTCGAAAGATATGCGCGGGAGTGGCTCGAGCAGCAGGCCGTCGCCGGTTATGTGGACGTCAATTCGGATGCCGATCGCCGGTACAGCCTGCCGCAGGCCCACGCCGATGTTCTGGTCGACGACGAGAACCTTCTTTTCCTGGCGCCGCTGGCGAGGCTGTTCGTCGCGACGACGTCGTCGATGCCACGTCTACTCGACGCTTATCGTCACGGTGGGGGAGTCACGTGGGAATCGATGGGCCCCGATGCTCGCGAGGGTCAGGCGCTACTGAATCGGCCGATGTATCTCCATCAGCTCTGTCAGCAGTTTCTGCCGGTGGTCACCGACCTGCACGCCACACTTTCGGACGGCGGGCAGGTCGCTGATCTCGGGATGGGGGAGGGCTGGTCGTCGATCGCGCTCGCCCTCGGATACCCGAAGATCGAAGTGCACGGCTTCGACGTCGACGCGGCGTCGGTGAACGCTGCCCGTCGTAACGCTCATGATCGGGGGGTGGACGACCGCGTGCATTTCTCGTTGGTCGACGTCGCCGGACAGGCTCCTGAGGCCGGGCGAGCCGATGCCGGGACCTACGACGCCGTCTTCGCTTTCGAGTGCCTTCACGACGTTCCGGATCCGGTGGGTTTTCTTTCCACGGCTCGGGCGATTGCCCAGCCGGGCGCTCCGGTGATCGTGATGGACGAACGAACGGCGGATGAGTTCGATCCCGAGGCGGGTCCGATCGAGCAATTGCTGTACGGATTTTCGCTGACCTGCTGCTTACCGGACAGTCTTTCGCATCCGGGAAGCATTGCCACCGGGACGGTGATGAGGCACTCGACACTCGAAAGCTATGCCAAGGCGGCAGGTTTCGAGCGGGTGGACGTGCTGCCGATCGAGCACGAGATGTTCAGGTTCTACAGGTTGGGCTGACGCCCCGTGCGCCTTTTTGGTTGCAGTAACTACCAAAAAGGCGCACAGGGGCCGAAGGCCCTAGGTCCAGACCGTATCGATATCCGTCGCCTCACGCGCCGGCGCAGCAGGCGTCGTGGTGGGCGTGCGCGAGAAGCGCGGTGCGGGAGCATGCTGGGTGACGCCGTCCAGTTCGATGAGCGAACCGCGAGCCGCGATGTGTTCGTTGGACGGAGCCTCGGCGAAAGTCAGGACAGGGGAGACGCAGGCGTCGGTGCCGAGGAAGATCTTGGCCCACTCGTCGCGAGTCTTGGACAGGAACTTTTCGGTGAAGAGCTTCTTCATGTCGTCCCACTTGGACGTGTCCATCTGGTGAGGGAGCGTCGCGGGATCGAGTTCGAGGCCCTCGAGCAGCAATGCGTAGAACTGGGGTTCGATGGATCCGACGGCCATGTACTTGCCGTCGGAGGTCTCGTAGGTGTCGTAGAACGGAGCGCCGGTGTCGAGGAGATTGACGCCGCGCTCGTCGGACCAGACGCCGCGACCGCGGAATGCCCACATCATGTGGGAGAGCGCGAGGGTTCCGTCGACCATTGCCGCGTCGACGACCTGGCCCTTACCGGACGTCGAGCGCTCGACGAGAGCCGACAGAATGCCGAAGATCAGGAACATGGAACCGCCGCCGAAATCGCCGACCATGTTGAGCGGCGGGACCGGACGTTCACCCTTGCGTCCGATGGCGTTGAGGACACCGGTCAGTGAGATGTAATTGATGTCGTGACCGGCGGCGTTGGCGAGCGGTCCTTCCTGTCCCCAGCCCGTCATACGGGCGTAGACGAGGCGCGGATTGCGCTCCGAGACCACGTCGGGTCCGAGTCCCATGCGTTCCATGACGCCGGGGCGGAAACCCTCGATGAGGACGTCGGCGCGGCCCAGGAGATCGAGCACTTTCGCGACGTCGGCCGGGTCCTTCAGGTTGGCCTCGACGATGCGGCGGCCGCGCTTGATCTGGTCGGTTGCGTTCGAGTCTTGCGGAATCTGCCCTGCGCGCTGCACGATGACGATGTCGGCGCCCATGTCCGCCAACAGTGTCGCGGCGTGCGGGCCCGGTCCCAATCCAGCGAATTCCACGATCCGAATGCCCGCGAGCGGGCCCTTCTTCTCCACAGCTTCTGCAGACACACGCACTCCCAATTCAGACGGTGACAACACTTCTGACCCGACGGTAACGTGTCGAATCGATCAGGTGTGCTCCGGGGCACTGTGTCCACCGAGGGAGGCGCCGATCACTAGACGGCGGCACCCTCGAACTGAGCGTTGTAGAGACGGAAGTACGCGCCCGCCGCTGCGATGAGTTCGTCGTGTGTGCCCTGTTCGACGATCTTGCCCGACTCCATCACGACGATCAGATCGGCGTTACGGATGGTGGAGAGCCGGTGCGCGATGATGAAGCTGGTCCGCCCGACGCGCAACGCGGACATTGCTTGCTGCACAAGCTGTTCCGTACGTGTGTCGACCGAGCTCGTCGCCTCGTCGAGAATCAGCAGCGACGGCTCCGACAGGAATGCACGAGCGATCGTGATGAGCTGCTTCTCGCCGGAGCTGATGTTCGACGCCTCCTCGTCCAGCACGGTGTCGTACCCGTCCGGGAGGGTGTGGATGAAGCGGTCGACGAAGGCAGCGCGTGCGGCTTCGTGAATCTCGTATTCGCTGGCGTCGAGTCGGCCGTATGCGATGTTGTCGCGGATCGTGCCGCCGAAGAGCCAGGTGTCCTGCAGAACCATGCCGACGTGCTTGCGCAAGTCGGAGCGGCGCATCTGCGAGATGTCGACGTCGTCGAGAGTGATTCGGCCGGAGTCGACTTCGTAGAAGCGCATGAGCAGGTTGACCAAGGTGGTCTTGCCGGCACCGGTGGGCCCGACGATGGCGACCATCTGCCCGGGCCGAGCCGTGAGGTACACGTTCTCGATCAACGGCTTGTCCGGCTCGTACCGGAACGAGACGTTCTCGAACTCGATGTGACCGACGTTGCGATGACGTCCGGCGGGCTCGGGGAGAAGCGGCACGTCGATGTCGGGCGACTGCTCGGGTTCGTCGAGAAGCTCGAAGACCCGCTCCGCCGACGCGGCTCCGGACTGCAGGCTGGTCGACATGGACGCGATCTGCGTCAGTGGCTGGCTGAACTGGCGCGAATAGACGATGAAGGCCTGAACGTCACCGAGTGACATGTTGCCGCTGGCGACCTTGAGAGCGCCGACCACAGCGAGCAGCACGTAGGTGATGTTTCCGACGAAGTTCATGACCGGCATGATCAGGCTGGAGAGGAACTGTGCGCCGAAGGACGCGTCGAGGAGCTTCTTGTTCTGCTCGGCGAATTCACGCTCGGCTTCGGCCTGATGCCCGTACACGCGTACCAGGTCGCGACCGCTGTAGTTCTCCTCGATCTGCGCGTTGATCTTGCCCGTCTCGGTCCACTGAGCCTTGTACAACACCTGTGCTCGCTTGGCGACCCTGGCAACGAGGAGCACCGATACCGGCACCGCGATCAGTGCGATCAGGGCGAGCATCGGAGAGATGACGAACATCATCGTCAGGACGCCGAGGACGGTGAGCACCGACGTCAGGAGCGAGGTCAACGTCGACGACAGCGTCGACGAGATGTTGTCGATGTCGTTGGTGACGCGGCTGAGGATCTCGCCACGCGGCGTCTTGTCGAAGTATGGAAGGGGGAGACGGTGAAGCTTCGCCTCGACCGATGCACGCAGGTTGTAGATGGTCTTCTGGACGATGATGTTGAGGAGGAATGCTTCCAACCAGGCAAGCAGCGACGAGAGCAAGTACACGCCGATCGCGAGCATGACGACCTTGCCGATGGCGTCGAAGTTCAGACCCACACCGGGAACGACGTCGGTCGAGTTGGCGACAAGATCGGCGAACGTCGAATTCCCTGATGCCCGGATGGCGTCTGCGGCCTGCTCGCGGGTGAGTCCGGCGGGCAGGCTCTTGCCGATGAACCCGGCGAAGATGAGGTCTGTCGCGTGACCGAGGATTTTCGGCACTGCGACGGAGAGTGCGATGCTGGCGATCGTCGCAACGACGACACAGAAGACCGCAAACTTGTGCGGCTGCAGAAGCGAGAGAAGCCGCTTCATCGTCGCCTTGAAGTGGCGAGGTTTGGTGTCAGTCGCGGTCAGCGCGGGCTTCGGCTCTTTGTCGGGGGTCTCGGGGTTACTCGACTTCGCATCCCCGTCCGCGGATTCAGGTTCGCTCGGGATCTTGGCGAACACCACCGTCGGGGCATCGTCGAAGTACTGGCTGTTGGGGCCGCCCCATGTCGGGTCCTGCGGGCTGGTCATGCGCTCATCTCCGCGGGAATCTGGGAAGCCACGATCTCTTGGTACGTCGGACAGTTGGCCAGAAGGAACTGATGGTCGCCGAGGCCGACCGGCGCACCGTCTTCGAGGACCATGATCTGGTCGGCATCGATGATGGATGCGACGCGCTGAGCCACGATGATGACCGTCGAATGAGTCGAAACCGTCCGGAGTTCGCGTCGGACCGCGGCGTCCGTATGCATGTCGAGAGCGGAGAACGAATCGTCGAAGACGAAGATCCGGGGTCTGCGGACCACCGCTCTGGCGATGGCGAGACGTTGTTTTTGTCCGCCCGAGAGATTGCCGCCGCCCTGGGCGATCGGTGACTCGAGACCGTCGGAGAGTTCCCGGACGAAGTCGTCTGCCTGGGCGATGGTGAGGGCTGCCCAGATGTCGTCGTCGGTGGCGGTCGGGTTTCCGTAGCGGATATTGCTCGCGATCGTGCCGGCGAACAGATAGGCCTTCTGGGGCACGTATCCGAAGTTGGCGAAGAGTTCGTCCTGATCCCAGCCACGGACGTCCAAGCCGTCGACCAGGACGGCGCCGGCTGTGACGTCGAACAGCCGGGGGATGAGTGAGACGAGGGTCGATTTGCCACTGCCCGTACTGCCGACGATCGCGGTGACCGTTCCTGGCATGCATCGCATCGAGACATTCGACAGAACCGGCGTTTCTGCTCCCGGATACGTGAATCCGGCTCCACCGAACTCGACAACGCCGTAGGGGCTGGTCGGGCGAAGGGGCTGGGCCGGCGCGGGCACGGTCGGCTCGGTGTCGAGTACTTCGGTGATGCGGTCGGCACACACGGCGGCGCGGGGGATCACGACGGCCAACATGGTCGCCATGACCACGGACATCAGGATCTGCATGACGTAGGCGAGGAAGGCGCTGATCTGGCCGATCTGCATGTCTCCGGTGTCGACCAGATGCGCGCCGAACCACAGGACCGCGACGCTCGACAGGTTGGCGATCAACATGACGGTGGGCAGCAGAACCGCCTGGTACCGGCCGATGAGGAGCGAAGTGTCGGTCAGTTCCTTGTTGGCCTTGTCGAAGCGGATCGTTTCGTCGGGTTCGCGAACGAAGGCGCGAATGACACGCATACCGGTGAGCTGTTCGCGCAGTGATCGATTGATGTTGTCGATCCGCGTCTGCATCGTCCGGAAATGCGGGATCAGCTTGGCCACCACGACCGAGACGGTGATGCCGAGCAGTGGTACCGAAATCGTCAGGAGCCAGGACATCTGCAGGTTCTCGCGCAGAGCCATGATGATGCCGCCGATGCACATAAGTGGGGCGCTGACGAGCATCGAGGACGTCAGCATGACCAGGGCCTGGATCTGCAGGACGTCGTTGGTGTTGCGTGTGATCAGCGTCGGCGCACCGAAACTGTTGAATTCGCGATCCGAGAAACTGCCGACTGCCTTGTAAAAGGCGCCTCGAACGTCGTGGCCGAAGCCCATCGACGATTTTGCAGCCAGATAGGTCGATGCGACCGACGCGATGATCGACGCAAGCGAGACCAGGAGCATGATCCCGCCGGTGGACATGATGAATCCGGTGTCGCCTCGGGCGACGCCGTCGTCGATGATCCGCGCGTTGAGTGTGGGGAGGACCAACGACGCGATGGCCCCGAAGAGTTGCAGTGCGAGGACCCCGGCAAGCAACCAGCGGTACGGCGGCAGGTACGTCTTGAGGAGTTTTGCTAGCACGACGGTTCCCGGTGAGTTGCCTCGGTTGCCGCTCGTTCGCGATTGATCACACGCACACGGTATGACAGATCGCGGTCGAGGTTGGCACCGACTCTGACGATTGCATCCTTTTGTCCTAATTGACTGTGATCTCGAACACACTCGAATTCGAGATTGGATTCAGGTCACAGCACCTGAACTGCAGGTTTACATATTCATCCAATGTGTCACGTTTTCGCTTGGACAGAAACAAACTGGACGTACGTATTTAGCTTGGCTACAAAGACGTGGAGCGAACAAAACGTGCGCCGCGTCATAGATATTCATGCAAGGAGTCACATATGGGATCCCTCGGAAACCTCCTCAAGGCCAACGGTATGGGCTGGGGCATTCTCCAGCTTCTGCCCCTGGTCAACATGCTCAAAACCCTTCAGGGGCTGGACACCGCGAGCTCGAACTCCTGACGTCGACCTCGAGAAATCTTCCGAAACAACACAGGAGTAGTCGCATGACCTCGATTCAGAATCTCGACGCCTTCCTCAAGAGCGTTCTTGCATTCGTGACCAAGTTGAACGCGGGATCGGCAGACGGCTCGGGTTCGGCCGGTTCGGCCGCCGAGTAGTTCTCGGTCCTCACTTCATCTCAACTGCATTCCGACAAAAGGAGGCCCGACATGGGTTCATTCGAAGACTTCAGCGGCGTCGTCAAGACGTTCATTCCGGTGCTCAAGGACCTGTTCACGGCACTCGGTGGTGGCTCTCTCACCCCTGGGACGGGATCGGCGGCCGATAAGTAAGTCCAGTTTGTCCGAAAGTGTGGCTCGCAGTTGTCTGCGGGTCACACTTTTCGGCTTTTCACTGTGAGCTAAATCACATTATGGGACATTCTATAGGGTGAATTTGCGCTTTGAACTGCAATTATCCGTAAAGGTGTGACCGAAAGTCCGCATTGATAGCTATTAGGTAGCTAGACAAGTGTGGAAAGCCGGTCTATAAATGCAGGCAGCGCCAAGTAAGTGCGCTACATCACAGCTCGGGATGTTGTTCGGGGGGCGGTTCAGCCATCCGTGCGGCAGAAGTTCCCGAACCATCTCGGCCACCGCCTGCGGCCGGAATGGCGCTGGAACATCACATCACCTCACATACAGGAGAACCTCCTATGTTCGGATCACTCAGCACCCTCGGACCCCTGCTCACCGCGCTCGGAGCTTTCCTCAAGTCCGTTCCCACCGAATCGCTGTCCGGCAAGGGCGAGGGCTCGTCCACCGGTTCACTCTCGGGTCTGTCCAGCGGATCCGCCGAGTAGTCATCCCTTCCGGCAGGTCCATTCGGCTCCGCCGATCGGATTGCATGCAGGTGCCCTCTGTCCACTGTCGTGGCCGGAGGGCACTCGCGTTTGCGGAGATGGTCGCAGCTGCCGTTTTGGCATGTGAACACAGAACTGCGAGTGGCAGCACCTGCGTACGATGGTTCGACGACATCGGCATACGGTCACCGCGACGTCCGGTGCTCCCGAATTCAGAGGTAGCCGACCGCGAGGTGACGCATGGTAGGGACGAGTCGCTTTCTGCGCCTTCTCCTAGTGCTGGCCGTCGTACTTGCGGCATCGTTGATCGGCATCCTCACGCGCCCACCAGGTTTGCTCGCGACATTCTGGTGCGCCAACGCCATTCTGCTGGGAATGATGGTCAGATGGCCGGTCCTGATCGAATGGCGGACGTGGATCGCCGCGGCCGTCGGATACGTCTGCGCTGACCTGATTACGGGCAACTCGCTGTCGCTTGCCCTGCAGCTGAACGGGGCCAACCTCGCCGGAGTGACGCTCGGTGTTCTCGTTCTGTACTACTTGAAGCGCACACCGTTCCGATTGGTCGATTCGCAGTCGCTGGTATGGATGGTCTTCGTTTCGTTCGTCGCGGCGACTGGTACCGCGGCCACGGCCGGCGCCTTGGACCGGCTCTTACGCGGTCAGTCCTTTGCCGACACGTTTTTCCACTGGGGTGCCACCGAGGTCATGGCGTACCTGCTGGTCCTTCCTCTCATTCTCACTCTCACCATCCCGTCGAGCCTTGCCGAGTTCCGCAGGAAACTGACCGCCAGAACTGTCGCCGCTCTGAGCGTTCCGCTACTCGCCACTGCAGCCTGCGTGCCGATCGCCCTCAGTATCGAAGGGCCGATTGCGCTGGTCTTGCCGATTCCAGCTCTCCTCTGGTGTGCCACTCGCATCTCGGTTCCGAGCACTGCCTTCGTTTCAGTGGTCTGGTCGGTGTGGTCACTCATGATGGCGGGTAGCGGTCGACTCGACATCGGAGATCAAGCCGCCTCGACGTGGAACGAGGACGTCATCACATCCATAGCGGTCACCCTGATCGCGTTGGGGCCGATAGCGGTTGCCTGTGCGACCGAGGAACGCCGTGCTGCCGAGCGTGAGCTCTTCCTTGCCGTCGAATTCGACCATCTGACCGGGGTCCTCTCGCGCGGTGCGTTCCTCGGCCACGCGGAAGCGGAACTTGCCGACGCGGCTCGCACACAATCTCCGGTCGGCCTGCTGATGCTCGACCTGGACCACTTCAAGAGCATCAACGACACGCATGGACATATGACCGGTGACAGCGTTCTCGCGAACTTCGCCGAGCGGGCCGCTGACCGATTGTCGGACGGCGATCTGATCGGAAGGCTCGGCGGCGAGGAGTTCGCCGTTCTGCTTCCGGACTGCAGCTACGCGCGAGCAATCGATGTCGCCGAGACGGTCCGCGGCGCGCAAGTCGAGTACTCGGCCGAATCAGATGTGACGAGCACCGTCAGCGTCGGCGTCGCGTGGGTCGATCATGCGACGCCGGCGCTGTCGACCCTCATGAGCGTCGCAGACGAGGCTCTGTACGACGCCAAGCGTGCTGGGCGCAACCTCGTGAAAGTGCACCGCGTCGGCAACGACACCGTGCCGCAACGGAATTCCGAGCCGGACACTGCCACCCGCACCTATCGCAAACCTGCGCTACCCCGAACGATCCGGCGAGGATTTGGCCGCGAAGGTGTGGTGGACGGCCGATAACCGCGCTGACCTGCATCGGGATTGGCATATAGTCGCACCCATGCAGCTTGATTCGACGCCTTCGCCCCTGCCGACGCTTCCGCTCCGATTCGGAACCCCACTGACCGAGAACTCCATCCGCGTGATGATGTTGGGATCAGGCGAGTTGGGTAAGGAAGTTGTCATCGCGCTGCAGCGTCTGGGCGTCGAAGTGATTGCGGTGGATCGGTATCCCGATGCCCCTGGGCACCAGGTGGCTCATCGTGCTCATACCGTCGACATGACCGATCCGGAAGCACTGCTTGCCGTCATCGAGTTGGAAAAGCCTCACTTCGTGGTTCCCGAGATCGAGGCCATCGCGACGGATGCGCTTGCACTCGTCGAAGAACGCGGGGGTGCGGTGGTCATTCCGACCGCCCGAGCCACCCAGCTCACGATGAACCGTGAGGGAATCCGTCGGCTCGCGGCCGAGGAGTTGGGCCTGCCCACTTCGCCGTACGCTTTCGCGGACTCGCTTGCCGAAGTGCAGGCAGCGACAGACCGAATCGGTTTCCCGTGCGTCATCAAGCCAGTCATGTCCTCGTCGGGGAAGGGACAGTCGACGGTTCGATCCGCCGAAGATCTCGACGCCGCATGGGATTACGCGATGGCCGGAGGTCGTGTGAATCACGGCCGGGTGATCGTCGAAGGCTTTGTCGATTTCGATTACGAGATAACGCAATTGACAGTTCGAGCCGTCGGTGAGAGCGGTCAGGTCGAGACGTCGTTCTGCGAACCGATCGGGCACCTGCAGGAGGCCGGAGACTACATCGAATCGTGGCAGCCGCAGCAGATGTCCGCGGTTGCCCTCGCCTCGGCCCGAGACGTCGCCGAGAAGGTGACCACGGCTCTGGGCGGGCGAGGCATCTTCGGCGTCGAGCTATTCGTGAAGGGCGACGACGTCTTCTTCTCCGAAGTGAGCCCACGGCCGCACGACACCGGATTGGTGACTCTGCGGACGCAGCGACTTTCGGAGTTCGAACTGCATGCCCGCGCGATCCTGGGCTTGCCGGTCGACACGACGCTCACGTCTCCGGGAGCATCGGCAGTGATCTACGGCGGAGTGGAGGCAAAGGGGATCGGATTCGACGGCGTCGCCGAGGCGCTCGCGGTTCCCGAGACGGACCTGCGGCTCTTCGGCAAGCCGGAGAGCTTCACGCGTCGTCGCATGGGTGTTGCAGTGTCGACGGCCGCCGATGTGCCTACTGCACGCGACCGTGCTCGCGAGGCTGCGTCGAAGGTGCGTCCCGTCGGATGAGTCCAGCGGCCGAGGTCCTCGTCGGGCTGGTCATCCTGGTCGGTCTGATCGGTGTCGTCGTTCCGATTCTCCCGGGGACGCTTCTCGTTTTCGGTGCAATTCTGGTGTGGGCGATCATGACCGGTGGTGCCACGGCGTGGATGGTGTTCGCGCTGTCCACGCTGGCACTGGTGGTCACCGGGATCGTGAAGTACACGTGGCCGGGCAAGCGGATGAAGTCCGGGGGAGTGCCCAACCTGTCGGTGGTGGTCGGCGGCGTCGTCGGCATCATCGGGTTCTTCGTGATTCCGGTCGTGGGGTTGTTCCTCGGATTCATCGTCGGAACGTATTTCGCGGAACTAGCGCGGCTGCGCCGTTACGACATCGCTTGGTCGTCGACGCTTCACGCGGTGAAGGCAGTCGGATTGTCCATGCTGGTGGAACTGTTCGGAGCGCTGATCGCGGCGGGGCTGTGGCTGGGAGCCGTTGCGTTCACCTGAGCGCAGCGGTACCAGGAGCGGGCGTTGTCGCACATGACCGCGGGCAGGTCGTCGCCGACAGCGTCGGCGATCACGTCCAGGTCGTGGACCTCGAACGCTCGACGTGCCCGTGTACCGGGTAGATCGGTGCCGAACATCAGCGCAGCGGGATTGACCGCGTGGATCTGGCGCAGCACATCGCTGACGTCGGAGATGGTGGTGCGGCCGAACCCGGTGGCTTTGACGCGCACTCCGCGGTCGACGAGGTTGAGGAGATACGGCAGTCCGCGGGTGGACATTCCCAAATGGTCGATGCTCACCGCGGGCAATTTGGCGAAGACCGGTTCCAACGACAGCAACAGCGTGGCATCGACGTAGAACTCGGCGTGCCAGTCGACCAGATCGAAAGCGCGGTTGGCAAGATCGGCAAGCAGACGCAGGTCGGTGGCGCCGCGGCGCAGGTTGAACCGGACGGCACGCACTCCCAGTGCGTCCAGGGCAACGATGTCTTCATCCGTCGCATCGAGCGGCAAAGCAGTGACGCCCACCCAGCCTTCGCCGAGTTCGGACAAGGCAGCTTTCAGGTATTCCTGGTCATTGCCCTGGTACGACGCGGTCACCACCGCGCCGCCGTCAACGCTGAGGCCCTTCAGCGAGGCAATCCGGGCCCGGTAATCGGCCACGGTGAAGGGCTCAGGCAGGTACCCGTGATTCTCGACCAGCGGGAAGCGCGGGTCGATGATATGCACATGGGCGTCAAACACGGGGTCTATTTTGCCCTGTTGCCCTGGGTCCCTGCACACACCACCGGCCCGATGTGACCTGGGTCGCGTCGGGCCGGTGGAGGGCTTCTGTTCAGTTACTTCCGCGCACTCAGTTCGCGCGGTCGGGCTCGGATGCCTTCAGCATGTCGTGACGCTCGACGACCTTGATGCGCTCACGGCCCTCGGGCTCGCCCAGGCTGCGCTCGTGCGCGTCGAGGCGGTACCAGCCCTGCCAGGTCGTGTACGGAACCTGCTTGCCTTCGAGGAACTCGATGACTGCGTTCTCGTCGGGGTTCGCGGCGCCCGCGAAGTCGACGGAATCCTCGAGAAGATTCGCGACGGTTTCGTTGGCGTCACCCTTGGTGTGGCCGATGAGGCCGACGGGGCCGCGCTTGATCCAGCCGGTGACGTAGGTGGCCGGCATGAACCGGGCTGCGCCCTCGGCGTTGTCGTCGGCGACGACGCGTCCGGCGTCGTTGGGGACGGTGCCGGCCTGGTCGTCGAACGGCAACTGCGTGATGTTCTGCGAGAGGTAACCGACGGCGCGGTACACGGCCTGGACATCCCAGTCCTTGTACGTGCCGGTGCCCTTGACGTTGCCGGTGCCGTCGAGCTGAGTGCGCTCGGTGCGCAGGCCGACGACCTTGCCGTCTTCACCGAGGATCTCCGTGGGAGATTCGAAGAAGTGCAGGAACAGCTTGTGAGGACGGGCTCCGACGTCGCGAATTGCCCAGTCCTGCAGCGTATTCGCAACCATGTCGACCTGCTTGGAGTTGCGGCGAGCCTGCTCGGAACCCTCGTCGTAGTCGATGTCCTCGGGGTCGACGATGACCTCGATGGTCGGCGAGTGGTCGAGTTCGCGCAGTTCGAGAGGGGTGAACTTGGCCTGGGCCGGGCCGCGGCGTCCGAAGACGTGAACCTCGACGGCCTTGTTGTTCTTGAGGCCCTCGTAGACGTTGGCGGGGATCTCGGTCGGCAGCAGTTCGTCGCCGGTCTTGGCGAGAACGCGGGCGATGTCGAGTGCAACGTTGCCGACGCCGAGGACGGCGACCTTCTCGGCTTCGAGCGGCCACGTACGCGGTACGTCGGGGTGGCCGTCGTACCAGGAGACGAAGTCGGCCGCGCCGTAGCTGCCGTCGAGTTCGATACCCGGGATGCCGAGCGCACGGTCGGCGTTGGCGCCGGTGGAGAAGATGACCGCGTCGTAGAACGACTGCAGGTCGTCGAGGGTGATGTCGGTGCCGTAGTCGATGTTGCCGAGCAGGCGTACCTGAGGCTTGTCGAGCACCTTGTGCAGGGCGGTGATGATGCCCTTGATGCGCGGATGATCAGGCGCGACGCCGTAACGAATCAGGCCGAAGGGCGCGGGCATGCGCTCGAAGAGGTCGATGCTGACGCCGCGGCCGGAAACTGCGGTGTCGGATTTCATGAGGGCGTCGGCGGCGTAGATGCCGGCGGGGCCGGCGCCGACGATCGCGACCCGGAGTGGGCGGTTGGAGTCAGTCATCGTGAGGACAGCTACCTTCTTCGAAGTTCGGACAACATATCGACAAGTATCCAATTTAGCCGAACCTAAGCACAGTGCCTCGGTTGCGGCCGAACGGATCCACACTCTCACTCGATCGGTTGTGGGTAAACCTATTCTTTCCTCCCATTCTCCTGTTGTCTGGGGTATCCGGGGTAGGGGCCTGATCCTTGACGGGCCACAATTTCAAGTTGTGGGGGACTATTGGCGTTATGAGTGACGAGCTGCGCGAATCCGACAACATCGATGGCAAGAAGGCGTCTGCGGGGCCGTTCCTCTTGGCTGTCGCCATCGTCGCCTTGATCCTGGGTGGAATCTTCGTCGCATCGTGGATCTCGCCGGCCGAGGAGAACGTCACCGAGTCGGACCGCGTGAGCCGCTCCGTCACCGACTACGTCGATGCCGAGAATCGGAATGACGCGGAGACGATCAAGACCCTGACCTGCGCGAGCTTCAATTCGAGCAACGGTCCGATGGCCGGCGTCGACGGGACGGTCGAGCTGAAGGGTGTGGACGGGGTCGCGGTCAACGGCGATCGCGCCCGGGCCGACGTGACGATCACCGGTGGCGGAGCGGGCGAGCGAGTCTCGACCTGGGCCCTGACCCGTGACGGCAACCGTTGGGTCGTCTGCAACTGACGGCCCGCTCAGGCGCTCACGGCAGTCTTGTGAAAACATGGACTACGTGAGTTACGCAGGCGATCTGACGCCGGAGCAAGCCTGGGAGCTGCTCCGCGAAAACCCCGACGCCGTGCTGGTCGACGTGCGGACCGATGCGGAGTGGAAGTACGTCGGTGTCCCCGATGTGTCCTCCCTCGGCAAGCAGGCTGCACTGATCGAATGGGTGAGCCACCCGACCGGCGCGCGCAATGACAACTTCGTCGACCAGTTGAAGGAAGCCGGCATCACTGCTGATTCCTCCGGGTCGGAGCGTCCGGTGATTTTCCTGTGTCGATCCGGACAGCGTTCCATCGGTGCGGCGGAAGCTGCGACTGCGGCGGGCATCGGCCCGTCGTACAACGTGCTCGACGGGTTCGAAGGCGCATTGGGTGCCGACGGACATCGCGGACTTGTAGGTTGGCGGGCCATCGGCTTGCCGTGGAGGCAGCAGTGAGCGGAATTCCCCAGGGTGGCGCATTTCAACGGGCGCTGCCGGACGACGTCGGTCTCGGCACTCTCGGTGTTCGCGGCGGACTGATGCGTACCGGGTTCGAGGAGACTTCCGAAGCGCTGTTCCTCAACTCCGGATTCGTCTACGAGAGTGCAGAAGCCGCCGAACAAGCCTTCACCGGCGAGGTGGATCATTTTGTCTACTCCCGCTACGGCAACCCGACCGTCAAGATGTTCGAAGAGCGTCTGCGTCTCATCGAAGGTGCAGAAGCCTGCTTTGCGACTGCCAGCGGAATGTCGGCAGTCTTCACGGCGTTGGGCGCACTGTTGGCCAACGGCGACCGATTGGTGGCTGCGCGCAGCCTCTTCGGATCCTGCTTCGTCGTGTGCAACGAGATTCTTCCGCGCTGGGGAGTCGAGGTCGTCTTCGTCGACGGTGAAGACAACGCGCAGTGGGAAGAGGCGCTGTCCGTGCCTACCACGGCAGTGTTCTTCGAGACGCCGTCCAACCCGATGCAATCTCTCGTCGACGTTCGACGGGTGTCGGAGCTTGCTCATGCAGCCGGTGCAAAGGTAGTGCTGGACAACGTCTTCGCGACGCCGCTTCTGCAGCGCAGCCTCGATCTGGGCGCCGACGTCGTTGTGTACTCCGGCACCAAGCACATCGACGGTCAGGGCCGCGTGCTTGGTGGCGCGATCCTCGGTACCGAAGAATACATCAGCGGTCCCGTTCGAGAACTGATGCGGCACACCGGTCCTGCGCTCAGTCCATTCAATGCGTGGACTCTGCTCAAGGGCCTGGAGACGATGCCGGTCCGTATTCGGCACTCCGTGGCTTCGGCACTCGAGATCGCCGAATTCCTCGAAGGACACTCCGGCGTCAAGTGGGTCAAGTATCCGTACCTGACGTCGCATCCGCAGCACGAGCTCGCGAGGTCTCAGATGAGCGGTGGCGGAACGGTTGTCACGTTCGAGCTCGATGCGCCTGACGGAGAGGGCAAGAAGCGGGCGTTCGAGGTTCTCAACGGTCTGCGCGTCATCGACATCTCCAACAACTTGGGAGATTCCAAGTCGTTGATCACTCACCCCGCCACGACGACGCACCGGGCCATGGGTCCGGAAGGCCGTGCAGCAGTGGGTCTTACAGACGGCGTTGTCCGTCTGTCCGTCGGTCTCGAAGACACGGCTGATCTGTTGGCTGATCTGAAGCGAGCACTCGGCTGAATCGCTGGAGCGCCTTGCCTCGAACTTCCGACGGCAAGGCGTTCTACGGTGCGGGCGTGAGACCCAGTTGTTTGACGTCGATCGTCAACGCCGTCGTATTCAGTGTGAGACCTGAGCTTGTCGTGTCGGTGGGGTAGATCGTGAACAACACCTGCGCCGTCAGATTGGTGTTGTTCAGGGCCGACGTGACCGCGATGAGGTTCGGCGTCGGTGCTGTGCTGTCGTACAGCAGATTGTTGCTCTGATCCGTGACGTACGTGCGAAGGTCGATGTTGGCGGCCGCGAGCCCGCCGCTCAACTTGGTCTTGTCGACTGTCACGTTCGCTTTCAGACGTGGGCCGGTGGCCATCACCTTCGAATCGCAGAAATACGTGTAGTTGAATCCGGGCTTGAGCCGGTAGGTAGTGATGTCCGGGATATATACGAGTGGATTCGGATTGGTGGGCGCGTTGACGTAGACCTGCGAATACCAGCCCCCGCTGCTCGTGGTCACGCACGCTCCCAGATCCAGGGTCCCGGACTGGACAGCGGCGCTTGTCAGGGTCGCACTGTCGGTCCACTTCGCCAATGTGCCCGAACCGCCGAGCAATACGGCTCCGGCCGCGGCAACTGCCATGGCAGCTTTCGTTGTCTTTCTCATCACGGCACCAGCGCCTTGATCTCGTCCGGCAGTTCGCTCGGGGCAGGAGATTCGGCCCAGACTCCCGTTGACGTGTCGATGACGGTGACTCCGGAAGGGGTGATTACGTATAGCTGATCGGTACCGGTGAGCCAATGCAGGACAGCGTCGCTGTCGACGGTACCTCGATAGACTTCAGTACCTGATGAATTCGACACGGACACAACGGTTCCAGCGGAAGTCGAGAGCTTCTGTGCACTGTGACCGGTAGTGGTCACCGGGGCGTCGACGGGAACCTCGCTCGGGGTGGTCGTAGTTGGTGGCACCGTTGTCGTTGTCGTTGTAGCGGTCGTCGTCTGGGGCGCCGTAGTTGTAGCCGGTGACGAGGTGGTTGTCGACGGTGCAGTTGTGCTGGTGGTTGTCGACGGTGCAGTTGTGCTGGTGGTTGTCACAGCCGGCGCCAATGTCGTGGTGGGCGTGGTGGATGAGGCGGTCGTGGAAGTGACGGCCGTGGAAGTGACGGCCGTGGTAGGAGTGCTCGGAGCGTCTGCCGCCAGTGCCGGCGCTGCCGATCGACTGAGAGCAGATGTCCCGCTGATCGGACCGCCACACGAGTAGAGCAGGCCGACGAGAATGCTGAATTGGTAGCCGGAGTACGACGGCGTGACCGACGTGCCGCTCAGTCCATGGATTTCGATGTTGTAGGTGCCGACGATGAGCGGGAACGCGACTGTTGTACCGCCCGAGCCGTATCTCATGGAGCCTGTAGTAGACGTTGCGGTGTAGTCATTCGATCCCAACAAGGATCCGTTGCTATCGCGGGCAATGAGACGGTATGAGCTTCCGACCGTCGCTGGCCAAGTGATCGTTACTGCGACCGCAAAATTCACTGCGCAACTGGCTGTGCTTGGAGACGTGGGAAAGGTTGCAGCAGTGCCGAACTGAATGCTTGTTGCCGTGGCTGTGTCGGTGTACCCCGCCTTGGTACCACCGATCTGGGACACACCGACCATCGTGAGACCGACCGTAGCCAAGGCGACGATGGCCTTGAGGGCATGGGAGTCGCCGCGTATGTCCTGACGATCCCGCTGAGGTTCCTCCGCGTCGGAAGCCTCACGTCGACGGAACACGATGTACAGGAGCCCACCGACGGCAATCGCACCAAGCACAAGCCCACTCGGTCCGGACAGCCAGACTGCCACGTATCCGAGGCGGTTGATGCTGAAGAAGACGCGATCGGCTTCGGTGATGACGTAGGGATCGGGATCGGCGATCGGATTTGCATCACCACGTAGTTGTGCGACGGCAAGGTTGTTGCCCTGCTGATCTATTGATTCCACACGATGGGTGATGCGCGTGCCTTGGCTGTCGGAGACGCTGACGATGTCACCGACCAGCACTTCCGAAGCAGGCACGGTGCGCGCGAATGCGAGAGCACCGGTATCGATCGCGGGTGACATCGATCCACTCCGAAAGATCAGCGGGGTGATACCGAAAGCCAGACCGGCGATGAAAATGATGATGGATACCAAGCCTGCGAGGGCTCCCAGACTGAGCAGGACTTCCCGTACCCGGTTCGGCATCGAGGCCTTTGCATGTTTTTTCGCGTGTCGAGCCATTGCCATCACACCTTTGCCGTGAAGGTCAGGACGATGTTCGACGTGCTGTTCGTCGGCGGTGTCGGTGTTGTCGGAAGCTGCACCGAGACACATAAATTCTCGGTAGCCCCGACCGCCAGTGGGCGGTCGGGGCTACCGATGGCTTGATTCGCGGTGAGTGTCAGCGCGAGCGAGGACACAACGTTGGCGCCGTCAGTGCACTTGTTGGCAACAGTTCCGTTGGAGGAAACCGTCATTCGTAGAGAGGTCGTCAACGCACCACTACTCGTAGACGTGATCGTGTACTTCAGCGGGACAGTTGTCCCTGTGCCCAGGTTGTTGACCTTGATCAGAGCGGTATTCGAATCGCCGGGAATCATTCCGGACTTGCCAAGCTCACTGAAATTCAGAGACCTGGTCAGAATGGGCTGGGCAATGCTGTTCAACTGCAGATTGATGGAACCCGTCGTGATGTTGCCCGAGGTTGCCGTGGCGGAAGACGTCCAGGCCGCGAGTGTGGTCACGCCGCCGACACCCAGTACCATCCCCAAAGCGAGCAGCGCGCGAAAGCGCGTGCTGGTCAACAGGTGACGAATCCGGTGAGCCGGACGGTCAGGGCGCGAGGGCATCGTGCTGGCCTTTCTCGATCTGGGCGTTGTCTGCGGGCTCGAAAGGTGCAGGGTCAGCAGCCAATCGGGCGCGAGCTCGCTCCTTCCGGCCGTCACGGATGCCGCTGATCATCATGTACGACGCGTACAGCAGTAGAGCGGTCACTACGATCACCACGATCACGGTGCGCTGCTCTCCCGTCAGCCAGGTGTTCACGTAACCGAGATAAGGCAGGCTGTACCAGACCTTTCCCCGGATCTGCACCGGCCGCACTTCCTTCTCGTCAGGCTCACCGTTCGCATCGCCCTGGGTGATGAAAGTTCTTTCACCCTTCTGGTTTTCACTTGTGGCGATGATCCGGTGCGTGACGACGGTCGGCTGACCCGATTCCAGCTGGTACGTAATAGGTGTACCGATCCCCAGTTCGGACGGATCGACAGGTTTGACCACTACCAGTGATCCAGGGTTGTACGTCGGGCGCATCGAACCGGTCAGAATCGTGAAGCGCTGTGCTCCGGCAAAGAAGGGAACGACAATCGTTGCGACGATGACTGCCGAAATTGCCAGCAGCAGTGTCCAGCTGACAATCGAGGTGACCCACCACAGAGGGCCGGTACGTTCACCGCGTATGGTCGAGTGTTTTGTCATACCGGACCTGCCTGGAACGTGAAGGTGGCCTTGTTCGTTTGACCGGAGACCGCACCAGAGTCCACCGCGAGCCGCAGACACAAGACGTAGGTGCCGCCAGGCACGAGCGGATCCGGCATGTACGCCGGTGAAACCGGGTGCTGCAGCGACGCGGTCATCGGTGCTGACATCAGGGATGGAACGGCAGGAGCTGCCGTGTTCACGCCGGTCGGGCAGGCGCCTTCGTTGGCGACTCCGTACGTGGTCAACGTGAATCCCGTAAGTGCGGTCGTCGACTGCATTCGCCATTGCAGAGGATCAGTCCCCGAATTCTTGACGGTGAGCGGTGCTTGCACCGTGTTTCCCGGGACAACGGGCGTCGCGGCCGTCGTCAAGTTCGCCAGGGTGTACGCCGCACTGGTTCCGGCAGTTGTACCAACCGTGAGGTTGACGCTGGCGGCTGTCGCCGTACCGCCATTCGCGCTCGCCGAATCGGACCACAGCGCGAGCGACTGCTGTGACGATGCAAACACCGCTACAGCAGCCACCGCGACTGCGATCGCTCCCCAGACCTTTTTCCTCATGAAATTACGGGGCCGGTGTCAGTGCTGTCTGAGTGACGACCAACTTCATCGCCGACAAGTTCAGCGACTGGTTCTGCGCGACCTGATTGGCCACCTCGTTGAAGTTCAGCCGGACTCCGACGTGGACGATCGTTCCGTTCTGGGCTTTGGTGATCTGCGAAATCGGGTTGCCGCCAGTGTCCTTGATTGTCGTCACGGGCACGACAGCAGCGGCAAGCTCGGCGCTGTTCGCACCCGGAACGATTCCGGCCGTATCAGCGGTCAGAACAGCCGCGAGACGATCGCCCACTGCGGTCACAGTGACGTCGCAGGTGTATTCGATGCTCTCGGTGGTGACTATTCGGTAAGCCGAGATGTTGGTGATCGCGGTCTTCGTCGGGTTGAGGGAGTTCCACCCGCCACCGACCGGTGCGCAAGAGCTCAGGTCGAGGGCGCCGGACGTGACGGGCCCGCCGCCACTGACGTCGGCCGAATCGCTCCAGACTGCGAGCGAGCCGGCACCGCCGAGGAGGAGGGCACCGGCCGCCGCAGCAGCGATCGCACCCTTGGTCTGCTTCTTCATGAAAATCTCATTTCATGTCTGGGACCCGAAATGGGGCCATTCAGACATGAGTATCAGACACGGCAAACGATTCGTTACCACTTTTCGAAAAATCAATTTTACGACTGGAGTCCAACTGTCACTCGGTGTCGAAATGATCTTTGACCTGCGTCTAACTACTCGTTTGTAAGTTTGGTGCGAATAAAACCGTTGGTTTGTTCAGTTGGACAAAGCGGACGAGTCGGAACTTGGCAAATCTGCTGTTTTTTACCAGTTAATTACCGAGTTTCGGTTTTGTTTTGCAATTTGAATCAATTGTTTGTGTTGCTACGGAATGGATCGGTTGTTGTTCCCACAAGATCGGCGACCGACTCGAGGACGATGGTCGGGCGGTAGGGATAGAGCTCTACCGACGCGCGGGTCGAGATCCCGGTCATCACCAGAATCGTCTGCAGTCCGGCTTCGAGGCCACAGACGATGTCGGTGTCCATGCGGTCGCCGATCATCAACGTATTGGCGGAATGAGCGCCGATGGACCGCAGGGCTGAGCGCATCATCAAGGCGTTGGGCTTGCCGACGTAGTAGGGATCGCGTCCGGTTGCCTTGGTGATGAGTGCCGCGACCGAGCCGGTGGCCGGCAGCGAGCCGTCACGCGACGGCCCGGTGGCGTCCGGGTTGGTGGCGATGAACCGCGATCCACGCTCGACCAGGCGAATGGCGGTGGTGATTGCCTCGAAGGAGTACGTTCGCGTCTCGCCGAGGACGACGTAGTCGGGGTCGCTGTCCGTCAGGACGTAACCGATGTCGTGCAGGGCAGTGGTCAGGCCCGATTCGCCGACCACGTAGGCGCTGCCGCCTGGCCGCTGGTTGGCCAGGAACGTCGCGGTTGCGAGCGCTGACGTCCAGATCGACTTCTCCGGGATGTCGAGTCCCGAATTGAGCAGGCGTGCTCGCAGGTCACGCGGGGTGCGGATGGAGTTGTTGGTGAGCACCATGTACGGGATGTCGTTCGACGCCAGCTCTGCCAGGAACGTGTCCGCTCCAGGTATCAAGTGCTCCTCGTGGACGAGAACCCCGTCCATGTCCATGAGGTAGGTCCAACCGGTCTGATCTTCTGTACTGGTCATTGCTCCAGTATGTGCGGGTGGCGCCCGATGTGGGCGGTCAAGCGAGAAGGCGCCACAGGCCGATCAGGCCGACGACGACAATCGTGTAGCGCAATGCAGTGGGGGACAGGCGCCGTCCGTAGCGGGCGCCGAGGACGCCACCACCGAGTGAGCCGACGGCGATCAAACCGGCTGCTGCCCAATTGATCTGATCGAATGCCAGAGTGATGTACATCCCTGCTGCAACGATGTTGACGAGCAGCGACAGCAGGTTCTTCGCGCCGTTCATGCGCTGGAGGGTTTCCGGGAGGATGGCACCCATCACACCGATGAGAAGGATGCCCTGCGCGGCAGTGAAGTATCCGCCGTAGATGCCGACTGCAAAAGTGCCGGCGGTCAGGAGCATCAGCCTCTTGGTGGACAGCGTCGTTTCTTCGGTGGAACGCTTCTTGGCCCACGCCTGGATGCGTGGTTGGAGGAGGACGAGCGCGAGAGCGAGGACCAAGAGCACCGGAACGATGGTCTCGAACAGTTTCTCGGGTAGGTGCATGAGCAACCACGAACCGAGTAGTGCTCCGGCGAGGGACGCCGGAATCTGCCACTTCAGTCGGTCCCACTGTCCGGACAGCTCACGTCGGTAGCCCCAGGTACCCGAAACTCCGCCGGCGACGAGCCCGACCGCGTTGGACATGGTTGCGGTCACGGGCGGCATGCCGAAGGCGACCAGGGTGGGAAACGTGATCAGCGTTCCACTGCCGACCACGGCGTTGATCGCGCCCGCGCCGATACCGGCCAACAAGATGAAGAAAGCGTCGAGTCCACTCACTCCGCAGACGGTACGGCAGAGGAAAAGTCAGTCCGGACGGCGGTCCCGGTCTTCATTCGAACGCTCCATTCAACACGCCGAACGCGGCTTCGGACACCGTTGAAATCAATGCGATTTCAACATCGTAGACACTTCATTTCCCTTGCAGTGCAGGGAAATACAACATTTGACGACTCGACATTTCGCGTCTAGTCTTTGCTCACCATCCAGAGCGACCGAGAGACCTGGCTCGTCGACGTCGCAGCAACCCCCCGAGTGATCGGGAGCGGGTGCTACCGCCAGGACCGATGGAAGGCATCACATGGGTACCACTTCGCACGCTGCGCACAAGCGACGTCACATCGATCTGTGCCGCACCGCTTCGTGTCACTGTCGCTGACCGAACTCTCGTCGTCTTCGCAACTCGAGCGCACCAACTCGAGGACACAGCTGCGTTCCCATTTTCCCGAAAGGTCTATTCGTGATGTCCACTCCGTCAGGTAGCGCGCCGTGAGCGCGCCCACCGATGTCCGCCCCGAAAAGTCGGTGTCCGAGTCGCAACTTCCCGACTCGGAGCTTGTCGTCGCTCGCACCTGGCACCCGCTGCGCTGGGTGATCAGTGCGGTCGTGCTGGTCCTGCTTGCTCAGTTCATCCACGGGCTCGTCGTCAACCCCGGCTGGGACTGGCCGACGTTCGCGCAGTACTTCACCGCGAAATCAGTGCTCGCCGCGTTGTGGATGACGATCAAACTGACCCTGTGGGGGACGATCCTCGGTTTCGGTCTCGGTGTTTTCCTGGCACTCGGTCGGTTGTCGAAGAATCCGGTCCTGCAGGTGATCGCCTGGACCTACATCTGGGCCTTCCGCTCGATTCCACTCATCGTGCAGCTGCTCTTCTGGTTCAACATCACATACCTGTACCAGACGCTTTCTCTCGGAATACCTTTCGGGCCCGAGTTCTTCACCTTCCAGGTCAGCGGTGTGATCGGCGGATTCACCGCGGCAGTCATCGGTTTGGCGCTGCACCAGGCTGCATACTCGGCCGAGATCATCCGCTCCGGAATCATCTCGGTGGATCACGGTCAGATCGAAGCTGCTCACTCGCTCGGTATTCCGCGCAGTCGCCAGTTCTTCAAGATCGTTCTCCCGCAGGCAATGCGAGCGATCCTCCCCAACGCCGCCAACGAGGTCATCGGACTCTTCAAGGGAACGTCGATCGTCTCCACCATGGCAATCGCCGAACTGTTCTACCAGGTGCAGGTCATCTTCGGCCGCAACGGACGAGTCGTGCCCCTGCTGATGGTCGCCACGATCTGGTACATCATCCTCACGACGTTGCTCTCGATCGGTCAGTACTACGTGGAGCGCCACTATGCACGAGGATCCGCCCGTGCGCTTCCGTTGACTCCGGTACAGAAGGCGCGCAAGAAGTTCGAAGAGATTCGCGATGCGCGTCTCGATATTCCGAGAGGTGCGACCCGATGACCGCAGAACTGGCCGAAGAGACGGTGTATGCCGTCGAAGCGGGCGGAATTCACAAGTCCTTCGGCACGCTGGAAGTACTTGCCGGCGTTGATCTCCTGGTCCGCAAGGGCGAAGTGACCGTCATTCTCGGTCCGTCGGGTTCCGGTAAGTCCACCTTGCTGCGAACCCTCAATCACCTCGAGAAGGTCGACCGCGGAACCGTACGGATCGACGGAGAGCTGATCGGATACCGGCGCAAGGGAAATCGACTCCACGAACTGCGTGACCGCGAGATCCTGAAACAGCGTTCGCACATCGGATTCGTGTTCCAGAACTTCAACCTGTTTCCGCACCTGACCGCGTTGGAAAACGTGGTGGAAGCGCCGCTCTCGGCCCAGAAGCGTGATCGTGACGAGGTGTACCGCGAGGCCCGCGCGCTGCTCGAGCGAGTGGGGGTAGGCGACAAGGCGGACGAGTATCCGCGCCAACTCTCCGGTGGCCAGCAACAGCGCGTCGCGATAGCGCGAGCGCTGGCACTGCGGCCGGCGGTCATTCTCTTCGACGAGCCGACGTCGGCGCTCGACCCGGAACTGGTGGGCGAGGTTCTCGAAGTCCTCGCTCAGCTGGCCCGTGACGGCGCCACCTTGGTGATCGTCACACACGAGGTCGGATTTGCTCGGGAAGTGGCGGACACTGCGGTCTTCATGGACGGCGGCGTCATCGTCGAACAGGGCCCGCCTTCGCAGGTGATCGACAATCCGGTCCACGAACGGACCAAAGCCTTTCTCTCCCGCGTCCTCTGACGCGACCCAGACTCATTCCCGGAAGGAAAAATTGATGTTCTCCACATCCCGTCGCGCGACTTTTCTGATCTCGGCGCTTGCCACCGTCGGATTGCTCAGCGCTGCATGCAGCAGCGCGGACGCCGAGTCCGACGGCGCCCAGGTCACCGCTGCTGCGGGTTACAACCTCACGGCCGATCAGAACCGCATCACCACCGACAAGGTGGATTCCATCGCCGCCGAGCTACCTCAGGACATCCGCGATCGTGGCACGCTGCGCGTCACCGGTAGTGCCGGTTCCGCTCCGCCGCTCCGTTTCTACGCCGACGACGACACCACCCTCATCGGTTCCGAGACCGACTTCGCCTATCTGATCGGTGACGTTCTCGGCTTGAAGGTCGACCTGCAGACAGCAGATTGGGCACAGAACTTCGTCCGGATCGACTCCGGTGAGGCCGACGCCTTCCTCTCCAATGTGACTGTCACAGAGGAGCGTAAGGAGAAGTACGACTTCGCGACCTACCGTCTCGACACCCTCGCCTTCGAAGCCAAGAAGGGTGCCGGAATCTCCATCAAGGAACCCAAGGACGTCGCGGGCAAGAAGATCGCCGTCTCCTCGGGCACCAATCAGGAAGCGCTGCTGGTCAAGTGGAGTGAGCAGAACGTCGCGGCCGGCCTGGCGCCTACCGACATCTCCTACTACCAGAACACCACCGACTACTACCTCCCGCTGCAGTCCGGCCGGATCGACGCCTACTTCGGCCCGAACCCGTCATCGCAGTTCCACGCCAAGCAGTCGGGGGAGACCGAGGTTGTCGGTGAGTTCTCCGGGGCCGGCGACACCCTGCAGGGGCAGATCGCGGTGCTGGTGAAGAAGGACAACGGCCTGATCAAGGCGATCAACGACGCGATCAACCACACGATCGAGAACGGCACGTACCAGCAGATCCTCGAGCGCTGGAACATCACCAGCGAAGCCGTCGACACGTCCCTGATCAACCCGCCCGGCCTTCCGAAGACCAAGTGAGCTCTCGTCCATGAGTGAGATTCTCGATGTGATCGTCATCGGCGGAGGACTCGTCGGGTCCTCCGCCGCCTGGCGGCTCGCGGCACGCGGACGTAGCGTCGTTCAGCTGGAACAGTTCGGGCCGGGGCACAAGCACGGTGCGTCGCACGGTACTTCGCGCATCTATCGGCAGGCGTACGACAATCACCTGTACACAGGTTTGGCGGCCGACGCGCTGCCGCTGTGGCGGGAGTTGGAGACCACGACGGACATCGGGTTCCTGGAACTCACCGGTGCCGTTGATCACGGCCTGCCGCAGGCCGTGCAGTCCAAGGCGAAGATACTTCTCGAGGCGGGCATCAAGGGTGAGATCCTCACCCCTGCCGAGGCGTCCGCCCGTTGGCCGGGGCTGCGATTCGACACCACGGTGCTCCATCACCCCGACGCAGGCCGGCTGCACGCGGACCGCGCAGTGACCGCTCTGAAGGCAGGAGCGGTGTTTGCCGGTGCCGAGGTCCGTCACGATGTTCGGGTGTTGGCACTCGCGCGAGCGTCCTACGGCGTGGACGTGGTGACGGACAGTGGAACGCTCGCAGCTCGTCAGGTCGTGATCGCGGCCGGTGCGTGGACTGCAGATCTGATCGCAGACAGCGGTCTCGGCTCCGAGATCGTACTGCCGACGCTGCGCACGACACAGGAACAACCGGCACACTTCGCACCGCTCGATCCCGGAGTCGAGTGGCCGAGTTTCGTCCACCACACCGGCGCAGAATTGGAGACCGCGGGGATCTACGGGCTCGGTTCCGAGGACGGGATCAAGATCGGCGAACACGCGACCGGGCCGGTGGTGACTCCGCAGACCCGTGACTACACCCCTGATGTCGACGGAGAGCAGCGATTGGTGGAGTACGCCGAGTCGTGGTTGCCCGGCGTCGATTCCACCCGTGTCGAGTCGATCACGTGCCTGTACACGAGCACGCCGGACAGTAACTTCGTCATCGACCGAGTCGGCGCCGTCACGGTGGCGGCGGGATTCTCGGGGCATGGGTTCAAGTTCGGTCCGGCCTTGGGTGAACTTGTGGCGGACCTCGTCGACGGAACCACCCTCGCTCCGGAAGTTTTCAGGCTGGGGGAGCGTTGACCAGATTCATGGAGGAAAGTGTTGTGGCACTGGAGCTCGGAACTCGACAGCTCGAGGGTGTCGGAGCGGTAGAGGTCTATTCGGTATCGCAGGACGATCCCTTGGCAGCTCCACTGATCGCGGAGTTGGCACTCGAATACAGTTCGCGTTACGGCGGGACTCGCGAAGCGATGCTCGAGGATCTCACGACGTATCCGGCAGAAGAATTTGCCTATCCGCAGGGTGCGCTTCTGGTGCTCACCCACGACGGTCTGCCGATCGCCGGTGGTGCTTTTCGTCAATTCGATTCCACCACTGCGGAACTGAAGAGAATCTGGACGTCGGTCGACTATCGGAAGCGTGGCCTCGGCAAGGCCGTCGTTCGTGAGTTGGAACGAGAGATCGAGCTTCGCGGATACAGTCGGGTGTTCCTCACGACAGGGCCTCGGCAACCGGAGGCCGTCGCGCTGTATCTGTCCAGTGGATACACACCGCTTTACGACGCTTCGCTCTCGCCCGAAGAAGTGGGCGTCCACCCGTTCGAGAAGCAGCTTCGGGTGCTCGAAAATGTGACTCGAGCAGCAATTCCTACCGACCGGGTTGACAACACCCGGGTTTGACCTCGTACACTTGCGAACGACCATCCAGAGCGACCGAGAGACCTGGCTCATTGAAGTCGCAGCAACCCCCCGAGTGATCGGGTGCGGGTGCTACCGCCAGGACCGATGGAGGAACACGAAATGAAGGCAGTCGAAGGCGGTTTCGATACCGCCTGGTCGCGTCGTCACGTAGACCTGTGCCGCACCGCGGGATCTTTCTGTACCAACTGACCTCTCGGTCAGTCATTCGCACTCAGGCGAGTCGTCGACAAGTCTGTTTTCTCTTCTCACACAAGTGATTCGTGCTCGATCGCCTTTTTCGTCTCAGGCGACGGGTGCGCTCTTCGGCATGCCTCTTTAGGAGTTCTTGGTGTCTTCGCCCTCATTCGGTGCCCGCAAACGCGCGACCGTAATCGCCGGTATCGGTGCTGTCTCGGTTCTCGGCACCGTCCTCGCCGGCTGCAGCAGCGGGAGTGACAGTGCTGCCGACGCAGGCCCCGCCCAGTCCGGCGGAACCCTTCGCTACGGTCTGTCGCAGGCGCCGACGTGCGCCGATCCGGCCCAGGCCGGCAGTAACCAGACCGTGTATGTCACTCGGACAGTGGTGGATTCGATTACCGATCAAAATCCCGACACCGGAGAGATCACGCCGTGGCTCGCCAAGAGCTGGGAGATCAGCCCCGACGCCGCTAGCTTCACGTTCGTCCTTCGCGACGACGCCACCTTCAGTGACGGCACACCGGTGACGGCGGATTCGGTGAAGAAGACCTTCGACTCGGTCAAGAACCTGGGACCGAACGCGTCGTTGGCGAAGAGTTACCTGTCCTCGTACACCGGTACCGACGTCGTAGATGCTCACACGGCGAAGATCAATTTCTCCGGACCCAATGTTCAGTTCCTGCAAGCAACTTCGACGCCACAGCTCGGAATCCTCGCCGATTCCACCACCGCGCTGGCATCCGAGCAGCGCTGCCCCGGTGCAGCGGTGATCGCCTCCGGACCGTTCGTGTACACCGACTGGCAGCAGGACAAGAGCGTCAAGATCGCCAAGCGTGCGGGATACAACTGGGCCTCGGATGCGGTCGCGCATCAGGGCGAGGCGTACCTCGATGGCGTCGACTTCACGGTGGTTCCCGAATCCGGTGTGCGGGCGGGCAGCGTGGCCTCCGGCCAGCTCGATGCGGTCAGCGATGCGCTTCCGCAGGATGCGCCGCAGATCGAGGGCGCGGGTGGACGAATCCTCACAAGGCCGAACCCGGGTGTGAGCTTCTTCTTCCAGCCCAACGTCAGTCGCGGCGTTCTCGCTGATCAGGCTGTTCGTCAGGCCATCATTCCCGCGATCAACCGCCAAGAACTCGTCGACACCGTTCTGGATCCGTCGTTCTTCCCGGCCACGAGCCCGCTGGCTCACACCACTCCGCTCTACAGCGACGAATCCAGTGTCGTGACGTACGACGCCGACAAGTCGGCGAAACTCCTCGACGCGGCTGGTTGGAAGACCGGCAGCGACGGTATCCGCGAGAAGGACGGGCAGAAGCTCACTTTCAGCGTCACCTTCAGTCCGGTGTTCTCGGGTAACCAGGCCATCCTCGAGCTCGTGCAGCAGCAGCTCAAGAAGGTCGGCGTCGATCTGCAGCTCAACCTGGTCTCGAACGGTGAATGGACCGAGAAGGGAGTATCGGGTGATTACGATTCGCTGTATTACAACAGCACTCGCGCGGACGCCGACATCTTGCGGGCATCGTTCAGCACCGAAGGCCGCAACCTGAACCGTCGCGGCGCAGATCCGGAGCTCGACAAGGTACTCACAGACCAGCTTGCAGCCACGGACAACGGCCAACGCGGCGAACTGGTATCCACCGCACAGGAATTGATCCTCGACCGTGGACTCTCCATCCCCACCATCGAGCTCTCGCAGGCCATCGGCGCCGGATCGAGTGTGCAGGACCTGAACTTCGAAGCCTCCTCGCGCCTGCAGTTCTACGACGCATGGTTGTCGGGTAAGTAATCATGACTCGATACGTACTCACCCGACTGGGCCAGGCCGCAGTGGTTCTGTGGGCCGCCTTCACCATCTCGTTCGTGATTCTGTTCCTCCTGCCCAGTGATCCCGTCAGCATGGCTGCCGACTCGTCCGGTCAGGGTGTTGCAGTGGATCAGGCTGCGCTCGATCAGCTTCGGGCACGGTACGGCTTGGACCAGTCGGTGTGGGTGCAGTACTGGACATCGCTGACGAATGCTCTTCGCGGCGATTTCGGAACGTCCATCTCCACCGGTCAGTCGGTGACGGATGCCATCTTCTCGGCGCTGCCGAGCACTCTGGTCTTGGCAACCACCGCTTTGGTTCTGGCCGTGTTGTTCGGAGTGGCGATCGCGTTCTTCGCTACCTACACCCGCAGGCGGTGGCTCGCGAACCTGTTGTTCTCGCTGCCGCCGCTGGGTGTGGCAGTGCCCACTTTCTGGGTTGGCCTGATTCTTCTGCAGCTGTTCTCGTTCCGTCTGCACATCTTCCCGGCATTCGGAGACAAGGGATTCGCAACGGTGATTCTTCCGGCGATCACCTTGGCGATCCCGACCGGCGCGGTGATCGCGCAGGTGCTCACGACCAGCCTGCAGTCGACGCTGCGTTCGCCGCACGTGGAGACTGCGTATGCCAAGGGCGCCAGCCGTTGGCGCGTGCAGACCCGTCACGCGTTGCGTCTGGCGAGCATTCCGGCATTCACCATTGCCGGTGTGCTGGTCGGCACGCTGCTCGCCGGCTCGGTGGTTGTGGAAACGGTGTTCTCTCGCGCGGGTGTCGGCCGTCTGACACAGACGTCGGTGATGGCGCAGGACATCCCGGTGGTGCAGGGAGTCGTTGTGTTCGCCTCTCTCGTGTTCGTGCTCGTCAACCTCGCGGTCGACCTCTTCTACCCCTTGATAGATCCACGGATCATCCAGACGAAGAAGAGTCACACCGAAAAGTCGAATACCGAAAGCTCGACCGATCTGGAGCCGGCTCATGTCTGACACATTGATCGAACCCCTACTCCTCGATCCGAGCGTCGAGGCGAAGGCACCTGTTGTTTCGCGCCGAAAGTCCACGGCCATCGGCTGGATCCGAAAGCCCGGCTTGGTGATTCCGGTGTTGATCGTGTTGCTTGCCATCGGCTTTGCCGTCGCACCCGGATTCTTTGCCAGCGGCGATCCGTTGTCCGGTGTCCCGGCGGACAAACTGCAGGGCCCGAGCCTGGCTCACTGGTTCGGAACCGACAATCTCGGACGTGACCTGTACACACGGTTCGTGCACGGCGCCGCGCTGTCCCTGACCGCAACCTTGGTGGCGGTCGGAATCGCATTGGTGGCGGGATCGATAATCGGTTTGCTCGCGGGCTTTGTCGGTGGCGTCGTCGACGCCGTGCTGATGCGCATCGTCGACGTGCTGCTGTCCATTCCGGCGCTGCTGCTCTCGTTGGCACTGGTGACCGCACTCGGCTTCGGCACCATCAACGTCGCCATTGCTGTCGGCGTCAGTATGGTCGCCAATTTCGCGCGAGTGATGCGTGCCGAAGTGATGCGGGTGCGCGGAGCTCAGTACGTCGAGGCCGCGTTCAGTTCGGGTGTGCAGTGGCTCGGTGTCCTGCGTCGGCACGTGCTTCCCAACTCCTACGCGCCGGTGGTCGCGCTGTCCGCTGTCGAGTTCGGGCAGGCAGTACTGGCGGTGTCGGCTCTGAGCTTCTTGGGATTCGGCGCCGTTCCGCCTACCCCGGAATGGGGATCGCTGGTATCCGAGGGACGTAATTTCCTCGCCAATGCCTGGTGGATGACCACACTTCCCGGTCTCGCGATTGTCGCCGTGGTCATCTCGGCACACCGTATCGGCCACGAGATCGAAAGGAACAACCGGCGATGAGCACGACCGAGGAACAGTTGCTTTCCGTCACCGACTTACAGATCGCCTACGGCGCCGAGCCCGCGGTATCCGGCGTGAGCTTCACCGTCGGTCGGGGCGAAGTAGTTGCGGTGGTCGGGGAATCGGGTTCCGGTAAGTCGACCACGGCCCACGCGATATTGGGTCTGCTCGCCGGCAGTGGCCACGTCACCGGCGGGACCGTCGAGTTCGAGGGTGAACAGATCGACTCGTATTCCGACCGTGCGTGGCAGCGAATCCGCGGCGCGCGTATCGGTTTGGTGCCGCAGGATCCGACGACCTCGCTCAACCCGGTGACGAGGATCGGCGACCAGGTTGCAGAAGTCCTCCGGATCCACGGCCTCGCAGACCGTCGCAAAGCCCGGTTGGACGCCGTCGAGGTGCTCGAGCGTGCGGGTATCGACCGGCCGGAAATCCGAGCACGCCAGTACCCACACGAGCTCTCCGGCGGTATGCGGCAACGAGTTCTGATCGGTATCGCGCTTGTCTCGAACCCGGCCCTCGTCATCGCCGACGAGCCGACCAGTGCTCTGGACGTCACGGTTCAACGACGCATCCTCGACCACTTGGACGAGCGAATCGCCGAATCCGGTGCCGCCGTGCTCCTGATCACGCACGACCTGGGTGTGGCCGCAGACCGCGCGGACCGGATCCTGGTGATGCAGGGCGGCAGGATCGTCGAATCCGGCCGCACCGCGGATATTCTGGACAACCCGCGAGACGAGTACACGAAGAAACTTCTGAGCTCTGCGCCGAGCCTGTCCTCGGGACCAGTCGTTCGCCCGGTCCGCCAGGACACCAGCCCGCTGCTGACCCTGACGGGAATCACCAAGCACTTCAACGTCGGACGCGGGAGTTCGATCACCGCGGTGAACGAAGTGTCGCTGACTGTTCCGAGGGGTCAGACGGTGTCGCTGGTGGGGGAGTCGGGCTCCGGCAAGTCGACCACGGCGCGCATCGCCGTGCGATTGGAGCAGGCGGATGCCGGCACCATCACCTTCGACGGCCAGGACATCACGAAGGTCAAGGGCAGCGACCTGCGTGAGCTGCGCCGAAGGATCCAGCTCGTGTATCAGAACCCCTATGCATCACTCGACCCGAAATTGTCCGTCCAGGACATCGTTGCGGAGCCGCTGCGGGCCTTCAAGGTTGGTGGACGCAGCCAGCAGCAGAGTCGTGCAGCAGAGTTGCTCGATCAGGTTGCACTTCCCGAGCAGTTCCTGAGCCGCAAACCGGCCGAACTCTCGGGCGGCCAGCGTCAACGGGTGGCGATCGCTCGTGCGCTCGCTTTGAAGCCGGACCTGCTCGTTCTCGACGAACCTGTGTCCGCTCTCGACGTCTCGGTGCAAGCGCAGATTCTGGCGCTACTCGACGAGTTGCAGCGCGAACTGGGCCTGACCTATCTCTTCATCTCCCACGATCTTGCGGTTGTTCGCCAGATCAGCGACGTCGTCGGCGTCATGCAGTCCGGGCGATTGCTCGAAATCGGTACTACCACCGAGATTTTCGACAATCCCCGAAACGAGTACACACGCACACTTCTCGACGCGATCCCCGGGCGGGATCATTCGACACGAAAGGCCGAACATGTCCGAGCGTAGTTCCGGAGCATTCCTGGTCGGCCTCGAATTCGAGGGAACCGGAGCTCATCCGTACTCCTGGCGACGCGAGGATTCGCGCGCCGAAGATCTGTTCACGCCGTCGTACTGGGTGGACCTGGTGGCCACCGCGGATCGGGGTGGGGTGGATCTGGCGTTCCTCCCTGACTCGTTCGGACTGCAATCCGAGGGCCAGCACGCAGTGCGGGGCAGATTGGAGGCGGTTGCAACTGCGGCGCGGCTGAGTGCTGTGACCTCGCGTATCGGCCTGATCCCCACTGCGACAATCACGCACACCGAGCCGTTCCACATCTCCAAGGCCGTCGCGAGTATCGACTACTCGTCAGCGGGGCGGGCCGGCTGGCAGGTCGCGGTGTCCGACACCGCTGAGCAGGCGTCGTTGTTCGGCCGAAAGTCAGTGCAGGGCCCCGAGTCCGCGTGGGAGGAAGCGTCCGAGGCTGTCGAGGTGGTCAGTCGGCTGTGGGACAGCTGGGAGGACGACGCCGAGATTCGTGACGCTGCGAGCGGACGATTCATCGATCGGGACAAGCTGCACTACATCGACTTCGAGGGAAAGAACTTTTCCGTCAAGGGCCCGTCCATCACGCCGCGCTCCCCGCAGGGGCAGCCGCTGATCGCCGTCGACGCGAGCAGGCCGGAGGCACGCGAACTCGCGGTTGCGCGCGGAGATCTGATTCGGATCTCGGCAACCGATCTCGCCGAGGCCAAAACTACGGCCAAGCTGGTCCACGCGAGTGCCGCCGCCCTCGGGCGCAGCGTGCGGGTTCTCCTCGACGTCGACGTGCTCCTCGGCGCCGATCGCGGTGCCGCCGACGACGCTTTGGCGGAACTCGAGGAATGGGCGGGAGCGCCGTATGCCCCGCACTCGCTGTTCTATCGCGGTGACAGCGCGGGTTTGACTGCGCTGCTGCGTGAGATCGGTGGGCTCGCCGGGATCGACGGTGTGGTTCTGCGTCCACTGGCGCTGGCCGCCGCCGTGGACAAGATCGCGACGGACATAGTGCCAACTCTCAATCCGCGACCGAGTACCGCCCCGACGCTGCGCGAGCGGTTGGGCTTCCAGTTGCCCGTCAATCAGTTCGCGTAGCGCGAGTAGAGAACAGGAACACCGATGAAACAGAACAGGATTCGCAAGCAAGTTCATCTGGGCGCTCACTTTCCCGGCGTGAACAACACCACGGTGTGGACCGATCCGGCGTCCAAGAGCCAGATCGAGTTCAGCTCGTTCGAGCATCTCGCCCGCAGTGCTGAACGCGGATTGTTCGACTTCTTCTTCCTCGCAGAAGGTTTGCGCCTGCGCGAGCATCAGGGCAAGATTCACGACCTCGACGTGGTCGGCCGCCCGGATACGTTCAGTATTCTCAACGCGGTTGCCGGTGTGACAACGCATCTCGGCCTGGCCGGGACGATCAACACCACGTTCAACGAGCCGTACGAGTTGGCCAAGCAGTTCTCGACGCTCGATCATCTCTCCGACGGCCGCGCCGCGTGGAATCTGGTCACCTCCTCGGACGCATTCACCGGTGAGAACTTCCGCCGCGGTGGGTATCTGGAGCATTCCGAGCGGTATGCACGCGCAAACGAGTTGGTCGACGCAGTACGGACGCTGTGGGACAGCTGGAGCATCGATCGTCCGATCGTCGACCGTGAGCGCGGTATTTTTGTCACCGACCAACAGGTCGGCCAGTTCCAACACTCCGGCAGGCAGTTCGACATCACCGGGCGCTTCGAAGTTCCTCGGAGTCCACAAGGGCACCCAGTTCTGTTGCAGGCAGGTGACTCCGACGAAGGACGCGAGTTCGGCGCCGCCAAGGCTGACGCCATCTTCACCGGACACGGAACCCTCGAAGCAGGCAAGGCCTTCTACGCCGACGTGAAGGGACGCCTGGCCAAGTACGGACGCACGCACGCAGACCTCAAGATTCTCCCCGCCGCCACCTTCGTCCTCGGTGACAACGCCGCGGACGCACAGGAGAAGGCATATCACATCCGGCGGCAGCAGGTCGGACCCCAGACTGCCATCGCTTTTCTCGAACAGGTTTGGGGCAGAGACCTTTCGCAGTACGACGCCGACGGCCCGTTGCCGAAGGAAGATCCGTCGGACGACGTCAACATCACTCGCGGACGCGTCCGCCACGTCAAGGATCCGCGAGCGGTCGCCGATCAGTGGCGAGCGAAGGCCGAGGCCGAAAACCTCAGCATCCGTGAACTCATCATCGAAGTGACTGCCCGCCAACAGTTCGTGGGTAGCGCCGCCGAGGTCGCTGCCGAGATCGACAGCTACGTCCAGGGCGACGCGAGCGACGGATTCATCCTCGTTCCCCACATCACCCCCGCGGGACTCGACGAGTTCATCGACACCGTCGTACCAGAACTACAGGACCGCGGCAGTTTCCGGACCGAGTACTCAGGAACCACCCTGCGCAGCCATCTCGGGCTGCGCCACCCGCACGAGCAGGCTGAAGGAGTCCGCGCATCATGACCGTTACCGACACTTCCACCAGTACCTTCACCGGCGATTGGAATGCCTGGCACGCCTCGCGCGACGCCACCTTCGGCGAACCCCTCGGCTGGCTGAGCCTGACTGCGTTGCATTGGCTGGTGGACACCGATTCCACCTTCGCGGACCTGCCCGGTGCATGGCGCGCCGACGCGAATGCCGTTGTCGTCACCGCGACGCCCGCAGACGACTTGTCGATCGACGGCGTCGCCGTGGACGGTTCGGCCACTCTGAATCCGATCGAGGGGGCGCCGGGACTGATCGTCAAGCAGGGCGCACGGTTGGTCGAGGTCATCCGCCGCACCGGCGAGGTGGCTCTGCGGATCCACGATTCGTCGGCCCCGGCATTGGCGCAGTTCAGTGGTATCCCGACCTTCGAGCCGAACCCGCAGTGGCGCATCGAGGGTGTCTTCACAGCTTTCGAGGAGGCTCGCACGGTGACGACGGGCGCGGTCGTCGAGCGCCTCGAGCATCATCACGACGCCCGCGGAACCATCAGCTTCGAACACGACGGTGCAACGTATACGCTGATTGCGTTCGCGGGCAGGGACAACGGCTTTCACATCCTGTTCACCGACGCGACCAGTGGTGTGTCCACCTACCCGGCCGCACGCTCGCTGCACGTGAGCGCACCTGAACCCGGTGGCGCGGTAGTCCTCGATTTCAATCGGGCGTCGAACCTGCCCTGCGCGTTCACCGATTACGCGACGTGCCCGGTGGCCCCCGCCGAGAACCGCCTGGCGTTCGCGGTGGAAGCCGGCGAGAAGACACCGGACACCCGCTCCGAAAGCGGACCGAGGTGAGCGCGCCGCTGTCCGTACTCGACCTCTCGCCGATCAGTGAGGGCGGAACGGCCCGCCAGGCTTTGCGGAACTCGCTGGACCTCGCTCGTTCTGCCGAAGCGTGGGGATACAAGCGTTACTGGGTCGCCGAACACCACTTCGTCGGCGTTGCCTCTTCGTCGCCAGCAGTGCTTGTCGGGCTGATCGCGGCCGCCACCAACACCATTCGTGTCGGCTCGGCCGCCGTGCTGCTGGGCAACAACACGGCGGCTCAGGTGGTCGAGGCCTTCGGTACCGTCGAAGCGTTGTATCCGGGTCGTATCGATCTCGGTATCGGGCGCAGCGGACAGCGTCGGGTGGAGGCACTTCGCGCCGTCGCTGCCGGAACGCCTGCGCCGGCAGAATCGAAGCGAGAGAACGTCGTACGCGACGGCGTCGTGATCCCGGCACCCTTCGATCCAACCGGTCTTCTCACGTCACCGCGGTTGCAGGCGTCGTTCGAGGCATTGGCGTTTCCGGGCGCGCAGGCGCCCGATTTCAAGCAGCAGGTCGACGACATACGCTCGCTCCTGAACGGTACCTACAGAACCCGCGACGGCATCGAATTGCACGCCAGTCCCGGCGAGAATGCCGACGTCGAACTGTGGGTGTTCGGAAGCAGTGCGGGCCCCAGTGCCGAGCTCGCCGGACGACTCGGATTGCCGTTCGGTGCGAATTACCATGTGGCGCCCTCGAGTACGCTCGATGCCGTCGAGGCATACCGTGCAGCATTCCGACCGTCGGCAGTTCTGTCGGAGCCGTATGTCGTCGTCTCCGCGGATGTTGTTGCTGCGGAAGACGATGCGACGGCGAGAGAGTTGGCGTCTACGTTCGGGCACTGGACGCACAGCATTCGCAGCGGACACGGCGCCATCCCGTACCCCGATCCCGCGACAGCGCTCCCACTTTCCGACGCCGACAAAGCAGTGGTGGAGGATCGGCTGATCACGCAGTTCGTCGGTTCACCGTCTACCGTCGCCGACAGGCTCGACAGTTTGCAGAAGCTCACCGGAGCGGACGAATTGGTAATCACCGGGGTGACCCATCGGCACGAGGATCGTCTGCGCTCGTACGAGCTGCTTGCCAAGGAATGGGGACTACCCGCACTACTGGCAGCGTGAGTTTGCCTTGGTCCATTAGTGTCGAGTGATGTTTTCACCTCGAGATGCCCTTGCGGTTGCTCTTGACGTAGCGCGTGAGGGCATGGAGCTCGGGGAGATGCCGATCGGCGCAGTCGTGTTCGACGACGACCGTGTGCTCGGGCGGGCGTATACGCAAGAACGGGCACTCGGCCGACGGGTAGTCCATGCGGACCTTCAAGCGCTCTTGCAGGCCGACGAGGCTCTCGGATTCACTCGAGCGTCCGGTGAATTGACATTGGCGGTCAATCTCGAACCATGTCTCATGTGTATGGGTGCCGCGATCACGCTCGGCGTGACCCGGGTGTGGTTCGCTCTCGAATCCCCGAACGACGGTGCGGCGGAACTCGTGCAGCTGTGGGCGCCGCCTGTGGAACTTCCGTTTTTCTGTAAGCCGCGTGAAGTCCTCGGCGGCATCCGCCGTGACGAAGCGCGAAATCTGTTCGCTGAATACGCCACCGGCACTGGCCCCGCCGGGATGCGGGACTGGGCGCGCAGTCTCACCTGACGCCATGGCTTGTAAGGAGGGCCGTGAGGCTCACGCCCCGATAGCGCCCGCGATCATCGGCCACGACGCGCGCATGTCGGCTTCGAAGAGCCCCCAGGTGTGGGTGCCTTCGGGTCGGAAGCTGAACGTCGCGGGAATGCCGAGCTGACCGAATCGCCCCTGCAGGGCAGCGGTGCACATGTTGGTGATGCCTTCGAGGACCGCGCCGGGAACGACGCCGGCGGCCATCGCCAGCGAGTTGATTCCGTCCACCGGGCCGGGGAGGCCGTTGCCGGTCGAGATGAACAGCGCTGTGCCACGCAGTTTCTCGGCGTTGATCAACGGGTCGTGCGCCGCCCACTGCGGGCTACCCCACGGCCCCCACATGTTGGCCGCGTTGCCGCCGCCGAGTATCTCGACCATCGAGCGCACCGCTGCCTGGCCGAGCGGGTCGCCGGCGCGCGGACAGCCGCTGTACGAGCCGACTGCGCGGTAGGTGCCCGGCGACTGGATCGCGAGGTCCAGAACCGGTCCGCCTGCCATCGACACACCGCCGAGTGCGTTGACACCGGTCGTGTTGTACCGAGCGTTGACCGCCGCCGGTAGTTCCTTGGTGAGGTACGTCTGCCACTTGTTACGGCCCAGCACCGGATCGTCGGCGTTCCAGTCGGTGTACATGCTGAACTTGCCGCCGACCGGCATGACCACGTTGACGTGTTTGTCGTCGAAGAAGTCACGAACTCCGGTGTTGTTGAACCACGAGATCCCGTCCTCGCCGCCGCCGACACCGGTCAACAGATAGAAGGTCGGGGCCGGGCCTCCTCCGGCCGGCGAAATCACGTCGTTGGCGATCCAGCGGTCCATCGAGGGGGAGTAGACGTCGATGCGACTGACCACGGAATCCGCACTCGCGGTCGGCGCGCTGAGGCCGAGAAAGCCGGCGGCCATGGCCACCGCCATCGTCAGCCGAACCGTGAAACGACGTGTCTTCATATTTCCCCCCAGGCGCAAGCCGGACAGCGTATTTGTGCCTTCCAACAGTGGCACAATGCGAAGAGGAGTGACGAATGTCCGGGTAACAGTCGTATAAGAAGATGGAGACAATTGCGTGGGATCGCAGTCGCACCACCCCGAATCCGACGTGATTCGGCTGGCCTTCGGGCTGGCCGCGATCACGGCTGGTGCGGCGCGCAGAACCGCTGGTCTCGCACTTGATTCCGTGCAGCGGATCCCTGTCGTCGGTGACGCACTCGACGGCGCGATCACCCAGGTCACCACTCGCGGCACGGAAGCGATGCACTCGACAGTGGAGTTCGCCGACTCGACCTTGCGGACGGTGATCAAAGCTGTCGTCGACGCTGCTCTGTCCGAAGTCGACATCACCAAGATCGTCGTCGACCACGTGGACATCGACAAGATCGCCGAGAACATCGACGTGGACAAGATTGCCGAACGGGTCTCGCTCGAACCGATCATCGACCGGGTCGACGTGGACGAGATCGCAAGCCGCCTCGACGTCAAAGCGGTGATCGATCGCCTCGATCTCGACGGGATAGTCGACACGGTCGACCTCGAACGCCAGGTCAACCGCATCGACCTCGTCAAGATCGCCGACCAGGTCATCGAGGGCGTCGACCTGCCCCAGATGATTCGTGAATCGACCGGTTCACTCTCCACGGAAGCCGTGCACGGAGCTCGAGTGCAGGGCATGCAGGCGGACGACGCTGTCGCCGGCTTCGTCGGGCGACTCTTCGGCCGCGACAACGCACCGTCATCAGATAAACCGTCATCAGATAAACCGTCGACAGAGACCGATCCGAAGACGAACGCAGGCGAACGCTAGTGGCCCAGGAGAGTTCCGGCCCAGCCGGCATCGTCACCCGTGGACTCGCCGGACTGATCGACCTGGGCGTCGTCCTGCTCCTGATGGGTTCCGTGTACGTGGGCTTCGCCTTCGTCCGACTGCTCTTCTCGCCACAGAGTTTCACTTTCTCGGAACCGGGAATCTTCCTGTCCACGACGGCATTTCTCGGTGTCTCGGTGGCGTATCTGACCGCCTGCTGGGCGACCACCGGTCGGACTGTCGGGTCCCTCGTGATGGGGCTGCGGGTGATCACGTCCGGGCATCGCCTCGTGCGCTGGCCGTTGGCCTTCATCCGTGCGGTGCTCTGCGTGCTCTTCGCCTTCGGATTGCTGTGGTCGGCGGTCGATCGACGACGACGTTCGTTGCAGGACATCGTTCTGCGCACCGAGGTCGTCTACGACTGGCGTCAGGACCCGGATCTGGTGGCACCGCACGGAGGTGAGCACGCATGAGTGAACCGAACCGCCCGGACGAGCGCTTCACCCTTGCCAGCGAGCGCACCTTCCTCGCCTGGATGCGTAGCTCACTCGCCCTGCTGGCCGGAGGCATCGCCGTCGTCCAGTTGGTACCGGAATGGAGTACCGGGTGGGTTCGCACGACTCTCGGTCTGACCCTTATCGCACTCGCGGCGGCAGCCGCACTGGTAGGTATGCGACGCTGGCTACAGGTGAAGAAGGCGCTCGAGGACGGAGCGGCGATGCCGGAACCGCACGCATTGTGGCTGTTTGCACTGGCACTGGCCGGGGTTGCCGTCGCAGCCGGCGTGGCAACGGTGGTCACCAGCCTCGCTCGCTGAGATACGCAGAGAAGTCCCAGCGGTGTCTGGATAGTCTGCAAAGAACGTGAAGCATGTCAGAGAAGTAAACGAAACAGACGACAAGGGAGTGCACGGTGGCGCAGGAACTCAAGCTCGGATACAAGGCATCGGCTGAGCAATTCGGCCCTCGCGAACTGGTAGAGCTGGCAGTTCTGGCAGAGCAGCACGGCATGGATTCCGTTGCGGTGAGCGATCATTTCCAGCCGTGGCGCCACAACGGTGGCCACGCACCGTTCTCGCTCGCCTGGATGACCGCCGTCGGTGAGCGCACCGAGCGCGTGCAGATCGGCACGTCCGTGATGACGCCGACGTTCCGCTACAACCCGGCAGTCATCGCTCAGGCGTTCGCGACGATGGGATGTCTCTACCCGGGACGCATCATGCTCGGCGTCGGCAGCGGTGAGGCTCTCAACGAGATCGCCACCGGCTTCCAGGGCGAGTGGCCCGAGTTCAAGGAACGCTTCGCGCGGCTGCGTGAGTCCGTGCGGTTGATGCGTGAGCTGTGGCTGGGCGATCGTGTCGACTTCGAAGGCGAGTACTTCACCACTCGTGGCGCGTCGATCTACGACGTTCCCGAGGGTGGCATTCCCGTGTACATCGCGGCCGGCGGACCCGTTGTCGCCCGGTACGCGGGACGTGCCGGTGACGGCTTCATCTGCACCTCCGGAAAGGGCATGGAGCTCTACACCGAGAAGCTGCTTCCAGCCGTTACCGAGGGCGCAGCCAAGGCCGAGCGCGACGTCGCCGACATCGACAAGATGATCGAGATCAAGATCAGCTACGACACCGATCCGGAGGCTGCACTCGAGAACACCCGCTTCTGGGCTCCGCTGTCCCTGACGCCGGAGCAGAAGCACAGCATCGAGGATCCGATCGAAATGGAAGCCGCTGCCGACGCTCTGCCCATCGAGCAGGTGGCCAAGCGCTGGATCGTCGCTTCCGATCCGGACGACGCCGTCGAGCAGGTCAAGGCCTACGTCGATGCCGGTCTCAATCACCTGGTGTTCCACGCACCGGGCCATGATCAGCGCCGGTTCCTCGAACTGTTCGAGCGTGACCTCGCGCCTCGCTTGCGTGCTCTGGGCTGATCCTCGAGATCAACTGAACGGTGTCTGCCACTCGACGTGTGGCAGGCACCGTTCGTCTTTCTCGTAGCCGCCGGTTGTCGGCACGAGCGTGAGCGTGACCACGATCAGTGGCAAGGTGGGCGGCGGCCCACACTAGGCTGTTGGGCATGCCAGAAGCGCCCGCTGCCGTGTCGAGTGTCTACGTCGCCTCTCCTGAAGGTGATACCGGAAAATCCACCATCGCGCTTGGCGTGCTACAGATGCTGTGCGCGACCGTCGCCCGGGTCGGTGTCTTCCGCCCGATCGCCCGCTCTACCGAGGAAACCGACTACATCCTCGAACTGCTGCTCGAGCACACCACCGCCGATCTCTCCTACGCCGACGCACTCGGCGTCACCTACGAGCAGGTTCACGCCGATCCTGAAGCCGCGCTGGCCGACATCGTCGCGAAGTACCACACCGTGGCCGAGCAGTGCGACGCCGTCGTCATCATCGGAAGTGACTACACCGACGTAGCAAGCCCGAGCGAGCTGAGCTTCAACGCCCGCATCGCCGTGAACCTCGGCGCGCCGGTTCTGCTGGCGGTACGCGGCGCTCGGCGCAGTGTCGAGGAGGTCGCCCAGCTCGCGCATCTATGCGCCGCCGAGTTGGCCGCCAACCACGCTCATCTGCTCGCTGTCGTCGCCAATCGTTGCGATCCCGACAAGCTCGACGAGGTCACCGCAGCGCTGTCCGACATCGGTGTTCCGACGTGGAGCCTGCCGGAGATTCCGTTGCTCGTCTCGCCCACGATGGCCGAGTTGATGGAGGCCACCGGCGGCGAGTTGTATTCGGGTGACCCGGAACTGCTGCACCGCGAAGCGCTCAAGGTGATGGTGGGCGGCATGACCGCCGAGCACATCCTCGAGCGTCTGGTCGAGGGCATGGTCGTCATCGCACCGGGCGATCGCTCGGACGTACTGCTCGCGTTGCTCAATGCGCATGAGGCGGAGGGATTTCCGTCGCTCGCGGGCATCATCATGAATGGCGGGATCACGCCGCACCCGGCCATCGCGGCGTTGATGGCCGGCCTCAAACAGCGTCTTCCGATCCTGACGACAACCCTCGGTACCTTCGACACCGCAAGCGCCGCAGCCCAAACCCGCGGACGCGTGGCAGTCGGTTCGCAGCGCAAGGTCGACACCGCGTTGAGCTTGATGGAACAGCGCGTCGACGCCGACGTCCTGATGGACCGACTGGCACTGCCGATCCCGTCCGTCGTGACCCCACAGATGTTCGAGTACAAGCTGATCGACCGCGCTCGACGCGATCGCAAGCACATCGTCCTGCCTGAGGGTGACGACGACCGGATCCTGCGCGCGGCCGGCCGGTTGCTGCAGCGCCAGGTTGCCGACCTGACGATCCTCGGTGACGAACCCAGTGTGCGTCGACGCGCAGCGGAACTCGGCGTCGACATCAGTGGCGCGCAGGTACTCGCACCCGCGCAGTCCGAGTACACCGAGCGCTTCGCACAGGAATACACCGCGCTGCGTGCTCACAAGGGCATGACCATCGAGCGGGCCCGCGAGGTGATCGCCGACATCTCGTACTTCGGAACGATGATGGTGCACTTGGGAATTGCCGACGGCATGGTGTCCGGCGCTGCACACACCACCGCTCACACGATTCGACCCTCGTTCGAGATCATCAAGACCGCCCCCGGTGTCTCGACGGTCTCGAGCATCTTCCTGATGTGCCTGGCCGACCGCGTTCTCTCCTACGGTGACTGCGCCGTGGTTCCGGACCCGACGTCGGAGCAGTTGGCGGACATCGCGATCTCGTCCGCACAGACGGCGTCGCAGTTCGGGATCGATCCGCGCATCGCGATGCTCTCGTACTCCACCGGGGATTCGGGCAGCGGAGCCGACGTCGACAAGGTTCGCACCGCGACCGCTTTGGTGCGCGAGCGTCGACCGGATCTGTTGGTGGAAGGGCCCATTCAGTACGACGCCGCCGTCGAGCAGAGTGTCGCCGACAAGAAGATGCCGGATTCGCTGGTGGCGGGCAAAGCAACGGTGTTCGTGTTCCCGGACCTGAACACCGGCAACAACACGTACAAGGCAGTGCAGCGTAGCGCCGGTGCTATCGCCGTCGGGCCGGTTCTGCAGGGACTGAACAAGCCGGTCAACGACCTCTCGCGTGGAGCGTTGGTCCAGGACATCGTCAACACCGTGGCTATCACGGCAATACAGGCACAGGGAGCGCAAGCGTGAGCGACGGCACCGTACTGGTCATCAATTCCGGCTCGTCATCCATCAAATTTCAACTCGTGCATCCGGATACGGCGGAATCGGTGGCGCACGGTCTCATCGAGCGCATCGGTGAGCCCGACGGCCACATCGTCTACAACCACCGCACCGGAGTCGAAGACCGGAGCCTTCCGATCGCCGATCACCGCGCAGGTCTGAAGATGGTGCTCGACATCGTCGCCGAGGTCGGACGGCCGCTGAGTGAGGCCGGAATCATCGCAGTCGGTCACCGAGTCGTGCACGGTGGTGACATCTTCTATTCGCCGACTCTCATCGACGACGGCGTCGTGAAAGCCATCGCGGATTTGTCGAACCTTGCGCCGCTGCACAATCCGGCCAACGTGATCGGTATCGAGGTGGCGCGCGAAGAACTGCCAGACGTTCCGCACGTAGCAGTGTTCGACACCGCCTTCTTTCACACACTGCCCGCGGCGGCGTCCACCTATGCGATCGATCGGGATGTGGCCAAGGCCAACCAGATTCGCCGGTACGGCTTCCACGGGACCTCACACGAATACGTGTCTGGACGGGTCGCGGAGTTCCTCGGCAAGGATCCGGCCGAGCTGAATCAGATAGTTCTGCACCTCGGAAACGGCGCTTCGGCCTCGGCAATCAAGGGCGGCAAGGCCATCGACACCACGATGGGCCTCACCCCGCTCGAGGGTCTTGTCATGGGCACCCGCAGCGGCGACATCGATCCAGGCATCATCTTGCACCTCAACCGCAACTCGGGAATGAAGGTCGACGAGATCGACGACCTCCTCAACCGGCGCTCCGGTTTGAAGGGACTGTCGGGAGTCAACGATTTCCGTGCCCTGCTCGCACTGATCGAGGGCGGCGACCAAGACGCACAACTTGCGTACGACGTTTACGTGCACATGCTCCGTAAGTACATCGGCGCCTTCATCGTTCAACTCGGTGGCGTCGACGTCATCACCTTCACCGGCGGCGTCGGGGAGAACAACGTCGACGTACGACGCGACAGCCTGGCCGGGCTTTCCCGTCTCGGTATCGAGGTCGATCCGGCTCTCAACGAGGCGAAGAGTCGCGACGAGCGTCGTATCTCCGCATCCTCGTCGGCCGTCGAGGTGCTGGTGGTCCCCACCAACGAGGAGTTGGCGATCGCCCGCGCGGCGAAGGCTTTGGTGGCCGCACTATAGGTTTCTGCAGCACTGTAAACCTCGGGGCGTCCGTCAGAAATTGCTGCGCGGACGCACCGCATTCGCCCGGTCCACGAGGGCGTAGCGGTGCGTGCGGGAGGTCGTGGCGCGAGCGAGGGCGCGAAGGCAGGCTTCGGCTCCGGTGCGCAGACCTTGCTCGGTGAAGGGCAGATCGAGGATGGGTTCGAGTTCGGTGTGCGAGCGATTGCCGTAGCGAATCCAATCGAGTGCCGTGCCCAACACCAGGGTTCGCATCTGCAGGCTTCGGCTCTCTTCAGCAGGTAGCGCCCGAACACGACGGGCGGCTTCCCGCAGAGTCGATTCGTCGAGTTCGGCGATCGGAACGCCGGACAGCATCGTCAGAGCGCTGGACATCCGTGCGACGTTGTAGTGCCGGGAAGACGTGGGTACTTCGTCGAGGGCGGCGATGGCTGCCTTCTTGTTGCCGTGATCGGCGAGTTGTCGGGCGAGCCCGAATGCTGCGCTCACGTAGTTTCGTTCGGTCCGCCAGACGGTGCGGTAGTACTTCTCGGAGAATCGGCACCATTGGTCCGGGTCGTCGCTCTCCCAGTGCTGGAGAATCAGTTCTGCCGTCGCTGCCAACGCCAGCTTGGGGGCAGCCTCGCCGGGCAGTGCGGTGAGAACTGCCTCGAAGTGACTGAAAGCGGGCTCGAATCGGTCCAGTTGTAACGCCGCAAGTCCTCGATACCACTCGATCTTCCAGTGGTCCCCGATGTTCTGCTGGAGTTCGCCCAGAACTGTCAGTGCGGTTTCCGGATCACCGAGATCGAGATGAGCTTTGGCCTCGGCCAGTCGAACTTCGCCCGAGACGGCGGCCGCCGGTGTGCCTGACGTTCGGTCGATTCCGTTCTCGCGGGCATGCTTGAGAGCATCGAGAGTCTGAGACGGTTCGCTGTGCACCGCCGCTGCCAGCAACGGCGCGCTGGGATCGGTGGGGTCGACCAACGGAATGGGAAGTGCGTGCGCAACTTCGCGCGGATCGAGAGCGGCGTCGTGGCTGATACCGTCGACGTACACATCGGTTTGCCCGACCAATTCATCGGTGCCGAAAGACGTTCGCTGCCTGCTGAACACGAGCGAGAGTCCGGGATTCTCCTGCCCGGTCTGCTCGGCGAGGATTTCTCGCAGAACGCCGGTGAGCTGTCCCGCGATTTCCTCGGCGGACTGAAATCGCTTCTTCGGATCCGGGTCGGTGGCGCGTAGCAGTAGACGGTGGAAGAACTCGTGGTCGCGCAGTAGTGGCTCGTCCTCGGGTTCGGGAAGGCCGTCGAGGTACCGTCCGTGCTTCGAAGGCATGTCGAGGGTGAGAACCGCGAGTGTTCTTCCGACGGTGAAGATGTCGGAGGCGATGGTCGGACCGGTCTCGATGATCTCGGGTGCTTGATAGCCGGCGGTACCGTACAGGTATCCGTAGTCTTCGATTCCGGACACGGCGCCGAGATCGATCAGCTTCAACTGATCCTCGGTGACCATCACGTTCTCGGGCTTGAGGTCGTTGTAGGCCAGGCCGGTGGAATGCAGATAGCTCAGCGCCGGAAGGATTTCCAGTACGTAGCCGATTGCCTGCTCGATCGGCATGTGCTTGCCGTCCGGGAATTCGGCCAGCACCTCGCGCAATGATCGCCCACCCACGTACTCCATGACGATGTACCCCATGGGTGTGCCGTCCGGGCGCGGATGCTCGACGAAGTTGAAGATCTTGACGATGCTGGGGTTGGCGACCTCGGCGAGGAACTGACGCTCGGCCACCGCAACGGCTTGCGCTTCGGAATCACCGAAATGCAAGAGCCCCTTGAGAACTACCCACCTGTCGCTGACATTGCGATCGATCGCGAGGTAGATCCATCCCAGGCCGCCGTGCGCGATGGGCCCTTGAACCTCGTATTGACCGGACACCAATTCGCCCTCTTCGAGGAGTGGGCGGAAGTCGAAAGTGGAACCGCACTTGGGGCAGGTGCCGTGCTGAGTTGCCTTGGTGCTTGCGCTCTTACGACCGACTGGTTCGTTGCATTTCCAACAGAAGCGTTTCCGCTCGGGGACGGTCGGGTCACTCATCACCGCAGACGCGGGGTCGATCTGCGGGACGGGGGGAACCTCGACCAGGCCGCCGCCGAGACGCAGCTTTCGCCCCGACCGGCTGCGGCGGGATCGAGTGGAGCGGCCGGTAGGGGAGGAGGACGCGGACGGCGTGGTTCCTCGTATCTGGGCCGAGGTCGGTTCGAGACGCTCGTAGGCGCCCGTGGCTTCGGGCTCGGGCCGCTCGTAGGCGCCGGTGGCTTCGGGTTCGGGACGCATGGAAGCCTGCGTGGCGTCGGGCTCGGGGCCGGTTTCTTCGGTCATGTCAGCCTCAATCCCGGTAGACGGCCGGCGGGGGACCGGGCGAAGGACCGAGGACGCTGAGCCAGCGGTCGTAGATACGGTTCCAGGTCCCGTCGCTCCGGATCCGATCCAGTGTTCCGTTGACGAATCGGACCAAGTCGGGGTTGTCCTTGTTCACTCCGATTCCGTACGGTTCGACGCCCAGTGAGCCACCGACCATCATCAGATACGGGTCTTGCGAGGCGAGGCCCGCGAGGATCGTGTCGTCGGTGCTGATCGCGTCCACCTGCCCCTGCTGGAGGACGACGAGGCAGTCGGACCACATCGGGACGGTGACGACGGTGGCTTCGGGTTGGAGTTGCTGGATTCGAGTCGCCGAGGTCGTTCCCCGGGCAGCGCAGACCCGCTTGCCTGCGAGGTCGTCGATGCCGCGGACGGATGACCCCTGCAAGACCTGAATTCGTTGTTCAGCGGAGAAGTACTGCGTCGAGAAGTCGACCTTCTCGCGCCGCTCGCACGTGATGGTCATGGTCTTGACGACCACGTCGACCATCGATTCCTGGAGTGCGGCGATCCGATCGTCCGACGTCAGGATTCGGTACTCGATCTTCTCCGGGTCACCGAGCAGATCTCGGGCGATTTCGCGGGCGATGTCCACGTCGAAACCCTCGAGGCGCCCGGTGGCCGGATCGCGAAAGCTCATGAGGTTGGAACCGGTGTCCAGGCCCACGATCAGCCGCCCGCGGGCGCGGATGGCGTCGAGGCTCGGCGTGGGTGGCTGCGGAGATGCGTCTGCGGGGGTGGGCCGCAGGCTCGCGGTGAGGTTGGTGCACGACGCGGTAGTCGTCGGTGTCGGGCTGGGAGCGATGGTGGCCTCGGCCGGCAGCGGCGGTTCCGTGTACGACGTGGCGCCTGCGTTGTCCAAGTCTTCGGCTCGATCCGCACCGCAACCGGCGAGCACCAGCATGGCCGCTGCCAGAACCGCGACACATACGGCCGGGCTCTTCCTCCGCATCACCGGTACTCCCGTCACTGATACTCCCGCAGTCGAGGCCAGAATCCGATGAAGATTCCGGCAACTCCGAGAACTGCCAATACAGACATGCCCGGTGCAGAGGCAGCCAACACCCGGGAGGCGTACGAGACGTCGGACCGAAGATTCGTGCGCGAATCCACGATTCCCTGCCAGAGTTCGTGATCGAGCTTTCCGTACTCCGCGGCCGAATCCTGTTCTCCGGCGCCGATGGTGATGGCTGCGGCGGACGTGAAGTCGCCGTTTCCGAGACGGTCGTACATGCGCGTGTGCGCAGCCACCCACTGCTGGCGCGAGTCGAGTGCGGCGGTCAGCACTTCGCTGTTCACTCGGGCGCGTTCGTCGCTTTGCAGGCCCTCGAGGATGTCCCGCAGAGCATCGACCTTGCGGGTGAACGTCACGTTGTCCTCGGCGGTCGAATCCCGCCTCGCCAGCGTGAGGGTTTCCACGGTGCGTGCTTGCTGCGCCATGATTCGTGCCTCGGTCAGTTCGTGCAGTGGCTCGGCCCCGGCGTCGAGCGCGCGCCCGGTGGCCAGTGCGGAGACCAGTCCGACCGTGAGCAGCCACAGCAGAGCTGCAGCGACCGCGAGCGAGGCAAGGATCAACCCGAGATTGAAGCGTCGGCGACTCTTGCGGGAGAAGTACATCTGTGTCGCCACCAGCGCGCACAGCACGAAGACGAACGCCACGATCGGCCACCACGGTGGAGTCTCGAAATCGCGCTGTACTTGGGAGACCAGCGTCTCCTGCGAGGCGTGCAGTTGCTGGGCCATCGGCAGCAGCGAGGTCTGCATCAACTGCGAGGCCTCGCTCAAATATGCTGCCCCGACCGGGTTTCCGACGCGATTGTTCGCCCGTGCAGTTTCGACCAGGCCGGTGTAGACGGAGAGGTCGGTCGAGATGGTGGTCAACGCGCTGTGACCGGCAAGATCGGTCGAGTCGAGACCGGCCGACGCCTGGACGATCTCCGCAGAGGCCTCACCGATCGACTGCGTGTATCGGTCGCGGACTTCGGCGGGTTCGAGGCCGCCGGAGATGAAGGCGGTGGCCGCGGCGGCGTCTGCCAAGGACAACGCACTGTAGAGATTCTGGGCCGAGTTGGCGAGAGGCTCGGTTTCGACGAGGAGGAGGTCGAGGTTCGCCTGGCGGTTCTCGATCGCTGCGGTGGCGAGGAGTCCGGCGATCAAAGTGATCGCGATCAGGATCAGTCCGACGACGGTCAACCGGCCAGGCGTCGAGGACATGAAGGCCTGCAGTTCGCGCCGCAGAAGTGCCTGCTCGTCCTCCGCCGACACTGATGTGGCCTCGGAGGGCGGCAGCGACCGGGGTTCGATGGACGGGACGACACGGTCGACCATCGAGCACCTCACTTCGCTGTAGGCGGGCTACCGAGAAATGATGCCGCCGAGAAATGATTCAGGGCATCTTCGCGAGCATATAAGCATCACCTACACCTGGAGCAGATTGAAACGGTTAGTGTGGGACAACGGCGAGAGCGGGCGGAGCGAGGTAGTCGATGCGTGGTGACGGTGACGGTTGGTCCATCGGATCGGACGGTACTCGGCATTGGGGTAAACACGGAGCCGCAGGACTACTTCTGCGTGCCCCCGATTCGGACGGATCACCCATGGTCTTGCTGCAGCATCGTGCGGCGTGGAGCCATCAGGGCGGAACGTGGGCACTGCCCGGCGGAGCGCGGGACTCACACGAGAGCACGACGCACGCTGCCGTCCGGGAAGCACACGAAGAAGCAGGTATCGCCGAGGACGCCGTCCGTGTCCGCGGGGAAGTAGTGACGATGCGCGCCGAGAGCGGGTGGACTTACACCACCGTCGTGGCTGACGCGGCGCATCCACTGTCGACGGTTGCCAATGGTGAGAGCACCGAGTTGCGGTGGGTACGCGAAGCCGACGTCGACTCACTGCCGCTGCATCCGGGCTTCGGTTCCTCATGGCCCGACCTCCGGACCGAGCCTGTTGTGGCCGTGGACGGCGATCCGCACACCGTCGTGCTCGAGGACGGCGGATTCGGATGGTTGTCGGGTAGTTCCCACCACGGCAGTGACCAGGCAGGCAGCGACCAGACACGCAGCGACCAGGCAGGCAGCGACCAGAACCTGTCCGAGGCGTCGAGTACGCAGTCGTAGCACTCGAGTCTTCACAGTTCATACACAGCAGAAGGGCCGGACTCCGCGGGAGTCCGGCCCTTCGGTGTTTCGGTCGTCGACCGAAACGAGGCTCAGCTGAGCGAGTTCAGCGCCGTGATGAAGCTGACCGCGGTGATACCGAGCTTGAGCAGCTCGCTGATCTTGCCGAGGTTCAGGTCTTCGAGCGATTCGGTGCTGAGCGAGCCGGTGTCGAGGGATCCCATTTAGTGCTCCTAGGTTCAGTTAGTAACTGGAGGTAAACTACAACAAACCGAATGGGATGTGACACGCAATCGAAGCAACTGTGAGCAAGATCACTTAATCCGACTTTTCGGACATCCAATCGCACCTAGGAACTGGGAGTTTGTTGTCTGATCGGACAACTTCCGTTCACAATTCGAGTCAGGCGTGCTGACCCGTAACTGTGCGGAAATCGCCCGGCAAACACTTGACGAACGCCAGTTACCGGCTTTCAGCGCCCAGCGACGGCTGCGGCGAGGCGTTGCGCGGCCGCCTGGGGATCCGATGCTTGCGTGATTGCACGCACGACGACGATGCGCGTGGCGCCGGCATCGAGCAGCTCTGGCAGACGTTCTTCGTCGATGCCGCCGATCGCGAACCAGGGCCGCGGCGGTGCGGCGTCGGCGGTCGATCGAACCAGTTCCAAACCGGACGCACTTCGATTCGGTTTGGTCGGTGTCGCCCAGACCGGCCCGGTACAGAAGTAGTCGACGCCCTCTTCGATGGCGGCCAGACTCGCCTGCGCGCGACTGCTCGTCGAACGGCCGATGACTACGTCTTCACCGACAACGGTTCGCGCGTAGGGGACGGGAATGTCGTTCTGGCCGAGGTGGAGGATGTCGGCGCCGGAAGCCATCGCGAGATCCGCGCGATCGTTGACGGCCAACAATGCGCCGTGGCGTCGCGCTGCGGCCGCGAGAATGCCCAGCGCCACCAGTTCGTCCTTGGCCTCGAGCGGGCCGAACTCGCGCTCACCGGAAGAGCCTTTGTCACGCAATTGGATGATGTCGACTCCGCCGGACAATGCTGCCTCGGCGAACTGCGCGAGGTCGCCTTTCTCGCGGCGCGCGTCGGTGCACAGGTACAGCCGTGCTGCTGCCAGGCGCTCGCGCCGGTCGATGTCGTTACTGGGATGTGTGGGGTGCACGGAGCAAACGGTAGCCTCTAGGGAGCAAGGTTCGACACGGGAGTCCTGAAACGTCGTCGTCACTTTTTGTCGTGACTGCGAGGTTCGTAGGGCTGAGAGGGGATCGCGACCAGATCCCGACCGTCAGACCTGACCCGGATCATGCCGGCGCAGGAAGTGGAGGTGGAGTTTCGTGAGTACACACGCTCGTACGGTGTCGGTTGTCGGCGGCGGTGTCATCGGTCTCGCTATCGCGTGGCGAGCAGCCCGCGACGGGTGGGCCGTTCGGTTGTACGACCCGTCCATTGGATCAGGTGCTTCGTGGGTGGCGGGCGGAATGCTTGCCCCGCTTTCCGAAGGCTGGCCGGGTGAAGAAACCGCGTTGACAATCGGTGCAGCGTCCCTGGAACGGTGGCCGACGTTCGGTGAGGAGCTCGGAAAATTCGGGCAATCGGTCTTCACCGCGGACAGCTCGCTGACGGTTGCACTCGATGCTGCCGACGCGCAGGACCTGCAGACCATCGCCGAGTGGGTGAGCTCGCAGGGGCACGAACTCGAAGTTCTCGGTCGCGCGCGCATCCGTGAACTCGAACCGATGCTGGGCCGGGGCATCCGGTCGGGGTTGATGGCTGTCGGTGAGTCCGCCGTCGACAACAGACTTCTGCTGGCGGCGTTGCAGAAGGCCTGTGCGGAATCCGGCGTCGAATTGATTGCGCGGGCCGTCGACAACCTCGCCGAACTCGATACCGATCAGATAGTGCTCACCGCCGGTATCGCGTCACCCAAGCTGTGGCCCGGGCTACCGGTACGCCCGGTCAAGGGCGAAATCCTTCGCTTGCGCAGTAGGCCTGGAGTCACCCCGGCGCCCAGCCGTACCATCCGTGGCAGCGTCCACGGCAGGCCCGCCTACCTCGTCCCGCGCGGTGACGGAATCGTCGTCGGCGCAACACAATACGAGTCCGGCGAGGATACACAGGTCACGATGGCCGGCGTACGGGACCTGATCAACGACGCCGAGGCCCTGATGCCGGCGATCGGCGAATACGAACTGTACGAGTGCGCGGCAGGTCTGCGTCCGATGACGCCGGACAACCTGCCGTTGATCGGGCGCGTGTCCGATCGTGTTGTCGTCTCCACCGGGCACGGCCGCAACGGGGTCCTGCTGACGCCCGTCACCGCCGATGCGACGGTCGCGTTGCTGAACGGCACATCTTTGGTCGAGGTAAAAGGAACCGAACCCGAGCGGTTCGCAGTAGCTAAGGAAAATTCATGAGTGAGCAGGTCCCGATCGGGATCACCGTCAACGGCGAAGATCTCGAGTTCGATCGAGCAGTCACGGTGACCGAACTTCTGACGCACCTCGAGTTGCCGAGCAAAGGCATCGCCGTCGCCGTCGACGGTGCGCTCTTTCCTCGCGGGCGTTGGGACGAATCCGTCGGACGTGGTTGGGAAATCGAGATCCTCACGGCGGTGCAGGGTGGCTGAGCAGGACCTTCTCACTATCGCGGGCCGCAGTTTCGGTTCCCGGCTCATCACGGGGACAGGCGGCGCCGCCAACCTTGCGGTCCTCGAGGAAGCGCTTGTCGCCTCCGGTACCGAACTGACCACCGTCGCGATGCGGCGAGTCGACGCGGCAGGCGGCACCGGCGTTCTGGACCTGCTTCGTCGCCTCGGAATCGAACCGTTGCCGAACACCGCCGGGTGTCGGGGCGCCGCCGAAGCGGTCCTGACGGCGCAGTTGGCACGCGAAGCGCTCGAGACGAACTGGGTCAAACTCGAAGTCATCGCCGACGAGCGGACTCTGCTGCCCGACGCAATCGAACTCGTCTCCGCCGCAGAACAATTGGTGGACGACGGATTCACCGTCCTGCCGTACACGACGGACGATCCGGTGCTGGCGCTTCGCCTCGAAGAGGTCGGCTGCGCGGCAGTCATGCCGCTCGGTTCACCCATCGGGACAGGGCTGGGTATCGCGAATCCGCACAATATCGAGATGATCGTCGAGCGCGCCGGCGTGCCCGTCATCCTCGACGCCGGAATCGGAACGGCCAGCGACGCCACCCTTGCCATGGAGTTGGGCTGCGACGCCGTCCTACTTGCGACAGCGGTGACGCGGGCCAAGAATCCCGCGTTGATGGCGTCGGCGATGCGGCACGCAGTGGTAGCAGGTTTCGAAGCGCGTCACGCCGGCCGGATTCCCAAGCGGTTCTGGGCCCAAGCATCGTCCTGACGGACCATTTCCGGGTGTTTTCTCAGGGTTATGCCCGGATTGTCCGGCTTCGTGTCCTACCTGAGTACCACTCGGAACTAGACCTGTGGCCGATGTGCTGGTCATTGCCGGTAGGGCAAAGTTCTCCTCATGATTGAACTGAGGGGATTGACCAAGGTTTACGGACCGACGAAAGCGGTGGACGATTTGTCGTTCACGGTCAAGCCGGGCATCGTGACGGGCTTCCTGGGCCCGAACGGTGCCGGTAAGTCGACGACGATGCGGATGATCCTGGGTTTGGATCAGCCGACGTCGGGTGCGGCGTTGATCGAGGGCAAGCCGTACCGCGAGCTCAAGACGCCATTGCGGACTGTCGGTGCGTTGTTGGATGCGAAGTGGGTGCACCCCAATCGCAGTGCGCGGGCGCATCTGCAGTGGATGGCTGCTTCGAACGGGATCCCGAAGTCCCGCGTCGACGAGGTGCTCGGGTTGGTCGGATTGTCCGAGGTGGCGGGCAAGAAGGCAGGCGGGTTCTCGCTCGGTATGTCGCAGCGTCTGGGGTTGGCGGGTGCGTTGTTGGGGGATCCGAAGGTGTTGTTGTTCGACGAGCCGGTCAACGGTCTCGATCCGGAGGGCATCGTCTGGATTCGTAAGTTCATGCAGCGGTTGGCGGCCGAGGGCCGCACGGTGTTGGTGTCGAGTCACCTCCTGTCGGAGATGGCGCTCACGGCGGAGCAGTTGGTGGTGATCGGTCGGGGTCGGTTGATTTCGGATTCGACGGTCGCGGAGTTCGTGGATCGTTCGTCGGAGTCGACGGTGCGGGTGCGCAGCCCTCAGCTCGATGCGTTGCGCAGTGTGTTGCTCTCGCAGGGGCTGACGGTGCGTGAAGACGGTTCCGGTGTTGCCCCGGCATTGGTGGTCGTGGATTCGACCACCGATGTGATCGGTGGTTTGGCTGGTTCGCAGGGGATCGTGTTGTACGAGTTGGCTTCTCAGCAGGGGTCGCTCGAGGATGCGTTCATGAAGTTGACCGGGGACGATGTCCAGTACCACGCATCCGGTATCGATCCGGGTGTCGGTGCACACCACGCAAATACACAGCAGGCAAACACGCAGCAGGCTATGGGAGGTGCACTGTAATGGCTGTTCTCAGTGCTGAACGTATCAAGATCACCACGACCAAGTCGCCGCTGTGGTGCTCGGTCATCATCGTCGTGCTCGCGCTCGGCTTCGCGGCCATCATGGGCGCGGTTGCCAAGTCGGCTCTGACGTCCTCCGACGTCCAGGGAGCACCGGACCTCGACACCGCCGTTGCCACGGCCGGCATCTCGGGTTTCGGAATCATGGTTCTCATGATCATGGCGGCCCTCGCGGTCACCAGTGAGTACCGCTTCGGGACCATCCGCACCACCTTCCAGGCCGTTCCGAACCGTGCCTCGGTTCTGATCGCCAAAGCCGGCCTCATCGGTGCTTTCGGTGCTGTACTGACATTTGTTCTCGCCTTCGGCGCGTACGCCATGGCCAAGGCCATCGCCGGTACCGAGGCGAGTGCCGGATTGACCCTGTCGAGCGGCAGTGACTGGCGCGCGATCTACGGCATCCCGATCTACGCCTTCCTGTGCGTGATTCTCGCTGTCGGCGTCGGATCGATCATTCGCCAGTCGGCCGGCGCAATTGCGTTGCTCCTGCTCTGGCCGCTGCTCATCGAGAGCCTGTTCGGACTGTTCGGCAGCTTCGGCGAGAAGATCACCCCGTTCCTGCCGTTCGCGAATGCAAACCACTTCCTCAGTGCGAGCAGCGGTGGCGTCGACTTCCACTGGGGACCCTGGGGCAGCCTGATCTACTTCGCGGCCTTCGTTCTGGTGATTTTCGGAGCAAGTATCGTCATCGTGAATCGTCGCGACGCCTGATCTTGTCGCTCCCTCGGTAGGTGTTGTCGGGAGACCTACCGAGAACCAGGAGTGACAGCAGAGTAGGGACCCAGTACGAAAAACCATTCGTACTGGGTCCCTTTCCTGTGCTTCGGCCGATATCCTCCGAAGATGAGACTCTTCGGTGTGGTTGTGGTCGCAATGGCTGGAGCACTCGTGGTGAGTGGATGCTCGTCGGGAAGTGAAGCGGCCGTCCCGACAGACCCGGTTGCATTCTCCGAGACCGTCACGGTCGACGCCGTGACCGGGCATCTGGAGCAACTCGAGAAGATCGCCGCCAACAACGAGGGCAATCGATCGGCCGGTACCCCCGGCTATGACGCCAGTGTCGACTACGTGGCAAACCTGCTCGAAGACAAGGGTTTCGAGGTCAGCACCCCGGAATTCGACTTCAGCTCCTTCGATCCCGGCACCGAATCCCTGAAAGCCGCTGACGGCTCCGATGTTCCGGTGCGGGCGCTGACATATTCCACCTCCACGGGACCGACCGGAATCACGGCGCGTCTGGTGGCGATTCCCGCCGACGAGACCCCCGGTTGCGAGGCCACCGACTACGACGGCCGCGACGTGAACGGTGCAATCGTGCTGGTCACCCGCGGAGTGTGCCCGTTCGGCGACAAGCAGAAGATCGCCGCTGACCGCGGCGCGGCAGCGTTGTTGGTTGCCAACAACGAGGACGCGATGCTGGGCGGGGCAACCTTGGGTGAACCCGAAGACGCCCGCATCCCGACCGGCGGGGTGAGCAAGGCGTCGGGCGAGGCTCTTGCCGCAGCGCCCGGAGACCTCACGCTGATTCTCGACACGTCGACGGAAACGACGAAGTCGCGCAACGTGATTGCACAGACCAAGACCGGCGCGACCGACAACGTGGTTGTCGTGGGCGCCCACCTCGACAGCGTGCCGGAAGGTCCCGGAATCAACGACAACGGAAGCGGTACCGCAGCCGTACTGGAAACCGCGCTGCAGATGGGAAGCTCACCGAGCATCGAAAATGCCGTGCGTTTCGCTTTCTGGGGAGCGGAAGAAGTGGGATTGGTCGGCTCCACCCGCTACGTCGAGGGTCTGAGCGATCAGGAACGGGCCGACATCGCCCTGTACCTGAATTTCGACATGCTCGGTTCGCCCAACGCCGGATACCTGGCTTACGACGGCGACAACTCGGACGCCGTGGGGGAGGGGCCCGGGCCCGAGGGGTCGGCGGGCATCGAGCGCACCTTCGTCGACTTCCTTGCCGATCGGGGGATTGCGGCGGACGGAACGGACTTCGACGGGCGTTCCGACTACGGCCCGTTCATCGAGATCGGAATCCCGGCGGGCGGAGTGTTCAGCGGCGCGGACGAGCGCAAGACGCCGGCACAGGCCGAGAAGTGGGGCGGAGAAGCGGAGGAGACCTTCGACCCGAACTACCACAGTGCCCAGGACAACCTCGCGAACATCGATCGCGAAGCGCTCGCTGCCAACGCTTCTGCAGTAGCCTTCGGAGTTGCGACGTATGCCCAGGATTTGAGCGGGCCGAACGGAGTTCCCGTCGGCGATGCCCGGACACAGGCCAGAACCGAATGATCGACTGACCGAATGATCGACTGACCGAATGATCGACTGCGCGAGCGACCAGGAGGCCACTGTGCGAGAACCGCGGCAGCACACTGTCTGTAACTCTGAGTTACGCTTGAGTTATGGCTGATCTGTCCCCGGAGAACACCGACACGACAGGTGCTTCTTCCTCCTCGGTTCGAGGCGTCGTCGACGTCGTCTTGAATTCTGCGGCAGAACTGAACCGTCGACAGCAGCTCATCGATGCGCTACGGCGGCTCAGGCGGGCATTACCCGGCGATCCCGGGTTCGGGGACCCGCTCTCGCTCGCCGGCCCCGGCGGTGCCCGCGCCGTGGCCCGCGTCGCTGACAGATTGCTCGATCAGAAACCGGCAGCCACTCGCGAAGTGAGCCTCGGAGCACTGCAGGTCTGGCAGGCAGCGCTGGAAAAGATGGGCCGCGGCCGCGGGGATCAAGAACTGACCATCGTCTTCACCGATCTGGTGGGCTTCTCCACCTGGTCGCTCGCAGCCGGTGACGGCGCGACGCTGACCCTTCTGCGTGCGGTGGCGCAGGCCGTGGAAACTCCGATCACCGACAACGGCGGACACGTCGTCAAACGGATGGGCGACGGTCTGATGGCAGTGTTCATTCGCCCGGATGCGGCTTTGAAGGCGGTGTTCACCGCGCAGGACGCGCTCGCGGAAGTCGATCTCGACGGATACACCCCGCGCATGCGCGTCGGCCTACACACGGGTACCCCGCGTCAGATCGGTGACGACTGGCTCGGCGTCGACGTGACCATCGCCGCCCGGATGATGGGCTTGGGCGGCGACGGAAACGTCATGATGTCGGCGACCACTCTCGAGGAACTCGAAGCCGGCACCCTGGAGGATCTCGATCTCACGATCCGGCCATGGCGACGAGGGTTTTTCGCCACGACGCCCAACGGGGTTCCCGTCGACCTGGGAATCTGGCGCGTACGCCGGAACTAGCGCCCTGGACCTCGAGCGCTAGACCTGGAGCCGCCAGAGCGGGGACACCGGACCGTGTCCCGCGCCGAGGTCGTACGACGCCTCGAGGCACTTGGTCACCCACTCCTTGCCGAACGCCACCGCGTCCGGAACGGAATAGCCGTGTGCGAGAGCGCAAGTGATCGCAGCAGCCAGCGTGTCTCCGCCGCCGTGATCGTTGCCGGTGTCGATCCGGGCACTGCTGAATTCGAGGAAACGGTCGCCGTCGAACAACAGGTCGGTGGACAACTCCGAAGTACGAAGGTGGCCACCCTTGACGATGGACCATTGAGCGCCGAGCGCATGCAGCGCTTCTGCCGCTTGGCGGGCGCTCTTGTCGTCGACGACCTCGATACCGGTGATCAACCGAACCTCGTCGAGGTTCGGAGTGACCACCGTGGCTGCCGGAATCAAGGTGTTGCGGACCGCGTCGAGAGCTTCTTCGTGCAACAGCGGATCGCCGTGCATCGACGCGCACACCGGGTCGACCACGAGCGGAATCGGACGGTCGCGGCCGATCCCAACCTCGGCGGCAACCGCGGCCACCGCTTCGATGATCGTCGTCGACGCGAGCATTCCCGTCTTCGCCGCACCGACGCCGATGTCCGAGACCACGACGCGCACCTGGTCGGCGACGATCTCCGGCGGAATCTCGTGGAATCCGCTGACTCCCACCGAATTCTGGACCGTCACCGCGGCGACGGCCACGCAGGCGTGCACTCCGCACATCGCCATCGTGCGGGAATCGGCTTGAATGCCGGCTCCGCCACCGGAGTCGGTTCCGGCGATGGTCAATGCCCGAATCGGGGTCTGTCCGGCGGGGGTCAGGGGCAGCAGCTTCACGACGACGAGCCTACCGATCGGACCTGGGGAAACGGCAGCTCGGTCCCACCTCTCGCGGGAACGACGGCGCGAACTGCGATTGCGATCCGGTCGTTCCCGGTGCAAAAATTGGTCGAACCCGGGACAGCGTCGTCGGTAGCTGATTCTATGAGTGGCATGGATCACAGTTATGGAGAGCGTGCGAACGCAGCTGTCGCCGATCGCGCAGGTGCACATCGTGCCGTGGAGGTCGCCGCAATGAACGACATCGAAAATTCGAAAACCGGAACCTCACCGGAAGTCACGCTCGTGGACAATCCGTCGCACGAACGATTCGAACTGCTCTCCGACGACGAGTTGGTCGGCATCCTCGGATACCGCGACGAAGACGAGATTTCGGGGAGCGGAGCCGAAGCGGGCGACGTGGTTGCGTACATGCATACCGTCGTCAAAGAGGAGTACGGCGGGCAGGGACTGGCAGCCGTACTCGTGCAGTTCGCAATGGACTGCGCCCGTGAACGTGATTGGTCGGTACGGCCCGTGTGTACCTATGTTCAGCGGTACCTCGGCGAGCATCCCGAGTATCTGGAACTGCTCGTCGAGGACTAGAAGCCCGAGGGTGCAAACAGACGATCAGGCTCCGAGATTCACGATCACCCGAGATTCACGATCACCGGAGCGTGATCGCTGGCGCCCTTGCCTTTTCGCTCGTTTCGATCGATCTCGGCCGCCTCGACGCGTGCTGCGAATGCCGGTGAGCCGAGGATGAAGTCGATTCGCATGCCCTGCTTCTTCGGGAAGCGAAGCTGCGTGTAATCCCAGTACGTGTACACGCCGGGACCGGGTGTGTACGGGCGAACTACGTCCGCGAACCCGGACTCGGTGAAGGCGGTGAACGCAGCTCGTTCCGGCTCCGACGTGTGGGTCTTGCCCTCGAAGAAAGCGGGATCCCACACGTCGTCGTCCGTGGGAGCGACGTTCCAGTCGCCGACCAGGGCGATCTGCGCGTCGGGATCCTGCTTGAGCCAGCCCTCCGCGTCGTCGCGCAGCTTGGCCAGCCAATCCAGCTTGTAGGCGTAATGCGGGTCTTCCAGCTCACGGCCGTTGGGGACGTACAGGCTCCACACCCGCGCACCGCCGCAGGTGGCACCGATCGCACGTGCCTCGCGGACCGGGTCTGCCTCGGGATCCTTGTCGAATCCGGGCTGATCCTCGAATCCGATCTGCACGTCCTCCAAGCCGACGCGGGAAGCGATGGCGACACCGTTCCACTGGCTCAACCCGACGTGGGCGACCTCGTAGCCGATTTCCTTGAAGCGTTCGTACGGAAACTGCTCGTCCTTGCACTTGGTTTCCTGCATTGCCAGGACGTCGACGTCGGATCGACCGAGCCAGTCGATGATCCTGTCGGTACGGGCACGGACGGAGTTGACGTTCCAGGTAGCGATGCGCACGAGGGCAAGCCTAGCGTCAGCCGCCGACAGGATCGGTGGCGTATCGGTAGCGGTGGTGTTCGACGAATCCGAGCCGCTCGTACAGCGCGATCGCCGCGAAGTTGTCCGCCGAAACCTGGAGGTACGCGTGCGTCGCACCGTTCTCACGACCCCAGGAGAGTAGATCTCCGCAGATCAGCGACCCGATTCCGTGACGACGGTGTTCAGGGGCGACGTGAATGCCGGTCAGTCCTACCCAGCGTTTGTGGTCGGGTGCCTCGGTGAGCGCAGCGCGCCCGATGGCAAGCGTCGTGTCGGTGTTTCCGATCGCGCCGAAAGTTGCAGTGCCCACGACAGCCGTGAGGACCGCCTCGACGTACGCCGGATCGCCGTGGGCGTCGTACATCGACAGCCAGTTGTGGTCGGGGCGGTCGGCGAACGAGGTGACCGGAGGACCGAGCGGCAGCGTGACATTGTCCAGATCGGCGGCCATCACGATGGTTTCCTTCTTGCTGGTCCACCCGTCCGGAGCGGTGCCGAGTCGATCGGGGAGGAGCAGCAGGGTTGGCAGGCCGCGGTCACCGAACCACTGGCGTATCCGCTCGATGGTGCTCGCGTCGAAGCCGGCAACCGCCCCCGCACCACCGAGCGGCAAAGCCGAATTGGCGCGGCCGGTGACACCGTGACCGGCGCGCAGCAACCAACCGTCGATCCACGCCTGCTCGACCCCCGGCCACGCCGCCGCAGCAGCCGTTTCGAGGTTTCGAATCTCGCCGATGCGAATCGGGCGGGCCGAGAGACTCTTGAGCGCGATCACCTGATCGGCGGAGACCTGGACCAGCCGACCGTCGCCGGCGCGAACGGCGATGGGATCGGCGCCCTCGAGGATGCCGATGACGTCGGTCATGGGATGCGAATAGCCGGGTGGGAGCTTGTATCGCAAGACCACCCGGCTACCGATCGAAATGTTGCCGTTCAGAGCAGAATTCTCAGTCTTCGTAATCGTCGTCGTCGTGACCGAACGGATCGTCGACGGTCCCCGGCGTCCAGGTCAGACCGGGCTTGCCCCAACCGGAACGCTTGATGATCTTCTTGGCAGCGCGCGCGTTGCGGCCGATCAGTACGTCCGTGTAGAGGAAACCGTCGAGATGCCCGGTCTCGTGCTGGAGCATCCGTGCGAAGAATCCGGTGCCCTCGACCTCGATCGGGTTGCCGTCGGCGTCGGTGCCGGTGACCTTCGCCCAATCGGCGCGACCCGTCGGGAACTGCTCGCCGGGAACGGACAGGCAACCCTCGAAGTCTTCGTCCGGGTCGGGCATCGTCTGGGGGATTTCGGACGTCTCGAGTACCGGGTTCACGACGACGCCGCGTCGACGCTCGCTGCTGCGGTCGTCGCCGGGGCAGTCGTAGACGAAGACTCGCAGTGGAACACCGACCTGATTGGCCGCCAGACCGACGCCGTTGGCAGCGTCCATCGTCTCGTACATGTCTGCGATCAGTTCGGCGATCTCGGCCGGGGACTGAGTGACCGGCTCTGTCGCCTTGTGCAGTACCGGGTCGCCGACGATTCGGATGGGGAGGATAGCCATGCGGACAAGGATAGTGCGGCGCGCCCGCGTAGTTATCACGGCCCGCACACTCGATCATGGTTCAATGGTTGCTGAAGAACAGCGATGTAATTCGTTGCTCGGTCGGAACGTGGGCCGCGGGGGAAATTGTGAGTTACCTTCGGGCCAGGGGACCGGGAAACTCACGGCCGCGAGAATTCGGTCGGAAAAAGAACACCGGGCATACGAGTCTCGCTGACGCCGAGCACAGCAGTCGAGGAGTGACATGGACGGCGCAACCGCGCGTAGTCGGAACCAGTCCGAAGGCACTGGCGCCGACGATTCGGTAGTAGATACAGCAGGCATGCACGAGGTGGGCGAAGACGGCCTCACCCGCCGGGAGCACGACATCCTCTCCTTCGAGCGCCAGTGGTGGAAGTACGCCGGTGCGAAGGAAGAAGCCATCAAGGAGTTGTTCGACATGTCGGCAACCCGCTACTACCAGGTTCTCAACGCCTTGGTCGATCGCCCCGAATCCTTGGCGGCTGATCCCATGCTGGTCAAGCGCCTGCGTCGTCTGCGTGCCAGCCGTCAGAAGGCCAGGGCCGCCCGCCGCCTCGGCTTCGAGGTCACCTGAATCACGCGTACATATGATCGGGCTGTCCACGCACTGGCGATAAGGTCGACATCGTGAGTACCCCGAAAGAGCAGCCGTCCGGACCTCCGCTTCGCGCAATCGCCATGGTGTTGATCGCGTTGGCGATCGTGTTCATCGGTCTCGGAGCAGCCTCACTGGGTGGATCGAGCGACGGTGGATCGGGCGACGAGAACACCGCAGCAGAGCAGACCGAATCCTCGGCGTCTGCCACGACGAGCGCCACCGCACCGGCATCTGCCACTTCCAAGCCGGCAGCGACGACGCAACCCGCTTCGGGCGATACCACCACTACGTCGCGTCCCTCGGGAACTGCGACGACCACGACTTCCAGCTCCGCGAGCGGCGTCGACACGTCGAATGTCAGCGTTCGAGTTCTCAACAACAGCACCGTCTCCGGTCTGGCAGCAGGCACCGCCGAGGAATTGACGGCAGCAGGTTGGAACGTCGAGGAGACGGGTAACTACAGCGAGGGCACCGTCAGTACGACGACGGTGTATTACGGATCGTCCGCGGCGGAGAAGGCAGCGGCGCAGAAGATCGCGGCTGAACTCGGAGTCTCCGCAGAGCCTCGATTCGCCGGCATCGCGAACGCGTCACCTGGCGTGATCGTGATCGTGACCTCCAACTGACCGGTCGTGAAGGTGGAACTGACCCGTCGGTTCCAGCTACTACACGCGCCGTTATGATCAGAAGCACTTTCTCGCCACCTCAAAGGAGCGGTTCGATGGCCCCCAGCAGCACCCGGCGTATGTCCTGGCGCGTCGTTGCCCCTGTAGTCGCGATTGCCGCTTTCGGCTTGACCGCTTGCAGTAACAGCGAAGAGCCCAGCAGCGTCCCCGGCACGACTCCTCCGGTGTGGACCGGTGCAGCCGATCCCAGCGCGCACGAAAGCGCGGGCGGCCACGGTTCCGAGACGGCTCACGCCGGCGCTTCTGCCGAGACTGTCACCGCAACGCTGAACGGCACCGACGGCGCCAAGGTCGGAACGGTCACGTTCGCGCAGGAAGGTAGCGACGTCAAGGTCACCCTCGACGCCAAGGGCCTGACCCCCGGCTTCCACGGATTCCACGTTCACCAGGTCGCCAAGTGCGAGACCAATTCCGTAGCTCCCAGCGGCGGAGAGCCGGGTAACTTCCTCTCGGCAGGCGGACACTTCCAGGCCGAGGGTCACACGGGCCACCCGGCGAGCGGTGACCTCACTTCGGTTCAGGTCCTCGAAGACGGCACCGCCACGCTGGTCACCACAACCGACGCGTTCACCGTCGACGAACTGGTCGCAAACGGTGGAACATCCGTCATGATCCACGCCGGAGCGGACAACTTCGGCAACATCCCGACGCGTTACGCGCCGGCACCGGATCAGCAGACCCTCGACACCGGTGACGCCGGCGGACGCGTCGCTTGCGGTGTCATCACCAAGAGCTGACAAACTCACCTGAGTTTTGCATCACTTCCGGCGACTACCACGCAGTAGCCAGCACGGTGTTTTTACCGACACTGTGATTGGATTCTCTGCGTGGTAGTTCCATTTCCAGGTTCGCCGCGCCCGACGCTGGGCGTGGAGTGGGAGATCGCGCTGGTCGATCGCAAGACCAGAGATCTCTCCAACACAGCAGCCGAGGTGTTTTCGGCGGTCGAAGAGCTTGCCGGCTCGGAAACCCCGCACATCACCAAGGAACTACTGCGAAATACCGTCGAACTCGTCACGGGTATTCACTCGACGGTCGGCGAGGCGATGAGTGATCTCGACAGGTCACTGGATCTGCTGCGTCGCGCTGCGAATCCGCTGGGCGTCGACCTCATCAGCGCGGGCACGCACCCGTTCGCGCAATGGTCGACTCAGTTGGTCACCCGGACGCCCGACTACGACGAGCTCATCGAACGCACGCAGTGGTGGGGTCGGCAGATGCTGATCTGGGGCGTGCACGTCCACGTGGGTGTCTCGTCCGCGGACCGCGTTTTCCCCATCATCAACGCACTGCTGCAGCGCTATCCGCATTTGCTGGCGCTGTCGGCATCCTCGCCGATGTGGGCCGGTGTCGACACGGGGTATGCGTCCAATCGAGCGTTGATGTTCCAGCAGCTCCCCACCGCAGGTCTTCCGTACCAGTTCGAGAACTGGGCCGAATACGAGTCGTTCATCGACGACCAGATGAAGACCGGTGTGATCACCAAGATCGGTGGCATGCACTGGGACATCCGTCCCGCGCCGAAGTGGGGAACCATCGAGGTCCGGGTGTTCGACGGCGTCTCGACACGCGCCGAACTGGGTGCACTCGTTGCTCTGGTCCACTGCCTCATCGTCGATCTGGACCGCAGACTGAGCGCCGGTGAGACTCTGCCGAACATGCAGCCGTGGCACGTCAAGGAAAACAAGTGGCGCGCAGCGAGATACGGACTGGACGCCGAGATCATCCTCGACTCCGACGCAAACGAGTGCCTCGTCACTGACGATCTGGATCGCCTGCTCGACGACTTGGCGCCGATCGCGGTCTCACTCGGCTGCGCGGACGAGTTGGCGTCGGTGGCGGACATTCCCCGTCGCGGCGCGTCCTACCAGCGGCAACGTCGTGTCGCGGAAGCGACGGGCGGCGATCTGGTTGCGGTCGTCGACGCCTTGGTCGCAGAGTTGGGCACCTAGCAGGTTCACAGTGCGAACGGCTGTTTCGCGGACTGGAAATCCGGGCATACCAACCGTTTGTCCAGTGGGTGTCCATATTCAGTTCACACGCCGTTTACTATTGTCCGGTGTTGATAGACAGTTGGTCCCAACGAGGGGGCGCACCCGGACAGTCGGACCGTTCGTGGTCGAGTTCTCACCGACTCCTTCTGATCGGCACAGCAGCATTGACCGTGCTGGTCCTGGGCGTGCAGGCGTTCGCGTCGTACAAGGGCTATCTCGGTCCGGTGGAAAGCCTGTTCGGTGACTATTTCCTCGTTCCTCGCTCGGCGACCATGCCTTGGGTGGGCCTCGCTCTCGCGCTCGTCGGACTGAACAACAAAGAACGCATCTACGCGGTATCCGCGGCCGTCGTGATCGACGTGGTCGTCGGCGCGATCCGCTGGTTCTCGGGTGGACCGCTGACGATGGGCACCGGCGGCACCTGGGTGCTGACGGCCATCGCGGTGTACGCGGTGTGGAAGTTGTCCGGCGAGCGTCGACTCAGCGTTCTGCACGGCGTCGCTCTCGGCGCGTTGCTCATCATCGCCGCCAAGGTTGCCGAGACGTGGCTGGAGATCACCATTCTCGTCGGCACCGACGTGTGGGACGAGTACGTCTTTCTCGCCGACCAGGCTCTCGGGAATCCGTCGTGGGTGATGGGCCAGATCGTCGACGCCATGGGCCCCGTCGGTGCCGCAGCCCTCGACTGGATCTACGTCGAACTACCCGTCGCAGTGATCGTGGTTGCTCTCTATCAAGTACGTAAGGGATGGCCGTCGCATCACCTGCTGCGCACGTTCCTGCTCATCGGGCTGATCGGCCCGATCTTCTACGTCCTGTTCCCGGTGGTCGGCCCGGTGTTCGCCTTCGGTCCGCGTGGGTTCGGATTCCAGATCGGTGACTACTGGCCGAACATCGTGCCCAACTTCGACTTCGCATCACCGTCGTCGCTGCCGTTCGACGACGCCGCACCGCGAAACTGCATGCCGAGCCTGCACACCGCGTGGGCAGTCGCGCTGTTCATCCACTCGCGCAGCGGACCGTGGTGGATTCGCAGCCTGGGATCGTTCTGGCTAGTTGCGACGCTGACCGCGACGCTCGGCTTCGGATTCCACTACGGCGTCGACCTCATTGCCGGTGCCGTCCTGTGCTTGACCCTCGATGCGGCGCTACGGGATCCGGAGCGCGGCTGGGGTTGGTTCCGAGTGCGTCTGTTGATCGGTGGCTCGGCACTCCTGGCGGGATTGTTGCTCTCGTACCGGTTCGCTGCGGTGCAGATGGCCGAGTACCCGGCGATCTTCGGGCCGCTGCTGATGGCTGTCCTGGTTCTCATGTCGGTGGCGTACTTCGCCACCTTCTTCGCCCGCCCCGGCACTGCTCTTGCGGTGTGGGGCGAGCGCGACGGCGAGTGGGATGTCGTTACAGGAGAGAGTCCGGGTCTTCCAGCTCGTTGATCTTCATGAGGTCGTCCTCTTCGCGCTGTTCGCGGTAGGCGACTCGGCCGACGCTGTGCGCGATCACGGGCGCCGTCAGCAGCGTGAAGATGCCCACCAGGACCAACATCCAGATGTCGACGCTCCCACGAAGCAGGAACACGGCGCCCATCAGGACCAAGATCAGTCCGACCACCTGAGGTTTCGTGGCCGCGTGCATACGACGCAGAGTGTCGGGGAAGCGAACGATTCCCACCGCGGCGGTCAGCGCGAGCAGCGCGCCGAGGAAGATGGAAATGGCCCCGATCGTGTCGAGGATGTTGCCGATCACTGGTCACTCACCCGGAAGCGCGCGACGGACACCGAACCGATGAAGCCGACCAGCGCCAGCGCGACGATCGCGGGAACGATGGTCGTGTCTTTGCTGTACGCGGCCCAAACCGCGAGTCCACACATCGAGACCGCGATGATCGTGTCCAGGGCGACGAGGCGGTCGAGTGAGCTCGGACCGTCGAGCAATCGGAACGTGGTCAGTACGGCGGCGATCAGCAGAATCACTCCGGAAATGATCAAGATCGTGGTGATGAACCCGTTCATGGTTGGTCCTCCTGCCGGGGTGCATCGAATTCGTAGTCGCGCTGGTGCCATGGGCTGGGTTGCCAGTCCGAATCACGTTCGAACGACGCGATGAACAACCGCTCGAGGTCCTCCACCGAGCGGTAGAACGCGCTGACGGCTTTCTGCGAGCCGACGTCGAGCACGTGGACGTAGACGATGCGTCGGTTCTGGTCGATCTCGAGAACCATCGTGCCGGGGATCAGGTTGAGAACGTCGATGCACAGCGTGAGAACCAGGTCGGACTTGATCCCGAGTTGGTACCGCAGAACTCCGGTGACCGGCGGCGGCGACGGACGGATCGCCAGCCACGCGACCTGGATACTCGACTGGATCGCGTAGTACACGATCATCCACAGCAGACGCAGAATCGACAGCAGATGTACCCGACCCTCGACCGGTACGCGGGGGAGGGGAAGCAGGACCATGATGATCAGGCCTACGGCGAGTCCGCCGAAGATGTTGCCGAAACTGATGTTGCCCCACAACAGGATCCATACGACCATCAGCCACAGCAGGATCCCGACGCGGAGTACCTGTTCGCGTTTCATCGCGGAGCCTCCTCGGTGTTCGGGGCCTCGGTATTCGGGACATCGGTACTGGGAGCTACAGCAGGGTCGTCTGCAGCGACGGGAGCTTCGTCGACCGGCACGGGCCGGTGGTTGCCGAGAACCGCGTCGATGTAGATGGACCGGTCCTGCAGGTCCTTCGCCGCTCTGTCGCTGATGTCGATGATCCGGCCCGCGAACACCGTCAGTGCCAGACCGACGATGACAAGTCCGACCGTCGGAATCAGCATGAAGAGCGGAATCTTGCCGACATCCTCGCGGTCGACGAACGCGATGTCCTCTTCGGACTCGTCGATCAACGCTGACGGGCTGACGTCGGCGAGGTCACCTTCGGGCGCGTCGGCCCGGGCTCGCCAGAAAGCCTTGGTCCACACGCGGGCGACGGCGTAGAGCGTCAGCAAGCTGGTGATCGTGCCGCCGGCAACGAGGATCCAAGCCAACGCGCTGGCGTCGGCCGCACCGGCCTGAAGGAGCGCGACCTTGCCGATGAAGCCCGAGAACGGCGGGATACCACCGAGATTCAGCGCCGGGATCAGGAAGACGATCGCGAGGATCGGGCTGGCCGCCGCCAGACCGCCGAGACGGCGCAGCGACGACGACCCGGCTTGTCGTTCGATCAGACCCACGACGAGGAAGAGCGTCGTCTGCACGATGATGTGGTGGGCGACGTAGTAGATCGCGCCGGACAGTCCGGACGTCGTGGACAGTGCGATACCGAAGATCATGTAACCGATATGGCTGACCAGTGTGAACGAGAGCAGACGTTTGATGTCGCTCTGCGCGATGGCACCCATGATGCCGACCACCATCGTGAGCAGGCCGCACACCATCAGTACGTTGTCGAGTTCTCCTTGCGGGAACAGCAGTGAGTGCGCGCGGATGATCGCGTACACACCGACCTTGGTGAGCAACCCGGCGAAGACGGCGGTGATCGGTGCGGGCGCGGTCGGATACGAATCCGGTAGCCACGCGGACAGCGGGAAGACCGCGGCCTTGATGCCGAACGCCACGAGCAGGACAGCGAAGATGGCGGTTCGTGTGCCCGGCGGAATGTTGTCGAAGCGCAGGGCCATGTCGGCCATGTTGAGGGTGCCGGTCGCCGCGTAGGCGAAGGCGATGCCCGCCAGGAAGATCAGCGAGGACACCATCGAGACCATCACGTACGAGACACCGGCCCGGACGCGGTCGGCGCTGGCACCGAGCGTCAGGAGCACGAAACTCGCGGCGAGCAGAACCTCGAACCCGACGTAGAGGTTGAAGAGGTCACCGGCGAGGAACGCGTTGGAGATACCGGCAGTCAATGCGAGATAGGTCGGCAGGAAGATCGAGACCGGCTGGGCCTCGCTGCCGTCGCGAATACCCTGACCGATCGCGTAGATCATGACGGCGAGCAACACCACCGACGAGACCACGAGCATCATCGCCGAGAGACGGTCGACCACGAGTGTGATGCCGATGGGGGAGTCCCAGCCGCCGACCTGAACGGCCGTTGTACCGTCGCGGTCGGCGAGGTAGAGCAGCAAGCCCGACACCGCGACGACGCCGACGAGCGCGATCAGTGTGATCACGCGCTGGAAACGAGGACGTCGGCCGACGACCAGCGTCGCAGCAGCGGCCAGCATCGGGATCAAGACGGGCAGGGGCGCAAGGGCTCCCATCAGGTTGTCCGAGATGGTCATGCGCCCCCACCTCCCTCGATCTTGGTCTGGCGAGCGTCTTTGCGCCGCTTCTCGGATTCCCTCTTACGAGCAAGGTCGGTGGCCCAGTCGGGTACCGGTTCGTCCTCGAAGTCGCCGTCGTGGAGGTCGTCGTAGCATTCGATGTCCTCGAGGTTGACCAGTTGTTCGAGGGGAATAGGGTTGCCGTCCTTGTCGAATGCGTCGCCGCCGATGCTCGGGGCACCGGTGACCGGGTCGTCGGAGCGGTCGTGGTCGGGAGCGTCGGCAGGCAGGCGACGCTTGAGAACCTTGGTGTCCTCGGGATCGTCCTCGACGGCGTCGGCGGTGTTGATCTTGTAAGACCGGTACGCCAGTGCCAGAACGAAGCCGGCGATACCCATCGTGATCACGATCGCCGTCAGGATCATGCCCTGGGCGAGCGGATCCGCTATTTCCTCGTGGACCGAATCTCGGCCGACAATGGGCGGATTCCCGTCCGATCCACCGACGGTCAGGATCAAGAGGTTGATGGCGTTGCCGAATAGAAGTAGACCGAGCAGCATCCGAGTGATGCTTCGTTCGATCAGCAGGTAGACACCGGCCGACGTGAGGACGCCGATCAGGATCAGCATTCCGATGTTTGCGCTCATGGTGCTTTCACCTCGATTTCTGCGTCGAGGCGGGCGCCGAGACTTCGGAGTACGTCCAGGACCAGGCCGACCACGATGAGGTAGACGCCCAGGTCGAAGAGCAGTGCGGTGACCAGTTTGACGTGGCCGATGAGCGGGAGTGTGAACTCGAAGACGGCGGACGAGAGCGCCGGGGCGCCGAGGAACAGCGACACCAGGGCGGTGCCCGCGGCCAGCGCCAAACCGAGGCCGAGAATCTTGCCCGCGTCGATGGGTACGGCTTCACCGAGTTCGTAGCGTCCGCCGGCGAGGTACCGAAGTACCAGCGCCAGGCCCGCCGTCAGGCCTCCGGCGAAACCGCCACCGGGGGCATTGTGACCGGAGAAGAAGAAGTAGATCGACAACACCATGATGGTCGGGAAGATCAACCTCGTGGTGACCTCGAGAACCAGCGAACGGTGTCGAGGATCGATGAGGTCTCCGCCGCGCAACCACGTCGTGTCCGAGTTGGCAGCTGCCTTGTCGACGATGACGGAGGGGGCGTCCGCGACGCGCGGCGCGATACCGAACCGGCGGTTGCGGAAGACGAGGCTGGCGACGCCTGTCGCAGCTACCAGCAGCACCGAGATCTCACCGAGGGTGTCCCATGCGCGGATGTCGACGAGTAGGACGTTGACGACGTTCTTGCCGTTGCCCAGGTCGTAGGCAGCGTCGGGAAGCAGCTCGTAGATCGGACGAGTGTTTCGGGCATTGGTCGCGAAGGCCGCGATGGTGGTGACGGTGATACCGACGGCGACAGCGAGTGCGGCACGCGGCCACTTGAAGCCGATCGCCTTGCTCTCGTCGACTTCGGCGGGGAACTTCCGGAGCACGAGCACGAAGATCACCAGTGTCAGTGTCTCGACGAGGAACTGGGTCAGCGCGAGGTCGGGTGCGCCGTGCAGCGCGAACAACACGCCGCAGCCGTAGCCGGTGAGTCCGACGAGGATGACGCTGGCGAGTCGGTTGCGCATCAGCGTCGCGGCGATGGCGGCCGAGATCATCATCAGCGCGATAGTGAACTGGATGGGTGAATCCCACATCCGAAGGTCGACTCCGCCGCCATCGGTGTCGATGATCAGCAGGAACAGCGGCACAACGACCAGCGTCGCGAGAATCGTCGACTGTGTGCGGGGGAGCGAACCACGCTGAGTGGCACCGGTCAGGCGCATCGAGATGGTGTCCATGCCGCGCAGGGTCGCGTCGTAGATACGGTCGGCGTTGCCGAGCGGCGGGTGCTCGAAGTGCAGTCGGCTGATCTGACGCTGCGCGATGTAGAGCGCGATGCCGCCGGCGATGACGATGCAGGTGAGCAGCAGCGGAGTGTTGAATCCGTGCCACAGCGCGAGGTGGTAGTCGGCGTGAGGTCCGGGGGCCAGTGTGGTGGAGTACGGGGTCAGCAGCTTCTCGAGCTGGGGCGAGAGAATGCCGGCGGCCAGACCGAGAACAGCGAGCAGGCCGGGCGCGAACAGGAACAGCCAACCCGGCTTGTGCATCTTGCTCACGGCTGGGCTGGGCTTGCTCAGGGTCTTACGTCCGAAGGCGCCCCAGATGAAGCGGACGCTGTAGCCGACGGTGAGGATCGAGCCCAACACGATCACCGTGACGACGGCGATGGACGACCAGTGGCCGAGCGCGTTCGTTTCGAGCACCGATTCGAGTGCGGCTTCCTTGCCGACGAATCCGAGTAGCGGTGGCAGACCGGCCATGCTGGCGGCAGCGAGGCTCGCGATGATCGCGAGAGCGGGTGCCGCTTTACCCAGGTGAGCAAGTTTGCGCAGGTCACGGGTACCGGTCGTGTGATCGATGATGCCAACGACCATGAAGAGTGCGGCCTTGAACATCGCGTGCGCCACGACCATCGTCATGCCGGCCAGGGCGGCGTCACGCGTGCCGATGCCGACCAGGACCATCATGAAGCCGAGTTGGCTGACGGTTCCGAAGGCGAGGACGAGTTTGAGGTCGTACGCGCGCATGGCTCGCCAACCGGCGAGGATCATCGACAGCAGACCCAAACTGATGATGGTGATGCGCCACGGCGGCGAATCGGCGTACCCGGGAGCCAGGCGCGCGACGAGGTAGATACCGGCCTTGACCATTGCAGCAGCGTGAAGATAACCGCTGACAGGGGTTGGCGCGGCCATTGCACCGGGAAGCCAGAAGTGCAGGGGCACGATTGCCGATTTGGAGAGCGCACCGATCAGGATCAGGACGATCGCGACGGACGGGAGCCACCCCGTCGGCGGGTTCGCGACCAGTTCGGACAGGTTGTAGCTGCCGCCGACCTGGCCGAGGATGATCATGCCGACCAACATCGCCAGACCACCCGCGGTGGTGACCAGCAGTGCCTGGGTCGCGGCGCGGCGGCTGGTGGCGCGTTCGGCGTAGTGACCCACGAGCAGGAACGACAGGACCGTTGTCAGTTCCCAGAACACGTAGAGAAGCAGCATGTTGTCGCTGGTCACTAGCCCGAACATGGCACCCGCGAAGGCGACCATCTCGGCGGCGAAGATACCGAGTCGAGGTTCGTCGTCGGTGAAGTAGCGGGCGCAGTAGATCAGGATGAGCGTGCCGACACCCAGGACGAGCACGGCCATGATGGCCGAAAGCGCGTCGAACCTGAAGTCGATGTCCATCGACAGCCCTGGAACCCAGGTGATGTGCAGCGTCTCGACGGTGCCCCATTTGTCGATGACCCAGCCGAGGCCGGCGAGGGGGACTATCGCGAGGGGGAAGAAGCCGTTTCGCCCTAACCTGCGCACCACAAGCGGAGCCAAGAGGGCGGCAACGGCATGGGCAAGCAAGATAGCGAGCAAAAGGCACTCCGTCGTGTTGTCAGCGGGCGGCGGGGTGTCCGAACAAAATCGAACCTATCGGATTAACGAGACAATTCACCTTGTCGGAGAGGTTGTCTTTGCGTACATATTACCGGGCGTGGCAGTTTCGATGTGCAGCGAGTCGATTCGGACATCATCGGCACTCGCTGATACACGTAGGTTGGACGACGTGAATTCGTCGACACCCACCACGATCATCCGTACCGCTGCCCTTGCACACATTCGTGACCGCAAGCTGATCCAGACCCGCTCCGTGGGCAAGACGGCGTTCTACATGGCCGGCGGAAAGATCGACCCGGGGGAGACGCCCGAGCAGGCACTGCACCGCGAAATTCGGGAGGAACTCGACGTCGATCTGGTCGACGGGACGGTCACGTTCCTCGACGTCTTCGAGGCTCACGCTTTCGGACATTCCGCGGACACGGGCCTGCACATGAGTTGTTATCTGGCGGAGATGGCCGGAGACCCGCACCCGACCAGCGAGATCGCCGAGTTCCGCTACTTCACGCTCGCCGAGTACGCAGCGATGGACGAGGTGGCGCCCGGATCACTCAAAGTGTTCCATCGCCTGGCGTCGATGGATCTGATCGACTGATCGGCGGAGGAACGGATCGATTGATCCGCCCCAATCGGAGACTCACGTAGGCGCAGACGGCCACGATGATCAGCGCCACGGCGTCGAGTATCAGAATGTCGGTCGAGATTTCGAACGGGCCGACCGTCGTGATGCCGTTGAAGGGCTTGTTCTCGTCGAGCGGCGTGTACGCCGTCCATCCGTAGTCGAACTGCGGATAGACGAGCAGGGCCAGCGCCGTCGGGCCGAAGATGACACCGAGTCCGACGAGGGCTCGTGACGCTCCGGTCCGCGGTGGCTCTCGGTACATCGCGCTGGCGATCGCGTACGTGACGACCGCAGCGGTGAAGGCGACAAGAAGATCGCTGATCGTGAGAACGTCACCGATCTTCGGCGACGGCGACGTGGCGTAGCTGACGATCCCGGCGACCGTGACCGTCAGGAGCAATCCGTAGCCGACGACTCGCGAGGGAGCGATCGCGCCGATCGCTGCCGCGGCGACGATGACGAGTCCGATCACGACGGCGGTGGAGGCGGGGGTTTTCGACCATTCCATGGCTTCGGTTGCGGGACGGTTCGCCGAGACCGCCGCCAGAGTTGCGACGGCAGCGGTACACATCAGCAGGATTCGACTGCCGTCGCCCAGCACCCGCGCGCAGATCACCGTGATCACCAGCGCGACGAGTAGTAGAGGCACCGCCGCCGTGACGGTGGTGATCTCGAACCACCAATTCGCAGCGACCCCGAAGAGAGTGAGCACCGCCGCGATCGTCACCGGTCGAACGGCCATCCGTTCCTTGGGGTGGTCCTTGTCGAAGTCGTGGAACCAGAACGCGGCGACGCAGGCGGCGGCCAAAGCGAGCGCGAGCAGTGTTGCCCCCAACACTGGTGGTTGAAACTGGTTGGTGTTGTCGGCGATGTAGTCCGCGTACCGCCGAGGAATAGCGTCTTCGTCGAGGAGTGAATCCGAGACATGCACGGCAACAATCGTTCCCGCGACGGAAGCGGCTCGGACCCGGGGAGCGGCAGCAACCGTGACCGCGCCGACAGCGACTCCCGCACCCACGGGTGAGAGTGCCTCGAAGTTGTGATCGTAGAGCCCGGGCAGTTCGAGTAGGAGTCCACCGAAGACCGTCATGGCCGCGGTCCGCAACCGGCAGCGGGCCATCATCGCGGCTGTCCCGACCGCGACGACAGCCAGAACGCCGGCGCCGATCGTCGAGATCGACCAGAACCTGTCGCCCGTCGAAATCGACGTCGACTGGCTGTTCACGAACGGTGCCAAGGCGACGACGGTGACGACGAATGCCGTCACACCACTCAGCGCGACGAGCAGCGTCCTGCGGGCGATGGGCACTGCTCCAAAATAGTCAATCCGGTACCAGTTGCACCGCAATAGCAGGTCTCAGTCCGGTGACGGTGTGTCAGTCGACTGGCTCCGGTTCGATCCGAGATTCCGTGGTGTCGACGGGTGGATGGGACCGTCGGAGGATCGCTGCACCGCAGAAGCCGATGATCAAGGCGAAGAGGATTGCAGCGCCGACGGTCTGAGGGGTGACGTAGTCGATGGTGATGCCTATTCCGCGTCCGAATAGTCCTCCGTTGGCGCTGACGTGCGCCGGGATGGGAAGTTCCATCAATCGCTGAATGTCTGCCGCTGTCAACTCTGGCGGCGCGGTGAGCTGATCGGTGAGAATGGCGATCGACGAGAAGGTCATTGCGGCAAAGGGAATGGCGAGTCCGAGTGTGGCGTCGACCAGGCTGCCGGGAGCCAGGGCACCGAACAGCAATCCGGCGGCGAGGCCCAGTGCGGCGATCTTCAGTGCGATTGACCAGACACCGTGCGCGGAGTCGAAGGGCAGTAGTTCGGACAGCGGTACCGCAACGAGAACGGCGATGGGAACGAGGTTTGGCACCTGCTTGTGCAGTCGCAATCCGACGGCGACCGGCAGGGCTGCGAAAAGCACCAGTACCCAGGGGGACTTCAGGTCTCCCCAGTGGCCGGAACCCTTCGCGATGTCGACGAACAGCGGAGCCGACGCAGCGGCCAGCGCGGTTGCGGCCCAGAGGAACTTGCCACCAGCACCGGAGGTGTCGCCGAGACGGTAGGCGGCGATCCATGTCAACGCGAGCGCAGCGCCCGCTGCCAAGACCATGACGATCCAGGCAGTTGCCTCGGACGCGTACTGCTGGCGATCGATCACGGCGCCGAGCACTCGATGCCCGATCGCCAGCGCGGCGATCACCACGAGCGCTATGCGGATTTCGCCCGCGTCGGGCTTGCGGATCCGGAAGCCGGATTGCGCGGTCACTGCACAGGCGATTGCTGCTGCGGCCGTGGCGCCGATCAGCCACCACGACGGCTCACCTACCGAAGACGTACTCATTCGGCCCGTCCCGCCGGCGAACGTGCGAACCGCGAGGAAGGCGGCAAGCACGCCGAGGAGGGTGGCGTTCTTCGTGGCGGTGCGATCCCAACTGACGGCAACCACACAACCCAGAATCGCACCGGCTGCAACACTTTTGACGATGATCACGGCGATCAGCAGGTCCAGTGACGCAACCTCGGGCACGACTGCCCGAATGATCGCGATGACGGCGACCCCGACGGTGATCGCGATCCAGGCTGCCCGACGGGAGCCGCGACGCTGTGAGAGTGCGCAGGCAAGCACGGCAACCACGGCGCCGAGCCCGACAGCGGTGGGTCCACTGCTGATCCAGCGATCTACTTCCGACGGAGAGGCCACGATGGCCCAGTCGCGAAGAACGGGATTGGTCAGGGCCAGCGCCGCGAGTATCCCGGACAGGAGCGCAGCGACGGTGGTGAGGATCGCTCGAGGATCGAGTGGCATCGGGCCAACCTATCGCGGCGCCGCGACATCGGTCGTGGGCGGCGTGAGTGCCGGAAACCAGATGTCGGTGAGAACGTCTGCTGCGACGTCCGCACCCGCGGTGATCGCGCCCTGTTCCGCCCAGCGAATGAAGAAGCGCTCGACTTGTGTCAGCAGGAGTTCGACCCGGAGTTTCGCCTCGTCGTGTCGGCTCTGCGGCCAACGGGCGAGGTACGACGGCATCGCGTTGGGCAGTGCGGAGATGCCTTCGCGGGCCAGTGTGCGGAACTCGGGTTCGAGGACCATGGCCTCGTCCCACGCCCGCATCATGTGGTGGTGATCGCGGCACCAGTCGAGAGCGCGGTTGATCCAGCCGGCGAATTCTTCGCGCGAACCGGAATCGAGTACGTGGTCGAGATCCTGGAATATGGCGAGGGTGCTGGATACGACGGTGTTCGAGCCGAGCGCCTTGAGGATGTCGATCTTTCCGGGAAAGTGCAGGTAGAAGGTGGCTCGGCTGCAACCGACCCGGCCGGCGATGTCCTCGACGGTGACAGCCGCGTATCCGCGTTCGGTGAAGAGCGCGCCGGCGGCATCCACGAGGTCTGCGCGGGTTCGCTGCTTCTGCTTCTCTCGCAGCGTCAGTCTGCCGGAGGTATCTGTCATTACCAGGATCCTAGTGCCGCGGGGGCTCTCACGGGTCAGTTGCACGAGACTCTCCGTCTTTCACTTGACAGTCCGTTAGTGAAAGCTACTCTGTGGTGTAGCGCACATTCGACCGATCAGAGGACGCCATGACCATCTCGGACACAACACGCACGCCTGACCTGCCGGCCGGATTCGACGTCACCGATCCTGCTGTCCTCGGGGAGCGGATCCCTTTCGAGGAATTCGCCGAACTGCGTCGCAACGCACCCGTGTGGTGGTGTGAGCAGCCGCCGACGGTCGGTGGATTCCAGGACGAGGGCTACTGGGTGGTCTCGCGTCACGCTGACGTCAAAGAGGTCAGCCAGCGCAGCGATGTGTTCTCGAGCTGGGAGAACACCGCGATCGCGCGTTTCGCCGACGACATGCCACGTGAGGCCGTCGAGATGCTCCGGCATCTTCTGCTCAACAAGGATGCACCGGAGCACACCAAGCTCCGCAAGCTGATTTCGAAGCTGTTCACGCCTCGCGCGATCAACGGCATGCGCGACGAATTGGACCGTCGTGCACGGAGCATCGTCGACACCGCTGTGAGCGAAGGCCCGGGCGACTTCGTGAAGCAGGTTGCCAGCGAGCTGCCGCTCCAAGCGATCGCGGATCTGATCGGTGTACCGCAGGACGATCGGGACAAGCTGTTCAAGTGGTCCAACGAGATGATGGGCTACGACGACCCGGAATACCAGGGTGATCCGGCAGTCGCGTCCACCGAGGTCCTCGGATACGCGTACCAAATGGCAGACGCACGTCGTACCTGCCCGGCAGACGACATCGTCACCACTCTGGTCCAGGCCGACATCGACGGCGACTCCTTGAGCCCGGAGGAGTTCGGGTTCTTCGTGCTCATCCTGGCGGTCGCAGGGAACGAGACCACTCGCAACGCCATCACGCACGGAATGATCGCGTTCCTGGACAACCCCGAGCAGTGGGAGCTGTACAAGAAGGAACGTCCCAAGACGACGGCCGACGAGATCGTCCGTTGGGCGACACCCGTCACCGCCTTCCAGCGCACCGCGCTCGAGGACACGGAATTGGCAGGAGTGTCGATCAAGAAGGGTCAGCGCGTGGTGATGCTGTACAGCTCCGCGAACTTCGACGAGGACGTATTCGAGAACCCGATGACGTTCGATATCACTCGTAACCCCAATCCGCACTTGGGCTTCGGCGGAACGGGCGCGCACTTCTGCATCGGTGCCAACCTCGCTCGCATGGAGATCGACTTGATGTTCAATGCGATTGCCGACAACGTCCCGGACATCACCAAGATCGGTGATCCGCGCCGTCTGCGCTCGGGTTGGATCAACGGCATCAAGGAGTTCCAGGTCGATTACAAGAGCACAGGCTGCCCGGTCGCTCACTAGAGTCGGTAGGTGAGAGGTACACCCCACGATCTCGAGGAGCCACCGCATGACTTCGATCAACGACAAGGCAACTGCTCTACTGGCGTTGCACCAGCCAGGTAATCCGGTCATTCTCCCGACGGTGTGGGACGCGTGGTCGGCGAATCTTGCGGTGGCTGCCGGTTTTGCAGCCCTGACGGTAGGCAGTCATCCGGTTTCCGATTCCATCGGCAAGCCGGACAACGAGGGCATCACCTTCGACGAACTTCTGCACCGGATCAAGCAGATCACCGGTGCGGTCGACGCCCCGATCTCGGTGGACATCGAGGGTGGTTACGGGCTCGAGCCGGCAGTTCTCATCGACGGGTTGATCGATGCCGGCGCTGTCGGACTCAACATCGAGGACACCGTTCACAGTGAAGGCGGACGCTTGCGCGAGGCGCAGGAGCACGCCGACTTCGTGGGTGGGCTTCGTCAGGCCGCCGACGCAGCCGGAGTTCACGTTGTCGTCAACGCGCGCACCGACCTGTTCGTGAAGCAGGTCGGTGACGAGTCCGATCGCGTCGATCGCGCCATCGCACGCCTCAAGCTGGCGGCCGACGCCGGCGCCGACGTTCTCTACCCCGTCGGGCGCCATGACGACGCGACCCAGCGCCGCCTGACGTCCGAGCTCCCACTTCCGATCAATGCGATCGGAATCCCGGACCAGGACGACCCGGCAAGTTTCGGTCCGCTCGGAGTGGCACGTGTGAGCTTCGGTCCGTTCTTCCAGATGGCATTGGCCAACCGTGCGAACGAGATCTTGGGACGCTGGAAGTAAGAATGCAGACACTGATGTCGCCCGGCCCGCTTCTCGACGATCGCGGACATTTGGTCGAGACGGGTTGGGCCCCATCGGAGATTCGCAAGTATCGACGCTCTGCGATCACCGCTCCCAAGTTCCGGATCAAGGAGTGGGACTACTACTGCGTTCTCACTGCGGATTACGGCATCGCGTTGACCGTCGCCGACAACGGGTACATGGGCTTGCTCGGGGTCTCCTGGCTCGATTTCCGAACACCACACGAGATCACCGAAAACGTGATGCTGCCGTTCCCGATGGGAAGGCTCGGTCTGCCCGAAAGCGCCGACGACGGTGATGTGGTGGTGTCGAAAGGTAAAGCTCGCTTCGAGTTTCGCCATGTGGACGGTGGGCGCCACCTGATCGTCGACTACCCGGCTTTCGACGGTGGACGAGGTCTTCATGCCGACTTGTTCCTGGCGAGTCCTGCCGATGACCGGATGGTGATCGCCACACCGTTTCCGAAGGCGTCCCGTTCGTTTTACTACAACCAGAAGATCAACTGCCTGCCCGCTGCCGGGACCGTGCGAATCGGGATCGACGACTTCACATTTCGCTCGGAAGACTCGTTCGGCGTTCTCGATTGGGGCAGGGGAGTCTGGACTTACGACAACACCTGGTACTGGGGTTCTGCATCCGGACTGGTGAACGGCGAGCGGTTCGGATTCAACATCGGTTACGGCTTCGGCGACACTACGGCGGCCAGCGAGAACATCGTGTTTGTCGGAGGGCGGGCCCACAAACTGGACAGGATCGACTTCGGCATCCCGCAGGGAACGTACGACGGCGCTCCGTGGAACTTCTCGAGCAACGATGGTCGCTTCGAGATGACTTTCGAGCCGATCATCGACCGTGCCGCGACTTTCGACGTCGGGGTGCTGCGTTCGATTCAGCATCAGGTGTTCGGAAAGTTCTCCGGCACAGTGATCCTCGACGACGGCACCTCCGTGGTGGTTCGAGATCTCCTCGGATTTGCCGAGGAGGTTCGGAACCGCTGGTAGGCCGTACGTCTCCGCGAAGATGACGGAACGCAGCACGAGCACCGGGGCATGATCGTGCCCCGGTGCTCGCGTCTCGAGTTGTTTCACTTCAGGCTGCTGTCGGTGGGCCGTTCCCGCCGATCGGCTGCTGATACGGATCAACAGACATCGGCGGGTAGAACACCGTTTTGCGATCCGGGCCGATCTCCACCCGCCATTCGGTGTGGTGCAGTGTCCGATGATGATGACCGCACAACAAGATCAGATTGTCGAGATCTGTTGGGCCACCATCGTTCCAGTGAACAATATGATGAGCATCGCACCACCCCGACGGCGTCCCGCACCCCGGAAACGCACACCCGCCATCCCGAACCGCCAACGCCCGCCGCTGCGGAACCGTCGCCGTTCTCGCTTCCTTACCGCAGTCGAGCGGAACACCATTCTCGTCCAACAAGATCCGCGTCACGGTGCAGTCGCACGCCAACATCCGCGCAGTATCGATACTGATCGGGCCCACCCAATCCGCCCACGCAAACCCGAGTTCCTCCGTCGACGGCAGGAGGTCTTTCAAAGCCTGCAGATCCGTCATGTCTTTTGCGGACGCAGTCACCGTGATGTGCGGTTTCACCCCGCCCTCGATCGGACCCAACCCCGCCCGCTCGTACCGCCGCAGTAAATCGCAGAACCCGTCCGCCCGTCGTAATGCCGGCGTACGCGTGTCCTTCACGCCGTCCTTCTCCGGTATCGGCGCAGACAGGCTCGACAACAACGTGATCAGACGGGCCCCGTTCACAGCATCCAAGTCACCCTTCACCGACACGCGCCCGTACAAACCTTTCGAAGCGTAGAACTCGTTGCGCTCCGAATCCTCACCCACCGGAACCCCGTCCTCGCGCTTGCCGTACTGCTTCTCGATCCGCCGAATCGCCGCCCGCACCGCATCACAATCCGCAATGTTCTTCGACGCCAAACCCAACAAGATCCCGCGAGCCTTGTCCACATCCGCCAGGGTCATGTTCTTCGGCGGATGCTGACAAAACGATGCCACCTGACGGGCTTTCAACGCATCCACATCGCCGCGGTGAAACGCATCGCCGACAACAGGTTCGAGCATCAGCAACCGCGCCAACCCGACCAGCAGACTGCACTCACCGATCTCCAGATTCGTCGAACCATGCAACCACTGAGTGATCGCCCGAAAACCCTTCCCGCCGAGAACGTCCCGGGAAAACATCTCCACGATCAGCAACACCATCCGCGACTGCAACTCGTGTCGGGCGCGCACCAGATCCAGAACCTCACCCTTGAGGTCCTCGCTATCCAGTTGCCATGCTTCCCGACTGTCCATGCTCAAAGTCTAATCGAACAAAGTTTCGAACACAAGACTTGTATCTCGAAAACTGTTCCTATGCAATAATTTTCGACAATTCCGATTTTTGGGACTTTTCGGATCTTCATTCGATTTGCGGCAGGCAATCTCGACTGCCTCATTGCATGGACTCTGCTGACGCCGAGCACTCGGCATACATTCCGGCTTCATGTTGACGTGGACGAGGGCACTTGGACGCGTGGCCGCGCATGGGCTCTGTCGATTGCATTGGTTGCCTTGCCGTACTACCGCGACACGAACGAGCAGATCACGGCCTGGGCGAAACATGCGATTGCTCAGGTCGTTGACGACATCCGCACTGAACCCTGAGACCACCTGCGCCGTCTCCGTTTTCGCAACAATCCTTGGAACTCGAGCAGAGAAGGTTATCGGCCTTTGTCCACGGCGTTCGGCGACCGATCAGCCGATCGCGCTCAGGTCTCCGTACACCGTCCGACCCTCCAGGATGGTGGCGAGCACCGTGATGTCGGCCAGCCTGGTCGGCTCGACGTCGAGGGGATTTGCCGACAGCACAACAAGATCCGCGTAGGCACCGGGAAAGATGGACCCGATGTGATCTTCGCTGAACAGCTGCCACGCGGCGTTGACCGTGTGGGCGCGCACTGCGGCATCCACGGGGATCCGTTCCTGGGGTGCCACGACGCGGCCGCTGGGCGAAAGTCTGGTGGCGGCGTCCTGCATATTCCGTAGCGGATTGGCGGGGGTGACGGGACCGTCGTTGTGGAAGGTGAACCGTTGCCCGGCCGCGAGTGCAGATCCTGCTGCGGCCCAGACGGATCCGTATTCGGGGCCGAACAGGTCATCCACCAGAACGTCACCCCAGTAGTGCAGGTGGTCGATGAAGATGCTGACCGTGACGCCCAGTTCCGCCGCGCGGACGAACTGATCCGGACGCATCGCGCCGACGTGTTCGAGACGCAACCGGTGATCGGGCCGGGGGTGCTCCTTCAGAAGTTGCTCCCACGCATCGAGAGCCATGGTGATCGCGTCGTCACCGTGGGCGTGGCACGCCATCTGCCACCCTTTGGCGAAGTAGGCGGAACTGATGTCGTGGATCTGTTCGCCGGTGTAGTTGGCGTGCCCGTGCGTGCAGGCGATCCCGAGCGCGCGGGTGGCTTCGGTATCGAGATACGGGAAGCTGGTGGCGATGTTACCGACCCACGGTGAACCGTCGGACCAGACCTTGATGCCGATCTGGCGCACCAGGTCGTTTCCGTCGCCCGGTGACGCCTCGGTAGTGCGCGCGTCGTTGGACATCTCGTAGAGCCGCAGGCGGGTGGTGAGGAGTCCGGCGTCGGCTATCGCTGCCAGGGCGGGCCGCATCTTGGGGTCGAACGACAATTCGGCGATGGTGGTGATTCCCGCGGCGTTCAGCCGGGCGCATTCGGCCGCCACCAGTGCGGGGAAGTCGTCACCGATGGTGACTGCGTGGCCCGCGACTGCGAACACCGCAGGCATTTCGTACGCGGCTCCGTCGAGTGCGCCCGTCGCGTCGTGGCCGTACGATCCGCCGATCGGATCGGGGGTATCGCGGGTGATGCCGGCCTGCACTGCTGCCGCCGTGTTGAAATACGCGACGTGTCCCGAGTTGTGCATGATCACGAGGGGGTACTCCGGCGCTATGGAGTCCAGCCAGTCGATGGTCGGATCGGGTAGGCCCTTCTGCAGCAACGGGTCCCAACCGTTCAGAGAAGCGCCGGCAGCACCTCGCGAACGAACAGTGTCGACGACGGCAGCAACTACGGCATCCGCCTCGGCGATCGTGACAGGCCGGATGTCGACGACGTCAGGCCCGAGAACGATGGCTTCTTCCAGGGGGTGACCGTGCGGTTCGATGAACCCCGGCAGAACAGCGGCACCTCCGACGTCGACGACGCGGGTATCCGGCCCCACCAGTTTCTCGACGTCCGTGCGCGCGCCGACGGCTGTGATCCGGCCGCCCGTCACGGCGAGCGCCTGGGCGCGTGGTGATTCCTCGTGCATGGTCACGATGTCGCTGTACAGAACCAGATCAGCAGCCATGGTCAGTCCTTATCGGTTGTCCGCGTACGCCTGTAGGTGTGCCACCTGCTCGGGATCGAGTGAGGGACGTACCTTCTCACGGGCGGTTGCCACGTCCGCGGCCGTCACGTCGGCCGCGTCCATGCTCCGACGCATGGCGGCGAGTGCAGCCTCACGCAGGAGAGCCGAGCAGTCTGCTGCCGAGTATCCCTCGAGATCGACGGCCAGAATGTCCAAATCGACATCTTCGGCGAGCGGTACCGACTTGCCGGAAGCACGCAGAATCGCTTTGCGGGCCTCCGCATCCGGCGGCGGTACGAATACGAGACGTTCGAGTCTGCCGGGGCGCAGAAGAGCCGGGTCGATCAGATCCGGTCGATTGGTGGCGCCCAACACCACGACGTCGCGTAGCGGTTCGACGCCGTCGAGTTCGGTCAGCAACGCGGCTACGACGCGATCCGACACCCCGGAGTCGGAACTTTGACCACGACGCGGGGCAAGGGCGTCGATTTCGTCGAGGAAGATCAACGAGGGCGCCGAATCGCGTGCGCGCTGGAACAACTCGCGTACGGCCTTTTCGGAGGCGCCGACCCACTTGTCCATCAGCTCCGCACCTTTGACGGCGTGGACGCTGAGGTGACCTGAGCTGGCAAGGGCACGAACGAGATACGTCTTACCGCAGCCGGGAGGGCCGTAGAGGAGCACGCCGCGGGGTGGGTCGACACCGAGGCGTGCGAAGGAGTCGGGGTGCTGTAGCGGCCACAGCACCGCTTCGGTGAGGGCCTGTTTGGTTTCGACCATGTCGCCGACGTCGTCGAGGGTGACGCTGCCGATCGACAGTTCTTCGGTACTCGAACGAGACAGTGGCCGAATCACTTCGAGGGCACCGACAAGATCTTCCTGCGTGATCTCCGGAGAATCACCGGATTTGGACGCCCGCGTCGCCGCTCGCAAGGCAGCTTCACGGCAGAGCGCCGCGAGGTCGGCGACCACGAATCCCGTTGCGCGCGAGGCGATGGCGTCGAGTTCGAGGGTTCCGGTGGGCACGCGGCGGAGCAGGAGTTCGAGCAACGCCTTGCGGGTTGCGCCGTCCGGCAGGGTAAGTGCGAGTTCTCGATCGCAGAGATCCTGGCCGCGAAGGCGCGCGTCGACGGTCTCCGGATGGGCGGAGGTCGCGACGAATGCCACGCCCGGGGTTGCGACGGCGCTGCGCAGTTGTTCGAGGATCAGTGCGGATACCGGTTCCGCGGTGGCCGGAAGCAGAGCGTCGATGTCACTGATCAGCAGTACACCACCGCCGCGCACGGCAGCAACGGCGTCGACGATTCGCTGCAGGCGGGTATTCGCCTCGGTGGCACCGACTCCCGGGCCGTCGAGTTCGACAAGTTTGCGCGAGGACAGGACCGAGCGGGCCAACGTGGCTTTGCCCACGCCGGCGGGGCCCGTGATGAGGACGCCGAGGTGCGGTGAGGCGCCGAGCGTACGGAGCAGTTCTGGTTCGTCGAGTGCCAGGCCGAGCCACTCGGTCAGCTTGGCTGCCTGCGCCTGCGCGCCGACGAGGTGATCCAGCGGAACCGACGGTGCAGGCTCGATTGCGACGGCGGCCGGACTGGAAACAAGCGCACTCGGTGTCAGTGTGCCCGCCGAGCCGGAACCCCAGTTGACTGCCGAATTCGGCTGGACGCTGACCGGACCACCGGCAGGTTCGACGGCCGTGACGGTGAGCAGTTCGGATGTCCACGCGACGCCGAAGGTACGGGAAAGCGCTTGGGTGGCTTCGGAAGTGCTCGTACCCGGACCGAGATCGCGGGGGAGGAGCGAGACCGTGTCGCCGACGCTGACGACCTTGCCCAGAAGGGCTTGTCGCAGAACCGTCGAGCTGATCGAATTTGTCGCCATGGACGAGCCGGTGACGGAGACGGATCGCGCTCCGTACACCGTCACCGGACCGACCACGACGGATGAGTTCTCGGTCAGGCCGACGTTCGACATGGTGACGTCGTCGAGAAGGATCGTGCCTGCCGGGGTTCCGGTGGGCGCACGGCCCGCGACGGTCGCGGTGCCGCGGGCTCCCATGAGTGCGATGGCATCCCATTCGCGGATGCCCAACGCCGCCAACGCTTCGGGGTGCAAGCGCACTACCCCGCGGCGTAGGTCGGCGGCAGAGGTGTTGAGTCGAACGGTGAGGGCGAGTTCCGGCGAAGTCACCTCTCGAGAGTACGTCGTGGACTAGCGGGGTCGCCGCAATCCGAGACGAGCGGCCGAGCGGCGACCACCGACGTTGGGTTGGCGTCGGATCGCGCGGCGTTCGGAAGGCTTGATGTCCCAGGTTTCGGGACGTGCTGCCACCCACCGCTTCGAGTGCACGGCAAACGGGATGTGCACCAGGTAGATCGCGATGAGAACGATCAGCAGGATGTACGGGTAGGTGATGAGTGCGGCCGCAGCCAACGTCACCAGGACGAGCAGGCCGGCCGCCATGTGCGGCGGCACGGATACCGACTTCATCGCCAGCGTCGGGATGCGGCTGACGATCAGTGCAGCCGAGAAGAGCGTCCACACGATGACGACGAAGTGCGAAGACCACCAGCCGTCACCCCACTGAGCCGTCGCGGCCAGGGGAGTGAGGGCGATGAGTGCGCCGGCCGGAGCCGGCACGCCGACGAAGTACTCACGTGCGTACGCGGGGACGTCGTCGTCGTCGAGCAGAGTGTTGAAACGGGCGAGTCGCAACACGATGCTGACCGCGTAGATCAACGCGATGATCCAGCCGATGCTGGTGCCGTCCAGCAAGGTCACGTATAGGACCAGGGCCGGGGCGACGCCGAAGGAGATGGAGTCGGCCAGTGAGTCGAGTTCGGCGCCGATCTTGCTGGTGGCGTCGAGCAGTCGCGCGATGCGGCCGTCGAGTGAATCGAGGACGGCAGCGGCGCCGATCATCGCGAGCGAGGTACCGGGTTGTCCGTCGAGAGCGAATTTGACGGCGGACAGCCCGGCGCACAGCGCCAGGATGGTGATGACGGACGGCAGCAACCGCACCGCCTGGGTGCGTTTGGGCATCTTCGCGCCGGGTTGGGCTGCTCCCGGCTTCTTCACGGCTGACTTCATCTTCGGCGTCTTCACGGCAGTTGCGCGATAACTGTTTCAGCACCGATCGTGCGTTGTCCCGGCTCGACCAGGAGTGTGGTTCCGGCGGGGAAGTACGTGTCGACGCGTGAGCCGAAACGGATCAGTCCGTACGTGTCGCCGATCGGCAGGACGTCACCGACACCGGCGTAGCAGACGATGCGGCGCGCGAGCAGTCCCGCGATCTGGACAACCGCAACGTCGTGACCATCGGCGGTTTCGATCAGCATGCTGTTGCGCTCGTTGACCTCGCTGGCGTCGGCGAGATCTGCGGAGAGGAACTTGCCGGCCTGGTGAACGACCTCTTTGACCGTTCCACCGACAGGGCTGCGCTGGACATGCACGTCGAGAACCGACAGGAAGATGCTGACGCGCGGGCGCGGCTCGCTTCCGAGATTGAGCTCGGCGGGCGGAACGGCGTTGTCGACCAGCGCCACCTCGCCGTCGGCGGGTGCGACGACGACGCCGATGCGGTTGGGCGGCACCCGGTGCGGGTGACGGAAGAACGTGGCGCATGCGGCGGCGGTGGTCAGACCGGCTCGGCGCACCCACTTACGGTTGCGGCCCAGAGCTGCAACTCCCAGCGGGGCCAGCACGAACGGCAGGCCGGCGGGATGAAGTGGCGGAATCGCATGGCGAACCAGATCGACGATATGTCCGATCCCGGTGGGTTGCGGGGTTCCGGGGGGTGTGGGTCGGCGTGCCACAGGCTCCTCTAACTACTCGGTAGGTCTTCTGCTGGTCGCACTGACAGTACGGGGCGGTAGAGCATCCATAGATTACGTGAACGCCTTCTCTCCTACAGGCTGTAGTGGCATCAAGTACGAGTAGTACCCGACACAGTCGCCGGTGCGTATCGCCAGCGGGAGCGTCGCACCGCTTACTCGGATCACCAGTTGCCGCCCCGGTTGGGCTGCGGCGGCGTCGCGCAGTCGCTGCCGGTCGACCAGTACTCGGAACTTCTCACGGGGATCTGTTCCGCCCGGATCCACCCGGGCACCACCGTCTTCGCCAACGCTGACGACGGCACTGTCCTCGGTGCCGTTGAGCAGGGCAGCAAGGTGGTCGCCGCTCAGTTCGACGGCGTTGTGGTGCTCGCGCAGGATTCGGTGATCCGGGAACTCTCCGTCCTCGATCAGGGGACTGGACACCTCACCTCCCGGATACGACGCAGTCACCGTGCGCGCGGAGAAAGTCAACGTCACGACGCCGGCGACGTCGCGTAACAATCGCGCGAAGGTGACGGGAACGACAGCGGACACCGTCAGAGCGGAGTGAACTTTCACCTCGGCGACCGCGAGCCGGAACTGATCAGTGGTGACAAACGCAGCGACGCCGTCGTGAATGTCGAGGTGGACGCCGCGAAGTATCGGGAACTCCGATTCCTCGTTCACTGCGAACAGCACGGCGTCGAGTGCGCGTCGTAGATCCCACGAGTCGATGTCCACGCCGCCGGAGGCAGGTAGCGAATCGATCAGCCGGTGAATTCGCCCCAGTTCGGCGCGGGCGTCGGCGAGACCGTCCTCGAGGTTGCGCAGATGGGCGTCGAGGCACGAATGGGGTTCCGGTCCGGTCAGGACGGCCATCATGTCGCGGATCGGAACACCGACGCGCCGCATACCGGCGATCACGCGTGCGTCGCGGAGTTGGTCGTCGGTGTACCAGCGGTAACCGGTGTGCGGATCGACGGAATGCGGGACGAGTACGCCTTCCTTGTCGTAGAACCGCAGCGCGCTGATCGGGAGCGCCGACGCCCGGGACATCTCGCCGATCGTCAAGAGGGCGGAACTAGTGGTCACGGATCAATTCTGCCCGCAGTCGCTCGATAGCGCCCCTGATCATCCGGCCGTAACCGTCGTCGGCGAGTGTGCCGACCGACGCCTCGGCCTTCGTCAGATGCTCGACGGCCTCGGCGTCGCGTCCGAGTTTGCGGTAGTCGGCAGCCAGGTTGAGGTGCAGCGATGGATAGAAACCGGCGACCTGCAGCGATGCGTGGTGTTCCTGGGCTCGCGCGTCGGTCAACGAATCGGCAGCGTCGAGGGCGCGCAGGTCCCAGCAGAGCTCTTGAGCCGGATCGTCTTGAACGTCGGCCATGTAGTGCGCGAGGGAGACGATGTGGAGCGCATCGGGGGCGGCGCTGATCTCTTCCCACACCTTCTCGAACGCAGAGCGAGCCCCGGCTCGATCGCCGGAGCTCGCCAATTCTTGTGCCTGCGCTATCTGTGTCATCACGGGATCCATGGAACGGATCCTGATGCCTCGACCAGGTCGAGGGTCAAGCAGAGGTGCGTGCAGCCGCCTCGGCCTCGCTCTTCACACGCTTCAATGTGGCATTCATGCCTTCGACGAGCTCGACCTCGAAGTCGGCGTTTCCGCCCAGGACGGTCTTGACGAGGAACTGCGAGACCTTCGACGTTCCGGTGGGAGCCTCGCGACGCTCGGTCACTTTGGTGCCGGTAGCGGTCGGCTCGAGTTCGTAGGACCAGATCGTGCGGTTCTCCGCGATGCGGAACGCCACCGACTTGTTGGGCTCGAAGCGAACGACCTTCGACGACGTCGGCCAGACCAGCAGGCCCTTGCGGTTGACGTTGATCGTCTTGGCACCCTCACGCACGGTCCCGCCGATCACCTTCATGACCTTGCACTGGGGGCTCCATTCGCCCATGCGCTGCAGGTCGGCGACGATTGCCCACACATCCTGCGGTGATGCGTCGATGTCGATGCTTGCTTCGAGGGTGTTGGACACAGTCTCTCCAGTCGAGTTGATGCTACGTAAAGTTACAAACACTTTTGTCGATCGTAAGCGATCCGTCAATGGACCATGTGTGTCAGGTCACTGTACGGCCGTCCAACAGGGTCGTGCGGGAACACGCGCGGTGGTAGCGGACAATGGTTCGCGCACGTATGACGATCCATCCGACTGGAGTACCGAGAAGTGAACAGCGACGCAGCGACGCAGGATGGCCTCAAGCGAGGGCTGACAGCGCGCCATATCCGCTTCATCGCCCTCGGATCAGCCATCGGAACCGGACTGTTCTACGGCAGCGCCGAGGCCATCAAACGAGCCGGCCCGTCGGTGCTCCTGGCCTACCTGATCGGCGGTATCGCGGTCTACCTGGTGTTGCGAGCGCTCGGCGAGATGGCGGTCCGTAACCCGGTTTCCGGTTCGTTCAGCGAGTACGCGAACAAGCACCTCGGACCACTCGCCGGTTTCATGACCGGGTGGACGTACACGTTCGAGATGGTGATCGTGTGCCTCGCCGACGTCACCGCCTTCGGCCTGTACATGCAGTTCTGGTTCCCGGACGTACCGAGATGGATCTGGGTTCTGGCTGTCGTCTTCTTCATCGGCGCGATAAACCTGTTGAGCGTCAAGGTGTTCGGCGAACTGGAATTCTGGTTCACGCTCGTGAAGATCACCGCCATCATCGCGATGATCGCCGGCGGCATCGCGATCATCGTGTTCGGATTCGGCGTTCACGACACCGATGCCGGAATCAGCCACCTCTGGTCGGACGGCGGGTTCTTCGCGACGGGCTTCGGCGGATTCGTCGCGTGTTTCGCGATCGTCATGTTCGCGTTCGGCGGCACCGAGATCATCGGTATCACCGCGGGCGAAGCCGAGGATCCGGCGCAGACCATCAGGAAAGCCGTCAACACGGTGCCGGTGCGCATCATTCTCTTCTACATCTGCACCCTCGCCGTCATCATGGCGATCATTCCGTGGCAGGCCATCAACTCCGACAACAGCCCGTTCGTCCAGATCTTCGAGAACCTCGGATTGGGAACGGCCGCTTCGATCCTCAACATCGTCGTCATCACCGCAGCCCTGTCGGCCATCAACAGCGACGTTTTCGGTGCGGGTCGCATGATGTTCGGAATGTCGCATGCCGGTCAGGCCCCGCAGGTGATGAAGAGAGTCTCCGCCAACGGTGTTCCGTGGATGACCGTTGTCATCATGACCGGTGCCCTGTTGGTGGGAGTCCTGCTCAACTACCTGATCCCGGACCAGGTGTTCCTCGTCATCGCCTCGCTGGCCACCTTCGCCACGATTTTCGTCTGGATCATGATCCTGCTCTCGCAGTTCCGTTCCCGCGCTCAGATGAGTGCAGACGAAACAGCGGCACTGAAGTTTCCAGTGCCGCTGTGGCCGTACGGTCAGATCTTCGCGATCGTGTTCCTGGCTTTTGTCATCGTGTTGCTCGGCGTCATCGCCGATACCCGAGTTGCTTTGCTCGTCGGTGCCGGATGGCTGGTTCTGCTGACGGGCGCGTACTACAAGTGGGTGAAACCGGCTGTCAGCGCAGCGGATCGAAGTGGCGCATGACGGTCGGCGTCTGAGCGCCGGTCATCGAGTCGGCCACCATCTTTCCGGTCAACGGACCCAGGGCGATTCCCCACATCCCGTGACCACCGGCGACGTGCACCCGCGGCGACTTCGTGGCTCCGATCAACGGCAAGCCGTCGGTAGTGCACGGTCGTGATCCCACCCACTCCTCTTCCCGCGCAGTCCAGTCGATGCCGCTGAGCATCGGCTTGGCCGCATCGATGATCGCCTGCACGCGGCGCGGATCCAGCGGCGCGTCAGGGCTGCGGAATTCCATCATTCCGGCCACTCGGAAGCGATCGTGCAACGGAGTGCATGCGACGCGCTGGGTGGGGAAATACACAGGGTTCTTGGGGAGGTGCTCGGGCTTGACACTGAAGCTGTATCCGCGTCCGGCCTGCACCAGTTTGCGCACACCGAACGGTGCTGCGAGCTTGTTCAAGCGGGCACCGCTCGAGATGACCACGGCGTCGCCGTCGCGTGAATCACCGTGTGCACTGCGAACAGTGACTCCGCCGACCCGATCGTCGATCTGCGTGACGTCGAAACCGCTGACGATTTCTCCACCGCGTTCACGAACCGCGTCCGCCAACGAGTTCACGAACAACGGGGGATCGATGAAACGCTGATTACGCAGACGCAAACCGGCTTTCACACCCTGGCCGAGTGAAGGCTCGAGCGAGTGAATCGCGTCGTAGTCGAGGAGGTCGAAGTCGACTTCTCCGCCGGCAGCTTCGACGTGATGGAACTCGTCCACCAAGGTCTGTCGGTCCTTCTCGGACGCAAACGCGGCGAGGAAAGGATCGGCCAGGCGGGTCAGCTCTTTGACGCCACCGTCGGCGAGTTCGTCGTACGCGCCCAAGGCTGTTCGGTTGACCTCGGTGTAGACCGACATCGCTTCCTGCCACTTCGACGGCGTGCAGTGGCGCGCGAACCCGACCAGGAACCGAATCAGCTTCAGATCGGTGGTGAGTGGCACGTACACCGGGGACGACGGGCTGAGCATCGCGCGCAAGCCGTATTGGAGCACTGCGGGTTCGGGCAGCGGAAGCGTCAATGCGGGGGCCAGCCAACCGGCGTTGCCCCAGCTCGCGTCGGCTGCGACGCCGTCGCGATCGACGACGGTGACCTCGACTCCACGTTCCTGCAAGAACCAGGCCGTCGACAATCCGACAACACCCGCACCGACCACGACCACACGATCGGGGCTTTGACGAGTTCCCATGACGCACTCCTTCTACAGACTCTGCTCGAACCGAGACGCCGGTCACATCCGGCTCTTCTCCCAAGCATGAATCGCGGGGGCGGCAAAAGGACTGGCCGTTCGGCCACAGCTTCGGGGAATGCGTTGTGCGAGTGCACAGCCCTCGCTTGGGAAGCGAATCACAGTGAGTCGGTTCGTAAATGCGCTGGAACTTTTGAATTAATACTAAAGTATTAACCATCTCTCGAATGAGCTGCGTTGTTAATACTTTAGTATTAATGTTTCACTGAATGTTAGTTCCTTGGTATTAGTCGCGTGCAAATCCTGGATGTAAGTGGGGGCGCCATTTCAAGTTGTCGAGAGATTTCTTTCAAGAACTGTTACAAGTTCTAGTAATTGAGGTATGGTGACGGTCATCACATAAACGGCAAATCGTGAATGGCCTTCAATCGTCGATCAGCTGTTCCAACTTACCGCTCGGTGTGAGCATCCAGTGGAATGGGTGCTACCAAACCAGCTGATTGGAGGTGGTTTCTCACGGTCGGACGTCATCTTTTTCGGAATCGAGACATGATTCCCGGGTGATGTCGTATCGCTAATCTCCGTTGTCAAGATTTCGGTCGTGCATCGGTAGTGAACAAATCCTATCGTGCTGCGCACGGCCTCAAAGACTTCCCCTTCGCCGCGAAAATTCCGGTGATGCGGAGGCTGTCAATGCAGTAGTTCAACTTTACTCGAACTGCGTTTTGGCAGGAAGTGCTATCAACGCTAAAAACCGATCCCGAAAGGGAATGAGGAGTAGAAGATATGCATGTTTCAACGGCAAAACGTACGGTGGCCGCTCTAGCAGTAGCAACTGCTTCGGCGGGCATGGTATTCGCAGCAGTTGCACCGGCGTCGGCAACTGCAGGTACGACGGTGACGAGCTATAACCAGGCGTGCCGCGCTGTAAGTGTTGGGCAGACCGTGGATCAGGTAGTTCCAACCTCGGTCACGGCTAACCACGTCACTGTGAATGCCACGCCCGGGGTAAATTCATACACCCTTCAGCCCGGTTCAGCGACGACGCCCAGCAGTTCTGGCGTCTCGGGTGTCACATTCCTCGGCATTGATGACGTCAGGCTTGTCTACCGCTATGACCCAGCGACGTTCGTCGCAGGATCGGCCGCACTGGTGGCCGGTTCCGGTTCGGGCTACACAGGCACGGTCACTCTCACCGATACCGGATCGCAACTGATCGTGGACGGTGCGGATGTCGGCGTAGGCGTGACATACCAGCTTCCGAAGATTAGTTTCCAAACTCGGAACAGTGCGTTGGACGTGAAGTTCGACACTCAGGGCACCGCGGCCCAGATGTATAACTTCTCGGCGAATTACTTCCGTTTCACATCGAAGGCGTCAGTGCCTATCTTCGGGACAGTCAGTGCGCCGACCTCATGCATTCCCGCCAATGCGGTGGGTGCGACCGGTAGTTACCCGGCACTGAATTCGGGTGCGGGCGTTCTGCATCCATAGTCAATCCGGACCCCGGTGATTAGCAGCGCTGCCTGACACCCCACTCAGGCAGCGCTGTTTTGCGTAGTCTTGTGCGTGAGTGCCAGAAGTGTGTGCCGGGAGGCGCTTCCAGACCATGTGGATGCGAGTTACGTGCAGAATTACCCGCTCGACAAGAATCCCGACCTACCGCAGTGGTAGGCCGGGCTCGTAATGTCTTGGTGAATAAGGGATCAGGATGCGATGACGGTCGAGTTGCTCTCGAGCTCACGCGTCTTTGCGGCTTCCTTCAGTTCCTCGAAACTCGCGCGAAGCAACTCCAGGTAGTGGCCTAGATCTGGCATCGTTGCGGCGTCTGCAATCACGTTGAGCGTTAGGTTGCCGCCACTCGCAGCTACCATGAAGTGCCGCAGCCCGTCACCGTCGACCGGTGCTTGATTAGCGAGTACGGCAGTGCCAGATGCCCCGTTCAGGGTCAGTCCGTTGACCGAGAGCGGAATGTTACTCACCATCGTGTGCTGATACCGCGGCCCATCCGGCTTGTAGTCGTCATGGTGACGTGAATATGCCATCAACCGCGCTATCGGAGCGGGTAGGGTCTCCAACACTGTGCTCATCCGCCGGACCGCTGTGTGGGACGTACGGGCCTTCTCCGAGCGTGCAGACTCTGCGATGAGAGCGAGTCTCTTCAGCGGATCCGTGATCGTGGTGTGCATGTTCACGGACAGATTCACCAATTGGTTTGCGGACTCCCACTCCTCTTGCTTGCGCATGGACCGCGGAACCATCGCGAACAGAGAACCTCGAGGCGCTTCGCTCTTCTCGGTAAGGTATCGCGCCATCGCGCAACCGACCACAGCCAGAAGGACGTCGTTGACAGTCGCTCCGGGGACTGCGTTCTTCACATGCCGAACCTCGTTGCCTGCGAGGATGATCGGCTCCACCAATGCCGACCCGCTTACCTTGCAGTTGAAGCGGGTGCTAGTACTTTCGTAGATGCACTCGTCCCATTCTCCAGCACTCTTCGCCTCGACTACCGCACGGGCAGCAGCCCGATTGCCCGGAATGCTCTTGGCGAACTGGATAAGTTGGCCGGGGAAACTCAGCACTGATCGCGTGAAGAGACGTCCCCGTAGGAACCGTATTGCAGGTGCTGATTTCCTCGGCCGTTGCGCATCCGAAAATATGGCTTCACCCAGCATTCGGATCGCGATTCCGTCGGCCGCGCTGTGATGAGACTTGAGCACAACCGCCGTCAGCCTGCCGGGTAGAGCGTCAAGCCCCTCGATCCCCGTGAAAAAGTGCAGTTCCCAGGGTGGGCGGCTGAGATCCATTCTCGAGGTCAGCAGGGCGCTGAGCATTTCTTGAAATGGTGCCCAACCCGGCTCGGAAATCGCGTTGACCCGCACGTGGTCGCCCACATCCAGGTTGGGGTCTGGAACCCAGTACGGATGGCCGAGTCCCAGTGGCGTGTGCTGGATTCGGTGGGTGAACATGCGATTGTGTCCGAGCCTGGCGGTGACCCAATCGACGGCTTGCGCCTGCGTGAATTCTGCGGCTGGGTGCTGAGATGTTTCGAAGAAGTACACGCCGACCAGATGCTTCAGGTGGCCGGCGGACTCGTTGTAGACGAAGTCCGCGTCTCGCGGATTCACCTGTGTGACAGCCGCATCCAGCAGGTTGGGCAGTCTCATGTCGAACTCCTCACGTGGCGGGTGCCGGATCAAAGTGTCCGTGCCCCGGAACTCTCGTGGCCCGGAACTCTCGTGCCTGGAAAACTCTCGTGCTTGGAACGCGAAATGACCCCCGAGGCGAATTGGAGCCTCGGGGATCATCGAAGTTCAGAGTAGAGAAGTTGCACCAGAGAATTTACTTCTGCAGAATGGTACTTCCCAGGCCGGTCAACTCTATGGTCCCAGTAGCCCAGGCGATCAAACTGGTGATATATCTTTGCAGCATTGTAAATCACCTTTCCTTAGAGCGGCGTCGGCGTGTACGCGGACAGGGTGTTGAGATACTTCGCGAACGTACCTACTAGGTCGATTGAGCCAAATCCCATCAGATCCGACAGATAGCTCATTGAAAGATCGAACATTATTGTCTCCTCTCCCGACTACGGGGCAACGGTCGAGCCGAGGGCGGTCTGAATGCTTCCACCAATACCTGCAGAACCGCTAGCCATTAGGTTGATGGCTGCGGAGATAGACTTGAAGATGCCGTCGACTATTGCCTGCACATAAACGAACGGGGGTAGCAATGATTGCGAATCAATGCTCGTGACTGCGTCGATTATACTTGCTGTATCCACTATGCTAACGCTCCTTGCGGTAGATTTTTATCACGGTAGGAAATTCTGTTGAAGTCAGCCGAGTGGGGGTTGCCAGTCGAAGTCGACTGACGCCATGGAGCCTCTGTATACGAGCAATGAAATGATCTGCAAAATTATCGGTTCCTTGAGGTAAGGCACCATCGATCCTAGATCCATCGTTTACTCCTGTCGTTGGGTGATGTTCTGAAATGGATCAGGGTTGCGATGAGCCGGTCTCGATTAATCCGGCTAGCGAGCCGGTGGCGCCCTCGATGCCGGGCACTAGGGATCCGCTCCATACATTGTCCAGTAATCCGGTGAACAACGCAGCCGTTGCTTGAAGGAACATTGCGATCATATGAAGTTCCATCCTTTCGATAGATCTGGAAGACTTTTTGTACATCGGCGCATGCTTGTTGCATTCCACAAAGAGCAGGTTCGACTAGTGCACGGACCCTTGCGATCGTTCTGCTAAGAGATCCGTGTGGCGTTCGGGGTCTTATGTGGCGTGACGGGAATGAGGTTAGCTCGAGCAAGTCCACTTTGACTAGGAATTTGTAGAACCAAACTGAAACGTGTTTCATTTGTGCTGGTCAGGCAACCAAAATGGCCTATTTGGGCCGTGAGAGGAAGATCTTGCGGAACGCTAACCAGATTGCAAGATTGATGATTGCCGAATTGCTGGGTTTTGGGAATCGTGGCCGGTAATTATGACTTTTGGCGGACTGGTCGTTAATACTTTTGGGTGATATTTTGTCGAATACCCCCCAAAGTGGAGCGGCGCGGGAGATGCTCCGATACCTTCTTCGCCGGCTCAGGAACTTCGTAGTTTGAACTGAAGCATCAGGATCAGTCGAGTGTCCGCGTCGCTCAGGTCAACCCCGCACATCTCCTTGCAGCGGCGTAATCGATTGCGGAGAGTGTTGGGGTGAACATGCAATGCTGCGGAGGAACTCGCGACATCACCGCCCTTGTCGAGGAAGGTGTGGGCCGTTGCGACGAGTTCGCTTCCATGTCGACGGTCGTACCCTTCCAGGGCGTGCATAGGTGTGGCGGTGCTCAGTCCGTCGAATATGTCGGCAACATGTAAGGCCAGTACCGACGCCAAGGTGTCGTTCATACCCGCGACAATCCCGCCGGACCGGTTGTGTCGCAGCGCGCCCAGAACATGGTCGGCGTCGGCGCGTGACAAATGGCATTCGCTGGCTGATTTCACGGTGCGGCCCACCGCAACGGCAAGTTGTGCTCGTGTGCGGGCGCGGCTGAGGAAGTCCTCCAACAGTCGGCGGGCGTTCGCTTCGTCAGCGCCGACAACAAGGTACGTCGAGTCGATCAACTGTGCGATCACGGCGTCGACGGCCAGAGTGTCCAGGTACAAGCTCAAGGAGGCGACCAACCCCGCCGGCAGTGGTCCCGTGACGGTTCCGACCGCGACCACCGTGAGCGGACCTGCCAACCGCAAGTCGTCGGCGGCGCGGAATGCGGGTTCGCCACCGCCGATCAGTGCTTGGACGCGCTGGGATTGGCGACGACGTGTGCTGTCGACCCGGTCACGCTCCGAGGCGATTCTCTCGGCCACGACAGATACCGCGGAACGAAGTATCGATTCCTGTGTGGGCGTCGGTGTTCCGGCCAGTGCGACCCAGATCGAGCCGACGGGGTGATCGTTCTCGCGAACTGCGATAACCAGTCGCGGCGTGATCGCGGGGTCTTCGAGGTCGACGTAGATGGGATCGCTCTCTCGGTGAAGCCGATCGAATACTCCTGCATCGGAGAGTAATTGGCGGAATCGGCTGGGTACCTGCCGACCGAGGATCGTGCCGATGCGAGCTTCGTCTACGGCCTGCTCGCCGCCGGAGTACGCGAGAACCGTCGAGTTCTCGTCCTCGATCGTGACGGGAGCGCCGAGCAATTCGGCCAGAGAACCGGCAACGGAGAAGAGGTCGTCGTCGCGCAGGTCCATGGGTGGGAGCCTACTGAGCGATGGACGGATTTCGGGTTTCGACGCCTCGGCAGGACCTCGATGGCGAATATAGGCTGGTGCAATGGCCGACATCGAAGGTGTTCTGTTCGATATCGACGGAGTCCTGCTCACGTCCTGGCAGCCGATCGAGGGAGCAGGGGAAGCAGTACGCGAAGTTCGGCGGCGCGGATTGGCCTGTGGGTTTCTGACCAACACCACCTCGCGCAGTTCGACACTCATCGCGCAGGGGTTGTGCGACGCCGGTATCGAGGTGGAGGCGAGCCAGATAGTTACTGCCGCCAGGCTCACGGGGGAGTACGTGCGGGCGACGTACCCGGACGCGAGGGCGTGGGTACTCAATCACGGTGACGTGTCCGCCGATCTCGAGGGAATCGAGTTCGACGACGCCGATCCCGAGGTCGTGATTCTCGGCGGCGCCGGCCCGGAGTTCACCCACGAGGCGCTGAGCCGAGTGCTCGAACTATTGCTCGCCGGAGTGCCCGTCGTCGCGATGCACCGCGGGATGATGTGGGAGACCGTAGACGGCCTTCGGATCGACACCGGAACGTACTTGCCCGGCTTCGAGGAAGTGGCGGGTGTAAACATCGCCGCAGTGGGTAAACCGTCTCTCACGGGGTTCCTGACAGCCACGGAGTTGATGCATGTCGAACCTGAGGCGACGGTGATGGTCGGCGACGATCTGATCGGGGACGTCCTCTCCTCGCAGCGGGTCGGCCTGACCGGAGTTCTGGTGCGCACAGGCAAGTTTCGGCAAACAGTGCTCGACCTCTCGGTTCAGAAGCCCGATCATGTCATCGATTCGGTCGCGGATCTCCCGGCCCTTCTCGGGGTCGTCCTCGAGGCTTGACCAGGCGGGGGTGACGGACTTCACTCGAGCGGGTACTCTCGCGCCCGAATCCAATGAACTTGTTCCACGAAGGAGTTTCTATGCCCTTGATCTCGTCAGTCTGGTTCCGTCGCTCATACTCTCGAGTCAGCGGAATTTCCAGTAGTCGGTTGGGGGGCCGCCTGGCGAGAACAGGGGCTGTGATGACTGTAGGTATGGGGCTCGCCGCCGGGCTGGCGCTGACCGGTGCGGGAGCTGCTTCCGCGGCGCCCGTCGCGTGTGTCTCGCCGCCGTCGGCAAATGACATCCAGGTCTCCGAGACCGCGAGCTGCGGCGCGCAGTCCGTCGGAGCCGGCCGCGCGCAGGCCGGTGCCGCCGAGAGCGGTACGGCAGTGAGCGTCGCCGCCGACAACGGCTACTCCAATTCATATGCCAACGGCTTCGGAACCGCGCTGGGGGCGTCTCGCGGTAACGGTCAGGCGCAGGCATTCGCGCTCGGCGGCGGTATCGCGCGGGCCGGGGCGGCTGACGGAAATGTCACCTTCGCCATCGCCGGTTACGGGGCGGGCGCTACAGCCGATGCCAATGGCGTCGACTGCGTCGGAGTGCTCTCGTTCGCGGTCAATTTGAGTAACGGACAGTTCTGCATCGCGGGCTGAGGCTCAACCTTGCACTCGGCACGCTCGAGTGCTAAAAATGCAGTTGGCACTCGCGAACCGTGAGTGCCAGGTCGAGGCAGTGAGACCGGGAACCATAGACACCCCCGGTCGTCCGTCGCGGGCACTGACTAGACCACAGGCGTAGATGGGTGACCAGGCAAATCGGTCGCCCGTGTAATGAGGTGACCGGTCAAACGGTCGCCTTGTGCCGATGAGGTGACCCGACGAGCGGTCACCTTGTGTGTCACCCCCTATCCGGAGGATCACTTCGCAATGGCAAAGATCATCGCGTTCGACGAAGAGGCACGTCGTGGCCTCGAGCGAGGCCTCAACGCCCTCGCCGACGCTGTCAAGGTGACGTTGGGCCCCAAGGGTCGCAACGTCGTTCTCGAAAAGAAGTGGGGCGCCCCCACGATCACCAACGATGGTGTTTCCATCGCCAAGGAGATCGAACTCGACGACCCGTACGAGAAGATCGGCGCCGAGCTCGTCAAGGAGGTCGCCAAGAAGACTGACGACGTCGCTGGCGACGGCACCACCACCGCTACCGTTCTCGCACAGGCACTGGTCCGTGAAGGTCTGCGCAACGTCGCAGCCGGCGCGAACCCGCTCGGCCTCAAGCGCGGCATCGAGAAGGCTGTCGAGGCTGTCACAGCTCGCCTGCTCGAGACCGCCAAGGAGATCGACACCAAGGAGCAGATCGCTGCTACCGCCGGTATTTCCGCCGGCGACCCGTCCATCGGTGAGCTCATCGCCGAGGCTATGGACAAGGTCGGCAAGGAAGGCGTCATCACGGTCGAGGAGTCCAACACCTTCGGCCTGCAGCTCGAGCTCACCGAGGGCATGCGCTTCGACAAGGGCTACATCTCGGCGTACTTCGCCACCGATGCAGAGCGTCAGGAAGCCGTCCTCGAAGACGCGTACATCCTGCTCGTCAGCTCCAAGATCTCCACGGTCAAGGACCTGCTGCCCCTGCTGGAGAAGGTCATCCAGTCCGGCAAGCCGCTCCTGATCATCGCCGAGGACGTCGAGGGCGAAGCTCTCTCCACCCTCGTGGTCAACAAGATCCGTGGCACCTTCAAGTCTGTTGCCGTCAAGGCTCCCGGCTTCGGTGACCGTCGTAAGGCTCAGCTCGCCGACATCGCCATCCTCACCGGTGGCGAGGTCATCAGCGAAGAGGTCGGACTCTCCTTGGAGACCGCAGGCCTCGAGCTCCTCGGCCAGGCACGCAAGGTCGTCATCACCAAGGACGAGACCACCATCGTCGAGGGTGCCGGCGACGCCGACGCAATCGCCGGTCGTGTCAGCCAGATCCGCGCCGAGATCGAGAACAGCGACTCGGATTACGACCGTGAGAAGCTGCAGGAACGTCTGGCCAAGCTGGCCGGCGGCGTTGCAGTCATCAAGGCCGGCGCTGCTACCGAGGTCGAGCTCAAGGAGCGCAAGCACCGCATCGAAGATGCAGTGCGTAACGCAAAGGCAGCCGTCGAAGAGGGCATCGTCGCCGGTGGTGGCGTTGCACTTCTCCAGGCAGCTCCCGCACTGGACGACCTCAAGCTCGAAGGTGACGAGGCAACCGGCGCGAACATCGTTCGCGTTGCACTGTCCGCTCCGCTCAAGCAGATCGCATTCAACGCAGGCCTCGAGCCCGGCGTTGTTGCGGACAAGGTCTCCAACCTGCCCGCAGGTCACGGCCTCAACGCTGCGACCAACGAGTACGGCGACCTGCTCGCTGCAGGCATCAACGACCCGGTCAAGGTCACCCGCTCGGCACTGCAGAACGCAGCGTCCATCGCGGCTCTGTTCCTGACGACCGAAGCCGTTGTCGCTGACAAGCCCGAGAAGGCCGGAGCGCCTGCAGGCGATCCGACCGGCGGCATGGGCGGCATGGACTTCTGAGTCCATCTCCACCTAGCTCCTAGAGCCCGGCCCACCATTCGGTGGGCCGGGCTTTTGCTCGTGCGGGGGAGGCAAGTTTCGATGACTTGGCAGCGGCAGCCGCGATGCAGATTGCGGATTCACCTAACCAAGAGGTTGCCTCCTGATCGATCGGAATCACAGGCACCTTTTCCGATTGCTGGATCCGGTGATACCCAACGATTCCGAGCAGAACCCAGAGGATCGGCATGTCAGCTCGCTACAATTCGGACATTCGTTCAGCGTCGGAATTGAGGGGCATGCATGATCTTTCGGAACTCGTTGCCAGCCGCGGTATCTCAGATGGGGCCGCGAGACGCGGAGTTCGTCTACAACGAGTCCGGCGGACATCTGAGCCACATGGTCTGCGCCTACTTCTTCGACACGACGGGCCATCCGCTCGCAGAGATGACGCACGACGACGCGGTTCGGTGGATCACCGAAAGATTCGGATACTGGCCACTGTTCACGAGTCGACTCCAGCGAGTTCCGCTGGATCTGGACTATCCCTATTGGGTCCCGGCCGATTTCGACGTCGGTGATCACGTGCACGTCCATCGTGCCCCGGTTGCCGGGTGGGCGCCGGTTCGTGAATTGCTCGGGCGCTCGCTCGGTGAGCCGATGGACTTGTCCCGGCCGCCCTGGGAGTTGCACGTCATGACCGGAGTGCACGGGATCGACGAGCTACCGGGCAATCTGACGCTGATCATGCTCAAGACCCACCACGGGGCCGGTGACGGTCTGGCGATCCGCGATCTGACCAACCTTCTGTTCTCCGGTCCGCCGAAGCCGGAGACGAAGCGTGCCGGTTCGGGGCTTTCGTCGCTGAATTTGATCGGGCGCACGGTCGTGGGTTTGCCCGGCCAGGCGATCCGTTTCGGCCGGGGTCTGTCCGTGACAAAGGTTGCGGCCGAGACGGTTCGGGAGGCGGAAGAGGCCGGAGAGCTGCCTACGTACTCGGCCGACCGCCTGCCGACCCGATTCAACGGCATGCTGGGCGGAGACATCACGATCGATTTCCTGACGCTGGACGGCGCAGACATCAAAGCGATCCGAGCGGCCGTTCCGGACGTGACGGTCAACGACATCTTCCTGACCGTCGTCGCCGGCGCTCTCGACGCATACCTGTCGGAGAAGGGCGAGAAATCAGGCAGTGGGTTGGCGGCGATGGTTCCCCGATCGATGCGGCAGATCGCCGAATGGGAATCGGCCAACCAACTGGCGCTGTTGACGGTCGATCTGCACACGGACGTCGAAGATCCGGTCGAGCGGCTGACACGAATCAGGGATTCGGCGCTGATGGCAAAGGGGCGGAGTTTGCACCCAGCCGTCCGTCGATACGGCACACGCATCGAAACGTCGCCCGCGGCTCTGCTCAGACTCACCGGTCTCTCGCGTCGGATCAACAAGCTTGACCCTTCGCACAAGGTCATTCAGAACACGACGATCAGCAATGTCCCGGTATCGGTCGACGGCAATGTCTTCGAAGGTGCGCCGGCGGTGGCAGTTCTCGGCGGGCAGGCGCCGGTCGACGGAGACATTCTGCGCCACTTCCTCATTGCTGCGCGTGGAGGTTCTCTGACGCTCAATGTCATTGTCTCGCGAGAGACGATGCCAGATATCGAGCACTACATCGAATTATTGCGGGTGGGGTTCACGGCGCTTCTGCAGGCAGTTTCCGACCAAAATCGTGAGTTGGTCGAACGATAATCTCTCGACACCTCAGCTTTACGCCGCCTGTCGTTCCCTGAGTTTTCTGATCGGCGTCATTTGCTCGTCCCAAGTGAACCACTGAACATCTTGGTTGGGCAGCGTCAGTGGCCTGGCCGTCAAGGGTCTCGAGGCCCTCGCTGCGCTCAGCGGTGGAGAGTTGAAGGCCGCCAAGTAGATTGTCGATTTCGGGGCCTGCTCGTGTTGGCGCGTAGGCCCCGAAATACCTTTTGTCGGCGCGTAATTCTCGCCATGTCAAGTGCCGGAATTCTCAACCTAACGGCATGAGCATCCAGGCGGCGAGATATACCAAAGCCGCGGTTCCACCCGTGCAAATAGCCGCGATAACGGCGAGTAGACGGACAAGATTTACGTCGGCGCCGAAGTAATCTGCAATTCCGCCGCACACTCCGGCGAACATTTTCTTGTCGTTGGAACGGGTGAAGGGGCGAGGTGTGTTGCTTTCGAATGTCATGCTTCAATTCTGAAGCGAGATCGCATCAGGCACCATCGGGGACGACCCCCATCTGCACCCTGATCTTTTGAGCCCGTCGTGTCATACCCCGGTAGTTCATCCCAGCTTCACCGAACGGTTGCTGCGGGAGACTACCTTGTCGGCGGTGACCGATTTAGCTGTATGAGGAACGGACGTTGGTGACGCGGTGCCGGCGGTAAGCGGCGGGCGGTCGTCCTCCGCGTGCTGAATGCGGT